>CAJTXU010000025.1:34617-42661 GCA_910584125.1 uncultured Muribaculaceae bacterium | reverse complement strand
AGTGGAGACGTATGGACGCCACAATCTCGCTCGATGACTATATCCGCGATTTCGTGGATTTCGACTTGGTGAGAAAAGACCTCTGGACTCTGGCCGGTGATCTCGCCAGAGCTTTCCGAAACTGCCCGATTCCGGCAAGATGACGTGGAGCGTCCATATCCAGCTTCGCATCCGTCGCGTCCATCAGGTGAATGCTATGAAAAATTTGTCGGCCCGATTCTCACGAACCAGGCCGACACTTTACATAAAAACGTAATAACAACTTATAACAACTTGTGAAATAAACTGTCTAAGCGACGCTTTCACCTTCTCAGGCTAAGGCGTCTGTCGTTCTTGCTTTAATTTGAATTTCTACAATTTAACCTAACATTTATCTTATCATTTCCATGACCGATTCCCATCGGTTTCTCTCAGGTCAGAAAGAACTGCACCACGAAATTATATTCGTGGCAGAGCTTGACTGCCTGTTTGTATCTTGACGGATCTTCTCCGCATGGGATGAAAATCAATCTTTTCTTCGTGTGGCATCTGACGCCTTTGCGTCGCAATCTGTAGAGCAGATTGGCACGCCGTTTCAGTCGGTCCATTGCCCTTCGCGTTCTGATTGGAGTTGTATCAGATGACTCCGCACGTTGACGGCCATCGCGTCTACATAACCGAGCGGATCTTCCTTGCTGTAACGTCCCACTATGTCGAGGGTCGTCGCCATAGCTATCTCAAGGATGCGACAGGCGTCCTGAACGCATATACTCTTACGTTCGAAATGCTGAAGCACCTGTACTGCCTCTTTGCACTGAAAATCGAATTCCTCTTGCGAAGGAATTATTAACTTTTTCTGTTCCATATCAATTACTTTTTGGGAGTATTATCATATCCGGGAACATTATCGTAATCTTCCCACCAGTCGGTCCGATAGAAGAACCGACGGAACATCCGGCTTGAGCCGAATCTGATACTCGCGGCTGCAAGCAGCGGCGACAGCAGGAACATCAGTATTATCACTGCCATAGATAGATTCTCTTTCATCTCGTTTGAATTTTATCGGCGTTATCGTCATACTTCAACTCCACGCTCAGAAGTTGAGCTTCGGTGATTGCTATGAGGTGCCTGTCCTGATGCTTTTTGAGACGCTTATGAACACTATTGTTTTCAGCGTCCGTAAGAAAGCCGTGGATGTGTAGGTATTCTCTACAAAAGTTCGCTGCTGCGAGTTCGAGTCTGTATACTTTGTTCATTTCTTCTCGGTGTTTGTGTCGGGGAGTGTGCTGACGTTTTTGGGCGAAAGGCTAAGTATTTCGCCGGCAAACTCAGCTAAGAATCTTTGCTTTAGCTCATCGGTTGGGAATTGCATGGTCATAATTCTTGCCATTGAGACTAACACTTTGGCGGTTTGCTGCACGGTTAGCTTTTTCTCCGCAATCGCATTGAATTGCTCTATTGTAAAGTCAGTTAATTCTTCGGCCGTCATATCTTTTGGTGTTTGTTTCGGGTAGGGAGGGTATCGGCATCCAATGTGATACCGCGCAGTCGATGTAGAACTCATCAAGGAAGCACCACGCACCGTCTTGCGGTAGTCTATGCAATCGCTTATTTCGGAATCTGTATCAGTGCAATGCACCAACATGTTCTCGTATTCTTCCGGCAGCTCCTCCACGCTGCGCCATGAGGACTGCTCGCCGGCGGTGTAGCCGTCCTCAAAGGCTTCCCTGACATCGTAGAAGTCGAAGTAGTCCGCTATAACATCATAGGGTTGCAAAGCACCTTCGCTAAAGGCTTTCAGTTTCTTCTCGGCGTATTCCTGCGCCAGATGTTCTTTGGTCATAGTTCTTTCTCTACTATTGTGAAATAAACATGCTTTCTATCTGTTCTCTTGAGGTTTGAACACTTATTGTGAGGGCACTCAAACCGATAGCCTGAATTGAGGCTGAAACAACATTCATCGCAGGAGTTGGTGTGCAAATACTCCTTTGCCATCACTCTATATCCATTGATTATGCCAATCCCTCCGATAGGGATTTCCTTATTCTTTTTCATACTCACTTGCAGTTTATCAGTTTTTCTTTGAGGCTCCATATCCGCATACATCCAAGCCTTGCAATGGCAAGCTTCTCCTCCAGAAAGAGCTTCTTCCGTTGGTCTGAATGTCCTTTGTTGTCGGGATGGTATTTCACCCATGCACAGCCGCCCTCGTTGTATTGGATTACACCCCAATCCCTATGCCCGTTGTCGCGCAGATACCGCCACGCTTTCTCACAAAGGCTTTCGGGGAGGGCGAAGTATTTCCACATGACCTTGCCCTCGTCATGGGTGGTATGCTTCTTGAAGTCGTTGAGGAAATCTTGCCATGACCGCTTTATCTCAACTTCGGTCATATAGCCGGTCTTGTTGATGATAACGAGGTCGGCTTCATGGGTGGCAAAGAATCCCCACGACACGTTAGGTACGATTATTTTGTCGCGCACGCCTAACGCTTGCGCTACGGCAAGTTCTATCTGGTGTATGGATAGATTAGTCTCTTTCATCTCACTTGACATTCGCAGAAAGGAATTGGCATCCATGCCACGATAGGGAATGCCACATCACCAAGGGTCTTCTTCCAACTATGGCCGATAAATCTCAGATTGAGTCTGTTTACATCTTTCCATTCTCTGCCATTGCGTACCGCCAGCACGTAGCCTCCGTCATTGTCAAAAGCCAACACTACGTCCCCTTCTTCCGGCAGCTCCTCCTCCACACTGCGCCACATGGACTGCTCGCAGGCGGTGTAGCCGTCCTCAAAGGCTTGCATCATGTCGTAGGAGTCCCATGCGATACGCGTATTGTCGAAGTCGCTCATCGACGCTTCATCATCGCTTTCCGCCTGATGTCTCGCCGTCTGTCTCTGATAGACGTATTCGTCCGACAGCTGTTCCTTGGTCAGCGAAAAGGACTTCCGTCTTACTTCCTTTTCTCTGCCGTAGCGGGCGATGATTCCGAGCAACGCCTTCTCGATCTTGTCGAGCTGCTCTTTGTTTGTGAACGTGATGCAGTCTCTCACAATCACCCACAGCTCCAGCTTCATGTTTTTGGCGAGACCTTTGCAACCGGTCGCGTCCATGCGTTTGAGCACAGCGTCGATCTCTGACGCGTTCGGCACGGCGCGGTCTGATTTCGCGAAGTCGACCATTGCCATATAGGCCGCTTCCTTGATTTTTTCTAATTTCGATTGTTCCATATCTGTTGATTTTATGGAGTTGTTTGTTCCGACGAATGACACGTCATATTTCGAGGCCCTCAAGGGCCTTTTGCCTATTCGGGGCGCAGGTGAGCCACGAACCGAGGAAGCAGTTGGCGGCGCCGATCATGACGTTGATGTTCACGCTCCGGTGGGTCATGCCGAATTCGAGCGCCGTGTCCTGCAGCTTGTCGGCCAGCATGTAAGCGAGCTGGTTCTGGTCGGGGGTCATAATAAATCCTCCTTTCTTCCGCTGATTTCTTCCATTTTCATCTCTCATATTCTTTTGATGATTCGGCTCTCATGCGACTTCGAGGCTATGCCGTCTCACCGCATCGCATAAAGCCTCACACCATTTACGGGCGATTGTCACTTCTACAGCGTTGCCGATGAATTTCTTACGGTCCGTCTGTGTGCCGACCAACACGTAGTCTGCGGGGAAGCCCTGGATAAGCAGCAGCTCTGAAATCTTCAGCATGCGCATCTTGATTTCGACGATATTGTACAGAGCCATGAACTTCTTGATCTTCACGGTCATGGGACTGTCGGTCGGATAAATGGCTATCGCCGTCTCTCCGCTCTCAGCGGTGATGAGGTACGTCGGCCGTCTGTCCATCCCGTCTATCGGAGTGAAACATGGGGAATCGACGGAACCTACCGGGAATGAAATCCGGGGATTCATCAGGTCGCGTCGCTTCACAGTGACAAGATGATGTTTCGGATTGACGGTGACGGTGCCGGCGACTGAATCCACGTCCGACGGAATACCGTTGCCATACTGCATGTCAAGGAAGTTGAAGCTTACCAGCGCCATTCTGTCCCGGGTGGTGAGTGTGGCCGCCGGAGAGTCGACGGATGTATTGAACCCGTTGCCGTAGTGCACCGTCACGAACGCGTGATGGTCTACGGTCGTGATTGTCCCCGCTGGTCCATCGACAGGGATGTTCTTGCCGCTGGGGGCGCCTCCGAATTGCTTCGAGAGGAATGATACGGATGCGAGCGCGAGACGGCTCTGCGCAGCCACAGTCGGACACGGGGCGTCAAGGGAGGGAGGAACATATCTGCCGGTCTTCTGATTGACACTGTTGTATTTGACCATAAAGGCGTCTTTGCCTTCCGCCACGAATTTGATCAGTCCGGCGTATATCCGCCCGAGGGTCTTCTCACACAAGGGCTTCTTCCGGTCGAAGATGTTCGTGCCTTCATCTTCCAGATCCAGCACTTCCCGGACAGGCTTCCATTTCAGCATACTTCCGAACAGGCCCGATCCTCCGGCCTTGCTGTGTGTCGGGTCCGGAAAAGCGATCGGAAGCCCTTCCTTCGCGAAGATGCCGAAGAACCGTTTGCGCGAGGTGTACGCGCCGTAGTCCGCGGCGTTCATTATCCGCCAATCGTAGTCGTAGCCATAGCCTTTCACCTTTTCGACCCAGCGCAGATATGACAGCCCGCTGTATTTCGACAGCGGCCGGCCGTTCTCGTCCACATCTCCCCATGACATGAATTCCTCGACGTTCTCGATCTGAATGTAATCCGGGCCGATCACATCAATGTAGCGGAACAGGTGCTCGGCAAGCGTACGGCTGTCGGCATCGCGCGGCAGACCGCCCTTGGCTTTCGAGAAGTTGGTGCATTCGAGCGAGGCCCAGAGCACCGTGAGCGCTCCCGGATTCATCCTGCGGCATTTCTCGAGATGCGCCACGAGCGGCGACAGTTCTAAAGTGCGGATGTCTTCGGTGAAGTGCATGGCGTCCGGATGGTTCGACGCGTGCGAGGCTATCGCATTGGCGTCGTGGTTCACACACGCCACGACCTCAGCGCACCGGTCGCCGTCAAGTCTCGCGGTGTTGACGCCTGTGGAGGTGCCTCCGGCGCCACAGAACAAATCTATGTACAGCAGATGTCTCATAACTCTTTTCCTATATTTCTTCGTAGTTCTCGATATCGGGTTCGTATTCGGCCTTGTCCGCCTGTTCGGATGCCCAAGCGGACAAGGTTCTCATAAATGCCGCGTATTCGCCGTTCGTCAGCCCGGATGTACATTCCCCTATCTGACGGTGTATTTGCGCTTCCAGGCTCATGGCAGAGGCGTATTGAGGCTTCTGTAGAATGGAGTCAGCAGCAGACGTTTGTACCAGTCTTGGGTATGTAACCATCTCAGCATCTTTCGCGCGGATTCAAGGCGCGACGTGCCCCGGAATTCCACATAGGTCTCCCGACGGTAGCGATAGACCGCGCTGTCCTTGTCGAGCCGGAAGTAGATGACCCGGCCTTCCACCTTGGCCGTGGCCGGAATGCGGCGCAATACGTCGGCGAGTCTTGCGGCCGTTCTGATTCTGTCTGTTGTCATGGTCTTTTAGTTTTTTAGGTTGTCGTTGTTGTCATGCAGTGTCAGACCGTCTGAGGCAGCTGTTTGTCGGACATTCTCTTGCGTCCGCGCTTAGGCAGACCGGCGGCCTTGAAGGCTATGAGCTGTTTGCCCCGTATGGACACGAACTCACCGGGAGCTTTCGTTTCCGTATGCAGTCGCTCTGGATACATGCGGATGTAGTCGTAGACCGTGCAGCGGTGCACGCCCAGATATCTGGCGGCCTCAGCGACGCTGTAGCTGCGGCCCGGCAGTATCTCTTTCGGATGAATCATTGTCTTGGTCATAACGGTATGGTTTATGTGGTTTCTGTTGTTGTCGTCCTGTCGGTGTCAGCCGCGATAGGTGCCGTCCTCGAACTCGACGAAGTGCATCATCTCGTTGAAGCGGTCGGCCAGACGGTTCATGTATCTCGGCCTTATCTCGGAAATCTTAAGGTTGGTGCTGATGATGGTGTATTTCTGTCGCGCATATCGGGCCTCAAGCAAGTCGACGATAGGGGTGTGTATCATGCCGTATCGCATCACTTCCACAGGTTCGTGGCCGAGGTCGTCTATCATCAGGATGTCGGCCGAGGCGTAGGTCTTGCGTTCTTCCAAAATCTGGCCGACCATCTCTTTGGCGGACACCAACGGTATTTCCGTGCGGAATCCCGGGAACGCGCAGAATGCCGAGTTCCGGCTGACGTACAGGTCATGGACAGCCGTACGAATCGCGCGCATCATTGTTGTCTTGCCGTTGCCGCATCCGCCCGTGAGCATCAGCCCGAAGCGGTATGTGGGCAGGGTCAGCATTTCGGCCACTTGCCATATCCTGCGTTCGAGGTCGTCGCTCGCGATGAAATGCCTGCCGCGCTCGATGACATGGGCCACGTAGCAGTTATACAGCAGCTGGGCCATCTCTTCGGTCGGGACGTTGATTCTAAAACCGTCCTGCGGGAACTGCCGATCTTTCAGGAGGCGGCGGATCGACCCCTCGTCGGCTATCAGTTTGGGTTGTGCCATATCTTGGTGTTTTTTTGGTTGTCGTGTACTGTTGTTGTTGTCCTGAGATTTCTTTCTTGCGGCGGAGCCAGTTGAACAGATGTTCGCGAAGCTCTTTCTCGCTCTCGATTTCTTTCCCTTTTGAAAGCTGCTCGGAAAGGTATTCGTTTCCCGAAAGCTCTTTCAGCTTTTGAATCTGCACCGGGTCATCCGGATTCAACCCGAGTCCTCTTGCCGTGTCTTGCCAGAAATAATCGTCGTTTTTGAGCTTTTCAAAAATTTCAAGGCTTTTCTCACGCGCGCACGCGGAAGAGGAAGAATTGTTATTTATTTTTTTATTATTTATAGAGCGGTCTAATTTGCGGTCTAATGTTTGTCTGGCAAATTGCCCGTTTTCGGTTTTTTCGTTATTTTTTTCTTGCGGAAAATCGCTGTTTTCCGCACCTGTTTTTTCATCGTTTTTGAGGCCTTTTTCAGCCTCGTTTCCGACGTTTTTTCCGGTAGATTTTTCGGCCGGTGTACCGGAGGTTTCTGGCGATGCGTTTTGCGCTGCCTTCTTCTTCTTGCAGACTCCCTTTCGGCTGCTTGCCGAGGCGCCCTTTCCCGATGCCCGGGGGCTGTAGATTTCATCATAATCGACTATCGTGATTATCGTGAATTTGTTCCCGGGAATCTCTCTCGTTATCATTCCATCATCCTCGAGCAGCTGGAGAAAAGTCAGCAGAGTCTGCTTGGTGCAATCCAATGCTCGTGCGAGTGCCCGCATTGTTGTGGAGAACTGACCCCTTTCGAGTTCGACGCGCTTTGTTCCCCACACCGCGAAACTTTTCTCCCAGTTCGCCATGAACACCAGCTGCATCCACATCCGGAGCCGACGGGGGCTGTTCCACAGCCAATGATCGGCAATGTCTCTGGGAAGTGCTATCCATCCGACGTTCATGTTGTTGTTGTTATTGGGTTGATGAATTGTTCGGGGGTGCTCAGATATAGTTGTTCCATACTCTCATAATCTCACTGCCGAGATAGAACTTTCGACGGGTCGATTTCCTGAGACCGGCGCGAATTATCCCGCGCCGTGTGTAGTTCAGCAAAGTGTTGCGGTGAATCCCCAACAGCTTGCAGGTCTCCGTGACGGAATATCTTCCTGTCAGGCATACCTTAGGAGGTTCGGCAACCATCTCTTCCGGGTCTACAAGAGGGATTGGATTCGGCCACCGCTCCCGCCTCTTCTGTTTCGGGAACTTCGACCATGGCCGTGCCTCCGAACTCCTTTACAGCCGTGTGGCGTATCTTGCGGGCAAGCACCGTGTCCTTCCTATACGTCAGGGCCATATATACCATCTTCTCACTGCAGTGGAACACCCTTGCGAGGTGTCTCCTCTGCTCCATTGTCAGTCTTATAATGCGTCTCATTTATGGGTCTGTTTTTTTGGTTATTCGATTGTTTTTTCGTATCTTTGAAAGCCGTTACTTTCGTAACAC
>CAJTXU010000025.1:0-34517 GCA_910584125.1 uncultured Muribaculaceae bacterium | reverse complement strand
TAGGAAAGCAAGAAGAGAAATACGCCGAATCGTCATTCTCTTCATTGGAGAACGCTGTGGAAAATGCCCTTTGACAAGATTGTCAGAGGACCCATGGAATGACTCTTCTCTTAATTCCAACAACTAAACCCAAACTAAGTTTCAACGACCTTAGTAATAACAATTCATCAAGAGTCTCAAGCTTAACAACCGCTTAGCGATCAGCGCGTGCAAAAAGTGTGCAAATTTAAAGACCGAGTTTTTATCACATTATATATCAATGCGTTACAGACGGATTTTTCACGCTTCCCAAGCTGAGGGTCGCGGGTTCGAGCCCCGTCTATCGCTCTATTTAATATGCGTTGACAATCAATTGATTATAATGACTATCAACATATATTCTGCGTAATTGAAATTTTAAAACATAGTCGTTTCTCTTGATTTTTTGTGGAATTTTATGGAACTTTGTGGAAAGTTCGTCATCAATTCGTCACCGAGTCAGTTTTGAAATTAGTCTAATTTACGCTTTGTAACTTTAGCGACGCTGCCCGAAACCTCCGGGGGGCGGATTTGGTTATTAGGTTATAATTCCTTATCTTTGCAGTGCCAAAATCATAGAATATGAAGAAGGAATTTGGAAAATGGCTTATGGACATAGCCAAGTACATCGCTACGGCGGTTGTGCTTTCGTCAGTGTTTAACGAAATAGACTCATGGCAAATGTATGTTGTGGGATGCGCATCTGTATTTCTTATCCTGATGGTAGGATTATGGATGGCATCTGACAAGCATTTCACAAGAAGAAACAGAAGTAATAATTAAAATAAGTAAGATATGGGATTTATAGTTATGTGTAGCTTCTTGACCTCTATAGCCATAGTTGGCGGCTTATATTTCTATATTCAGGAGAGGAAAGAGGCGAAACGCCACAACTCCGAGAAGTAATATTCGAATATCGGGGCAGACATCAGCTGTTTTTGCGCCGATTGATATAAACCGACTCTTGGCTCAGATCTTATCTGAACCAAGAGTCGTTGTTTAAGAGCGCGCTCTAAGGACTCATTCAAAGGACTCGTTGCCGACGTAAGAATGGCAATGTGTCATAAACCTCCGGGGGGCGGATTTGGTTATTAGGTTATAATTCCTTATCTTTGCAGTGCCAAAATCATCGCTTTCGGGCCTTTGAGTCTGGTTTGCTGTTAAGGTATTGAAAGGCAACCGCCTACCCTACCCCGACATGTCGCGTCCGCGCGATGTGTCTAATTCACACGATAGAAATTATGAAAGAATCCAACGATATTCTCCCCGCAGATCCCATTGCCGCCTTCATCGCGGCCCACACCAATCTCCCCGAACCCAAAGAGGAGCCAGAGAACTCCGAGAGCTCCGAGAACTCTGATAACTTTGATAACTCCGATAACTCCGAGAGCTCCGAGAACTCCGAGAACTCCGATAACTCCGAGAGCTCCGACACCTTCGCCTCGCTCGGCGTCGAGCCGCGCCTGCTGCGCGCCATCGGCGAGATGGGCTTCGAGCACCCGATGCCGATCCAGCGCATGGTGATCCCTCACCTGCTGACCCGCGAAGGCGACGTTGTCGGTCTGGCGCAGACCGGTACCGGCAAAACGGCCGCCTTCGGTCTGCCGCTGCTGCAGCGCGTCGACACGTCGCTCAACGCGCCCCAAGCCCTCATCATCGCCCCCACCCGCGAGCTCTGCCTCCAGATCGCCGGCGACCTCGCCGACTTCTCCCGATATATCGACGACCTCCGCGTGCTCCCCGTCTACGGCGGCTCGAGCATCGAGAGCCAGATCCGCTCGCTCCGCAAGGGCGTGCAGGTGATCGTCGCCACCCCGGGACGCCTCATCGACCTGATTAAGAGAGGCGTCGTGACGCTCGGCGACGTCCACACCGTGATTCTCGACGAGGCCGACGAGATGCTCAACATGGGATTTCTCGACGACATCAACGAGATTCTCTCGCACGTGCCCTCCGACCGCAAGATGCTGATGTTCTCGGCCACAATGCCCAAGGAAATCGCAGGAATCGCCAAGCGGTTCATGCACGACCCGGTGGAGTTCGTGGCCGGCAACCGCAACGAGGGCACCAAGAACGTGCGCCACATCTACTATATGGTGAAGGCCCACGACAAGTATCTCGCCCTCAAGCGGGTGGTCGACAACAGCCCCGACATCTACGGCATAGTCTTCTGCCGCACCAAGAAGGAGACGCAGGAGGTGGCCGACAAGCTCATCGCCGACGGCTACAACGCCGACTGCCTGCACGGCGACCTGTCGCAGTCGCAGAGAGACCTGGCCATGAAGAAGTTTCGCGACCACGTCACGCAGCTTCTCGTGGCCACCGACGTGGCCGCCCGCGGCCTCGACGTCGACGACCTCACCCACGTCATCAACTACGGCCTCCCCGACGATGTTGCCGTCTACACCCACCGCTCGGGCCGAACGGGCCGCGCCAACAAGACGGGCGTCTCCGTGTCGATAATCCATGGCCGCGAACGCCACAAGATCCGCCAGATCGAGAAGATCCTGGGCCGCGAGTTCGAATACCGCAAGGTGCCCACCCCCGACCATATCATCGAGAAACAGCTCTACAGCCTCGCCGACCGCCTGGAGCGCGTCGAGGTCAACGAGCAGGAGATCTCGAAATACCTGCCCGGAGTCCGCAAGAAACTCGAATGGCTCAGCGAGGAAGACCTGCTGAAACGCGTGCTCTCGCTTGAGTTCAACCGCCTTCTGTCGTATTACCAGGACATGCCCGACATCGACCTCGACGCGAAAGCCGACGACAAGAAAGGCAAGAAGGAGAAAGGCGAGAGAGGCGAGAAAGGGAAAAGGGAAAGAGGCGAGAAAGGAAAGAGGGAGAAAGACGACAGAGACGAGGGCTTCGACGTGAAGCTGCGCGTCAACATCGGCAAGGCGTCGGGATTCTTCCCGGGCAACCTGATGGAACTGATCAACCGCAACGTCGCCGGCCCGAAACCGGCCATCGGCCACATCGACCTCGCGCCGGGCCACACGACGTTCGACGTCCGCGAGGCGGACGCTCGCCGCATCCTCGACGCGCTGCGCCACGCGGAGTTCTTCGGCGACAAGATCCACGCCACGCTCGCTTCCGACGGCGACACGTCGGAGACTTTCCCCTCCGAAGGAAAGCGCGGCCGCAAACGCCAGCCCGTGGCCGACCGCGAGCCCCGCAAGAAGAAGGACGTCAAGGAGAAAAAGCCCAAGAAAGAGAAAAAGGACAAGGACAAGAAGGCCAAATATCACGGCAACTACGACATATTCAAGAAGAAATGAAAACGCTCATCATCATCGCCGCGTCGGCGGCCCTGCTCGCCTCGGCGGCCCTCCCCGCCGCGTCGGCCACCCCCTCCCACGCCCTGACAGACACCGTCACGGCGTCGGACGCGTTCGTGGCCATGCCGGCGCAGACGCTCGACCTGCTGACGCGCTCGATGCGCCTCGACATGCTCGAATACTGGAAGATAGACAGCATCGCCGACATCGCCAACACCATGGAGGGCTTCTCGCACCTATGCCGGCCTGTCACCGACGACTGGCTCAAGGTGCAGGTGACGCCCGTCACGACGCTGACCATCCGCATGCTGCCCACGCGCAAGGGGCGCATCGCGGCGACGGTCTACACCATCGGCGACTCACTGCAGGCTGCCGACAGCGAGATCCGCTTCTATGACGCCGAGATGAACGAGCTGAAACGCGACCGATTCATCAAGACCCCGAGCAGCGAGGACTTCTTCGACTTCAAGGGGGTGGACCACAAGCTGCGCAAGGAGCTTCTCTCGCTCGTTCCCTTTCCGACGGTGGAATACACGTTGAGCCCCGACGGCACCGACCTGAAGGCGCGGCTGACCGTCGGGAAATACATGGGGCGCGAGGACCTGGAGAAGATCACTCCCTACCTGCGGCGCGACCGCGTCTATCACTGGACGGGCAGCAAGTACATTATGGCCGAGTAGACGAGGTGGGCCGTGATGGCGGCCACGATTCCGCCGATGGTATGCGCCAGGATCGCCTTCGGGGTGAGATGGCGGTATCCGAGCGAGTCGAGCATGGCGGTGTGGGTGCTGAGATAGCCGCTCCAGCACATGCCGATGGCGGTGAAGACGGCGATCGCGTTGCCGTCGACCCATCCCTGCGAGATGAAGTTGGGCACGAGGCCGAGGGCGGCGCCCACGGCGCCGAGCGCCGTGATGGGGAACGCCACCAGATGCGGGTCGGTGAAGCCGAACAGCCACTCGAAGATGAAGTTGACCTTTCCGGCCAGGAAGGGCAGCAGGGCAACGCCCTCGTAGGCCGCGCCGGTGTAGGCTCCGTCGGCCGAGGGGCCGAACGTGAGCACCATCACGAACGTCGAGATGATCAGCACGCCGGGGATGATGGCCAGACCCACGTCGACGCCGGTGCGGCCGCCGTCGAGCAGCGAGTTGAGTATGCGGATGAAGGTGGACTGTCCCGAATCCTTCTCCTCGGCCTTGATCTCCTCGTTTTCGGCCACGACTGCCTCGGCGGCGAAATTAGGATACTGGCGCAGCACGAAATACTGCATGAGGCGCGTTGAGACCACGCAGCCGCAGAAGGCGCCGAAGAATCCCACCAGCGGCTGCCAGTAGAATCCCTGCCCTACCATGAAGACCATCACGAGGAGGCCCATGCCGAAGGCTGTGCCGAAGTTGGTGAGCGAGATGTATTGGAACTTCTTGAAGTATGAGCTGAACCGCTTGTCGGCGGCCAGGGAGATGATGGCGGGGTTGTCGCTGAGGAATGTCATGACGGCTCCGAGCGAGGCGACGCCGGGGAGGTTGAAGAGCGGGCGCATCAGCGGGCGCAGGATGCGCTCGAGCAACCTGACGACGCCGAACTCGACGAAGAGGCGGCCGATGGCGCCGGTGAGCACGCATATGCCCATGAGGTAGAAGACCGTGTTGAGCAACAGGTCGTGGGCGGTGTGCATCAGCGTGTTGAGCATGTTGGCCATGCCCATCTGCCGGCCGAGGTAATAGAAGAGGCCCAGCACGACGGCGAGGCAGATGACGCCCGACCATTGGGAGAGGGCGGATTTCTGTTTCTTTTCGCGCTGGCGCGTGCGCGCCAACGCCTTGACAAGGGGTGCCATATAAGGTATAGATCTTAGGTTAGGCCGCCCGAGGGGGCGGAATATGGCACAAAGATAGTTTTTTGGAACGGAATGCGCAAGAAAAATCGGAGATTTTTCTTGCGCATTCTTTTCTTTCGCTGAAGCTCAAGCCAGACCAAAATGGCTCCGCTTAGGGGCTCCGCTTAGGAGCTCCGCTTAGGGGGGAGTCAGAAGTCGTCGTAGTCGATGCTGGTGACCTGGAACTCGGTGCGGCGGTTGATCTGGTCGGCGGCCTCGCGGTCTTCGTCGCTCAGCGTCTCTATGTATTCTTCGGTCAGAACGGTGCCGACCTCGAACTGCGGGTACTCGCGGTTGATGCGCGGCGTCACGGTCTTAGGTACGGTCTCGCCGTAGCCTTTCCATGTGAGGCGGTCGGGGGCGATGCCCGCCGCCACCAGGTAGTCGACCACGCTCTTGGCGCGGCGGTCCGAGAGCCCTTCGTTATACTCGTCGGTGCCGACGCGGTCGGTGTGCGAACCCATCTCGATGGTGACGTTGGGGTTGTCGCGCAGCATCTGGGCCATCTCGTCGAGGGCGGCCTTCGACTCGGGACGCAGCGAGGCGCGGTCGAAGTCGTAGAAGATGTTCTCCACCACCTGGGGCTTGTGGACGGCTGCGAGTATGAAGTCGATGCCGTAGTCGGCATCCTCCTCCTCGGAGTCGGACTCGAATTCCTGCTTGACGTTGAGGTAGCCCTTGGCTCCGGCGAGCATCACGTATTTCACGCCGCGCTGCAGGTTGAAGCGGAACGAGCCGTCGTCGCGCGCCACCTCCTTCTGGTTGGAGCCGTCGTCGCCCACGATGCGTATCACGGCGCCGGGCACCGGTTCCTCGTCCTTGTCGAGCACCATGCCCGAGATGGTGACCTTGATGTCGGGCTTGACGAAACTGTAGATGTGGTCGTATCCGCGGGCGTCTCCACGGTTGGAGCTGAAGAAGCCCGACTCGCCCTCGCCGAAGGTTATGCCGAAGTCGTCGCCCTGGCTGTTCATGGGCAGCCCGAGGTTCTCGACGCTCCAGCGGTCGCCGGTGGAGTTGAGGCGGGCGGTGAATATGTCGAGGCCGCCGAAGCCGGGATGGCCGTCGCTCGAGAAGTACAGCAGCGAGTCGGTGCGGACGTAGGGGAACATCTCGTCGCCCGAGGTGTTGATCTGCTCGCCGAGATTCTCGAGCGAGCCGACGCGCTCGTTGAGGTTGATGCGCCAGATGTCCTTGCCGCCGTAACCGCCGGGCATGTCGGACGAGAAGTAGAGATAGCGGCCGTCGGGCGAGACGGCGGGATGGCCTACGGCCGAGAGGGTGTCGGCGGTGATCTCGAACTTCTGGGGGGCGCTCCAGGTGGCGTCGCTGCGGCGGGAGGTGTAGATCTCGACGCTGGTGTTGGCGTCGAGGGCGCGTCGGGCCACGGTGAGATACATCGTCTGGCCGTCGGGCGAGAAGCTTACGACGCCCTCGTCGAAGGCGGTGTTGAGCTCGCCCTGGGCCGGCTCGGGGCGCTGCCAGTTGCCCTTCTCGTCCTTGGTGGAATAGAAGATGTCGCTGCGCTTCATGCCGGTGATCTCCGACTTGTCGTTGCCGGTGGCCTTCTCGTTGCTGGAGGTGAAGTAGAGGGTGTTGCAGGACTTGTCGAGGAACATGGGGGCGAAATCGGCGCGGCGGGAGTTGAAGATCTTGGCGGCCGAGACCTTGTAGCGCGACTTCTTGGCGGACTTCGCGCGTATGGCGGCCTGGCATCCGCGGATGCCCTCGCGGGCCAGCGCGTCGCCGGGCGAAAGGCGCAGGAACTCAGTGTAGGCGTCTATGGCGGGCTGATACTTGCCCTCCATCTGGAGCGAGCGGCCCAGATAGAAGTAGGCCATCGAGTCGGGATACTCGTAACGCAGGGCGTTCTGGTAAGCGGCCGAGGCACGGGCGGCCATGTTTAGCTTGCGGTAGCACGTGGCGAGCTGGAAGGCCACCTCGCCACGGAGCTCGCGGTCTTCGCGCGGATTGAGTTTGTTGTAGACGGCGCGGTAGGTCTTGGAGGCGTCGAAATATTCGCCGCGGGCGAACTGCTCGTTGGCCGTGGCGAGTTTCGGGGTCTTGCAGCCGGCGAGCGTCAGGGCGCAGACGCAGAGGGCGCAGATATGCAGAAATTTCCTGAAGTCCATAAAAGATAAACGCCCCTGACGGGGCGTTTATTTTACGAAAGCCGCAGGCTTTCGCCACGCGACCTAATCCAGAACATCGGCGATTAAGGATGCCGGACTTATGCAATCCGGAGTTACTTCTTGGGCCTGACGCCGACGTGCTTCTCGAGGCGGTCGGCGATGTCGCGGAAGATCTCGTCGACGATTCCGCTGCCGTTGACACCGTGATACTTGCCCGCCTTGGTGTAATAGTCCCTGAGAGGCATTGTCTGCTTGTGGTAGACGTCGAGGCGGTTCTTGATGGTCTCGGCGTTGTCGTCGGCGCGGCCCGTCTCGCGGCCGCGGGCCAGCATACGCTGCACGAGCTCGTCCTCGGGCACTTCGAGTCCGATGACGGCGTGCAGGTCGGAGCCGCGCTTGCGCAGCAGCCCGGTGAGGGCCTCGGCCTGGGGGATTGTGCGGGGGAAGCCGTCGAACACGACGCCCTCCTTGCCGGCGGCCTCGCGGTCGAGGACGTCGTCGAGGATGCGGATCATCAGGTCGTCGGGGATGAGCTGGCCCTGCGAGATGTACTTGTCGGCGGTGCGGCCGAGTTCGGTGCCGCGCGCGATGTGGTCGCGCAGCAGTTCGCCCGTCGAGATGTGGTATAAGCCGTAATTGTCAATGAGTTTGGCGCTCTGGGTGCCCTTACCGCTGCCGGGGGCGCCGAATAATACTATGTTGAGCATTTCTTAAAGCTGTGAAAAACCTTTGGAGATCAGTCCTCATCGATGACATAGATGTCGCGCAGGTTGCGGGCCTTGCCGTCGAGGTCGAGGCCGTATCCGATGATGAACCTTGGGGGGATGGAGAAAGCCACGTAGTCGGGCTGGAAGCCCGTCTTGGAGCTCTCGGGCTTGTGGAGCAGGGTGACGAACCGGATGGAGCGCGGGTTGCGCTTCTTGAGGTCGGCCACCATCATCGAGGCCGTGAGGCCGGTGTCGACGATGTCCTCGACCACCACCACGTCCATGCCCTCGATGTCCTCGGTGAGGCCCATGATTTCCTTGACCTTGCCTGTGGTCGAGGTCCCCTCGTAGCTTGAATATTTCACGAAATTGATGTGGGCGTCGTTGATTCCGACTTCCCTGACGAGATCGGCGGCGAACATGAAGGCTCCGTTGAGCACGCAGAGAAACAGCGGACTCGCGCCCTTGAGATCTGCTCGCAGTTCGGAAGCCACCCTTTTCACCTCGCGGTCTATCTTGTCGCGGGTAATGTACGGCACGAATGTAAGGCCGTCGACAGTCACTTTGTTGTCCATTTCGAAAAGTTAGATATTTCGCAAATTTAATAAAAATTTCTGAAACGATGAAATTAAAGGGGCGGAATCTGCTGATTCCGCCCCTCTTCCATATCATGGGGTTGTCGTTTCGTGTCAGAGCACCACCTTGACGCCGGCCACGATGTAGAAGCCCTTGTCGAGGTCGTAGTAGTTGTAGCCCTGCGCCACGGGGATCACCGTCACGGAACCGTCGATCCTGACGGCCTGTAGCTCGCACTCATGCTCGGAGTAGACGCCGAGACGTCCGCCCTCGGCCCAGACCTTCACGCCGGAGAACATGGAGGCACCCGTGATGGAGGCGGTGTAGTACTCGCCCGTGAAACCCTGGTTGTTGTAGATGCCGCCGTTGTGGAACTCGAGGTCGCCCGTCTTGCCGTTGCCCTTGTCGTGGAAGATGATCATCGGATTCGACATCTCATCTTCATACTTGAAGCTGAAGCGGTAGAGCGTACGGCCGTTGGAGGTCACGGTCTCGGTGAGGTTCTTGCCGGGCCATGCGCCGCTGAACGCGTTTGCTTCCTGATGGTTGTCGTCCCAGCAGTAGGCGTTGACCGTGCTCCAGTTGGAGTTGCTGTTGTCGAAGTACGCGTTCTTCTGGCCGCCGACCGGAGCCGCGCTCTTGGTGTAGGTGAACGCTGCGCGTGTCTCGCCGACGTCGTTGCGTGCGTAGGCGTTGATGGTGGCCGTCTCGGTCAGCGTGATGGGGCCGGTGTAGCGTGTGCTCGACGCCGACGCGGGCTGGCCGTTGAGCGTGTAGTAGACGTCATCGGCGCCCGATACCGACAGAGTCACCGTCACAGACTGCGTGAACGAGTATCCGCTGCCGGGAGTAGCCTTGATGACCGGAGCCTTCGGGCCGGGTGTCACGTCGACCTTGGTGGCGTTCGAGCCTCCGTCGTACTTATAGTACACATCCTCGGTGATGCCGGTGATGTTGTCGGTCTGCGCGCCGTTGTTGTTGAAGATGACGTTGACGGACTCCATGTCGGCGAACGTCATGTAGTAGTAAGTCTCGCCTTCGGCCTCAACCGACTCCATTGTCGTGACGCTCTTGCCCGGCCATGCGCCGCAGGGCTTCACCTCCGAGCCGGAGCCGTCCGTGCCCCATGCGTACATGTTGGAGCCTGCGGGAGCGTTGACATAGACGGTGATCACCGCGTTGGGGTCTACCTTCTTGTATGTCACCTTGCCGGTCTCGGTGCCCTCGGCGCCGGTAGCGGTCCAGGTCACGGTGACTGACTCGCCGTAGTTCATGCCTGCGCCTACGGTGAACTGCTTGGTCTCGCCCTTCGAGAGGGTGACGGCCTGCTGGTTGCCGACCTTGAACGAACCGGTCGTCGCGCCAGGCGTGAGCGATGCGCTGACGGTGAGGGTCTCGGTCTTGAAAGCGCCGCCGTAGGGGTCGAACGTCATGCCGACGCTCTCGTCGATGGCGTCTGCCTTGGTGTAGTAGAACGAAGCGCCCGGGTCGGTGGCGGTGGGCTTGCCGCCCTGCGGAACGGGGCTGGAGGCGTAGATGTACATGCCGTCCTCAACCACCTTGCCGCCCGTCCAGTCCTTTACGAGGACGCGGAGCTGGCCCTGGGTCTTGGGAGCGTCGACCGTGATCGAGCCGCCGCCCTGATAGGTCTCGCCGGTCACGATGTCGGTATAGGTGCCTGCGGGAACGTTGCTGAACGTTGCGCCGCCGTTGACAGCCACGAGAGCATACGACTCCTTGTATGCACGCTTGAACGCCCAGCCGCCGTTGGCCTCGCAGTCGTCGAAGGTGTACTGACCCTTGCGCAGCGCGGGGACAGCGGCGCGGATCTTGTTGAGCTGCTGGATGTGGTGCGCGAGGTCGCCCTTGAGCGTGCTGGCCACCTGGCCGCTGGCGGTGAACTGCGCGAAGTCGCTGGCGTTGACCTCACCCTCGAGATAGTGGCCGTAGTATGCGCGGCCCGTCTTGGAGAGCGCGGTGCCCATGCCGTCGTCGATCACATTGCCGGCCTGGAACTCGACCTCCGAACCGTAGTAGAGACAGGGGATGCCGCGGAAGGTGAACATCCACGAGAGGTTCTCGGCCCACTGCGCCGTGCCGCCGTTGAAGCGGCTGCCGTCGTTCGGGCCGGGGCTGTAGTCGTGAGAGTCAACGTAGACCACATTATATGTGGCGTCGTTGTAGTAGTTGTCCTGGCTGAAAAGCCCCTGGATGCTGCTGACGCTGCTGAAGCTGTAGTGCACGGGGAAGTCGATGACGTTGAAGCCCGACGCCTGCGAATAGTCAGGCTCGTGCCATGCGCCGTTCAGCATCCATGCGTTGTTGGAGCGGGGCTTGTCCTTGGTGTCCTTCTCGCAGACGGCCATCGGGCCGACCGGGGTGTCGTGGCCCTCGGGAAGCACCTGCTGGCGCCACCACTCGGGATCGCCGTCGAACTCATCGATAAGAGCCTGATCGGACTTCCATGTATAGAAATACGACGACAGGTTGGGCTGGCCGCGGTATACCACCGAGCCCTGGAAACGCTGGCAGACCTCGCCGAACATATAGAACGGCGCCTCGTTGAGGCGTTTGCTCTTGTACTGCTCGCCCAGAGCGATGAACTGCGGGATAAACTGCTTGTTGAAAGTCAGCGGCGAGATGTGGCCCGACGTATCGATACGGAAGGCGTCGACGCCCATCTTGATGAACTCGCCGTAGCAGTCGACGACATACTGGGCCACGTGGTCGTTCTCCGTGTTGAGGTCGACGCAGTCACCGGCGATCTGACCCCACCAGCGGGTGGGTGCGTCCCAGTTCCAGCCCGTGCCGTAATGGTGGTAGTAGTTGTTGGGCTCGTATACGGGGTTCTTGAAATACTTCCAGCGCACGCTGTACTGCGTGGTCGAGCCGCTGTTGGGCAGATCCCAGTAGCTTTTGCCGCCGAGACGCTCGCTGTCGGGGATCATGCAATGCTCGATGCTCGCCTGGTTGCGGATGTTCTGGTTGCGTGTGAAGAGGGGGTTGAGATTAACCTCGCCGAAGTTGCCCGTGTGCTGCAGCACGACGTCGAGCACGATCTTGAGGCCCTTGGCGTGGGCCGCGTCGATGAGGTCCTGGAACTTGACGTCCTTCTCCGAACCCCACTCCGTGCGGCTCTCATAGCGGAGGTCGACCGACGAGAGGTCCATGGCGTGATAGCCGTGATAGTCGATGCCCGAGCCGTTCTGCACCACCGGGGTGATCCAGATGGCCGTGAAGCCGAGGGCCTTGATGTAGTCGAGTTTTTCGATGAGGCCGGCGAAGTCGCCGCGCCAACCCGGGTCGTTGTCGGCGATCTGCTTCTCCTGCTTGTCCCAGGTGCAGACGTTGTTTTTCGGGTCACCGTCGTAGAAACGGGTCGTCATCGCGAAGTAGATAGTCTCGTCGCGAAAATCCGTGCGGTCTCCCTTGAAAGTCGCGGCCTGCGCCGTGACAGCGGCCGCCGCGAGTCCGCAGACAGCCATGAATCTTGAGATTCTTTTCATGGAATGAGGTAAATGTAAATGATGTTGGTTATTACAATTGGATTATGATTTCGATAATTTCAGGGTTCTCATCCCGGACTGGGCCGGAGACGGGGACTCATACCTCGCGGTGCAAATTACGGCACAAAATTAACAAAAAAAAATACAACTAAAATCAAAACATGTTTTAAAACATGTTTTTAAAACCTAAAAACGGCCGAAGTCGTCTTCCGCCGGCCTCGGGAGGCTCAAAAAATGGCCGCTTGCACGCCGAATATTGAAATTTATTGCTAACTTTGCAGAATAAAACCGAAAACGCGCACGTCCGCGCCCGCGCCCGGCCGTGGCAAAACATATATAATGAATAAGACAATGGACCGCAAGGTAAGAGTAAGATTCGCGCCGTCGCCCACAGGCCCGCTGCACATCGGCGGGGTACGCACCGCGCTCTACAACTACTTGTTCGCCCGCCAGAACGGGGGCGACATGATACTCCGCATCGAGGACACCGACAGCAACCGCTTCGTGCCGGGAGCCGAAGACTACATCAACGAGTCGCTGGCATGGCTCGGCATAGGCATCGACGAGGGTGTGCGCGAAGGGGGCGCCTACGGTCCGTACAGGCAGTCGGAGCGCCGCGACATCTACCGCGTGCACGTACGCCGTCTGCTCGACGAGGGGAAGGCATACTACGCCTTCGACACCCCCGAGGCGCTCAAGGCGGCTCGTGAGGCCGACCCCAACTTCATCTACGACGCCAACACGCGCATGAAGATGGAGAACTCGCTGACGCTCCCCGCCGACGAGGTGCGTCGCCGCATCGACGCCGGCGAGCAATACACCGTCCGCTTCCTCATCGAGCCGGGCCGCGAGGTCAAGGTGCGCGACCGCATCCGCGGCGAGGTGACCGTCAACTCGTCGATACTCGACGACAAGGTGCTCTACAAGAGCGCCGACGACCTCCCCACCTACCATCTGGCCAACATCGTCGACGACCACCTGATGGAGGTCACCCACGTGATCCGCGGCGAGGAGTGGCTGCCGTCGGCCCCGCTGCACGTGCTGCTCTACGAGGCACTCGGCTGGGCCGACACGATGCCCGAGTTCGTCCACCTGCCCCTGCTGCTCAAGCCCGTGGGCAACGGCAAGCTCTCCAAGCGCGACGGCGACAAACTCGGTTTCCCGGTCTTCCCGCTCGAATGGCACGACCCGAAATCGGGCGAGGTCTCGTCGGGATACCGCGAGCGTGGATACCTGCCGCAGGCCGTGGTCAACTTCCTGGCCCTGCTGGGCTGGAACCCCGGCGACGACTCCGAGCTGATGACGATGCAGGAGCTCATCGACAAGTTCTCGTTCGACCACTGCTCGAAGTCGGGCGCCAAGTTCGACTTCAAGAAGGGCATATGGTTCAACCATGAATATCTGAAGGAGACGCCCGACGACCAGCTGGCCGCGCTCTTCATGCCCGAGCTCGAGAAGCGGGGCATCGAGGGCTTCACGCCCGAATACACGGCCCGCGCGCTGGGCATGGTCAAGGGGCGCGCCAACCTGATCGGCGACCTCTGGGAGCAGGCCGACTTCTTCTTCGAGGCCCCGGCGGAATACAACCCCAAGGACGTCAAGAAGCGCTGGAGCGCCGACACGCCGCGCATCATGGGCGAGCTCGTCGGAGTGCTCGAGGGCATCGACGACATGACGTCGGCCAACGCCGAGAAGGTCGTGCTGGGCTGGATCGAGGCCAACGGCTACCACCTGGGCAACGTGATGAACGCGTTCCGCCTCGCCGTGGTCGGAGCCTGCCGTGGCCCGCACATGTTCGACATAACGGAGCTCATGCCCAAGGATGAGGTGATCGGCCGCATCCGCGCGGCTGTGGAGCGCATCGGCGCCACGGAGGGCTGAACGATTTGGGAAAGGATGTCAGGATAGTGGCCGAGGAGGCAAGCCGCCAGATTCTGGAGGCCCCGCTCTACACGGCGGGCATCGCCCTCTACCGTCTGGGCGTACGGGTGGCCGGGCTGCGCAACGAGAAGGCGCGCAAGCTCGACCAAGGCCAGCGCGACGTGTGGCCCCTGCTCAAGGGGCACATCGCCCCCGACGACCGTGTGGTCTGGGTCCATGCCGCCTCGCTCGGCGAGTTCGAGCAGGGGCGCCCGCTGATGGAGAAAATCCGCCGCGAGCATCCCGAATACAAGATCCTGCTCACCTTCTTCTCCCCCTCGGGCTATGAGGTGCGCAGCCATTACGGCGGGGCCGACTGCGTCTGCTATCTGCCGTTCGACACGCCGGCGAGGGTTAAGAGATTCCTCGACATGGCCCACCCCGAGATAGCCATATTCGTAAAATACGAGATCTGGCGCAACTACCTGCACGAGCTGTACGAGCGCCGGATTCCGACATATCTGATAAGCGCGGCGTTCCGTCCCGACCAGTATTTCTTCAGGCATCCCGGCTCATGGTACGGCCTCTGGTTCCGCTGGTACACGCGCATCTTCGTGCAGGACGAGCGGAGTCGCGAACTTCTCGACGGCATCGACATCCACAACGCCGACGTCTGCGGCGACACTCGCTTCGACCGCGTCACGGCAATCCGCGCGCTGCGGCGCGAGATCCCGGAGCTGCAGGCCTTCACCCGCCACGGCGAGCCGGGCGCGCCGGTCACGATGATGGCCGGCAGCAGCTGGCCGGCCGACGAGGAAGTCTACGCCGCCTGGTTCGACCGTCACCCGGAGGTGAAGCTCGTCATCGCGCCCCATGAGTTCGACGACGCCCGCCTCGCCGCGCTCAAGGCGCGGTTCGCCAACGGCGTCATGCTTCTCTCCGAGATCCGCGACGGAAAGGCCGACCCGGCCGACCCCTCGAAGCAGGTGCTCGTCATCGACTGCTTCGGACTGCTCTCGTCGGCCTATGCCTATTGCGACGCGGCATACGTGGGCGGCGGATTCGGGGCCGGGCTGCACAACATCAACGAGGCAGCCGTCTACGACATACCGGTGATATACGGGCCGAACAACCGTAAATTCATCGAAGCCCGCGAGATGGCCGAATGCGGGGGCGGAGTGCCGGTGGACTCCGCCGCCGGGTTCGAGGCCGCCGCCGACAGCCTGCTCGTGGCCGACCCCGCCGAGCGCCGACGCCGGGGCGAAGCCGCCGGACGCTACATCCGCTCGAAGACGGGCGCCACCGACAGGATATACCGAAAGATCTTTAAGTAAGTAATAAGTATCAAGTAAGAAGCAATACGGGTCTGCCTACACTTACTTGCTTGTGGATAAGTCAAATGAAACGGCCGGTCAAGGACATACGCGTTGCAGGCTGGTTCGCGCTGGTGACACTGCTCCTGGCGGGCGCCTGCTGGTGGGCATGGCACAGATACATGTCCACGCCCCCCTATGTCGATCCGGAGCGTTTTCCCGTCAAGGGCCTCGACCTGTCGGCCCACAACGGATACGCCAACCTCAACGCCGCCGCCGCCGAGGGCTACGAGTTCGTATGGCTCAAGTCGTCGGAGGGTGTGTCGTTCCGCGACGAGAACTTCGTGCTCAACTACCAGAAGGCCCGGCACGCGGGGATGCGCGTCGGCGCCTATCACTATTTCCGCTTCGACCGCGACGGCATCGAGCAGGCGGTCAATTTCCTCAACGCCGTGGGGCGGCGCCACCTCGACCTGGGCCTGGCCATCGACGTCGAGGAGCAGGGCAACGCCCGCGGAGTGCCCGTCGACAGCGTCAAGGCGCGCCTCCAGCTCATGGTGGAATACCTCAATATGGCAGGCCACCGCGTCACGCTCTATTCCAACCGCGCCGGCTGGGAGAAATACCTCATGCCCGAGTTCGAGGGGATGCCGCTGTGGATATGCTCGTTCAACGACGAGAACGCAATGAGCGGCGACTGGACCTACTGGCAGCACAACCACCGGGGCAAGGTGGCCGGCGTGCGCGGCGACGTCGACATCAACGCCTACTCGGGCAGCCGGCGGCAATGGGAGGAGGAGATGCGACGCAGCGCTCCGCGACGGCCGGCGCACCCACAATAAAAGCTCCGGTGCCCACGTTATAAGAAGATAAATAGCTGCGAAAAATTAAACGATGAATATTGAATTTAAATCTTGCACAATAAAACTTGCTCTTTTCGGCCGCTTTGACCCTGGAGCTCAGTCGCATAGCCCGCTATGCCCCCTCACTCCAGAACCAAATCGGCTCGAAAATAGCGGCGTTTTATATGTGCATTAATTTTCCGCAGCTACTTAGAAAACACGTTGCCTGACAATGAACAAAGCACTCACCATACTGTCAATGATACTCGTGCCGGCGGCCGCGACGCTTACGGCTCTCCCCGTCCGCGCCCTTCCGGCCGAACATTACGCCGCCTCGTCGGCGCTCGCCGAGGGCCGCTGGGTCCGCGTCAAGACAGGGCAGACCGGCATGACCCTCATCACCGACGCCGAACTGCGCAAAATCGGTTTCAGCGACCCCGCTAAAGTCAGGGTCTACGGCCTCGGCGGCCGCGAGGTGTCGATGGGTTTCGACGCCTCGACCCCCGACGACCTGCCGCTGCTGCCGAGCGTGCGCACGTCGAAGGGCATCGTGTTCTTCGCCACCGACCACTTCACATGGAAGCCGAACGCGAGCAACGTCAAGACCCCCTATAAGCATACGATCCATAGATTCAGCGACGACAGCTACTACTTCCTGAGCGACCGCGAGACTGAAGGCGAGGCCGCCGTCCGTCAGGCCGCCACGCGGCCGGGAGGCTCGTCGGCCGCCGAGTCGTTCACCGAGCGCATCGTCTACGAGAAGGAGCTCCTGCCTGCCGCCGTCGGAGGCGCGCAGGTGCTCGGCGAGGACTTCCGCACCACCCGCAGCCAGACGTTCAACTTCCCGCTGCCCGGCGCGGCCGACGACAAGGCCACAGCCAACGTGCGCTTCGTCGCCAAGACCACCAACGGCGCCTCGTCGCTCATGTTCAAGGCCAACGGCGAGGCCCTGGAGGCGACCGCGGCCGACCGCATCAACGGCACTTCGTCGTCCGACTACGCGATGGCCGTCGTCACAGCCAAGCAGATCGAGGGCCTCGACGGCAGCCTGGCGTTCACCATCGACTACTCCCCCTCGGGCACGCTCTTCACGGCACGCCTCGACTACATCGAGGTGTTCTACACCCGGCGCCTCGAGCTCACCGACGGCGAACTGCACTTCTACGGCACCTACACGCCCGACCGGGGCATCTCGGTCAAGGGCTGCTCGGAGACCACGCACATCTGGGACGTCACCGACCCGGCCGCCCCGGCCGAGGTGGAGTTCTCGCTCGCCGACGGCACGGCCACGTTCAGCACGACGCGCGCCGGATATTTCGAGTTCGTGGCCTTCGACCCCGAGGCCGTCAGCCGCACCGCATCCTCGGCCGCGACCGTCGCCAACCAGGACATCCACGCCCTCGAGACCCCCGACATGGTGATCATCACTCTGCCCGAATACCGCCGGGGCGCCGAACGAATCGCCGCCCTCCACGAGGAGACCGACGGTTTCCGCGTCCACGTGCTCGACGCGCAGGCGGTCTACAATGAGTTCTCGGGCGGAAAACCCGACACCGGGGCATTCCGCAAACTGCTCAAGATGTGGCACGACCGTGGCGAATCGGCCGACGGACACCGCATCGGCTACTGCCTGCTGATGGGCAAGGGCCTCAACGACAACAAGCGCCTCTCGCCCGAGGCGAAGAACGCCGGCTTCAGCCCGCTGCCGATCTGGGAGACCTTCGGCAAGGACCCCACAGGGGGTCTCACAGAGCAGGGACTCTACTGCAACGACGACTACATCGGAATGCTCGACGACTGCCCCGAGAAGTCGTTCAAGATGGAGGAGGCCACGATGCATGTGGCCGTCGGACGCCTGCCGGTGACCAGCGCGACGCAGGCCGACCAGATGGCGGCCAAGATCGAGAACTACGTCAAGCGGCCCAATTACGGCCCGTGGCGCAACAAGCTGATGATCATCGCCGACGACGGCGACAACAACGACCATTTCAAGCAGGCCCAGGAAGTATACGCCAGCATGCGCAGCCGAGGCAACGGCAAATCGTTCGTCTACGACCGCGTCTATCTCGACTCCTACAAGCGCGTCATGACCAGCGTCGGCGCCACATATCCCCAGGCCACCGCCCGGATGAAGCAGAACTATGACGACGGCGTGATATACACCGACTACATAGGCCACGGCAGCCCGACGGGCTGGGGCCACGAACACCTGTGGGAATGGCAGGACATCATCTCGATGACCAACCGCAACCTGACCTTCATGTTCGCCGCCACCTGCAGCTTCCAGACATGGGACAACACGTCGCCCTGCGGCGCCGAATACATCATGCTCAATCCCGAGTCGGGCATCATCGGCATGATGGGCGGCACCCGCAAGGTCTACATAGGCGACAACGGATACCTGAACACCAACCTGCACCGCCGTCTCTTCGAACGCGACGCCGACGGACGCCCGCTGCGCTTCGGCGACGTCTACATCCGCGGTCTCATGGACAAACGCGTCCTCAACAACCTCTGCTACGGCTTCATGGGCGACCCGGCGATACGCGTGCCGAGCCCCGATCACGACGTCGTGATCGAGACCATCAACGGCCAGGACCTCTCCGCGGGCGCCATGCCCGAACTGACGGCGCAGTCGGCCGCCACCGTCACCGGCACGATCCGTAAGGCCGACGGCACGCTGGCCGAAGACTTCAACGGCACGGTGACCCTATCGCTCTATGACTCCGAGCGCGTCATCACCACCTACGGCCAGGGAGGCGGCGACGCCGTGAGCTACAACGACCGCGACCGCCGCCTGTCGGAGAGCAACGCCAAGGTGGCCGCCGGCCGCTTCAGCGGCGTGCTCCGCGTGCCCCCCGAAATCCAGGGCATCTACACGCCGGCCCTCATCTCCAGCTACGCCTGGAGCGACACCGGCAAGGAGGCCAACGGCGCATGCGAGAGCCTCTACGTGTTCGGCATCAACGAGGAGGTGACCGACACGGTGGGCCCGAAGATCGAGAAGTTCTACGTCAACAGCCCCAACTTCGAGAACGGCGGTCTGGTCAACTCCAGCCCCGTTGTGTTCGCGCGCCTCAGCGACGAGTCGGGCATCAACACCTCGGAGTCGGGCATCGGCCACGGCCTGACGCTCGCCGTCGACGGCGGCGACATCCACAGCGACCTCAACGCATACTTCACCCTCGACCCCGAGGACCCCGACTCCGGCACGCTGGCCTATCCCCTCTCGGGCATAGCCCCGGGACGCCACACGCTCACCCTCTCGGTGTGGGACAACTCCAACAACGTGTCGAAGGCGACGCTCGACATCAACGTCGGCGCGGCGGTCGACCCGGTGATCTACGACATCACGGCCAGCACGAGCCCGACGCAGGTAGACTTCCGCATCTCGCTCGACAGGCCCAACACCACGCTCGACTGCACCATCGGCGTCTATGACCTCAGCGGCCGACGCATATGGAGCGTCGACGAGGCCCTCGACTCCGACATGGACAGCAACATCACCGCGACGTGGGACCTGCGCGACGCTTCGGGCGCACGCGTGCCGCGCGGCATCTACATCTACCGCGCCACGGTCCTGACCCCCGAGGGCACATACAGCTCCAAGTCGCGCAAAATAGCCATCTCGGCCGAGCAGAAAGCGGAATGAACCAGCTACAGAACATCCTGCTGCCCGAGCCGACTCTGCGGCGCCTGCCGTGGTATCTGGCGTATGTCGAGATCCTGCGCGGCAAGCGGGTGAAATACGTGTCGTCGACACGCATCTCTCGCGCACTGAGCGTCGACGCCTCGCAGATAGCCAAGGACCTGTCGTTCCTCGGCGTCAAGGGGCGCACGCGCATCGGCTACGAGGTCGAGGACCTGGCCCGCGCACTCGGCGACTTCCTGGGCTTCACGCGCACCCACCGCGCCTACGTCATCGGCGCCGGCAGCCTCGGCAAGGCCCTGATACGCGACTCCGGTCTCAGCAACTACGGCCTCGAGATCGTGGCCGGGTTCGACGTCAGCCCCGCCGCCATCGGCCGCACCGACCTCGGCGTCCCCATCAGGCACATCGACGAGATCTACGACGCCATGGCCCGGACCCCGGCCGAGATCGCAATCCTCACCGTGCCCGCCGAGGCCGCCCAGGAATCGGCCGACATAGCCATCGGCGCCGGAATCAGGGCGATATGGAACTTCACCCCCTACCGCGTCAAGGTGGCCGAGGGCGTCGTAATGGCCAACACCTCGATCTACGCGCACCTCGCGCTGATATACACACGTCTCGCATCGATGGGACAGCAATAGAACGAAGCAGACAATTACCCTGAGCGATGAAGATATTCGCCGTGATACACAACTACGGGCCCCCGTGCCCCGACAGCCCGATGGGCGAGGGCGCGGCGGGCTGGTACACCATGCCCGACTCCGCCATAATGCACACGGGCAACCCCCTCTTCGTGCCCGTCGGCGACGGCGCGCGCCCCGAGGCCTTCGCCAGCGTGGCCTGGCGCTGCGAGCGCCTCGGCAAGAGCATCCCCGCACGCTTCGCCGGCCGATACCTCAAGGCCGTCGCGGCCGCGTTCGCCATCGTCGACTCCGCGCTGCTGACACGTCTGCGCGAGACAGGTCTCCCCTGGAGCGAGGCCACCGCCTCCGACCGCGCATGCGTCGTCGGCAATTTCCAGCCGATTTCAACGTTAGTCTATAACAGAGGCTTCCGCGTCACCTGCGGAGGCTCCGCCTTCGATTACGACCCCGCCCTGATCAGACGCCCGGTCGAGAGCCTGCTGCCCCGCATCAGCGACTCGGTGACCCTCAAGACCGGCGACATCATCCTGGCCGCTCTCACCCCCCGGGGAATACCCCTCGAGCCCGGCTCAAGACTCACGGCGACCGACATTCAGACAGATACGAATCTCATTGACATAAACATAAGATGAAAACCAACCTGACATACATACTGGCCCTGCTCGGCATCTCGGCATGCGTCACGGCGCAGGCCGCTTCATCGTCGACTGTGGCAAAATACACATTCGACAGCCATTCGCTGCTCGCCGAAGGCCACTGGGTCAAGGTGCCCGTGGCCGAGACCGGAATGTATGAGATAACATACGACAAGCTCCGCGAGATGGGATTCTCTGACCCGTCGAAGGTCGCCGTCTACGGCAACAAGGGCTCGTCGCGCTCGATCAACTTCACCAACACCCGCGGCACCAAGATCTTCAACGATAACCCGCTGCCCGTGTCGGTGAGCCATACGGGCGACAAGCTGTTCTTCTACGGCACCGGCCCCAACATAATCGAGTCGACCTATTACAGCGGCACGATGCGCCACCGCCGCAACTACACCAACCCCTACAGCCGCGTGAACTATTACCTGCTCACCGACTCACAGGCCGCCGCGGAGGTGACACTGATGCAGATGGGAGACTCCGACCGCGCCAGGGCACAGGAGGCCGACTTCGGCTTCGCTTATCATTATCATGAGAAGGACCTGCGCGGAGGCAGCGGCAACGGTCTGGCCGGCAACATCTTCCTGGGCGAGCAGATCCCGTTCGACGAGCCCCTCGAGTTCGACGTCGAGCTGCCATACTGCTACGACGGCGACGCGCTGATCACGACCCAGATCGGTTTCCGCCACGAACAGGGCGCGACTCTCTACTCCTATCTCAACGACATCTCCAAGATATTCAACTTCAACGCCGACGACACCTCGCAGCTGAAGCGCCTCGACAACAACATCAAGGGTCTGCGCCTCGACATCGACCCCGCCACAGGCATAGGCCGCGGCAAGGTGAAATACGAGTTCCAGGGCAACAAGAACTATTGGAAGACAACATATCTCGACTACTGGGTGCTGACCTACCCCGTCGACCTTGAGATCGCCGCCGGCGACCCCGACTTCTCCCAGCAGTTCATCTCCTTCGGCGCCTCGCGCTCGACCCCGATGCGCCACCGCATCCCCGACGGGGCCACCGCATGGGACGTCACCACCCCGTTGCGCCCCATTGAGCTCACCGTCGCCGACGGCTACTTCTACGACCAGTCGACGGCCGAGATGAACATCGTGGTGTTCGACCCCTCGAAGACCCTCCGCACGGTCGACAGCTGGGAGAAAGTGGCCAACACCGACCTCCATGCCCTGCAGGACCAGAAGATCGACTTCGTTATCTTCACCACCGAGACCTACCGTCCATATGCCGAGCGCCTCGCCGCCCTGCATGAGGAGCACGACGGCATCCGCACGCTCATCGTCACGCCTCAGGAGCTCTTCGCCGAGTTCACCAACTGCGTGCCCGACCCCATGGCCTACCGCGCGTTGGTCAAGATGCTCTGGCAGTCAGAAGGAAATCCCCTCCGCAGCGTACTCTTCATGGGCCCTGTCTACAGCGACTACCGCAACATCCTCGGCATCCCCGACCGCCAGGAGGGACACATAGCCTACGAGCAGGACCAGAGCGACATGAGCACGGAGTCAAACTGCATCATGGACTTCTACGGCAGCGTCACCGACACCATCGTATGGCTCAACGACCTCAGCGGCATCCCCATCGAGGTGGGTGTCGCCCTGCTTCCCTTCACATGCGTCGAGGAGGCCGACAACACGCTGGCCAAGATCGAGGAATACATCACCCGCGAGGACTTCTCGGGAATGGTCAACGAAATGCTCACCATGTCGTATCCCGGCGACGGCCATCTGCATGACGAGCAGGCACACGAGACGTCAGGCTTCATGAAAGACATCCAGAGGAGCCTCTTCAACTCCGACGTCGTGGTGTCGGAGCTCTGGATGGAAGGCATCGGAAAGGAAAACATCGTCCCCGTCGCCTTCGACGCCTGGAACAGCGGCAAGCTCTTCTCCATATACTTCGGCCACGCGGAGAAGCGCGGCCTCGGACAGAGCCTCGACTGGCCCGTGTCGTCGGCCCAGATGATGAACATGACCAACGACGACCTCGGGTTCTTCTTCATCGCCGGCTGCGACGCGAGCTCGCCCGACGCCGGATTCAAGGGCATCGGCGACGCGTGCGTGATCCGCGCCAACCGTGGCTTCATCGGCTCGATATGCGCGACCCGCCTCTCGCTGACCAACCACAACGAGGCGCTCGCCACCTCTATGTACAAGGCCCTGGCCGTAGACCGTTTCGGACGCGTGCGCACAGAGACCGCCACCGTAGGCGAGGCTTACGCCATAGCCAAAGACAGGCAGTCTGATTCAAGCGAGATAAACTACATACTCGTCAGCGACCCGATGCTGCGCGTGCCTGTCGGCCTGCGCAGGGTCAACGTGATTACCGACCGCGCCTCGGGCTACCGCGCCGGCGAGGTGATGAAGGTCTCGGGCAGCGTGCTCGGCACCGACGGCTCGGTCGACGAGACATACAACGGCTTCGTGACCGTCAAGGTCAACGAACCCGAGAGCAACCGCCTGCTCGGTGACACGCTTGAGATCAACACCAACAACGACATACGCCTCGCCGCCGTCAAGGGCCGCGTGGAGAAGGGCCGGTTCAGCGTCAGCATCCCCCTGCCCGAACGCTGCGACCACCTGATGGCTTCCGCCGACTCCGGCGCCCTGGAGATTCCCGTCTTCGTGGGCACCTACGACCCCGCGCGCCGTCTCGGCGCATCGGGCGTGACACGCGTCGGCGTGGCCGTACGCGGCACAGAGCCCGACCCGGAGGCCGCACGCGACGAGACCGCGCCCGAGGTCGCCCTCGCCTATCAGGACACCGAGATGACGCTGCTCGTCAGCGCCTCGGACGACACGGCCCTCATGCCCGGCATCGGCGCCGGCTCGGCCCTGTCGCTCACCATCGACGGCAAGCCCTACACAGTGCGCCCCACGGGCTATTCAGGCTCGGCCGTCAGCGACTACACCGCCTGCGTCACCACCGCCGACCTCGCCCCGGGCCGCCACACCGCCGTGGCCTCGGCTGTCGACGCCTCCGGCAACGCCAGCGCCGAGAGACGACTCGAGTTCACCGTGACCGCGCCCGCCCCGATCAAGCTCACGGCCCTCTCTGAGGCCGCAGTCGACGAAATCGGGTTCCGCATCGACGGCAACTCTTTCGGCACTCTCGAGCTAACCGTCACCGACGCCTCCGGCAAGGTCGTGGCCGTCGCCGAGGTCACCGGCACCTCTGCCCTCTGCGAGCTCTCCGGCCTGCCCGCCGGAACATACACCGCCTCGCTCAGGCACCCCTCGGCATCCGGATCGAGGATCAACTCCAACCGGGTGACATTTTCCAAAATAGACTGAGCCGCCGTCCGCGCCCCGCGTGCGGAGACCCAGAACATCCGTAAAAACGTGCATACCGCAAGATGAATCTAAAGACAAGCATAGCTCTGGCCGCGCTGTTGGGCGCCTCGGCGTCGGCGGCTGCCCAGAACGACATCAAGGACAACGAGTTCAACCCCGTCAACACCGGCGTCACCACGCTGGGCATCACCCCCGACGCGCGAGGCAGCGCGATGGGCAACCTCGGCGCCGCCACCGACCCCGACATGAACTCCCAGTTCTGGAATCCCTCTAAATACGCCTTCGCCTATTCCACCGGCGGCCTCGCCATCTCCTACACCCCCTGGCTGCGCAAGATCGTCAACGACATCTTCCTGGCCGACCTCTCGGGATACTGGAAGATAGGCAGCGGCGACAACCAGGCCATCTCGGCCTCGTTCCGCTACTTCTCGCTCGGCGAGGTCACCACCAGCGGCTATGAGTCCGTGGGCGAGAACGTCCAGACCATCAACCCCTACGAGTTCGCCTTCGACGCCGGATACTCGCGCAAGCTCTCTGAGAAGTTCTCGATGGGCGTCGTGCTGCGATACATCCTCTCCGACCTGTCGTATCAGGACACGCAGACCGGCGAGCAGTTCAAGGCCGCCTCGGCATTCTCGGTCGACCTCTCCGGATATTTCACCACGTTCCCGATGATCGGGCGCAACGAGTGCCAGTTCTCCTGGGGATTCGACATCTCCAACATCGGTACGAAGGTGAGCAACGACAACGGCGTCACCAACGCCTTCCTGCCCACCAACCTGCGTCTGGGCATGAACTTCATGTTCCCTCTGGCCGACTACCACACGCTGGCCATAGGCCTCGACCTCAACAAACTACTGGTGCCCACCAAGCCGCGTCCCAAAGACTACGACATGGAGACCCAGAAGGGCCAGGACGCCTATTGGGAGGCTTACGACAAGTGGAACTCGATGTCGCCAATCACGGGCATCTTCAAGAGCTTCAACGACGCCCCGGGCGGATTCAAGGAGGAGCTGCAGGAGATCCAGCTGTCGCTGGGCGCCGAGTACAACTACAACCAGCAGTTCTTCATCCGCGCCGGCTACAACTACGAGCATCCCAACAAGGGAGGCCGGTCATACTTCGCGTTCGGCGCCGGCTTCTCGCTCAACGTCGTGCAGCTCGACGCCAGCTACATGCTGGCCACAGCGCAGAACTCGCCGCTCGACCAGACGCTGCGCTTCACGCTTTCGTTCGACATGGACGGTCTCCGCGACCTCATAGGCAAGAGAAGAAGATGATACGGATCGGACAGGGATATGACGTGCACCGCCTCAAGGAGGGCCGCGAGCTGTGGCTCTGCGGTGTGAAGGTGCCTCACACGCTGGGCCTCGACGGCCACAGCGACGCCGACGTGGCGGTCCACGCTCTCTGCGACGCCCTGTTGGGCGCTCTGGCCCTGGGCGACATCGGCAGGCATTTCCCCGACAGCGACCCCGCCTACCGGGGCATCGACAGCACGCTGCTGCTCGGGCACGTGTGCCGGCTGATACGCGAGCGCGGCTACGAGCCGGTGAACGTCGACGTCACCATCATGGCGCAGCGGCCGAAACTCGCGCCCCACATCCCGGCGATGCGCCGGCGGCTCGCCGAGACGATGGGTCTGGCGGCCGACCGCGTGTCGGTCAAGGCCACCACCACCGAGGGCCTCGGTTTCGAAGGTGAGGAACGCGGCATCAGCGCCAGCGCCGTGGCGCTGCTCGAAAGCAGCCGGCCATGCTCTACAATCTGATCATATTCGCCGTGGCCGCCCTGGCCGTCGTCGCCGGCTTCCGACGCGGCCTCTCGCGCCAGATTCCCTCGGCGATCGGCATCGCCTTCGGCGTGGTATGCGCCCGCCTTCTCGCCCCGGGGCTCAACCAGGTGCTCTACGGCGCCTTCCCCTCGGTCCACGGCCAGGTCGAGCAGCGGTTCGTCTACGACACGATCTCGACGGCCATAGTGTTCTTCTCGGTCTACGCCATCTTCGTGACGGTGACCGGATTCCTGGGGCGCATCCTGGCCGAGGGCATGGGCACGATCCTCGACAACATCGGGGGCGCGCTCTTCGGCCTCTTCAAGTGGATGCTCTTCCTGTCGATAGCCTACAACCTGCTGCTGGCCCTCAACTCGCGCTCGGTGCTGCTGCAGTCGGCCCGCTCGGACGACGGCAACGCCGTCGAGGAGGTGATGATGCTATCGCCCGCCCTGCTCGGCGGCGAGGACATCGAGCAGCTCTTCCACCGCGTCCAGCTCGAAGAGGCCAAAAAAATATCCTGACGAAAAATAAAACACGCCCCCGGCGTGTTTTAACTTTATACGGCGCCACGCCCCGACGGGCCGCGCGCCGCTCTAATCCCAAAATATAAAAACACGACATATCGACATGTTAAAAGTCAAAGACCTGCACGCCGAAATCAACGGCCGCGAGATCCTGCGCGGCATCAACCTCGAGGTCAACGCCGGCGAGGTCCACGCCATAATGGGCCCCAACGGTTCGGGCAAATCGACCCTGTCGATGGTGCTGGCCGGAAACCCGGCCTACACCCCCACGTCGGGCAGCGTGGAGTTTTGCGGCAAGGATCTGCTGGCCATGGAGCCGGAGGTGCGCTCGCACGAGGGTCTCTTCCTCGGTTTCCAGTATCCGGTGGAGATCCCCGGCGTCTCGATGGTGAACTTCATGCGTGCCGCCGTCAACGCGCGCCGCGAATATTTCAACCAGCCCCCCATCACGGCCACCGAGTTCCTGCGCCTGATGCGCGAAAAGCGCGCCGTCGTAGAGCTCAACGACAAGCTGGCCTCGCGCTCGGTCAACGAGGGCTTCTCGGGCGGCGAGAAGAAACGCAACGAGATCTTCCAGATGGCGATGCTCGAGCCTAAGCTCAGCATCCTCGACGAGACCGACTCGGGCCTCGACATAGACGCGCTGCGCATCGTGGCCGGCGGCGTCAACAAGCTCAAGACGGCCGACAACGCCACCATCGTCATCACGCACTACCAGCGTCTGCTCGACTATATCAAGCCCGACTTCGTGCATATCCTATACAAGGGGCGCATCGTGCGCACGGGCGGCCCGGAGCTCGCCCTCGAGCTGGAGGAGCGCGGATATGACTGGATCAAGGAGGAAAACAAGGAAGACTAACACACCGGCAGACATGGATGAAGCCTTAAGACAATACATCGACCTTTATGAGGAGCACCGGGCGCTGATCGACGCCAACGGCACCGGGCCGCTCAACGCCCTGCGCCCGCGCGCGGCGGAGATGCTGGCCGCGATGCGCCTGCCGAGGCGCGGCGACGAGAATTTCGAGAACATCGACCTCGCCGCCCTGCTCGCCCCCGACTACGGCATCAACCTGCAGAAGGTGCCCATCGACGTCAACACCGACATGACGTTCAGCTGCGAGGTGCCGGTGTCGTCGCAGTCGGTGATGATGAACGTCAACGACACGTTCGCGTCGGCCGTCGAGGCCTACGACAACCTGCCCGACGGCGTCGACGTCGGGAGCCTGCGCGAGTTCGCGGCCCTCGACCCGGAGACGGTGACGGCGCGCTACGGCACGCTGGCCGACATGGCCAACCCCGTCGTGGCGCTCGACACGCTCTTCGCCCAGGACGGCCTCTATCTGCACGTCCGCAAGGGCGTCAGGCTCGAGCGTCCGCTCCAGCTGGTCAACATCCTCTCGGCATCGATGCCGCTCATGGCCGTGCGCCGCGTGCTGGTAGTCATCGACGACGACGCCGAGGCGCGGCTGCTGGTCTGCGACCATTCGCAGCGCGACGACGTGGCCCTCATGGCCCTTGAGACGATCGAGATCTTCGTGGGCCGCAACGCCCGCTTCGACTATTACAACATCGAGGAGTCGACCGAGTCGACCGTGCGCCTCTCGGCGCTCTACGTCTCTCAGCAGGCGGGCTCGCAGGTCAACATCGACGGCATGACCCTCTTCAACGGCTCGACCCGCAACGAATATTACTGCCGCTTCGACGGCGAGGAGGCCGGCCTGCGCCTCTACGGCATGGGCATCGGCGACCGCGCCCGCGTCATGTCGACCTACACGCGCATCGACCATTCGGCCCCGCGCTGCAAGAGCGACGAGCTCTTCAAGTTCAGCGTCGACGACACCTCGACGGCCGCCTTCACGGGGCGCATATACGTGGCTCCGGGCGCGGTGAAGACCGAGGCCTACCAGGCCAACCGCAACCTCGTGGGCGCCCCGGAGGCGAAGATGTATTCGAAGCCGCAACTCGAGATCTACAACGACGACGTGAAGTGCTCGCACGGCTGCGCCATCGGCCAGCTCGACCCGATGCAGGTGTTCTATATGCGCACGCGCGGCCTGACCGAGGAGACGGCGCGCCTGCTGCTGCGCCAGGCGTTCATGGCCGACGTGATTGCGGCCGTCGACGTGCCGTCGCTGCGCGACCGCCTGCGTCTGCTCACCGAACGCCGGTTCGCCGGACTCCAGTCGGCCTGCGGCCGATGCACTAAGTGCACCCGCGCCGACGATTAAACGTTTACCGACATGCTCGACATCGATAAGATCAGGGAAGAGTTTCCCATCCTGGGCCGCGAGGTCAACGGCCGCCCGCTGGTCTATCTCGACAACACGGCGACTTCGCAGACCCCGGCCCGCGTGGTCGACCGTATCAAGTGGCTCTACGAGCACACGAAGGCCAACGTACACCGCGGCGTGCATACCCTCTCGCAGGAGGCCACCGACCTCCAGGAGGCCACGCGCCGCCGCGTGCGCGATTTCATCAACGCCGCCGAGACCGAGGAGGTCATCTTCACGCGCGGCACGACCGAGGCCATCAACCTTGCGGCGGCGAGCTACGGCTCGCGGTTTCGCGACGGCGACGAGATCATCCTCACGGTCATGGAGCACCACTCCGACATCGTGCCCTGGCAGCTGCTGCGTCGCCACGCCGACGTGAGGATCCGCGTCGTGGACATCGACGACAGGGGCCGGCTCGACATGGAGCAATATCGCTCGCTCTTCAACGAGCGCACGGTCATGGCGGCCTTCTGCCACGTGAGCAATGTGCTGGGCACGGTCAATCCCGTCAAGGAGATGGTGGCCGTGGCGCACTCGCACGGCGTGCCGTGCCTGATCGACGGCGCCCAGGCGTCGCCCCATCTGCGCATCGACGTGCAGGACCTCGACTGCGATTTCTATGCCTTCTCGTCGCATAAGATGTATGGTCCGACTGGCGTCGGCGTACTCTACGGCCGCCGCAGCCTGCTCGAGGAGATGCCGCCCTACCAGGGTGGCGGCGAGATGATCAAGCACGTCTCGTTCGAAGGCACGACGTTCGCCGACCTCCCCTTCAAGTTCGAGGCCGGCACGCCCGACTACATCGGCCTGGCGGCCTTCTCGCAGGCACTCGACTTCATCGACGAGGTCGGACTCGACGCCATCGCGGCCCACGAGCGTCATCTGCTGGACTACACAGAGGCGCGTCTGCGCGAGATTCCCGACCTGAGGATATATGGCGAGGCTCCCGACAAGTCGGCGGTAATCTCGCTCAACGTCGGCGACATCCACAACTACGACATCGGGCTGTTGCTCGACCGTCTCGGCGTCGCCGTCCGCACGGGTCACCACTGCGCGCAGCCACTGATGGAGCGGCTCGGAGTGCCGGGCACGGTACGCGCCTCGTTCGCCGTCTACAACACCGAGGCCGAGGCCGACGCCTTCATCGCCGCCCTCCGCCGCGTCCTCGACATCCTACGCTGACCGATACCCGGACAAATCAGATTTATCGGCACGGGCAGAAGAGAAACTCAAATCTGTGTACACGTTTTTGTACACAGATTTGTTATTCTGTTGAGAAATAAGTTATTTCATCTGGGTCAAAACAGATTATTTAAGGTAATTTCATTTTGGGCGATTGCCGAGTGGGAATTTTGTTTGAGACCATAAGGTGCCACAAGTGTGATGTGAACGGCCTTTTTGGTTTGAGTCGCATCAACGAAGTTGCCACGACGTCGGCGGAGTTTTATTTCTTCATCTTCAGTTATGGCATACTCTTGTGCAGAAAATTTCATCTCACATAGGTTGATTACTCCGTCGTTACGGTCAATCAGAAGATCTATCTGGGTTTTGTCGATTCCTTTATCTTGATCGGCCTCAGTTCTCCAGCTATAGACATTTGACAGCACGCCGGATATGCCGAGAGCTTCCTTTATCTGAGAGATGTGCTGAAGGCAAACACGTTCGAAGGCGATACCACTCCATGCCCGGTGTAAGGGACTGCCTATATTATTAGTCCAGAAATGCGAATCGTTATTCTTATTCCCTTTTATGTATTGGAAATAAAATAAGGTGAAGTTGTCAATGAGTTGATATAATGCATCCTTTGATTGCTTCCCAATGCAATTATACTTTCGTATGAAACCACACCATTCAAGTTCATTAAGATATCGAGTCAAGTCCCCACTCGTTTTGATTCCGCTATCATGAACAATCTCATCGCGCGTGAGTCCCTTGTTCTTTTTGGCCAATGTTGTGACTACTTGCATATATGGCTCAGGATTATTAAACAAGGATGAGTATAATTGTTCATACTCGTGTGACAGTCCTTCTGTATCTTCACTAAAGAACAGTGAATCGATATTCTGAGCCATGCTTATCTCACGCTTAAGCAAACTCCAGTAAAAGGGAATTCCACCCATTATCATATAATTCTCAACCATCTGATAACGGCTAAGTCCCAATTTATTCGCCTCTGAATATTGTTCACATTCCGAAAGCGTAAAAGGATGAAGTAAAATCTTATTCGTCAGACGATTGTGAAGCCCTCCATGATTATTGATGAGTTTGTTGGCAATCCATGATGTTGCTGAGCCGCAAGCGATAAGAAGTATGTCTTTTCTTGCCGAAGCCCAACTGTTCCAAAAATGCTCCAAACCAGATATGAAATTAGAGCGGGGAGTGTCCATCCACGGTAGTTCGTCGAAGAAAATGATCTTTTTCCCTTCAGGTAAAGAGCCGAGCCATTCCTCCAACGCAAAAAAAGCTTCATACCAATTTTTGAATTGAGAATACTTCCTCCTTGATGCATTTTGGAGAGAAGCTCGGAAACTGAGAAGCTGATCCTTCATTTTACCATGAGCCAATCCTGTGTGCTGGAAAGTAAATGAATAGTTGAATGTCTCCCTAATAAGGAAAGTTTTACCTACACGCCTACGTCCATATACCGCCACAAATTTTGAATACTCAGCATTTGCAGCGTCTAACAGTTCCTTTTGCTCTGATTTTCTTCCTATTATCATAAGGTCGTATCGAATTTTCAAATGCAAAGTTAGTAAAATAATTTGATAAAACCTCGTTATAATCCCCCAAAAGTGGACCAAAAGACATAGATTTGGGGGATTATAAGCATATTTGGGGCTGCTAACGGCTATTCATAAGGGAAAAGAAGGAACCGAGAACTGAAACATCGAAACCCGGAATAATTATTGCTGACAATGCTCGTAAATGTCCCAAATAGCGTATGACTTTCTTAAGTATCCGAAGTTTCTGACACTTAAGAAAGTCATACGCTATTTGGGACGATTTCCTTGCTTAGTGCGCACATTATCCGTATTCGTGTGGAATACGGAAGATGTGCCTTATTTCACCATAATTTTCTGTTCCTTGGCACCCTGCCGGACGATGTAGATTCCGGCGGGGAGATTGTTGACGCTATCTGATATGCGTACGCCATTGAGGTTGAAGACCTCGACGGGAGCATTCGGATTAATGTCGACCATCACGTCCTCGAGACCGGAGAAATCGTTCTCCTTAATATTGGCAAAATACTTCCACGGTTCGGTCGAAGAAGCCTCGGAAAGGCCGCCAATGGCTACATTAAGCGTGGCACTCTCATACGTATTGAAATCAAATATATACTTATCCCCGACGGTGATTGGCCTTGTTGTATCGTAATTAACTTCACCCAGTTTTTCGCACTGGGAGAAAGCGGAATAGCCGATTGAGGTGACGGAGTTGGGGATGGTCACCGAGGTTAGGCCGCTACAGCCATTAAAAGCACTATTCCCGATTGAGGTGACGGAGTTGGGGATGACCACCGATGTCAAGCCGCTACAGCCGTAGAAAGCCACACCGCCGATTTCGGTTACGGAGTTGCCGATGGTCAGGTTTGTAAGAGTCTCCTTAGATTTGAATGGGGAGTGGTATAATATGTTTCGCCCCAAATACAACGTTTCAAGCGGGCAACCAGATAAAGCGGATTCCTGTAATTCTGGATCCACTAGAAACGTCAATTTCTTCTCACCATCCTCTAAAGTTAGATTCTTTAATTTACTACATCTACCGAAAGCTCCTGTGCCGATTGTGGTTACAGAATTAGGGATAGTCACCGATGTCAGGCCGCTGCAGTCGGAGAAAGCCGAAGATTCGATTTTAGAGACGGAATTGCCTATAGCCAACGATGTCAGGCCACTGCAGCCGAAGAAGGCTTCAGCACCGATTAATCTAACGGAGTTGGGTATAGCCATCGAGGTCAGGCCGCTGCAGCCGGAGAAAGCTCCTTCGCCGATTTCGGTAACGGAGTTGGGTATAGCCACCGACGTCAGGCCACTGCAGTGGGAGAAAACATATTTGTTGATTTTGGTGACAGCGTTGGGGATTGTTGCCGATGTCAGGCCATGGCAGCCGGAGAAAGCCCCATAGCCGATTTCGATGACAGAGTTGGGTATAGTCAGCGAAGTCAGGCCTATGCAGCCGGAGAAAGCCGAAGATTCAATTTCGGTGACGGAGTCCGGGATAGTCACTGATGTCAGGCCACTGCAGTGATAGAAAGCTTCAGAACCGATTTTGTTGACAGTGTCGGGGATTGTCACTGATGTCAGACCGCTACAACCGGAGAAAGCCCCACCACCGATTTCGGTGACGGAGTTGGGATAGTCACCGAGGTTAGGCCAGTACATCCTTGGAATGATTCATAACTGATTTCGGTGACCGAGTTGGGTATTGTCACCGATGTCAGGCTGCTGCAGCCGGAGAAAGCCCAATCGCCAATTGAGGTGACGGAGTTGGGTATAGCCACCGACGTCAGGCCGCTGCAACCGGAGAAAGTTCCAAGGCGGATTTCGGTGACCGAGTTGGGTATTGTCACCGATGTCAGGCTGCTGCAGCCGGAGAAAGCCCCATAGCCGATTTCGGTGACCGAGTTGGGTATTGTCACCGATGTAAGACTGCTGCAGTCGGAGAAAGCCCTTTCGCCGATTGAGGTGACGGAGTTGGAGATATTGACTGAAACTTTAGCTCCCGGGCAAGAAATAAGGGTCGAAGCATTTTTATTGTATAAAACTCCCTCAATTGACCTATATGACGGATTGTCCTCAGCTACGTTTATACACGTCAAGCCTATGCAGCCGGAGAAAGCCGAAGATCCAATTTCGGTGACGGAGTTGGGTATTGTCATCGATGTTAGGCCGTTGCATCCGATGAAAGCACTCTCTCCGATTGAGGTGACGGAATTGGGGATAGTCACCGATGTCAGGCCTATGCAGTCGGAGAAAGCGGAAGATCCAATTTTAGAGACGGAATTGCCTATAGTCAACGATGTCAGGTCTTTGCAGCCGGAGAAAGCCCAATCGCCGATTTCGGTGACCGAGTTGGGTATTGTCACCGATGTCAGGCCACTGCAGCTGACGAATGACTGACGCCCTATTTCGGTGACTAAGTATTCAACTTTACCGTATTTTACGATTGAGGGTATTGTCAAATCCCCACAAACAGAATTACCGGTGCCTCCATGTCCGCTACTCGTCATGCATGTCTTTGCAGTCTCGTCGATGACAGTGTAGCTCAGGGTCTGGCCCTCATACGTGTACGTGAAGTGGCGGGCGAACATCGACGGGACTCCCGCGATTGCAGCGATGAAGGCGATGAGCCATAATCGCGCTGTGTAGAGTAGTTTTACATTCAAGAGTAGTTTTACATTCATTGGTATATAAGTTTTGTATTATGAGTGTCATGATATCTGAAATTAGTCCGAGGGGATTCGGAACTTATGGCAATCATACGGTTTCTATCATGATTCCTTATGACAAAATTATGGTTTATTTAACACAATGATTCGGTAAATTTTGAGGTCGTCCAGTCGTGCCTAAGCGGCCAACAGAGC
>CAJTXU010000024.1 GCA_910584125.1 uncultured Muribaculaceae bacterium | reverse complement strand
GGGCGCGAGACTACAATGCCGTCCTGAAGACCGCCGAGGAGAAAGCCAAGGCCAAAGGTCTTGCCGAAGGACGTGCTGAAGGACGAGCGGAAGGACGAGCGGAAGGACGTGCGGAAGGACGTGCGGAAGGAGAGGCTGAAAAGGCCGAGGCGATCGCGCGCAAAATGAAGCAAGCCGGCTTCCCCATATCCACAATAATGGAAATGACAGGTCTGTCGGAGACAGTGATTGAGGCATTATGATGTCGTATCCCTGCGTATGATTCAATGCGTGTGGTATTATTTCAAGGCAAAACGTCCGGATGCTTATCTGAAATCGCTTGAGACACGACATCTCAACAAATTATTCGCCACCCGACAATAGATATAGAGAACAGAATCAAGCTGGCTCTTGAGGCATAACGAGTTGCAGCGACCGTGCGCGTTCCGGCATGGAGGGGCGGTCCGTCCCGGCCGCCCGCGATCCGTGCGCGAGACGGGGCAGCGGCGCAGTTCCGTGTGAGGCTAACCGAAGATGACCGACAAACGGAACATAAAGAAGGGAAGGTCTGACACTCCATGTAACTGTGAGCGGAAGCTCTTGATTTTAGAGTTGAGGGATTCTGCGGCTGCGTTGGTCGACCTGTTTATGAAATAATTCAAGACCTCACTCTCCTTATTCCTTATGGTATCACGGGCTGACTTGATTTCTCGCAGAGTGCAATCGGCAACTTTCTGATACCACTGAAGCAGTTTCTCCCGGGCCCCGTCACGGTCAGGTTTGTCATTCATGCCGCGAAATTAAACAATTTCTCCGAATATTCCTACCGTTTGTCGGTCAATCTTCGGTTAGTCCCACACGGAACTACGCCGCTGCTCCGGTTTGCTGTATCCGTGCGGAGGAATGGATTATTCCCAGATGAATGTGGCGGCTTCACCGTCGACGCTCAGCTGCTGCGGATAACCGTCCGAATCGAGCGTCCATTTTATCTTGAGATCCTGGGAGTATCCCCCGTCGTCATCGGTCACATAGGTCACCGACATCGGCAGCTCGGCGACAGGCGTGCCGAGGAGATTCAATATGGCGAGATCCTCCATTATCGAGAATGTCGTCATCTCGGGAAGCAGCTGCACCATTATTGTCCAGCCTCCTTTGTTGGCGATCTTCTCGATGCTCTTGTACAGAACGTTATCGTCCTGTCCCGCCACGGTGTACGAGACGTTGATGTGTCTGAGCGCGCCGTTCTCATAGATGAACTTGGCCACTGAAGGAGACTTGTGCATCGCACCCAGTTTCTCCTTGTCTCCGCTGTCCTTGACGGAAACAAGACGGCCGGCGGCGTCATAACCGAACTCTGTGGTAGAAAGCAGGCCCTTGTCGTTGCTTACCTCCGCCTTGACCACGCGCCCCTTGGCGTCGAGCGTATACGTCTGCCGGAGTGTAGTCTTCGAGCTTTTGAAGACACCTTTGACCTGACCGCGGCTGTAGCCGCTCCAGTCGTAGACCGTCCGCACCCCGACAGACAGTATCTCCGACACGCGACCGTTGGCGTCGTATTTGATTACGTCGGTCGATGGTGACCCCGCATCGCACGATGAGTACGACACGAGTCTCTTCTGGTTGGCCGTCTGCCCGTAGGCTGTGACGGTGAAAGCCTGCGGCAACGCCAGCAGACCGACTGTGGCCATGATGAGGCCTTTGATAAGTTTCTTCATACCTTTCCTTTTGTTTTTGAGACTTTTGCCACAAAATTAATAAAAAATTCCGATTCGCGAGGACGCCATGGTCAAAAAACGGCCTACCGACTTCCAAATTGGCGCCCGCCGACGACAATTTTTAAGCCTCGCGCCGTTCTATAAATGCCCGGAGTCACGTCAGACGCCAGACATTGATGAATAATGAAGAAGACAGAATGAAGATGAAAAGGATAATGACATTGATGTGCGTGGTGGCGATAGCCGCCGCCGCGCTCGCGCAGCAGGCCCCGCTGAAGAGGGTGTATGACGAAACGGCCGACCGCACCGCGCAGATTGCGGCCGCACAGGCACAGGCGGCCGACGACGGCCGCTTTGTGATCTGTCAGGTAGGCGGCAACTGGTGCAAGTGGTGTCTGAGGCTTGCCGCCTTCATCGACGCCGACGCCGAGATCCGCGAACTGGTGGACCGTAATTTCATATACCTGCACGTCAACTACAACCCCCGCGACAACTCGCCCGAACGGAAAGCGGCCGACGAGGCGTTGCTTGGCAAGCTCGGACACCCCGAGAGGTTCGGTTTCCCGGTACTGGTGGTGCTCGACGCCAAGGGCAACGTGCTGCACATCCAGGACAGCTCGCTGCTCGAATCAGGCGAAGGCTACGACCGCGACAAGCTCATCCGCTTCCTCACCAACTGGACCCCCGCCGCCGTCAACCGGTAAACTCGGGCGATATCAGTTGACGGCCAGGAGCTCGATGTCGAAAACGAGTGTCGAGCCGGCCGGGATGCCGGGCAGACTACGCTTGCCGTATGCCTGCGCAGCCGGGATGTATACCTCCCAGCGGTCGCCGACATGCATCCGCTGCAGGGCAATGATCCAGCCCGGTATGAGCTCGCGGAGCCGGAAGGCCGGAGCCGTCGAGCCCCGGCTGCTGTCGAACGTGCGGCCGTTGATGGTCCGGCCCGTATAATGCACTGTAACTACACTCCCCCGGCCGGGAGTCGCCGCCTTCGGGTTCCCCTGCTTGAGAATCCTGTAGCACACACCCTTGTCGATGCCCTGCACTCCCGGCTCGGCCGCCTTGTCGACCAACCACCGCGAGTTGCGCTCTATGTATTCCTGTTTTGCCATAAGTATGCACAAAATTAATAAGTAGGTGGTCAGATTAAACCGATAGAAGAATATTTGTTGATATCTCGCACACCATCTGCTTGCCGTTTTGGAGCCGCTTTGGCTCTTTCTCTCAGTCGTGATGCCCGCATCACTCCTTCGTTCAAGAGCCAAATCGGCTCCAAAACAGCTGCGCATCTGGTATGCGTTTAATCTGACCACCTACTTAAAAAAACGGGTGCGAACCGAATAACCCACTGAAAAAATCTTAATCAGGACAGCAGTGGATTCATGCCACACAAACCCGTTAAAATTGAAATTTAACGTTTCGTATTCAAAACCGCATTTTTAACCGGTGGTTCAGGATTCGGATTCTCTTATTATTTCAACGAATTCCCGAGGGAGGCGGATGTTCGGTAACCCGACGGCTGAGGCGAACAGCGGGGCTATCTCCCCAAAGGTGAAGCCGGCTATGCCGCAACCAATCTTGGTGACGTAGAACGTCAGTTCGGGATGCTCCTTCGCGAAGTCGATGAACTCATCGACGTATGGCCGGATGGCCTCGACTCCGCCGTGCATGGTCGGGATGGCGTAACTGTTTCCCTGCAGGCCGACACCTTGGCCGAGAATAGCTCCGAACCGGTTGAGCGCGACGCGAGCCGCGCCTCCTGCATGGTATCCGTCAAGGTTACTGCCGAAAACGAATATGTCATCGGGCCCGATACTGTCGATACGGTCGGGCGTGTACTGAGCGTCGAGCGGTTTGTCGCCGACGCCCGCGACGTTGGGATCGCGCGGCTTCAATTTATCGTAAACACTCATAAGTCAAAATATTTTGAAAATAAAGAGTTAATCGCCTTTGATTACTTACAATCTCAGCAGTCTTCCCAGCGGTAGAGTATCCGGCGGTCGGCATCGTGGGGAAAGTGGGCGAACTCGATTGTGAAGTTCTTCTCAAGCGGCGAATAGAGCGTCCCTGTCATGTCATCGGTAGAGTCGCGGTCGAGCTTGAACAGAACCCAGTTGCGAAGAGTGCCGACGTATTTCAGCCCTTTGAGAATCTTGAAGTACTCCTGGGGCCGGCTGTATTCCGCGTTCCTGAAACCGATGATCGAGTCGGGCGACGTGAACGCGCAGTGGTTGATGGCGAACACGCGTCCGAACGCCATGTCGCCGCCGCAATATCTCACCGGCAGATATAACGGGTCGATATGCCACATCACTTCGGGGTATGCGTCCTCGTGCGCGGCATCCTTGAAATATTCGGCCGCGGCCCTGTAGGCGACGAGCGACGCTATCCTGAAATCGCCTTGGCAACACTCGACGGCGCGGACGCCCTGCACGACGAAGAGTTCCGCGGCTTTCTTCATTTTGTCGGCCCGGGAATATTCGGCCCAGCATTCGGGATAGTCGTAATCGGGGTTGGGAATCATGCTGTTGATTTTAAGGCCTTAAAGGTCTTTAAGGTCGGAGCCGGACGGCTCTAATCATTAATCATTGAACTAAATGTTGGTGGCGAAGGGCATCGTGTCGCGGTCCAGGAAGTCGTTGATAAAGCGCATGTTGCGCTGGAACAGTTCCTTGCCGGCCTCGGGCGAGATCATCGAGTTGAGCGCCGCGTCGGGCAGCAGTTTTTTCTTTATGAGGTAGTCGCGCATCTCAGACGACGTCATCCTGTGGTCAAGGATGAGCATACGCCCTTCTTCCGCAGCCTCTTGCGGATCATAGTAGGGATTGCCGTCGGTCTTCACGCAGTCTCCCCAATCCGGCAGTAGGCTCACCATTCCGTTGTCTTTAAGGAAGTAGAGCAAGTTGTCGGCGTCGCGGATGTCCTCGGGAATCTCGACATCAGTACATACTTCGGGAACTTTGCCGGCAAAGGCAATCTGTAGATATTCGTCATATGACGCGCAAACGCCTATGCGCCGGCGGCCGAACGCCTTGTAGAGACGGTTGTAGTTCTCCTTCTGCATCTTTTTTTCCGCAAGTACTTTCTTCCTGGTCTCCTCGAACATCTGCGGCGGCAACGACTCGAGGCTGAGGCCGTTCATCGACCACTTGCCGCCGAACCGGACAATCGACATCACTGCCGAATCTCCCGCCTTGACCTTACTCGGAAATTTTTCGCCGGGCATTGTAGCGGCCGACAGCGTGAACTTTTCGCCAAGGACATTTTCTATCTCCGCTTCATCTTTATTTAGGGAAACATATCTGAAAGTCTGGTAAGGCAGCGATTTGATCTCCTTTAGGATAGGAATGAACGGTTCCTCGCCGGACTCATGGTAGAGGTCTAAGATTTCGGCGAGCCACTCGTAAGCCGGGATGGCGAGAGGACCGATGCGCGCGTTGAGCGGCACGAACGCCTCGGATGCGTAGGCCTTGACTTCTCCATCGTAGTTATGGGTGGACTCAATCAAATTGCCGATGAATTTATCAAAATCATCCGTCACATTGTTCCTGTCGTGGATGCGGGTCAGATAGCAGCCGTCGCACAGCCATTGGCACATCTGCCGAATCTGGAAGAACAAAGGAACTCCGGCCTTATCTTCAGGCAGCAGTTCGGGGCGCGCCGGCGTCTCGGGAGCCTCTTCATAAGCCATGGCGAGATCTGACATAAGCGTCAACGCCATCATCTGTATCCCGGGATTATTGGGATTTATTATAGTGCCCGGTTTGCCGTTGCAGAGTTCATACCAGATCAGAAACTGCAACGCCTGCATCGACGGCCTGTCTTCTTCGTAACCGAACAACGTGCCCCTTACGTTATAGAAAGGGAGTTTCTTGCCATATTTCCGTTGATGAATCGACGAGAAAGCGGCCCAGACGCCGGTTCCGGCCACGAGGTCCTCGACATAGCATGCGAGAGTGATCGCGAGCCGTTTGGACGTATCGGGTGCCAGGCCTTCGTAATTGTCAAGCTCCTCCTTGACAGATGAATAAAACTTATTGGCGAGACGGGCATAGAAATAATCGCTCGGCTGCGAACAACCCATATAGTGGGTCGCGCTGAAATCCTCGCGGGTGATCGCGTTCATCACGGCGCCCCGTCTGTTTTTCTTCGGTTTGTTTGACATAGCTGTGTCGGTCTTTTATATGTCTAACGCATCTTTCGTGCCTTTGTTTCAATCCGGGTGGCCGCGCCCCGACAAAATCCGGCCACGTCCCGCCATGGCATGACACATCGCCTGCCTCGCGCACGAATCGCAGGCCGTCTATCCGGAGGAGACCCCATTGAAAAAAGTGAGATTATGTAGGTGTCGGGCAAAATAAAAAGTGAGATTTTGTAGGTATCCTGCAAAATAAAAAGTGAGATTATGTAGGTTTTATTGCTTTAAAATTTTGCGGAATGGATTTAAATCGCTATATTTGCGGCGATTAATCCCAATCAGTCAGCTATGAGAATTTTCAAACGCAAGATATACTCCAAAATGCTGGAGTGGAAACAGAAGCGGGACGGCTCGACGGCCCTGCTCATCAAGGGCGCGAGACGCGTCGGCAAATCAACCATTGCCGAGGAATTCGCCAGAAACGAGTATGAGAGTTATATCGCCGTCGATTTCGCCGATGCGCCGGCGTCGGTCTGGGAAGCGGTCGAGAACATCTCCGACCGCGACAACTTCTTCATGCAGCTTCAGTTCATATACGGGGTGAAGCTGACGGAACGCAAGTCTGTAATCATATTTGACGAAATCCAGAAATGCCCCAAGGCGAGACAAGCGATAAAGTATCTTGTCAAAGACCATAGATATGACTATATCGAGACGGGCTCCCTGCTCTCGATCAGAAAGAACACTACCGGGATAGTCATTCCGAGCGAAGAGACGAGGCTTACCATGTATCCCATGGATTACGAGGAGTTCGAATGGGCTTTGGGCGGCGGAGGCAATATCCCGCTGATGAGACAGATGTTCGATGCGCGCAAACCGTTCGGCGACGCCGTGGCGAGAGACCTGCTCCGCAAGTTCCGGCTCTATATGCTCATCGGGGGTATGCCCCAGGCCGTCGAGACCTATCTCGACACCAACAACCTTGAGGAAGTCGACGCGAAGAAGCGTGAGATAATCGAACTATATCTGGATGACTTCGAGAAGATCGACCCGACAGGCAGAGCCGCAAGGCTGTTCCGATCCATTCCTTCACAGCTGACTAAAAACGCGAGCAGATTCCAGTCAAGAGCCGTAATCGGGTATGGCATGGAGGAAGACAGGATGCTCGAAGTGCTCAGAGAACTTGAAGACAGCCTTACGGTCAATATTTCCCACCACGCCAACGATCCGAATGTCGGGCTCGCGCTGCATGCCGATTACGACCGTTACAAGATGTATCTGGCGGACACGGGCCTTTTCATCACGCTCGCGTTCTGGGACCGCAGCGCGTCTGACAACATAATCTATCAGAAACTGCTCACCGACAAGCTTTCGGCAGACCTCGGATATGTCTACGAGAATATCGTGGCCCAGATATTGACCGCGAACGGCCATCGGCTTTTCTACTACACCTGGCCGACGGAAAACGGCAAACGCAACTATGAGATTGACTTCATACTGACGCAGGGCAACAAGATATGTCCCGTCGAAGTCAAGTCTTCGGGCTACAAGACCCATGCGTCGCTCGATGCGTTCAAGACCAAGTATTCAGACAGGATCCTCTGGAATTATCTCGTGTATACCAAAGACCTTCGCAAGGACGGGGATATAATCCTCCTGCCCGCGTTCCTGACGATATTCCTATAGCGGTCTACACGCAGAGCCAGTCGACGCGGGCGGCCTCGCAGGCCTCGGGGAGCTCGAGCTTGCCGAGCATGGCCTCTATGGCCGGCCGGGGCACTGCGTCGGGGCGCGAGGCGTTGCGCTCGAGCAGCGTCTGCCAGCCGGTCTCGAGCCAGACGATGTGGACGCGCGCCCCGTAGCTCTCGAAGAGCGAGACGAGCTGCTGGCGCGTGGCGCGGGTGATGTCGGTGGCGTTCCATACAAACGGCTGACGCCTGCGCAGATATTCACGGGCACGCTCGCGGCCGAGGTTGGCGATGATTCCCTGGTTCTTGGTCGGCGGATATCTCAGCTCGCGCCTGATCTCGTCGAGCGAGACCATCGGCAGGTCGGGAAGATTCCGGGCGATCCAGGTGTCCTTGCCCGTCCCGGGGAGTCCGCTCATCATATAGACTGTGCCCCACGAATCATCATACAGCGTCTGGTCTTTCCACACGTCTCGCCCGCTGAGGAAAGCCCGCCGCGTGCAGTCGGACGGGAAGGGATAGCAACTGTCGAGACACCCCTCGTCGGCGGCCAGTTCGGCGCAGAGCGAGATGCGGTCGAGCATCTGCGCCCGGTCGCCGCAGACGCGGGCCGCCATGTCCGCACGCGCGAGGATGCAGAGCAGACGGAGCGAAAAACCGGCTGCGAGCAGGCCGTCGGCCGCGATGCGGTGCAGCCTCGGCACGCCGTCGGGGTCGTCGATGGCATGCGGCGGGAAAGAGTGATGCCTCACGAGCCGGCAGACGGTCTCGCGGAGCGTCATCAGTTCGTCGCTGCCGCTCATCCCGCTGAGCCACATCCGCTCGCGTGCCATTCGGGCCCCGACCGGGGCATGGTGCGGGGCCTCGATTGCTCCGGCCACGCTCCGCGTGACCACGACCTTGCCCACGTCGTGCAGCATCGCCGCAGCCATGAGGATTTCGCGCTGTCGGCCGGGCAATTCGGCGTATTGCGGCAGGGCACCCAACACCTCGCAGACCATCCGCGTATGCGTCAGTACGTCGCCCTCGCCGTGCCACCGCACGTCCTGAGGCGTGAGGCGCATCCGCTCCGACAGCGAACCGAAGATGTTCCCGACGGTCTCGATCATACGAACAGGTCGGCTATGGCGACGGTGATGCGGTTGGGCACGATGGGCCGGTCGAGCCAGTGCGACTGCGACTCCTCGACGGTCTGGAGGAAAGAGGCACGGACGTATTTCATGCGGTCGGTGACCTCGCCGTTCTCCTCGACCTTTATATAGATTCCCTCCATGGCGCGCGATGCGTCGGTCTCGCGGCATACACGGTCGGCGTCGAGTCCGAGTCGGTCGGCGTCCTCACGGAGGTGGGCTATGTGGTCAGCCGAGATGTAGCGTGAGTCGCCGAGGTGGCTCAGAATCTCGCCCATGCCTGAGAAACAGCCGCTGGCCAGAACGGGGCACGAGCTGACGGGCAGGCCGCGGATCAGCTCATGGCGCGACGGCGTGTCGAGGAAGCGGTCGGTCTCGCGGTCGAGGATGTCGAACTCCATGAAATAATTGGGCAGCAGGTCGTAATAGATGGAATGCTTGGCATACATCCATTCGCCGTACATTACGTATCGGTCGCCCAGCACGGCATGGAGTCGGTCGCGATGCACGGCGGCCCACTGCTTGAGCAGGTCGTAATGCTTCTCACGCGCGCCGCCGGTAAGGAAATGGCCGCGGCTCTGGAGGCGTAGCTGGCCGTCGTCGGTGAACGAGATCGCCGAGTTGGCGCCGTCGATCTTCTCTTCGAGCACGATGTGGCGCCCGGCGATCTCGCCGAAGCGACGCTGGCGCAAATCCTCGTCGCCCGGCTGCAGCCGCGAGCCCTCGATATGTGGCGTCCGCGGATATTTTATTATTATGTCATCTCGTTTCATAGGAATCTTTCAGGAATCGTTTCGCAAGTCATCTTTCACACGTAACGTATTTCTGGAAACGATTTGTCGGTTTGTCTGGGATCGTCATTTGGATGCGAATCCCAAGTAGAGGATTGAGATAACGCTCTTTGAATCTGCGTTTGTTTTTGAATCCACAAAATTTGGTTATTTCAATTAACGAATGGGGCTCCTTGCAGAAATCAATAATTTTATCTTCAATGGTCTCGTGACTCTTACGTGAGGTGCGACTTGTGCCCTGACTTGTGCCCTGACTTGTCGCCTGACTTGTGCCCTGACTTGTCGCCTGACTTGTGGGTTTCGACAAATCGGTCTCATTTGTGACACGGGCATTGACTCGAAATGCAGTGATGGTATCGACATCAAACTCTGCCGGCAGATTGCCGTTGTCTTTCAGCATCTCCTGCACGCGCGTTATTCCACTATACAATTTATTCAATACTGTATATCAGACACTTATGATATTGCGGTCATCATAGAAACTTGAGGTTGAAGCGGTCTCCGCTGATCGAGACGAGCGTTTCGACCATGTCTTGCGTAAGATTGTCGCCGACTGCAAGAGTCATAACCCGGTCTGCCTTACGCATTTCGTCCGCAAGGAGACTGAGCCCGGTGTAATCGAAGTCGACCGAGTGAATCTCGATCTCACGTCTGCTTTTTGCCAGCAGGGCCATGACGGCCCGAAGATTTTTCTGCATCACGATGTCGTTTTGAATTTTCTGCGGCGAAGATAATATTTCGGCCGCGGACCGGAACTTTATCTTTTGGCCATGCGCATTTTTTCGCGCAGCTTTTTTTTCTTTCTTTTTCGCGGAACTTTTTTCTTTCTTTCGGGCTGCCGGCTTTGCGGGGCGGAGTTTTGAAAAAAAATTTGCCCGGCGGTTTTCTCGCACGCGCGTATGCGCGCAACGACGACAACAACGACGAAATATATATATAATCTACATCTACATCTACATCAAAGACGCGCGTGAAGGTTACGGTTTGGTTATGCTTTGGTTTCGGTTTGGTTTCGGTTTGGTTTTTTCGTCATATGTATTTTATTATGTATCAACAATATACAGATGCTGATAAAAATTCGTGAATTTTCATGTTTGATGCGTTGTCGGGAAAAATTCACGTCATTTTGGGAAGAATGAAAATCGGGGTCATTTACCATCGGTTTTCTTGATTTTGAAATATCGGAAACCATAGGTTACGGTTTGGTTATGCTTTGGTTTCGGTTTGGTTCGGTTTTGGTTTCGGTTTGGTTTTTATGAGATTTCGCACATAAAAAAATAAGCCTCCGCGATGAAGGCCCGTGAGGTGTTGTCGGTCTAAAAGTAGAGTTGGTAGATTACTCTCTCGGATCAGGGTCAGAGTCGGGTTCGTCTTCGATGGCGAGTCGGGCGAGCCGCTCGTCGATGGTCTCGACGTGCTCGGCCACGGTCATGTCGACATCGATGCTCTTAAGCTCCGAAGTGTGGAATTTCAGAATCCTGATATTGGCGAGCACCCGGTCCTCGGGAGTCATCAGGGCGAGGTCCGCCTCGAAGTCGCTCAAGCCGTCGGCGTTGGCTTCGTTGGGTTCAAAGTATTTGACGGAATGGGACAGCAGGTAGCCACGGATAGGATTATCCTTGTTGGGGGTTCCTTTCTGCCGTCCGCCGGTCTTTTTTCCTCTCATATAATTCGAACTTAAAATTGACTTGCAAATATAAGGTTGTATCTTCGCGCCATAGTTTTAACTTCCAAACATCAACTATCATGATCGGCAGTATAATAGGCGGAGCTTTGGGAATCGGAGGAACGATTTTCGGGGGTATATCGGCATCCAAGGCTATGAAGAAGGTAAAAAAGAATATCGAGGAGCAGCAGCGGAAGAATCAGGATTTGTACGACCGACGCTACAACGAGGACGCCACGCAGAGGGCCGACGCACAGCGCATACTCACCATTACCCAGGAGAATATACGCCAGCGCAATCAGCAGGCAGCCGGGACTCAGGCCGTGATGGGAGGCACTGAGGAAAGTGTTGCAGCGGCCAAGGCGGCCAACAATGAGGCTCTCGCGGACGCGGCGTCGCAAATAGCAGTGAACGGTGAGCGTCGTAAGGATCAGATTGAATCGCAGTATCAGGCTACAGACGCGCAGCTCCAGAGTCAGCTGAACAATCTTGAAATCAACAAAGCCAACGCAATATCCCAGGCCGTGCAGGGCGTAGCCAATGCAGGTGCGGGCATTGCCGGCGCATTCTAATCACTTTACGGTTATGGCAGATAAAACACCGAGGTCTAATGTAGGGCTCCCGACCCCTGAATGGGCCCGGATGAAGCCGGAAGAGCCGGAGGCCACACCGGCCATTGTTCCACCTGCACAGACCTCAACTCCTGCACGGGTCGATGATGGAATATATGCCGATGAAGTCAGGGATGGTAAACGAGTTTACGTGCCTAAGAATGGAGCGGAAGCTATAGAGGATCATAAAAACGACAAGGCCGGAGAATCCAAATTCGACAATATGCAGGACGTGATAGATTACCTGTATAAGGCTCGGGAAGCGATACACGTGCCGACAAAGGAAGAGCTTGAAAAGGAGCGTCGCCGCAAGAAGACTGAGGGAATTATCTCCGCTATTGCTGACGGCGCGAGCGCTATTTCCAATCTGATAACCACCACGCAGTATGCTCCCAACATGTACCAGCAGGAAAATTCCATGACTGACAAGATGAGGGAGCGCTATGAGCGAATAAAGAAGGAGCGTGACGCCGATGCCGACAGATACCTCAACTATTCGCTGATGATAGGCAAGCTCAAGGACGCGCAGGATGCCAAAGAGTACCAGCGGGGGCGCGACGCACTCCAGGACCAGATCAGGATGTCGCAGGAAACGCGGGCACAACTTAAGGCCGACCGGGATGCCGCTATGGCAGAGCTGAAGATGAAACTGATGTCGGGGAAGATCACCGAACAGGAGGCCGCGGCCGAAGTGAAACAAATCGAGGCGCAATATGCCAACGAATTGTGGAATACTCGTGTTGAAGAAATCAAATCACGCATAAGGAAGAATGACCGGTGGCAGCCGGGGCAAGGTCGCGGTGGCGGTCGTGGAGGAGGCGGAAGCCAGAAGGGTTATGCAGTCTACGACAAAGATGGGAATGTGGTAGGACGCGAGCCAAAGCAGATTGATGCTGCGAAACGGAGTATAGAAAACGGGTATGACTATCCGACCCAGGTTACCGTGTCGGAAAACATAGGCGGCGAGAGGCGCACGGAGAAGAGTTTCATTGTGAAGCCGAACAGCGACAAGAAGAAAAAGAACCGATTAGGCTTATAAGATATGGCACAAGATATTGTAGACGATTTGTATGACAACCTCAAGGAGGATGGCTGGGTCGAGAACAGCCGCGAGCATTTCCGTGAATTTTTCCTCGCACCCGGCGAGCAGGGTTACAGGAACCGCAAGGCTCTTTATGACAACATGAAGGAGGATGGCTATGTCGACAGCCCAACTTACGAGGAGTTCGCGCGCCGCATGGGGCTGGTGGCGGTAAAGAAAGATGATCCGACTAAACAGAGCACAGCGCGGGGGGCGACCGAGGGTGCAGCGGCATCAGGGGGCAACCGCACGGCGGCAGAGGGCGCCGGCACTCGACGCCCGGCTGATGCGGGACAGTCTGCACAGGGGGAGTCTACGCAGGCACAGCAAGGCGGATGGAGACCGACACCGATACAGAAAGCGTTTGCGATGGGCGACATATCTGATAGGGTAAACTCGACCATACAGTCACTGCAGCGAGGGAGAGAGGCTATACGGAGAGTCGTCAAGGCTCAGACTCCGAAGGGGCGGAGTGCGACAAAGGCGGCAGAGATGACAGCGCGCATGGCCGGGACGCCGACCAAGGTTTTAGGTGTGTCGTCGTACAGCACGGGAGACGATGCGACCGACGCGCCGGCAGGAGGTCGCCTATCCCCCACCGTGCATGGAGTCAAGATAGAGGATGGCGAGGCCAAGACAGAGTGGATGCTGCCCGACGGGACGCTGACGACCTCGATAGTCGACGCCGACAAGGCCGAGTATGGCGCGCGCCAGGCACGACTGCGGAATCAGTTTGAGGCCCGGATGAAGAAGAATGGTCTCGACCCGACGAAAAAGGAGGATGTGGAGGAGCAGACGAGGCGGGATGTGCTTGACAGAGCCGAGAAGAGCGTCGACATACGGCTTGCCGAGAATGAGAAGAACCTGCGCGAGACCTACGACAAGAGAGCGGAGGAACTGGACCGCGAGATGGAGTGGAGGGACAGCGAGGGGTTCTGGGACAACTTCAGGCGGATAGTGGGCGGCTCGGTTAACAGGAGTGTGTCCAATCGGGCGCCGAAGCCTGTGGACACAAGGAGTCAGCACGAGCGCACTGCAGGGGCGTATATGGCCGAGCGACAGGTGCTGAATGAGGCGAAAAATCTGCTGGAGACCCGCAGTCTGAAGAAGAGTCACGGGTTTATGGGTGGATTCTGGAATGTGGCCAACAACTGGCGCAACTTCAAGATTGGAGCGTGGCATACGGCGACCGACCTTGACTTTCAGACAGGCTACCTGATGTCGGCCGAAAAGGCCGGTCAGCTGCTTGAGATAGAAGACAAGCTGAAGAGCGGTGCCGACCTGACAGATGCCGAGGTGAGCCTTGTGTACTCGACGATGCTGGGCAACGAGGTGGAGGCCAACACCGAGATACCGCACGGCTACACCGCAGCCAAGATAACGGTCGAGATGTTTCCATTCATGGCACAGATGATGCTCAACCCGGCAAGCGGTCTGAGCCGTGCGCTTGTGACGAAATTCGGCAAGAGCGGACTTCGGAAGATAGCGGTTCGCAAGGCTGCGCAGGAGCTGACCGGAGAGGCGGCGAAGAGATTCGCGAAGAGAGAGACTCGCAAGCTCGCGGCGAAGGCTGTGGGTGTGCAGGTGGCAGGCGATCTTGCCGAGGCTACAGTGCTTGCCAACACCCTTCAGTTGCCGAGGACAGCGGCAGACATAACGGAGCGCTACGTCGGCAACCCAATCGAGGATGAGAAGGGAAACATCATCTTTGACGGGAATCACAACTGGGCAGAGGCCATCTACAAGGGGGAGGCCTCGATGATAATCGAGAACTATACCGAGATGCTTGGAGAGCACTTCGGCGTAATGGGCAAATTCATAGGCAAGGGAGCCGGGAAGGGACTGCGCGCGATAGGTGCCGGGAAAGTTGTCGACACCGTAAGCGACATGATAACCAAGTTCAGGATATCAGACTTTGGCAAGGCGCTCGGCAAACTTGAGAGTCGCGCGCATTGGAACGGCGCGCCATTAGAGGTGCTTGAGGAGGAGGCCGGCATCGTGCTGAACAGTATATTCACCGGCGACGAGAAGATCAGCGATCTGTGGGATGCCGACAAGCAGATAGACATCATCTTGGGTGTGGGGTTGTTCGGAGGCTTTGTGTCGGGCATCAAGACGGCCGGGTATCCGGTAGCCAAAGCGCGGGCCAAGAGCCGGCTGCGTAAGCGAGACGGCATCGGTTCATTCAGGTTCGGCGACCGCTGGGGGGGTATGCGCGAGGCGATGGAACAGGCCGACGAGAGGGACCTGGGCACTGTGGTCCGCGACCTGACGAGAGCCGAGGCCAAGAGCCAGGAGCAGGCCCGGGCGATTGTGGAATACGCCCGGGCGCTCATGAGCGCCCGCGGATACGAGATAGCGTCGGCCTCGGCACGTGCCGAGGGGAGAGTCGCACCCGAGCAGCAGGATGTAGAGGAGAGTTACGAGCATGGCTCGCAGATAGTGGAGGACGGCGACACACAGGCGATGGGCGACGTACGCGCAGAGATGGAACGTGCGCGCCGGAAATTTGTGAGCTCGACGAGCGAGGATTTTGTGGCCGATCACTTCGACGGTCCGGATGCGGTATCAAACCTGAGCAAACTCGGCGATGACGCCGAGTTGCGCCAGGCAGCGGCAGACTACGTCAATGCCAAGGCCGTGTACGACGGCATGACAGAGCGCGTAAGCGACGACATAGAGAGCCGCATGGCACAGAGTGACGCCGAGATAGACAGCCGGGTGAACCGGCAGACCGGACAGATACAAGCCGGGATTGTGCTCGACCCGGAGACGGGGTCAGAGCGGCAGGTCTATATCATAGACGGCACGGTGACGATGCTTGCGAGCGGAGCCGGGATAGACAGGGCCAACTCGAGCGAGAGTATTATAGTCAGGGACGCCGAGACGGGAAAAGTCAGGTTTGCGGCGCCGTCAGAGTTTGTGAGCGTCAGAATCGGGATAGACGCAGAGGCGCAGAAAGAGGCCGCGCGGACACAGATACGGGAGGATATGAGCCGGACGGCGGAAGACGAGATGGCCGGGAAGCTTGCGTTCACGCCCGGGGATGAGTACAGCATACTGAATCTTGACGGGAGCGAGATGCGGGTTCAGGTGATCGGACCGAGTGCAGACGGGGATGGGCATCCGGTGGCAGGACATGTGGACATCATGTACGACGGCAGAGTGGCAAGGGTGTCGACTGCCGTCCTGCAGAGATGGGTTGATGATGCGCGTAAGGCGAGGGCCGAGGAGTACGCGCGGGAGCGGGCCGAGGAGGAAGGCGGCACGGAGACAGGTCCTGACAATCAAGACAACGGTCTTGACAATCCGAACCGACGGACAGACCTTATGCCCGACGACTACCAGACCCCATATGACGAATTGCCAGTGAGGGCTGCGCGCTATATCGAGAGCGAACGCGGCACAGGAGGCACGCTATACAGAGATGAAAATGGTAACGACGCAGTGGTGATCGCGGCAATAGACGATGATAACTATGTGGGATATTTCCGCGAATACGACGATGCGGGCAATCCGACGAATCGCTGGAGCGCTAAATTTCAGAACGGCAGCGGTGAAAAAGAGAACTACCGGGACATGATGCGGACTGCCGGGGCGTTACTGCCGGCGGGTCATGAATTAACAGAACACACGAGTGTGTCGACCGATGGACTGCGGAATCTTGCCAACCAGCTGAAGCACGGATACGAGCTGCAATATGACGGGAGGGGGAATATCGTGACCACAGAGGTGGCAGTAAACATGATGGCCAAGGAGAATGCGCTTGGTCTGGACCAATACATTCCCGGCAGCGAGCGGATTATACGGGCGGACCTGACGGCAGAAGAGCAGGCGGAGGTCAGGAGAAGGCTGACACCGTATCTGGAGGCACTTGGGTTGAGTGAGGGAAACTGCAGGTGGAGGAACAACACGCTGTATGTAGACCATCCGATATTAAAGAAAGCGGACCCGGCCGAGAGTGAGCCGGTGCCCCCTGTGTCTATGAGATACGACCGGGGCGATTCTTTCCGTGTGGCTGTGTCTGGCCGCGAAGAGACGCAGCAGGCCGCCGTGGTTGACCGCGAGGGTGAGACGGTAACTATCTGGACACCGTTCCCCGTTACCGACAAGAGCGAGAAAGGCCGCACAATGTCCGGTTACACTACCGACATAGCCCGCGCAGATCTGGACGCCATTATTGCCCGTGACGAGCAGGGCAATCCCGTGGATTATGTGGCGGCGAATCCGGAGGCAGAAGAAAATATGGAGGGCGAACATACAGGAATTGAGAATAATTCTGTAAATTTGCAGCATGGAAACGGATCTGAACAAGATAATGATGAGCGAACGGAGCCACGGGAAGCAGACGGCGGCAGAGTGGCTTCTGACGCAGCCGGAACAGTGGAGGCCGATAGAGACCGAAGCGATATACGAGTGTATGAGGAGGGGCTGGCCTCTTCACGTGATGCACATTCAGGGGATAGCGAGAGAAATCGACGCGAGGCGGAATCCGAAAGGCTGGTAAGTATTGCCAAAGCCAATGGTCAGTATTTTGACCGCGACAGAAAACAGGAATTCGGAGAGAAACAACTAAAGGCTACCGGAGAAAGCGAGGTATTCATTGACAGGGCGTCTGATAAGGTTTACAAGGTAAAGGATCCATATGCCAAGTCCCCGATGAAGGGAAACGTGCAGCCGGAGGATGCGATATACGAGCATCTGGTGCACAACAAGTACTTCCCTGAGACCCGCTATCGTTTCGAAGGTATCAGCGAAGATTTGGGTGAAGCTCGAATTGTTCTATCGCAAGGATATATCGAATCGGTGGGACGTCCGACTCAGGAACAGATAGAGGCGGCGCTGGCTGAGAAAGGGCTTTATCCCGACGGGAAATACACATATGGCAATGAAGAGGTCTCCGTAACTGACGTTACGGGCGACAACGCGTTGCTCGGAATCGACGGCAAGGTCTATTTCATAGATCCGATAATCAATTTCAAGAAACCGGTAAGGGATATAATTGGAGAATATGCGCAGGCATCCAATCAGTCTGAAAGCGTTCCCACTTCGGTCGAAACACACCAAAATCCTACAGAAAACGCCGTTTCAGATGGAGAAACTGTTCCCAATTCCGCTGTTCCTGTAGAGAACGTACAGGAAACTTCGGCTTCCGCCACAGCACAGTTGACGCCTCTGCAGCGTATTCCCCGCGATGCAAAGGGTGAACCAATCTTTGAACAGGCCGAGAACCCGGAGCATGGTTGGGATGCCCTTGTGGAATTTGCCGAGGGAGATGCCGCCACCGCCAAAGAGATTGCCGACACCATGGCCGAGGAGAAGCGCAAGGCGTATGAGAAAGCCCAGAAGCAGAAGCCGAAGGGCAAGACCCCGGCTGAGATACTTGCATCGAAGAAGGCCATCTCCGCAGGACTCGCACAGGCCGGGCAGGAATACAACCTGTGGCAACAGATGGCCAATGTCGAGCAACGCCGGCAGGATGCCATGGGCGCGCTGCAGGAGGCAGAGGCGCGACAGAGAGCGGCGGAACGGGCCGAGGCCGAGAGAAAGAGGAAAGCGGCCGAGGAAGAGGCGGAGCGGAAGAAGCGCGAGTTGCTGAAAGGTGTACCCGAATGGCTTCATGACACTCCGGCCGACGCGCGTGCACGCGGATTCAGGCGTGACGGACCCGAGAAAGTGGACCGTCAGGGGGAGATAGAGGCAGTCGAAGGAAAAGAAGTGGAGGTGAAATTCGGCAAAGACGAGATGCCCAAAGGCCGGGTGGCCGTAATCGAGGCGTCGCATCTCCAGCCGAGCCATATACAGGGTCGTCGCAATCCTTACCATTTTATCGACGAGGCGCAGCCCAAAGAGCGTACGGACAAGGCGAGCGTGCTGGCATCGCAGAAGATGGCGGCCAACATACGGCCGGAGGAGATCACGTCGAGCGTGACGGCGTATACCGGCGCGCCGACCGTGAACCGCCGCGGCGAGACAATCCAGGGGAACAGCCGTAGCGACGCGCTGCGTTACATGTACGAGAGCGAGCCGGAGCAGGCGAAGAAGTACAGGCAGTATCTGATGGACCATGCGGAGGAGTTCGGCGTCGAGGCGGCGGATATAGAGCGCATGGAGCATCCGGTGGTGGTGAACATGCTCGATGTCAGTGACGAGGAGGCCATAAGACTCGGGCAATACGAGGCGTCGGACACCGAGAGCGGCGGCGTGGAGCGGATCAAGGCGAAGAACGCCGTACAGAAGATGGGAGCGAGGATGCGGTCGTTCGCCAACGTACTGCTGCAGACGCATGACGAAGAAGCGTCGTTGTCGCAGCTGATAGAGCGCAACGGAGTCGAGGCGTTGAAATGGATGGCCGACAACGGCATCATAACCGAGACGCAATATCAGAGCGCGTTCGACTCGCGGGGGAATCTGTCGGGAAAGGGTGCCGAGGATTTGCGGGGGATATTGTTCCAGAGCGTGTTCAGAGGAGGCAGCACGCGTCTTGAGGAGCTGTTCGAGAGTCTTCCGGCGAAGGCGCAGCGGGCGATACTGTCGACTTCGTTCAGGGACTATGACAGTCCGGAGGGAGAACGGATGATCGAGGAGGTGCAGCAGAGCGTGATGGCATATCACGACATGATGCAGTATGAGGCATTCGCGACGGCGGGCAATGTCGGGGCGGCTGTGGCTGCGGCGGACGCATGGGCGCGTCAATATGTGATTGACGACGCCGGCGAGATGGTGCTTCCTTCGGAAAAATTCAGTAATTTTGCGGTGCGTCTTGCGTCGTTGTACAGAGGAGGCACACAGAGTTTCATCCAGAAGACACTGAACGACCTGTATGACGCGGTGCAGGGTACAGGCGGCGGCACACTGTTTGATGCCGGTCCGTCGGAGCCGATGACGCTTGCCGAAGCGATAAAGAAAGTGCTCGGCATAGAATATGAACCTAAAAACAGAAAAGAGAATGGAGAGAACGGAGGCATGGCTCTGGGTGAGCGTGATTCGGGGGGCGAAAGCGGGAGACCGCGAGGCCCTGGAGATGCTGGAGGCGGAGAACGAGGCGAGGAGAAGCCACGGGGAGCCGAGCGTGGAAGAGGAGCTGCGGGAGATGGCAGAGGAAGAGGAGAAGAGGGAGAACTGGATAGTGATCGGAGAATAGCTGAACGACATGCCGAGATTGAGCGACATCTCGGCAAGAGATATTCATTCTCGCAAGAAGAAGCGAACCATGGCGAGGTATTCTATCAGAATGAGGAAGGTTCAACGAATCTCACCGTAATTCCCGACGAGATATTTGACAGGATCGGGGTTGATCCGATGCCGTTCAAATTAACAGAGACGATGGCATGGCACGTATACACCCGCCATGCCGAAGAACTCGGCTTAAAGAATCTGGACGATGCCATAGATTTTGTGCTTGACATCGTAAACAGCGTGGACCATGTGCGCCTCGGGAAAGGCAATACATTCATATTCTCAGTGGAGAATACTCGCAAGGGAATCGCACACCGCGCGGTGACGATAGTAGTAAAAGCCGATACAGGGGAATTCATGGGCATCAAGACTTCGGGCTTCGACCGGATATCAAGTCTTGAAAAAAGGCCTATACTTTGGGAGTCGGGCGCCGTCTCGACTCCTGAAGCCGTCGCTACTCCAACCGTTACCACCATCAAGGCTCAACAAGGCGACAAGCGCATGGGCAGCGCTGAAGGTCAAAGTTTAGGCGAGAAGTCCGTTTCCGCCAGCAGTAGTGACATTGAAACGGAACCCGAAGGCAAGCGGAATGACACAGCTACTCCGCAAAACGGACTTGTAGACAGCAAGCTTCAAACCGCAGCGTCTCAGCCTCACGGACTTGCTTCTGACCACAAAGTTAATAACTCTGCGTCAGAAAAACAAGGGAAAGGGGAAGAAAGTTCTGACGAGACCTCGGCTGCCGCCTCGGCACAGTCAGAAACCTCGGCACAGTCAGGAACCTCGGCTGCCGCCCCGGCGCGGAAAGGAAGCGCGGGTGGAGACTCAGCGCGTCGGCGGGTGCCGGAAGGGATGAGCCGGGAGGAGTTCGATGAGTCGGTTAGAGGATGGAAGAAGAATCTTACGGAGGCTTCTGACGAGGAGCTCCGGGAGATAGTGGACAAGTGGGAGCGGATATTCGATGATGAGGACATCGACCGCTTCGGGGCTACGTATGTGAAGACGGTGGCGGCGGAGGAGCTTCTGGAGGAGAGACGATCCGCTTCCTCTGGACGCGGCGGGGCGGAGGCGGGCGAGGCCCCGGAGGGCTACGACCTGGACGTCTACGAGACCAAGAAGGGTAAGAAGTTCCACCGTGTGAAATTTCCCCGTGCCGATAAAGAGGTGTGGAAGGAACGCCTGGATATTGCCAAAGAGCAGTTCGGTGGTACGAGCGTGCCCGGTGGTTACGGATTCAAGGACGCCGAGACCGCGAAGGCATTTGCCGAAACTATCCTGCACCCCGTATCGGCCGAGGGCCTGAAAGAGCGTACCGACGGGCTTCGCGCAGAAGCGCTCACACAGAACCAGGAGGCGGAAGATTTTCCCTCTACTGGCGACTCTGGACGGAAAGAAAACGAATATGCCTCGGCAGGAGAGTCTGCGCGGAAAGAGAGCAATGACGCCGCTGATGCGGAGGCTCTGAACCAAAAAGCAAGGAAGGCGCGGAGCCGGTGGTTCAACGAAGAGGACCAGGACGAGGCCGCCGAGCTTATCAGGAAGATGAAGGCGCGTCTGAAAGGAGGCTCTTTATATGGAGGAGTGCCAATAGATGTAGAGTTGCTGGAGTTGGGCTGTCGCTTAGGCTACCTCATCATGAAAAAGGGCGCCCGCAAGCTGCATGAATACGCTCAGGCCATGATTGAGAACGTCGGCGACGGGATACGCCCGTATATCAAGCAGCTCTACAATGCCACCCTGGCGACTGAGGAAGCTCTTGCCGGTGAATGGTACAAGGACGCAACGCCAATGGCGGAGATAGCCAAGTTTGACATGGTGAACTTCCTGAAGGAGCAGAAGTCGGACATTGTGGAGACAGCCAGAGGCATAACGGCCGAGCAGGAAGTACTGGGCGCCATGCCGCAGGCCGCGACCGATATGGTTAAGAAGAGCCGTGATAAAATGGCAATTCCGGGTTATTTCAAACCTGACGGATCCGTGTCGGCCGAGACGAAAGCAGCCGAGGCGGGCGCGGATTTAGCGGCCAGCCTGGTTGAAGAACTCGGCTTAGACCAGAAAAACCTCCCCGAAGGTGTGCAGTTGATTACAACTGACTTCAAGGAATCGGGAGGCAACATCAGAATCAATCTGCCGATCCGTGCCGGTTACGAGCCTCTCAGGATTGATATTGACTTCGACAAGACGGAAGAGGGCGCCTTACGCTTGCGGGAGCTGACAACGACAATGAAGCGGGGCGACGATCTATCCTACATCATAGGAGAGGATCATAAGGGGTGGCTTGCGGCACCGGGCCATAAGGAGTTGCTGAACGCCATCCGCGGGCAGATAAAGGATTATCTTCCGAAAGGGAAGTCAGAAGGCAAGAAACAGGCGGCGCAAGTGTCGCTTTTCGACGAGGCGGAGGCACCCGCGGCACCGTCCGCACCGGAGCCCCAGGCCAAGACCGGCGACAAATTGCTCATGCAGTATGAGACAATGAAGAAGAAGCACCCCGACGCTGTTGTATTATTCCGCGTCGGCGACTTCTACGAAACCTTCCGTGACGACGCCCGGATTATATCCGAGACCCTGGGCCTCACACTGACGAGCCGTGGTGTTGACAAAACGCCCCTGGCCGGATTCCCGCACCATGCCCTCGACGCATACCTGCCAAAGCTCGTGCGCGCCGGTAAGCGTGTGGCTATATGCGAGCAGCTCGAAGAGCCGAAAATTTCCAAACAGACGGAGAAGCGTGGCACAACGCCCCAACCGGCAACCGAACCGAAGGCACCTGCCACAAGTCAGGCCGAGTTTGACGAACTTTCCAAAAAGGAGTTTGAGGTTGACCCCAAGGTTGAGAAGGAAATCATCGCTGATCGCAACGGTTTCAAGATAGGCGACACCGTGGAATGGTCGATACCAGGCCAGGGCAAGACCTCGGCAACTATCATCGATGTTGACAGCGACGGCCGCCCGATACTTGATACCGGCATGGCTCCGATCATTAGCTCCATCGCCGAGTGGAAGGACCTTGCCCACAAGGACGGCGAAGGCTCCCAGGCTCCCGCGCCGCAGCGACCCAAGAGCGAGCTTGCCGGAGACTCCGCCAAAGAGCAGGAACGCCGCAACGTGGAGCATGATTTTGTCGAGGCCGTCAGCAACGAACTGATTCAGCGCATCAATAATGAAGGCTCACCGCTGACAATGGCAGAGGTGAGCAAAATGGCCGAAGAGCGAGGCATGAAGGACGTATCACCGACCGACCTCCAGGAACTCGTGGAGAGGGCCGTGAGTCTCCGCGCCCGTTCTATCGCCGAGCACACACTCACCGGAGGCCCCGGCACCCAGGAGATAGGCTTCAACAAAATTGTGAAGCTCTACACCACACAGCCGGTATTGTCAGACCGCGACGTGGAGCGCATACAGCGTCAGCAGTACAGCACCCCTGTACCGATGGGCTACGTAATGGACCAATTCATGATGTCGCACGGCCACAACGGCAAGCGACTCCTGGAACCGAGCGCCGGCAACGGTGCCCTGACAATCGGTGTGCCCAAAGAGAACTGCCACGTCAACGACATAGACCCGCGCCGCCTGGCGAATCTCCGTGCAATGGGATTCAAGGTTATAACCAATCAGGACGGTCTGTTGCCGTTTGAGGGTCGATACGACATGGTTGTTACCAATCCTCCTTTCGGTACGGCACCGAGCCCGCGCACATACGACGGTCTGTTTGAGATTACGACCCTGGAAGGTCAGATGGCGATCAACGCATTGGAGAGCATGACCGATGACGGCCGCGCTGCAATCATCGTCGGAGGCTCGATAGGCAAGTGGCCGACACCCTACGAAAAGAACGGACGCTTACAAAAAGTTGCAGACCGTCAATTTTTTGGTTATCTTTACAGCCATTATAACGTGGTGGACATTATACCTATCGACGGCAAGAGCCTCTACTCTCGCAACGGCACCGGCTATAACGTCCGCATGATACTGATTGACGGCCGACGTCGCGACGCCGAAGGCAACGTGATACGCGAGATCAACGCCGAGAACAGGGTATATCCTCCTGTCAGAGAAGAGGCGCGGCCGGAGGCGGTAACCACATACGACGAACTTTATAAACGAGTACAAGATGACATTTTACGTATTCAACGACGATTGGATGTGGCTGACAGTGATGATGGAGGCTACAGAGAAGGTAACGGAGCAGTCGATACGCGATACTCTTCGCTGGCTGATCGAGCAGGAAGTGGAAATGGGGAACGATCCGTGGGAACAGGTGACAGCGGCCGAACTCCGCGAAGCGGACTGGGGGGAGATGCCACTCGCAGTACGAGCGCCCAAGGAGGAATTCATGGACGACCCGGAAGAGATAGAGGAGTTGGTGGACAAACTGATGCGGACGCAGGAAGTGGAAACGGCAGTGCGCTGGATGAGAGGTCTGGGACCGGAAGACGCCAGACGGAGTTACGAGCCGTGGAGCACGTGGACGGATCCGGCGACCGGGGAGGAATACGACACGGAGCAACCGATGCTGACGGAGGTTCTCAGCGGGATAACGCTGACGGAGCACGACAGCGGAGCGGGAGCGGGCCTGTACGACTGAACCAGTCCAAAGCGGTTAAGGTAGAGCTTACGGATGAAAAAGTCGCCTCGCCGCATATAAGTTCCGCGGGAAATCTGATGTCTCGGATGCCGGCCGCACAGGCCCAGGAATTCGAGAGGGCACTTCATGAGCTTGAAGGGAAGCACGGCAATGTCGATGAATGGCTGACCCAAGAACTCGGTTATGCCGATACGGCCGACCTATACCGCGCTCTGGCCGCAGAGCAGGTTGAAGGCGTGGCAATGGCAATCGACAAGATGAACAGCGGCCGCGGATTCATCATTGCCGACCAGACCGGTATAGGCAAAGGCCGTCAGGCGGCGTCGATAATCCGTTATGCGGTACGCAACGGCCACAAGCCTATATTCTTTACCCAGAAGGCCGGTTTATTCTCCGATATGTACCGCGACCTTAAGGATATAGGGAGTCCTGAGTTGAAACCATTTATTTTCGGAAGCGATAAGGATGAAGCGAGTATCACCGAACGTCAGGATGATGGAACGGATAAGGTGATATATCCATTGCCGAAGCCGAAAGAAAGAGACCGGGTATTATCATATATCGAGCGGCACGGCACACTGCCAGACGAATATGACTATGCTGTAATTACATACAGTCAGGTGCAGAGCGGCACCACACAGTATGAGATAGGCAACAACGGTAAGATTGAGGCCAAGCCCAAGACTAAGAAAGGGAAAGGAGCATCTTCGGGAGAAATTAATGGAGAGCGGCGTCGTAATGCGATCGGGATTCTTTCCCGTGATAATTATCTGATCCTTGACGAGGCGCACACCGCAGGCGGCCAGAGTGGCCTGGGAGGCTATATGCAGAGTATCATACCCGGAGTAAAGGGTATAACCTATCTGTCGGCCACCTATGCCAAGCGCCCTGACAACATGCCCCTCTATGCCATCAAGACCGCAATATCGGACAGTGGCGTTGAGGTTGCAGAACTCATCAGCGCAGTAGCCCAGGGAGGCGTGCCCCTTCAGGAAATCATGTCGCGGCAGCTCGTGAAGAGTGGCGAAATGGCCCGCCGTGAACGTGACTTCACCGGAGTTGCCATTGATTGGATTCCCAGCGATGAAGGCGTAGCCCGCGGGCAGCAGAAACGCTTCGACACCGTTTCTGAAATCTTCGTTGACATAATGAGGTTCCAGGACACATACGTGCGGCCGTATCTTAGCGAAATGTCGAAAGACCTTGCCCGCCTGGGTTCATCTTCGAGCCAGAAGAAAGGCACCAAGGATATGGGCATAGCCAATGCCCCGTTTGCCTCGAAGCTCTACAATCTGTTGCAGCAGCTCCTATTCTCGATCAAGGTGGACGCCGTGGCAGACCGCGCCATCAGGAATCTGCAACAGGGCCGGAAGCCTATTATTTCCTTTGTGAACACAATGGAGGGCTTCTTAGAGGATGCGTCAATGGGAATGACAGCGGAGGGCAGCGCATCAATGCCGACACTCTCCCTGGCTCTTCGCAAAGCCCTCGACGGTGTTATGCGCTACACAGTCAAGGACGACAATAACAAAGAGACGCACTCGGAGCTCGGTGTGTCGCAGTTAGGCTCTGATGCCGAGAGTGCGTACAACGCCATCATCGAAAAGATGAATGCCGTATCAGACGACCTCCCCATTGCGCCCCTGGACGCCATACGCATGAAGATTGAGGCGGCCGGTTACAAGGTCGGTGAGCTTAGCGGCCGTAAGTTGGAGCTTGCCAAGAACGACAAGGGCCTCTACGTTATCCGCAACCGCAAGGCGGCCGACAAGAAGGCCACCGCGTCGGACTTCAATGCCGGCAAGATTGATGTGCTCATGGTGAACAAAACCGGTTCCACCGGTATCTCGCTCCATGCGTCGAGCAAGTTTGAGGACCAGCGGCAACGCGTTATGATAGCCGCACAATTCCAGCCCGACGTCAACGATGAGGTGCAGATGCGCGGACGTAACGACCGCACGGGCCAGATAGTGCGCGGTGCCTACGAATACCTGTTGTCGTCGATACCGGCAGAGCAGCGTCTCCAGATGATGTTCAAGGCCAAACTGAAATCGCTCGACGCCAACACGACGTCGTCGCAGAAATCGAGCTTCAACGAAATGGAGGTTGTGGACGTGCTCAACAAGTATGGCGACGCGATTGTGTGGGACTATCTGAACGAGGACCCGCTGGGCCTCAACATGGATATGGGCAACCCCCTGGGGATAGACCCGACTGAAGATATAGAGGCCCAGCAGAAAGCTCCCAAGAAGAAGAGCAACAAGAATGATGAGGATGACGGCAGCCACAGCGGATTCGCCCGTAAGGCCCTGGGGCGTCTGGCACTCCTGCCCATAGCCGAACAGGAGCGTGTGATGTCGGAAATCACCGAGCGTTACGAGAAGAAGATTCATGAACTCGACGAGCGCGGCGAGAACGACCTGGAAATCTCTTACCGTGACCTCAAGGCCAAGACTCTGGGCCGCAAGGTGTGGGTTGAAGGCAAAGACCCTGACAGCGGGAATGCTTTTACCGATAACGTCTACATGGAGCAGGTAGAGGTTAACATTCTCGACAAACCGTTATCAGGCACCGAGCTTGCCAAGTATCACCGTACATTCCTGGAGGATGCAGGTGTTGAAACCTGGGATGAATGGATCGAAAAGAAAACGGCCGAGATTGACGCCTTCTATGAGAATCGCATTGCGACGGTCAGCGAGCGTATCACCGCCAACAAGGAGGCTACTATTGCGCGCCGCATAGAGCGATTCATCACAACCGCGAAGGACGCCCGCGCCCTCGGGAAGAACTCCTTCACCGATGAAGAGATTACCGCCGAGGCCAACCGCCGCTATGGCGAGACGGAGCGCCAGGAGGCAAAGGCAGAGATTGAACGTGAGACGGAGAAGATACGCATACAGCAGAATCTTATCAAAGGGCGCGTAACTCAGTTCAAACCCATGTCGCCGTTGTCAATCCCCGACGACCTGACCGACGAAAGCATAATGAACCTGGAGCCGTCCACCGGTGTAATGGTAGGAATCAAGCTCGACAGCAAATATTCCCTCAACGGCAGCCAGGTTGTATTCGCACCCCTTGACGGCCGACGCACCATAACATTGTCGCTCAAAGAGGCCGGTGTGGCATTCAGCAAAATCGGCCAGGCGTCGATGATGATGCGTGACGTATTGCGCAACTTCGACCTCAGTCAATGGGACAGCCACATTTCCAACGAGAGCCGCGAGACCCGATATATGCTGACCGGCAATATCCTCCGCGCTCTTGTGGATATGCAGAAAACCCAGAACGCCCGCGGACGTATCACGGCATATACGACCGAGGACGGAGAAGTACGTACCGGCATACTCATGTCGCCGAAGTTCACACCCGGCGATCTGCAATCGTCGGCACCTCTGAGCAGTATGCTGTCAAGAATCCAGACAGGCCAGGAAGTCAAGAGCTCCAACGGAGAAGTAACCGTGCGCAAGACCCAGAGCTGGTCGTCGCGTGGTGATTACGAAATCCTTGTGCCTAAAAGCAAACAGCGTGGCGGCAAATACTTTCTCCCTGAGCAGGATCCCGTACTTGCCCGCTATGTCGCAGGAGGATTTGAAATGCCCCGCAGCGGCAGCCAGGCAATAGGCTACATCCGCGCCGAGAATCTTGCCCGCGTGCTCGACCACCTGAGTACCAAGCATGGTGCCTCCGTAATGTTGACGTCGGTGCTCAAAGAGGCTTCCCAGAACAATATCGAATACCGGACGGCTGAGGAAGGGGTTGAGTATGTGAACGCCAGAGCCATACAGCCGTGGAGCGCGCGGCTTGATGAACTGCGGTTCAAACGCGACGAGCTTGGGGGCACGCTGTCATTGTGGGAGCGGCAGGAGGTTCGCGAGCTTGGGGCGCAGGAAAAGGTCTGGGAAGAGAAGTGGGCCGCAGAGCACACGGACACCGACGTACCGACAGGGCGCCGGAGCCGGTTTGAGTTCTACGCCGACCAATACGGCCAGGGGGGACTGTCTGCCGAGATGAGCCACGCACGGAGCGAATCGGGACCTCTGCGGAGCGCGGAGGGGCGTCTGATCTCAGCCAACGCACGGGACATGGCAAGACGGGCGTTGCCGATAATCGCACGTCGCCGGGCGGAGCTTCTGGCGGAACGGCCGACTTACAGCCGGGCAGGACAGGCGGCGATCGACGCGGAGCTTGCCGACCTGGAATATATGGCACTGTATTATCAGCGCATGGAGGCGGGCGAGGACGTGGAGCGCACGATGCCGGGGCGTCTGGAGCACCAGCGTATGCTCGACACGGCGCGTCGGGTCGCGGAGTCTCTTGGCGAGAAGGTCGTGCTGTATGAAGCCCCGGGCGACATTCACGACAGCGACTACAACCGCCAGGTACGCAAGCAGCGCTCCTACGGCTGGTATAATCCAAATGACGGCACAATCCATATAAACGTCGGGAGACACCGAAGCGCACAGGAGATTGTCAAGACCGTACTCCATGAGATTGTAGGCCACAAGACCATCGAGCAGATCATGGGTCCGGAGCGGTTCGCGCGTATGATCGACGAGATATGGGAGCATGCCGGCAAGAAGGTTCGCGCCAAGATAGCCGAGAAGATGCGTAAGAACGGCTGGGACTTCCGCGAGGCGACCAAGGAGTATCTTGCCGAACTGGCCGAGGAGGTCCACACCAAAGGGTTTGAAACACTGGAAACAGAGAAGAGAACCATCTGGCAGCGGGTGAAGGCGAAGATCGAGGACTTCCTGAACCGTATCTTAGAGGGGATGAAGATTCCGGCGCGGGTACGGCTGACCGAAAACGACCTGAGCTATATGATGTGGAAAGTCTACAAGCATAAGCGGCGGAAGGCGGCGGGGGTCTCCTCGGCTTCCGCCTCGGCACGGTATGAAAGAGAGGGAGACATCTTCGACAAGGCCGAAGAGATCGCGCGCCGTGAGCAGTGGGAACGCGAGGGGGAGAGTCTGGAGATCGCGGCACGCGAGGGAGGCGATAACAAGACCATGGCCGAACGCGCACGCGAGGTGATGGAACAGGAGGCAATTGAAATTGCTCCACACGACTATTCCAAGGAAGAACTAAAGAACATTTATTCCAATCTTCCAGCAGTCGAGAAGGATGGTCGAATGATAGAGTTTTACCACTCTGCATTCGGCAAAAATTATCGGCCTGATGGAACATTCGCTAAAATCATACCTTCATTAGATGCGATTCTTGAATCTTCAAAATTTGCATATTCAGAAATGGAGAGAGGCGGAGGAGAGGTCAGAAGAGACGGGAGCACGCACAAACGGCACTCAGACATAGTTTCAAGAGACAATTATGTCGGGAAAGCGCTGATTCAAGGGGAAGAGTTTTTCGTAAGGTTTAACGTGCAAAACAAGAAGAAGGAAAGTGGAGTTCATTCTACAATGGTGACAAGTGTGGATGTATATGAGAATACCTCGACAACCGAGGCCATTCCCACTATCCATGGGGGGAATCTCGATTACCGAGGTATTACTGATGCAAAGTTAAGGGAATTTTTCGAAAGCGCCAAGAAATATCCTGATTATGTGAAAGATCTTCTGCCTTCTGATATGGGAAACGCGAATACGGAGTATCGGGTTCGCGAGAATCAGGCCCGCGCATTCGAACCGGAGGAGGGGTTGCACTTCCGGGACGGAGACTTCACGGCGCGGGACCGGGTGACGGCTGCGGAAGTGTACGAGAGGATGCTGAGCCGTGGGAGCTGGCAGTTCCGGGAGGCGATGCAGGACTCGATGCTGGGGTTGAAGACGCTGTATGAGTCGATACTGGGCAAAGGGTCAAGGATTGAGGATGTAGCGGCGTATGAGAACGCGTATCTGTATGAGAACCGGATGAGCAGCGCGAACAACGCCGAGCAGCATGAGTACTTCAGTCGGTATATGAAGCCGCTGCTTGGTGCGATTCATGATCTGTGCGGGAGCGACGCCGCGGAGCGTCGGGAGCTGACGGACTACATGATGGCCAAGCACGGGCTTGAGCGGAACGCGTATATGCGCGCTGAGGCTGGGGCGGCCGGCGAGGAGACCGAGCGGGACTTCGCGGGGCTTTGCGGACTGACCGGGGAGGATGACTGGCAGGAAGCGGAGCGAGTAGCCCGGGAGATGGCAGACATCTACGAGATGACGCACGACCCGGGGCTTGTCGATGAGTTATGGGACAGGACTCGGGCGGCGACCGGGGCGACGCTGGAGAAGATCTATACGAGCGGACTGATCAGCGAGGAGACATACGGGAAGGTATCGGGGATGTACGAGAACTATGTGCCGCTGCGGGGCTGGGACGAGACGACGAGCGACGAGGTGTACGGATACCTTACGAGCAACGACGGGCCGCTGTTAGGGAACGTGTTCAAGCACGCGGAGGGACGAGAGAGCAAAGCCGACGACCCGATAGCGACGATAGCGAAGATGGCCGACGACGCGATAAGGCAGGGGAACCGAAACGTGATGAAACAGAGGTTTCTGAACTTTGTGCAGGGTCATCCGAGCGATCTGGTGAGCGTGAGCGACCTATGGCTGGAGCGCGATGCCGTGACCGGAGAATGGAAGCCGGTGTTCGCGGACCTGGAGGCCGACATGACACACGCCGAGATAGAGGCCGAGCTGGCAAAATTCGAGGCGAGGATGGAGATGCTGTCGGCGGCAGATCCTGAGAACTACAAGCATGGCCGGGAGGCGCGACACATACCGTACAAGGTTGTCCGGGGGAACGAGCGGGAGCATCAGATACTGGTGAAGCGCGACGGGAGAACGAAAGTGATAACGATAAACGGGAATCCGCGGGCGGCGCAGGCGCTAAACGGGCTGTCGAACCCGGACGTCGAGGCCGGAAGCTTTGTAGGCAAGCTGCTGAAGGCCGGCGAGTGGACGAACCGGCAGCTGAGCGCGTTCTACACGACGCGGAACCCTGACTTTGTGGTAAGCAACTTCATGCGCGACATGCTGTACTCGAACACTATGACATGGGTAAAGGAGAGTCCGGCGTATGCGCTGAGGTATCACCGGAACTTCGGGCGGCTCAATCCGGCGCGGATGCACATATTGCTGCGGAAGTGGGAGAACGGGAGCCTTAGCGACGCGAATCCGCAGGAGCGGATGTTCAGGGAATTCATGAGGAACGGAGGAGAGACCGGCTACACGTCAGTCAAGGACATCGAGGGTCACAAACGGGCGGTGGCAGCGGAGCTGAAGAAGCAGGGAAGCGTCGGGCGGCGCGCATGGGCGGCGCTGGGGATGCAGCTGGATCTGCTGAACCGGAGCGTGGAGAACTGCGCGCGATTCGCGGCGTATGTCACATCGCGAGAGTTCGGGCGCGGGATAGACCGCAGCATCTATGACGCGAAGGAGATAAGCGTTAACTTCAACAAGAAGGGAAGCGGAGGCAAGTTCCTCGACACTACGGGTCAGAAATGGCTTGGAAAAGTGGGTGCACACTTAGGAGGATGGGGCCGGGTGCTCTATGTATTCTGGAACGCGGGACTGCAGGGACTGACGAACTTCGGTCGAGCAGCAAAGCGACATCCCGGGAAAGCACTCGCAGGCGCAGCTGCACTCTTCGGACTCGGAGTGGTGATACCCCTGCTGGCCCAGATGGCCGGAGGCGACGATGACGACAAGAACGCTTACTACAACCTGCCGGAATACATCAGGAGGAGCAACATATGCTTCAGGGCAGGCGAACAATGGATAGTGATACCTCTGCCGATAGAATACCGTGCGCTATATGGACTCGGAGAGCTGAGCACAGGAGTTATCAGCGGCAACGAGCGATACGGAGACGGCGAGCTTGGACTCCAGATGGCGGCACAGGTGAGCCAGATACTGCCGCTCGACATGCTGGAGGGAGGAGGCGGCCTCTCCCCTCTCCTGCCGAGCATGGTCAAACCCGGCGTGGAGGCCTATGTAATGAACAAGGGGTGGACAGGACTGCCCATCTACAAAGACACTCCATTCAACAAGAACGACCCGGAATGGACCAAAGCCTACCGGAGCGCGGACCAGCATCTTGTGGGATTTGCACGGTGGCTTAACGAGACGACCGGAGGCGACGACTACAAGAAAGGAGCGATAGACATCAACCCGGCCAAGGTGGAATATCTGCTGAGCGGCATGTTCGGAGGGTTTGTATCATTTCCGATGAAGATAAAGAAGAGCGGAGAGATGCTGGCGGGGGACCGCGAGTTCGAGTGGAGAAATATACCCCTGGCCAACCGGATAGTGAAGAGCGGCGACGAGCGGACAGCCAGCCGGAGGCTCCAGAATGAATACTTCAGACTGAAAGAGGAGGCCGAGGAGACCGGGCGGCTTGCGCGGAAATACAGAAGCGCAGTCAAAGACGGACGTTCGGAATATGCAGTGAAAGTCAACGATCTGGTTGGGACAGAGGAATATCTGCGCTACGAGATATACAAGATGTACGAGCCGGACCTGAGTGTGCTGCGGGAGCGTCAGAAGAGCGAGACGAACACGAAAATGCAGGAGTCGACAGAAGCCGAGCTTAATAGCGTTATGCGCGAGACAGTCGAGGCGATGCGCGCGCCCGAGAGACACAAAGAAGAGGTGCGTGTCAATATGCGACTGGAGGCCTACGAGACAGAGTGGAGCGAGACCGGGAAGCGGCTGGAAGCGCTGAACGATATGCCCGGCGACGCGGTGGCCAAGGCAGGCAAGGCACGGGCGATAAATGAGAGTCCGGAGGGTGAGCGCTACTGGCTGTACAAGGACCTGCATCCGTATCTGGGCCAGATACGCAAGAGCCGGCGGCAGGCAGAGACCCGAGAGGAACGGGAGGCAGAGACAGCGACCGAGACAACGCTGAAGAGGGATCTGGTTGAGATGCTGGACTCATGGAATAATCCGGAGCGTCGGAACGCGGCGCGGAAGCGGGCGCAGGAAACATTCGACGCGTGGAAACGACGCGACAGCAAGCATATAAAACAGTAGATATAATTGAGGATTCGCGGGTAGAGGCTAACTTTACCCGCGAATGCTGATATTGGGGCGAGAGGGGTTTCTACGGCTGCCGCCTCAGCCCGGTATGAGAGAGGGGCAGGCACAATGGGTAAATAAAAACTGAAAGAAGAGATGAAACTACACAGGATGAGCCGGGTGGGCACGGCACGGAGGATGCGGAGGGAAGAGATGGACAGCGTGGCACGGGCGAAGGCGACAAAGCGGGACGACCGGAGCCGGGCACTGGAAATATTGCTTGAGGCGCAGACATACTATCAGGCGATGTATCGCTTCCGGCGGGACCGGGAGCGTAACAAACGGTATGTGTATGGCGACCAGTGGAGCGACATCGTGTGTGTGAACGGCAAGAAGATGCGGGAGGAGGAGTATATAATGCAGCAGGGGAACATCCCGCTGAAGAATAACCTGATGCGCAGACTGGTACGCAACGTGATAGGGACGTATCGCAAGCAGTCGACGGAGCCGACATGCATAGCGCGGGACCGGGACGAGCAGAAACTCGGGGAGACGATGAGCACCGTGCTGCAATATAACATGGGTCTGAACCGGATGAGCGAGCTGTATGCGCGGACGATGGAGGAATTTCTGATTTCGGGCATGATAGTGCACCGCAAATATTTCGGCTGGCGGGATAATAAAGAAGATTGCTGGACGGAGTATGTGCAGCCGAACAATTTCTTCATCGACACCAACATGCGGGACTTCCGGATGTGGGACTGCACGTGTCTGGGGGAGATACATGACGAGGACTTCCAGACGGTATGTTCGCGATTCGCGGAGAGTCCGGAGGATTACGCACGACTGGCCGAGATATACGCCACGGCGCGGGACAAAGGGGCATTGACGCAGGTGTGGGAGCAGTTCGGATATTCGCGGGGCACGAACGAGCTTGACTTTCTGACGCCGCGGGAAGAGAGCCGGTGCAGGGTGATCGAGGTGTGGCGGAAGGAAACGAAGCCGCGCTACCGCTGTCACGACTGGAACAGCGGGGAGGTGTTCAAGATAGAGCTTGAGGATCTGCAGACAATGGTCACGGCCGAGAACCGGAAGCGACTTGAGCGCGGGGAGGCACTGGGGATGGCTCGGGAGGAGATACCGCTTGTGGAGGCGGAGTGGATGATCGACTCGTACTGGTATTTCTACTTTCTGAGTCCGCAGGGAGACATACTTGCGGAGGGAGAGAGCCCTTACCGACACGGGAGTCACCCGTATGTGTTCAAGGCCTACCCGTTCATCGACGGCGAGATACATTCGTTCACGGCCGACGTGATAGACCAGCAGCGCTATACGAACAGGCTGATCACGCTGTATGACTGGATAATGCGAGCGTCGGCGAAGGGGGTTCTGCTGATACCGGAGGACTGTCTGCCGAAAGGGACGAGTCCGGAGGACTTCGCGGACACGTGGAGCAAGTTCAACGGAGTGATACTGTACAAGCCGAGCACGAAGCACGGGGCGGTGCCGCAGCAGATAGCCAGCAACTCGACCAACATAGGCATCAACGAACTGCTGAACCTTCAGCTGAAATTTTTCGAGGATATATCGGGAGTGAACGGAGCGCTGCAGGGGAAGCCGGGGTACTCGGGGATGTCGGCGGCGCTGTACAGCCAGCAGACGGAGAACGCGACGACGTCTCTGATCGACCTGCTGGACACGTTCAACGAGTTTACGAGGGAGGCGGCGTACAAGGACGTAAAGAACATCCAGCAATTCTACACCAGGGAGCGCATCGTCAGCATAGCGGGGGCTAAGAGTGCAGACCCGAATCTGATTCAGGACGTAGAGTTTGACCTGTCGATAGTTCCGAGCACGGCGACACCGGCCTATCGAGCAATGGCGAATGACTTCCTGATGCAGATATGGGGCGCAGGCCAGATCTCCTTACAGCAGCTGCTGCAGGCGGGGAACTTCCCGTTTGCCGACGAACTGTTGCAGAATCTGCAGAGCCAACAGGAGCAGCTGCAGAACGGAGAAGTGCCGCAAGGACTTTCGCCGGAGATTGCGGCGCAGGTAGAGAACGGGGCCGACAAGGAAGCCGTCGAAAGACTCCACCGGGCAATGTCAGGGCGTCAGATGGTAGCGGCCGAGACGGCGTGACGGCCGGCGACCCTACGGAACAATTCATTCTCACCTTCGACGAATGTAGGCAGCGGCATCTCGTTGAAGCAGATATGCAGCCCAATGGCTCGTGTCATAAGGAGGTCATCATGCTCTCCGGCAATGGCACCATAAGAGCCGTTGGGCTTTCTTTCATAATTCAGGAACTCGTCAAGAGCGCGCTCGTCGGATTCAACGTAGGCATGTTCACGCACATACTTAATCAGCGAAGTTATAATCATAGGCTTTGTCGCCGTGTTGGTATGGAATCCGTATTTGCGCGGGAGGCCCTGGCGGATGTCGTCTTCGGACTGTCGGCGGGCGTAGAGGTTGTCGTAGACGTCCTTTATCTGATTGAGTATGTATTTGGACTGATCACCGTCGACCTGACGCTCTTTGTCGTGCGTCTCCAAAGTGTTAGACTCGATAACGAGCAGCGCATCGTCGTAATACTTTGCAATCTGGACCGCCTTCCAAGCCAGAAGGTCAATATCTATATGCCCGCGCCATTGAGCTACGACGGCCGGTTTGTCTCCGTCCATCATCGCTATGCGGTCATAGACAACAATCACAGACCAGTCAGCCTTGTTAGACCGGCCGCCCACGTCGACAACGGCAAGATAACGGCCGGTGATTATTTCCGACGGGTCGGGAGGGTCAGGCAAGGACCATACCCACAAGACACCCTGTTTGTCCTCTACAAAGCGGAGGTTGTTTAATGAATCCTCCCCGTCGAGTGCGTCGCCGTAAATGTCGCCGACGTATCGCGGAGCCCTACATGCCGGCCGAAACTTTTCAACTTGGTATTTGTCGAACACCGAGGCACCCGAATTGACAAAGGCCTCTATGTCGTCGGACGGACATTCAGCAGCCATCGAGCCATGCTCCGTATGTTTTGTACGTTCCACCACATACCAATTAATCCCTTCGAGCGTAGCGCCGAGCGTCCAGAGCCACCACAGGTATTTCCCCGGCTCTTCACGGACGGAAGGTGCATTGGCATTGTTGCGGTTCTCAAAAAGGTTACGGGCAAACTCTTCCTTCGCCTCTTCCGATTCAAAGGGAATAACATTCCAATCAATATCGTACCAGGGAATGAACAGGCGGCGGAATTGCGTGCGGGGATTGTCGCGGGCGTCGACGTATTCCTTGTGGAAGAAATTGCCGTGGCCGTTTGCTGTGGATTCATAGACAATCATTGTGCCCGGCTTATTGAGCACACCGCCGCAGGCAGAGCGCACAATGTCCTTCGGTTTCTTGCCATCGGTCTCTTTCCAGATACCGACCTCAGACAAATGCACCAAGGCATAGTCACCGCCACGGCACGAATCAGGACGTTCAGCCGTGCCGATTTTAACCTTGCAGTTTCGTTGAGGTATGCGGAAAATGGAACCGGACTTACCGACGCCCACCATCTTAGGCTCATTGTCGGGATAACGCTCACCCAGGCGATGAAGCATGTTGAGGGGATATGCCTTAATCATGCGGTCGAACATATCCTTTATTTCATCGGAGCCGGCGCCCTGGTGTGCGATGATAAGAGAGTTGAGGCCGTAACGTTGCGTGAGCTGCAACCAGGCCATATACAACTGCGAGGTAGTAGAGCCGCCCCACTGTCGAGCCTTTAACAGCACGAGGCGTATAGGCTTATGGCTGAGGCGGAAATTTTCAAGTTCAGCAACGAATTTGCGCTGAGGGTACGAGAGGCGAAACAACACTTCGGGAGGGCCGTCGAGGATCTTGTTCTTGATGTAGACGAAGACCGCGGCCCAGAAAGGGAAATCGAAGCGGCAGCGTATTCTTGTGAATTGGTCTACAACCCGAGTTCGAGTCTGCGGGTCAGGATCAACATCGAGTTCCCGGCGTATGAACTCGTCGAGGGAGCCGAGCTCACGCAGACGTCTGACCATAGGCACGGCCAACATAGGGACAGGAATCCACTGTTTCCTGATTGGAAAATCTGCGACTTCAAAAACGGCACGTTTCCCGAGAGAGCCCAGGCCGGTGACGGGATTGAAGGGTGCATTTATAATTGCCTTGCGCCGTTCGTTTTCTTTCAGGACCTCAGAAACAGACGTCCGGACGCTATCTGAAGGATTGATCGTAGTAGCCATTCTTGATTTTGTAAATAATATCCATGGCGGAGCGGGGGAGCATATAGAAGCAGGGGGCCGGAGAGTGAATCACCTCCGAGACGACTGCGGAGAGTGAGAGGCCGGGGCGTTGGGGGCGGAGGGCGACGACGCGGCGGCATATCTCGGAGAACATGGCGACCTTGGTGGGGCGCATGTTTGCGGGGAGGTCACGGCCGGCGACCATGGCGGATACGACGGCGGCTGCCCGCTCGTCGGAGACCCAGAACCGGGCGGCGGGCATCCCGACGAGAGCGTCGCAGATGGCGAACATGGAGATTGGGCCCGGGGCTGCGGCGGCGAGGCGGAGCTGGTGGCGAAAAGCGCGCATGATGTCGGCGTTGCGCTCGGCGGTGAACTCGAGGATGGATCCGAAAGGTTTCATGGAAGACGAGAGGTTGGTAAACGTGTGCAAATATAGCAAAAAAGAGAGGATAGCGCAAAGCGCAAAAACGGAAGATAAAAGGGGGGAATGGAGCGGAGTGCCTATCTTTGCCATAAAAACAGACATCACATTTGATCACATAAAATTATGGCTGGACCTCAGGAAGTTAAAAGCAAGCGCGACCTCGTAGGGGATCGACTTAAAAAGAAATACCCGGACAGGGAGTATGCCGACGATGAGGCACTGTTCGGGCAAATCAATGATGATTATGATGAATATGAGAACACGTTGAAAGAGAAAACCGATGCCGAGAACAAGCTGACGGACATGTTCGCGCAGTATCCGCACTCGGCGAGATTCATCACCGACATGGCAAACGGGACGAACCCGTGGGTGGCGATGGTTGAGCAGCTGGGGATGGACGGCATCACGGACATCTTCGAGAATCCGAAGTACAAGGAGGAGCTTGCCAAAGCGCAGGAAGAGCACGTAAAACGACTGACGAAGGCGAACGACCTGGAGAAAGAGTACAACACCAACCTCGAGGCCTCACTTGAGATGCTACGACAGGCTCAGGAAGAGTCAGGACTGAGCGACGAGCAGATAGACCGGGCCGTGGACCTGCTGATGGGGATAGCCAATGACGCGATTGTCGGCAAATTCACGCGTGAATCTCTGGATATGGCCCTCAAGGCTCTGAACCACGATGCCGACATGGCGAGCGCGCGCGAAGAGGGGGCCGTGGAAGGAAGGAATGCAAGAATCGAGGAGAAGCTGCGTAAGCCCAAAACGTCGGACGGGGTGCCGATGCTGGGTGGGAGCAACAACGCGCCGGCGCGCCGGCGGAGCCGAGAGAGCATCTTCGACTTAGCGGCGGAGGCATAAGACATGGCAGCGAAAGAACAGATCAAATTTCCTTCACGACCGAAGGGTACGGTAACGCCCGGAAGTGTCGGCCTCAAAACGCAGATACCAGGAGGGGCCACAACCATAAGCGCCGTAGCGGCGGCAACCGGCGGCACAGGACCCGGAAGTCTGGTAGAAACAGACAAGTAACATAAAATTATAATTTCATATGGCAACAGAAACCGTAACAGTGGGCAGCGGCAATGCGCCCACCCCTCAGCCCGGCAGCGCAGGCGTAGCCTCACAGCTGGCCGGCAATCCTACGACAGTCAGCGGCGTAGCATCCGCGACCGGGGGCATCGCCCCCGGCAATCTGATAGAGACGGACATCGACGACCAGATCTTCCGATTCAGAAGTGAGGACACCGCGCTGATGTCGCTTATGCTCAAATCGAAGAAGGTCAAGGTGAACACTCCCGAAGTAGAGCACTTCATGATCGACGAGCAGCGCTCGACACTCACCGTCACCACGGCCGTAGCAGAAGGCACCGGCGCATACTTCGTGCTCCCCCTGGCCGCCAAAGACCAGGCAATCCCCCGCAACTATCACACCCTTCTTCTCAAGGGCGTAGACGGATACGAAGCCGACGGCAAAACCAAGACCCCCGGCAAAGACCTGATGGTATTCGTCACGGGGCGCGACACGACCACGCAGAATCCCGTGGTCCGCGCGGTCAACGGCCCCAAGAGCACATCTTCGGACACATTCTGCACCACACCTGCAATCCCGGCCAACACTAAGGTCAAGCTCCTGGCCAACGCCCTTTACGAGACCCAGAAGGAAGTGGATCCCGACCTCATCGTTCCGCAGCCAACAACCGTCTATCTCCAGAAGCGGGGCATGAACCAGGTAGTATCTGACTACTTCGAGGCCCAGAAGAAGCACATCCCCTTCTCGCAGGCCATCATCGCAGAGCAGGCGATCCTGAACTTCAAGCGCGCCGGCAACCGCACGCTGTGGGCCGGGCGCAAGGGGAAGTTCCCCGTCAGCGTTCCCAAGCTCGGTGACCAGATGGTATACTGCACCGAGGGCATCCGCTGGCAGTTCAAGCGCGAGCTTCAGCACACCGGCAAGTGGACCATCGAGAAACTCATAGCGCTGGCGAAGCTCTTCTACACCGGCGAGGACGTTCCCAAATCAGCAATCCTGCTGGCAGGCAAGAACCTTCTGGAAGAGATACAGTGCATCGACTTCTCGAAGCATCCTGAAATCCAGATCATCGCGACGCAGAACCCGATCGGCTGGAGCGTGACGCGCATCCATACGGTGTTCGGGGACATCGACATCAAGCGCGAGCCGACGCTCGACGTGCTGGGCTGGAGCAATTCCGGGGCCCTTCTTGGCGAGGACCGTCTGGTTCACTACACCTACTCGACACAGCACGAGTTCAACGACCGCGTAGAGGGGGAAGAGGCAACGCGCAAAGGCATGGTTGTCTGGGACGGCCTGGCGCTGAAAGGAGCATGTCATATCTGGATCGACGGAGAGGGGGACACCTCGAACGCTGGAAGCACCCGCTACACGATATGGGACCAGGCGACCGCGCCAACCGGTGACGACCTCATCGACGGTCAGATCTACCTTCTCACAGCAGACTGTCCCGGCATCAACGCCGCCGCCCAGAACGGCCAGATGTGGCAGGCGAAGGTGACCACCACCGGCAGCGGGGACTCGGCCAAGACCACGGCAAGCTGGAGCGAGTATGCCGGCGAGCTGGTAATGACCGTGTAAATGACTGACAAGCGGGGCGATTGGCAAAGCCAATGCGAGGCTGCGCCAATCGCCTCTAATTAATCTTCAACAACATTAACAAGACAATGGAAATCAGGACATACGGTGTAGAAGGCTACATGGACTGGCAGTGTGAAATACCTGTGGGTCGTGCGCGCGCCATCGTTCATTTCTCGGGAGGCACAATGACTTCGTATGGTGTAACGCCGGCCGAGTATTCCACAGGCGACCCGGTGCAGCAGCGAATCATAGAGAACAGCTCGTATTTCAAGAGCGGGCGCATCAAGTTTCTCCGCAAGAGCGGCAAGCCAGACCGCGTGCAACGTCGTGAGCCGAGAGCCGCGCCAACACCCGCGCCCCCGGCCGAGGCTCCGGAGCCTACCAGACTTCCCGAGACAGCAGAACCACAGGCCCGGGAAGTCGCGGCCATGAGCGGCGGGGCCGACATCGACAACTTCATAGAGCAGACCGCGGAGGACGCCGAAGGAGAAGCACCGGAAGCTATCGAAGTCAGTTGTCTGACCGATGCCCAGAACTATCTGCGGGACAACTTCGGCATACCCACGAGCAGGAGCCGCAGCAAAGAGAAGGCTCAGGAGTTTGGCCGTGAAAATGGAATAGTGTTTGTCGGACTTTAATCCACATCGGTTATGATATATCAAATCGCGGAGGTAATGCGCGACGTGCGCATAGCCATGGATCAGAACAACACGAGCGATCAATTATTGACCGACGGAGATATCGACACACTCAGTCTGGACGAGATTGTACGCTCCAAGATTCCGGAAGCCGTGCGCCGCGTGCATACAGCGGCACCTACGTACATGCTTGAATCAGGCCACTACTTCGGCGACGAGCTATATTGGGCAGACAAGAACAGCGGATGGGTATTACTGCCCGACGACTTCCTGCGTTTGATAGTATTCCGTATGAGTGATTGGGAAAGGGCAGTGTATACGGCAATATCCACTGACGACCCCGATTATGAGAAACAGAGCAGCCGGTTCGCGGGAATCAGGGGCACTGCACAGAAGCCCGTCTGTGCGATAGCCATACGGCCCGAAGGGCGCGTACTCGAATTCTACAGCAGCAAAAGCACCGAGGCGAAGGTAGCGCAGGGCACCTATATCCCGTTGCCTTGCATCGACGAGTGCGGAGGCATAGACATATCACCGCGTTGCTACCGGGCCGTGGTCTATATGGCGGCGGCATTAGTATCAACGACATCAGGCGAAAGCGACAAGGCGTCGGCCTTCGCCGAACTATCCAAATCAGCACTACAATGAGTTCAATTCCAAACAGACATACTGACGGAGACGTTTCGGTAGGCCGGAACGTGACGACGGGGGGCAGCGCGAACATTCAGGGGAATGCGAGGGTCGGTCACAATCTGCGGGTTGAGGGATGGCTCGAGGCGCCGAACATCAAGGGGCCGCTGAAGGGACTGTATGCGACGGCGGAGTCACTCAGAGGGGCATATCCGGAGCCACGACCGGGCTGGTATGCTCTTGTAGGGGACACTCTGCCGGCGGCAGTGTACAGGGCAGACCGCGACGAGCGCGGGAAGACCGTCTGGGCAGCGACCGGGGAGACCGGCGGCGAGTTCGTCCTATATCCGGACAAGATAGAGAGGGAGGTCGGAGAACTCCGCGACGACGTGAGAGGACTGGAGGGGCGTCTGCTGACAGGAGTCTCATTCGCGAGCGAAGAGACCTATGGCACGCTGAGCCTGACACGCTCTGACGGGAGCGTGGGAGCAAGCGTAGGTATACCCGGGATGACGGAGGGGAAGGCAGGGCTGATGACGCCTACGCGGCTGGCGGCGATAAGGAGCGAGATTACCCAGACGGCGACCGATGCCCTCCTTGGCGTGAGCTACGAGGCGTTCGACGACCACGGGACGATATGGCTGACGCTGCCGAGCGGGAACAGGAAGGGCGTCGGGATACCGGGAATGACAGAAAGCAAAGCCGGGTTTCTGACCCCCAACCGCCTGGCGGCGATAAGGGCCGAGATACAGGAGGCGAGCGCGGAGAGCCTGACGGGAATAGAGATAGAACAACTCGACACATTCGCGCGTGTATGGAGCACGACGCAGGGAGGGCGGCGGAGCATCGCGGCTCTGCTGACGGCGATGGACGGGGAGACGGCGGGTCTGTACTCCCCCACGCGCCACCGCCAGATCATCGGACTGATAGAGCAGTCGGCGGCGGCAGGGGTGTCGCGTGGCAGCGAAGCGTTGACCTTCGCGGCGAGCGAGACCTACGGCACGCTGAGCCTGACACGCTCTGACGGGACGCGTGCGAGCGCGGCGATACCGGGGATGACCGACGGGAAGGCAGGGCTGATGACGCCTACGCGACTGGCGGCACTGAGGGCCGAGATATCGCAGACGACCGCGGACACGATAGGGAGCGGGACATTCGAGACCTATGATGACCACGGAACAATATGGCTGACGCTGCCGAGCGGGGCGAAAAAGGGCATCGGCATCCCGGGGATGACCGAGGGGAAGGCCGGGCTACTGACACCAGCACGGCTGGAGGCCATCAGGGCCGAGATACGGAATGCCTCGGCACCGCTGTCGACACGTCTGGGGGCTCTGGAGAGGCTGGTGACGTCAGACAGCAACGGGACGATAGACAAGTTCAACGAGATCGTGACCTTCTTAGAGGGCATCGATGACCGGGAGACGCTCGACGGGATATTGCAGGGCATAGCGTCGGAGCTTGCGGCCAAGGCCGACAATGGCGAGACGGCGAAGAGTCTGGAAGCCCTGAGTCAGAAGAGCGATGAACTTGAGCGGACGATCAGGAGAAACCAGAACGGACAGGAAGAAGAGAACCTGACCCTACGGAACATGATCGCCGCCTGCGACGAGCGCATCACCGAGACGACGGAGGGTCTGGAGAAGCGCATAGAGAACAACAAGGCAGCCATAGCCAAGACGGCGGAAGACGCGGCCGCGGGAAGAACGCGGCTACGGGCAGAGACGGGGATACTGCCATTTGAGGCGATAGTGGTCAACGAGGAGGACGCGGCGTGGGCGTGGCTGACAGACGGGTCGATAGCGTATCACAGCGAGGCCGGTCACTTCAAAGAGAAGGGACAGAGGTCGACCGGGAGGCTTGACGACTACAACGAGAATATGACGGACGGGGCGATACTGGCGCGTCGCGACCGACTGTACAGGCTCGGGAACAGGCTTTATGCTTTCGACGGGACAACACTTGGCGCGGAAGGAGAACCGGCCCGGATAAGCGACGAGGAGATAGAAAAGCTGCTGGAGTGAACCGACACTGAAACAGAGACATAAGATTAATAAAAATCTAAAAAGCATCAACAAAATCTTAAACATCAACACAAATTCTTATTGCTTACATTATGGCACAGAAAAAGTATCTTGACCTCACAGGTCTTCAGACAATCATCGC
>CAJTXU010000023.1 GCA_910584125.1 uncultured Muribaculaceae bacterium | reverse complement strand
CCCGAGGGGTCAAATCCCGCGTGCCCGAAGGGGTCAAACGCACGCGCCTTTTCCAACGTGTCGGGACGGAGCGGGACGAATCGGGACAAATCGGGACGGATCGGGACGAATCGGGACGAATCGGGACGAATCGGGACGTGTCGGGACGAATCGAGACGGAGCGGGACGGAGCGGGACGGAGCGGGACGGAGCGGGACGATTGGGTCGGGACGATTGGGTCGGGACTTGTCGGATTGGGTCGGGTCGGGCTTCAGATCACTTGTAGCGGGCCCAGCGGATTATCTCGATCAGTGTCGGCTTCTTGCCGTACATGAAGATGCCCACGCGGTAGATCTTGCCGCAGAGCCATATCATGAACACAAACGATAGATACAGCAGCACGAGCGACAGGGCAATCTCCCACCCCGGCACGCCGTAGGGCAACCGCGCCATCATGGCCATCGGCGACGTGAAGGGTATCACCGATATCCAGAACGCAAGCGCCGAACTCGGGTTGTTGAGTATGGCCATCGAACCGATGATGCCGATTATCACGGGCATCGTGGCGATGGTCGAGAGCTGGCTGGCGTCCTGGACGTTGCTGACCGCCGAACCGATCGCGGCGAATATCGAGGCGTAGAAGAGGAAGCCTCCGATGAAGAAGAGCAGCGCGTAGAGCAGCAGCGAGAGCAGGAATCCGGGGTCGGTGATCTGCGAGATGCCGGCGGCCACCTCGTCGGGCATGTCGGAGCCGAGCGTCTCGGGCGTCAGGAACGGCGTGGCGACGGCCGCCGCCGTGCCGATCAGCACAGCCCAGATCAGTATCTGCGTCACGGCCACAAGTCCGACGCCGGTGATCTTGCCGAGCATCAGGTCGAACGGCCGCGCCGACGACACTACGATCTCAAGCACACGGTTGGTCTTCTCCTCGATAATCGAGGTCATGACCATCTGGCCGTAGATGAGGATGAACATATAGAGCAGCATGTCCATGGCGAGCGACAGGAAATATGACAGTCCCGTCGAGGTCTCCGTGTCCTCGTCCTTGTCGATGCGGATCGTCTTGAGCGTGACATCGGCCTTGACATCCTCCATAATCTCCTTTATGTCGGGGATGTTGTAGCGTTCGAGACGCACGTCCTCGACGGCGCTCCTGAGCTGGCCGGTGATGAAGGCGTCGGTCACCATCGATATCGACCCGCGCGTGTAGAGCGTTATGCTCTTCTCGGGGTTTGCGACGGCGTCAGAGCCTATGACGAGTATTCCCTCCACAGCCTCGTCGCCGCGCATCGAGTCGACCGGCGCCGTGGCCGGCACGAAGCGTATGTCGTCGTTGCCTTCGAGGCGCGAGGCTATCAGCCCGGTGTTGTCGACCACCTGGAGCGTCTTGCTCTCGGGCTTGCTGAAGATCATGAACAGAGCCGGGGCCGCCATGAGCGCTATCATCACGATCGGCACGACAATCGTGGTGATGATGAAGCTCTTGCGCTTCACGCGCTCGGCATATTCCCTTTCTATGATGAGTGATAATGCGTTTGCCATCTTGTTCAGTGTTTGGTTGGTTCGTTATCTGTTTGCTCGGTATCCTGCTCGCTGGCCTTGACGGCGGCGACGAAGATGTTGTCCATCGAGGGCATGACCTGCTCGAATGCCACTATGTCGAGGCCCTCGTTGAGGGCGGAGATCACGTCGCGCCGCGTCGCCGGGCCGAGCCACAGCGTCGCCGTGAGGTTGCCGAACTTGTCGTCCGCGCCTACCTCGGCACGTATGGCGGCGCGGTCGGCCACCGACATCATGACCGCCGGGTCGCCGTTGTAGGTGAGACGGAAGCAGTTGTCGGAGAAACGCTCGCGGATCTCGGCCACCGGCCCGGAGAGGATGTTGCGCGAGCGGTTGATCAGCGTGATGTTGTCGCAGAGTTCCTCGACGCTGGCCATGTTGTGGGTCGAGAAGATGATGGTCGAGCCTTCGTCGCGCATCTTGAGTATCTCGCGCTTGAGGATGCCGGCGTTGATGGGGTCGAAGCCGGAGAACGGCTCGTCGAATATCAGCAGCTCGGGGCGGTGGAGCACCGTGACGATGAACTGCACCTTCTGAGCCATACCCTTGGAGAGCTCCTCGACCTTCTTGTTCCACCAGTCGGAAATCTCGAGACGCTCGAACCACTCGCGCAGGCGCGAGGTGGCCTCGGCCTTCGAGAGACCCTTGAGGCGGGCGAAGAAGAGGGCCTGCTCGCCCACCTTCATCTTCTTGTAGAGGCCGCGCTCCTCGGGCAGATAGCCGATGTTGGCCACGTCGGAGGCCGTGAGCTGATGGCCGTTGAAGGTCACGATGCCGGCGTCGGGCGCCGTGATGTGGTTGATGATGCGTATCAGTGTGGTCTTGCCCGCTCCGTTGGGACCGAGCAGGCCGTAGACCTTGCCTCGCGGCACCTCGACCGATACGTCGTCGAGGGCGCGGTGGTTGGTGTAGCTTTTGGAGACGTGCTCCGCGCTGAGTATTATGTCGTTCATTTCCTTTTGATTATTTCAAGATTTCTTTGTCGGCGGCCATAGCCTGGACAAGGCGCTCAGCCACTTCGTCGGCAGATATGCCCAGACGCGTCATCTCGGCGCATATGGCCGGAATCGTCACGTCGAAAAACTCGCGTCTGCGGGCATGTGTCACCTTCCCGGCGGCGTCGGCCGCAAGCAGGAAGCCCATGCCCCTCCGGGGCTCGATTATGCCGTTGGCCTGAAGGTCGTCCATCGCCTTGAGCACGGTGCGGGTGTTGACCCCCATATCCGCGGAAAGCTCGCGCACCGAGGGAATGCGTTCCCCCGGCACCCAGGCCCCCTCGATGATGAGGTTATAGGCGTAGTCGACTATCTGCCTGTATATCGGTTTGTTGTCACTGAATTCCATTTCCGTCTCAGAGGTTGCGGGTCTTCATGTCTCGATAGTTCAGCCAAAACATCAACAGCATGTAGAGCCCAACGACGGTAATCGAACATATTATATATGGAGTGGCCTGCGACATCTCGTGCATCAGCGACTGCATGTCGGGCACGGATGCCTCCTTTCCCTTCGTTCCGGCCTCGAAACCCATGGCGAAGACTTTGGAGAGTCCGTAGAAAGCACCGATGATGCCGAGCGCGAACTGCACGCCCAAAGCCGCGAGCACACCCTTGACCACACGCGAGGAGCACGCCCTGCCGGTCACGAACAGACAGGTGAGAGCCGTGGCGACTCCGCCGAAGATATTGAGGACCGACAGCACATGGGGCTTGCTGTACTGGAGTTCGAACAGATACTCAAGCTCGCCATCTCCCCGCAGTGCCGGAACATTGCACAGAAGCCACTCGGCGAGCGACGGCAGAACGAACAGCACAGCCGGAACCGCAACGATAAAATAGAGCATCAGGTAGACGAATCTTTCGAACGCGCGGGCCGGAAGCATCCTGCTGACCGGGCGGGTGTCTCCCTTGGCGGCGAGCACGGCGGGCGCGAAGTAGAACAATACAGGCAACGCGGTCCACACAAGGGTGAATATGGCCAGCTTCGCCTCCTTGGGCATCGGCACGAGCAGCAGCGTCGCCGACAGAACCGAGATGGCGAGATAGACCAGGATCTGGCGGTCGGTGAAGTATCTGTAATATCCGGCCACGAGGGCCACACGCCGCCACGAGAAACCGTCGCGGACCGTCGCCTCGGGGCGGCTGTCGTCGTTGAGACTTTCGTTGATGAGTGTTCCTGTCATGATAAACGTTCGTTTTCGCAGCCGCCGCGCAGCAATTCGGCCACGCGGTCGTGCCGGGGTGAATGTAATGCCGAATAGAACAGGCGCCAGTCGACGCGGGTGGGTTCGGCGTCTTCGTCGGCGGGGAGTATGCTGAGCACGCGTCCCACCTGAATCTCGGAGTAAACGGCGTCGGGATCGGGCACGCGCGTCACACGGAACGCCAGACGTCCAGACACGGCCTCCTCCGTGCCCGAGAAGAGCAGCCGCGAGCGTGTCAGCATCACGGCGCCGTCATAGAGGTTCTCGAGCTCCGACACGGTATGTGTCGAGACGATGACGGTCTGGTCTTCGCGCAGCGATGAGGCGATGATGTGGCGCAGGGTCTCCTTGCTCTCGATGTCGAGCGCGTTGGTGGGCTCGTCGAGCAGCAGCACGTCGACGCCGAGCGCGAGCACGTAGGCCAGCTGCGCCTTCTTGCGGTTGCCGAGCGAGAGCGAGCGCATCGGCTCGTCGCCCGAGAAACCGAACGCTACCAGGTTGGCCAGAAAGGTCTCTTGCGAGAACGAAGGGTAAAAGCGCGAATGCACCGAGGCGAATCCTCGGATGGAGCGGCAGGGGAAATACATCTCCTCCTCGAGCATGAACACGCGGGCCTTGTCGGAGGGGACGTCGCTGAACGCTGGATGCCCGTCGATGAGGCACTCGCCCCGCGTCGGGGCCGACAGTCCCGCGATGATATGGAGCAGGGTTGTCTTGCCCGCCCCGTTTTCGCCGGCGAGGAGATGGATCCCCGGCGGAATAGTGGCGGTCAGTCCGCTCAGTGCCGGGGTTCCATTCCTGCGGTAGGAAAACTCTAAGTCCTTAAGTTCTATCATAATCCGGTTCACTTGATGGGCGTCACGGTGAAACCAGCCTTGCGCAGACCGGCTATCACGCCGCGGTCGCCGGGAAGATGGCCGGCGCCGACCACGACCATGATTCCCTCTTTGGGCATCTCGGCTGCGAGCTGCTTGACCCAGCTGTCGTTGCGCGCGTATATCATGCGCTCGGCCGCCTGCGGGTCGTCGGCCTCCATGACGAGCATGAGCTCGAGGATCTTGTCAATGTCGTGGGCGGCATATGCCTTGGAGAGGGCGATCGATTTCGACTCTACGTCATCCTTCTCGCTGACAGTCTTCATCAGTTCCGTGGCCTGCTCGGAAATGGGGCGTCCGTAGAGCATGTCCATCTGGAAGTCCATCGTCTCCAGACCGCCCACGGGCTTGCCGAGTTCGCGTGCGCGCTTCTGCATCAGCATGTCGATGCCCTCGATGCCATTGAGCTCGGGGAATACCTTCATGGCCATCGCGGCGGCGAGCTGGGTCGAGATGACGGCCGGCTTCACCATATACATGGCATTGAGGGGTATGCCGCCGCTGTATTCGTTCCAGAGCGCCGAAAGCGAGTCGAGCTGGGCGGGGGCGAGCACCTTGTCGAGCGTGCTGTCGGCCGGAGCCATCAGCTTGCCCTGCATCGACATCATGACGGCCGGGTCGTTCATCTGCGCCATGTCGATCTCGCCGTAGAGACGGTCGACGCCCTGAAGTATCGCCGGCATCTCGGCGATGGAGTCTATCATCGAGGGCGATGCGAAATGATGCGTGCCGAGCAGGTAGCTCGTTTTGTCGCTTCCCTGTTTCTCGACCTTGTAGAGGATCTGCGCGTCAGCCTGCGAGGCGAGTCCGAACACAACCGCCGCGGCGGCTAAGATTGATGTCAACTTCTTCATTTTCAATATGGTTTTAGTATTTATCGTTGTTTGTTGTGGTGTTGTAGTTGATTACAACACTGCAAAAGTACAACAATTTTTCGAAACAGGAAAATCATTAACATTCATTAACACAAATTTTGTCAATTCAACGATTTTGACTAATTTTGCGCCCTGAAAGAATATCTAAGGTAAAAAGGAAAAGGTTTTATGACAAAGTTTGGTCGCCCCGACTTCCACCCGGCCATCGCCGCGGCGCTGAGGGGCTATTCGTTATCAAGGTTCAAGCAAGACCTGACGGCGGGGGTCGTCGTCGGCGTCATCGCGATTCCGCTGGCCATCGCGTTCGCCATAGCGAGCGGCGTGAGTCCGGCCACAGGTCTGGTCACCGCCATAATAGGCGGCTTCCTCGTCTCGGCGTTCGGCGGTAACTCCGTGCAGATCGGCGGCCCGACCGGGGCCTTCATCGTGATCATCTACAACATCATCGCTCTCTACGGCATAGCTGGCCTCGCCCTGGCCACGTTCATGGCCGGCTGCATCCTCGTGCTGCTGGGGCTCTTCCGCCTCGGGACGGTGATCAAATTCATCCCCTACCCCATTGTGGTGGGTTTCACGGCCGGTATCGCGGTGACGATATTCTCGACCCAGATGCCCGACTTCTTCGGCCTGCGCATCGACGAGGCCGTGCCGGGCGACTTCCTGGGCAAGTGGGGCGTATATATAAGGAACTTCGGGAGCATCGACCCGGCCACGGCCGTGGTGGGCCTCGTGTCGCTGGCCATCATCGTGCTGACGCCGAGGATATCCAAGCGCATACCGGGCGCCCTGACGGCGATCGTGCTGGTGACGCTGATGGTATGGGCGGCGCGCGAGTTCATGGGCATCGAGGGCATACAGACCATCGGCGACCGCTTCGGCGCGTTCGACACGTCGCTGCCGCGTCCGGTGGCGATAGGCTTCGACATGGCATCGGTCAACCTGCTGCTCCCCTCGGCGTTCACCATCGCTATGCTGGGCGCCATCGAGTCGCTGCTCTCGGCCACGGTGGCCGACGGCGTCACCGGAGGCCGCACCAACTCGAACACCGAGCTGATCGGCCAGGGCATCGCCAACATGGCCGTGCCGCTGTTCGGCGGCATACCCGTCACCGGGGCCATAGCGCGCACCATGGCCAACATCACCAACGGCGGACGCACGCCCGTGGCCGGAATCATCCACGCCCTCGTGCTGGTGGTGACGTTCCTCTTCGCAATGCCTCTGATCAGCCTCGTGCCGATGTCGTGTCTCGCGGCCGTGCTCATCATGGTGAGCTACAACATGAGCGGCTGGCGGACCATCCGCGGCATGGTCAACAACCCCAAGGGAGACGTCTGGGTGCTCGCGGTGACATTCCTGCTCACCGTGATATTCGACCTGACCATCGCCATAGAGATCGGCATGCTCCTCGCCGTGGTGGTCTTCCTGCGACGCGTCTCCGAGAACACCACGATAAAGGTATACGGCGACCAGCTCGACGCCGCCGACTCCGACATGACCAAGCATGAGGTGCTCGACCTCGAGCCCGGAGTGTCGGTCTACGAGATCGACGGGCCCTTCTTCTTCGGCGCGGCGACTAAGTTCGACGAACTGATGCGCGCCTCGACGAGCGACGTGCCTTTCGTGCGCATCATACGCATGCGGCGCGTGCCGTTCATCGACTCGACCGGCATCCACAACCTGCAGATACTCATCGAGGCCTCGCAGCAGGAGGGAATAACGGTGGTCCTCTCGGGCGTGCGCGACAACGTCCGCGAGGCACTGCACCGCTCGCATATCGACGCGCTCATCCCCTCGGGACACATCTGCGACCACATTTCGAAAGCCGTGGTGGTGGCCAACGAACTCGCCGTGAACCGCCGCCGCGAACTGAGGGGCGTCATGGCCGTGATGGACTGAGACGGCATGACCCGACCGAATTTCAATAAAAAACATCGGCTCCATGGAAATATGGAGCCTTTTTTTCGTTCTATATTGTGGACGGGGCACAAGGGTCCGCGTCCGATATCTTTATGAAGACAAAAATCACAATATTGCTCGCGCTCGCGCTGATGCTCCTCGCGCCGATGCGCGCCGCCCAGCCCGAACAGGCCGCGGACAAGAGGCCCGTGGCGAAAAAGATTCTGTTCATCGGAGACTCCATGACCGGATGGCTCGCCGAGCGACTTGAGGCATACGGGAAACAGAACGGATTTGAAGTCTCGACCGTGGTCTGGGACGGATCGACCATAAAGAAATGGGGAAGCACCCCGCGGCTGACATCGATAATCCGCGAACAGGCCCCCGACGCGATTTTCGTGAGTCTCGGCATGAACGAGCTCTTCGAGGCCAACCCCGAGACGAGGCTCAGGACCTCGGTCGACGCCATCACCGGCGCCGCCGGCGAAGTGCCCGTAGTCTGGGTCGGTCCGCCGTCATGGCCCGGACACAACAAAGGAGAAGTGCTCGACAACTGGCTCGCCGAGCGCCTCGGCGACGGCCACTACTTCAGCAGCTTCGACCTCAAACTGCCGCGCCAGAGCGCACGTAACCCCCACCCCACCCGCGCCGGAATGATGACATGGATGGACGAAGTGGTGGAATGGGTGCAGAAAGAGGGCGCCGTGCGCCTGCCCGACGCCCACAAACCCGTCGGAGAGCAGATGACCCGCGGCAAGACATTCATTTACAAGAGAATGAAAGAAACACTCTGAGCTGACGCCGCAACGGCCTCGGCCCAATCCGAATTGACAAAACACGTGCGCAGACAGGACATCGCCGTCCCGTCATGGCACGTGGATTTGGCCAATTCGGATTTTTTTTGTAATTTTGCGCTTTGAAACAGCTTTAAACGTAAACACGACAGGCGAATGAAGCGCGTCATGAATCGGAGACACAACTAACTTACACGCAGCAATCCCAATTCGACCAAGCTCATGAATGTCGCCACCCGGCGTGTAGACATACACATCAATAACCACTCACAATAATAACCACTCACAATGTGCGGAATAGTAGGATACCTCGGAGACGGAAACGTCTATGACATTTTAATAAAAGGCCTTCACAGACTCGAATACCGCGGATACGACAGCGCCGGCGTGGCGCTGGTCGGAGCCGACGGCAAGATCAACATCTTCAAGGCCAAAGGGAAGGTGAGCAATCTCGAAGCCTTCTGCGCCGACAAGAACCTCGACTCGAAAGTCGGCATCGCCCACACACGCTGGGCCACCCACGGCGAACCCTCGGACACGAACGCGCACCCGCATTACAGCGAAGACGGCAACATCGCGATTGTCCACAACGGCACCATCGAGAACTACAAGCTGCTGAAGGACGCCCTGATACAGCACGGATGCAAGTTTCATTCGGAGACCGACACCGAAGTGCTGGCGCAGCTGATAGAATACGTGCGCGTCACCAACCGATGCTCGCTGCTCTCGGCAGTCCGCGAGGCTCTGAAGCAGGTGGTCGGCGCATACGCCATAGCTGTCGTCGAGAAAGACAACCCCGACACCATCATCGCTGCCCGGCAGAGCAGCCCTCTCGCCGTGGGAATCGGCGACGGCGAGTTCTTCCTCGGTTCGGACGCCTCCCCCTTCGTCGAATACACCAAGGAATGCGTCTACCTCAAGGACGGCGAGATAGCCGAGATCCGTCGCGGCGAACCGCTGAAGGTCACCAATCTCGACAACCAGGACGCCGAGATTGACGTCACCACGCTCGAGATGTCGATCTCGCAGCTTGAGAAAGGAGGTTACCCCCACTTCATGCTCAAGGAAATCTTCGAGCAGCCCGACACGCTGCGCGACTGCATCCGCGGCCGTGTGGTCGAGAACGGCGAACGCATCATAATCAACGGTGTCAACGACCATAAGGACAAGTTCATCAATGCCCGCCGCATCGTGATCGTTGCCTGCGGCACATCATGGCACGCCGGCCTGCTGGGCAAGTACCTGCTGCAGGACATATGCCGCATCCCGGTGGTGGTCGAATACGCCAGCGAGTTCCGCTATTCGAACCCGGTGATAGACAAGGACGACGTCGTGATAGCCATCTCGCAGAGCGGCGAGACCGCCGACACGCTCGCCGCCATCCAGATAGCCAAGCGCGAGGGTGCGTTCGTATTCGGCATCAGCAACGTCGTGGGCAGCTCGATACCGCGAGAGACCTACGCCGGATGCTACATACACGTAGGCCCCGAGATCGGCGTCGCGTCGACCAAGGCCTTCACCGGCCAGGTGATGGTGCTCACCCTGCTCTCCATGGCGATAGCCCAGCTCAGGGGCACGCTCGGGCAGGAAGAGCTCTCGAAGCTCGGCAAGGCCGTCCTCAAGATTCCCGAATGCGTCGAGCACGTGCTGCGCCAGAGCGGCAAGATCGAACGGATGTCGCTCATCTTCACATACGCGCGCAACTTCCTCTATCTCGGCCGAGGATACAGCTATCCCGTGGCGCTCGAAGGCGCGCTCAAGCTCAAGGAAATCTCATACATCCACGCCGAGGGATATCCCGCGGCCGAGATGAAACACGGCCCCATCGCTCTGATCGACCAGGAGATGCCCTCGGTGATAATCGCCCCCAAGGACCACCTGTACGAGAAGATCGTCAGCAACGTCCAGCAGGTCAAGGCACGCGGCGGCAACATACTCGCCATCGTGACCGAAGGCGAGAACGTGATCAGCAACCTCGCCGACCATGTCATCGAGGTGCCCGACATGCCCGAATGCCTCACGCCGATCATCACCTCCATCCCGCTGCAGCTGCTGTCGTACTACATCGCCATCAACAAAGGCAAGAACGTCGACATGCCCCGCAACCTCGCCAAGTCGGTGACTGTAGAGTAATAACAGCCTGAAATATAGACTGGATAGAAACGCCGGCAGAAAAAAGTTTAAGAAAAATAACGATTTTTTGCAAAAATAGTTTGCACGGATAAAATTTTTGTTGTAACTTTGCACTCGAAATTCGCTGACAACGCAAGAAGTCACGAAAATCGAACGCCTCTTTAGCTCAGTTGGCCAGAGCACGTGATTTGTAATCTCGGGGTCGTTGGTTCGAATCCGACAAGAGGCTCGCCGGAAACGGGTGGTTACCAGAGTGGCCAAATGGGGCAGACTGTAAATCTGCTGGCTTACGCCTTCGGTGGTTCGAATCCATCACCACCCACAACAACGATGCGGAAGTAGCTCAGTTGGTAGAGCATTAGCCTTCCAAGCTAAGGGTCGCGAGTTCGAACCTCGTCTTCCGCTCAAATAATTGCCTATGTAGCTCAGGGGTAGAGCACTTCCTTGGTAAGGAAGAGGTCGCGGGTTCAAATCCCGCCATCGGCTCCAGTACAATCCCTCTCCTCCCTCTCCTCGAGAAGGCAATAAAACAAAAAAATCAAAATAATAGCGCAAGACTATGGCTAAAGAAAAATTCGAAAGAACCAAACCGCACGTGAACATCGGTACGATCGGTCACGTGGACCATGGCAAGACGACTCTGACGGCCGCCATCACCAAGGTGCTCGCCGAGAAAGGTCTTTCCGAACTCCGTTCATTCGACTCTATCGACAACGCTCCCGAAGAGAAGGAGCGTGGTATCACAATCAACACCGCACACGTTGAGTATCAGACGCAGAACCGTCACTACGCACACGTGGACTGCCCGGGACACGCCGACTATGTGAAGAACATGGTAACGGGTGCCGCACAGATGGACGGTGCGATCATCGTAGTAGCCGCAACCGACGGCCCGATGCCCCAGACACGCGAGCACATCCTTCTCGCCCGTCAGGTGAACGTTCCCCGTCTGGTAGTCTTCATGAACAAGTGCGACCAGGTTGACGACGAGGAGATGCTCGAGCTCGTCGAGATGGATATGCGCGACCTCCTTTCGCAGTACGAGTATGACGGCGACAACACACCCGTCATCCGTGGCTCGGCTCTCGGCGCCCTCGAGGGCGACCCGAAGTGGGTCGAGAAAGTGATGGAGCTCATGGAAGCCGTCGACAACTGGATTCCTCTGCCTCCGCGCGACGTTGACAAGCCCTTCCTTATGCCTGTCGAGGACGTGTTCTCAATCACGGGCCGTGGTACTGTTGCCACAGGTCGTATCGAGGCCGGCCGCGTGAAGGTAGGCGACGAGGTTCAGATTCTCGGTCTTGGCGCTGACAAGAAGTCGGTCGTTACTGGTGTCGAGATGTTCCGCAAGATCCTCGACGAGGGTGAGGCCGGTGACAACGTAGGTCTGCTCCTCCGTGGTATCGACAAGGACGAGATCAAGCGCGGTATGGTAATCTGCCATCCCGGACAGGTTAAGCCTCACGATCACTTCAAGGCTCAGGTCTACATCCTTAAGAAGGAAGAGGGCGGCCGTCACACGCCGTTCCACAACAAATACCGTCCCCAGTTCTACATCCGCACACTCGACGTTACAGGTGAGATCACACTCCCCGAGGGCGTAGAGATGGTGATGCCCGGCGACAACGTTGAGATCGACGTTAAGCTCATCACTCCGGTTGCGATGGACAACGGTCTGCGTTTCGCCATCCGCGAGGGCGGCCGCACGGTAGGTTCGGGTCAGATCACAGGCGTGATCGACGACTGATTGAGATAACAGACACACAAAGGGGGGCTTTCCGCCCCGGGAAGCCCCCTCATACACGGGAATAGCTCAGTTGGTAGAGCATTGGTCTCCAAAACCAAGGGTCGAGAGTTCGAGTCTTTCTTCCCGTGCCAATATTTAAGAAACAATGAAATTATTCAAGGATATAAAGGAGTCTTATGACGAGTTAGTCTATAAGGTATCCTGGCCATCTCAGAAACAACTTGTCAACAGCGCAGTGCTGGTGCTGATAGCTTCCATCATACTGGCGGTATTCATCTGGGTAGTTGACACGGTGTTCTCTCGACTGATGGAGTTGATCTACAGTATAAACTTTTAAACCTATCTAACTCGGATTTCAATGGCTGAAGCTGAAGTTAAGAAGTCATGGTACGTATTGCGTGCCATTTCTGGCAAAGAAGCCAAGGTCAAGGAAATTCTTGACGCAGCAATCAAGAACACGGACCTCGGCAAGAATGTCGAACAAGTGTTGATTCCCACGCAGAAGGTTTACACTACACGCAATGGCAAGAAAGTGCTGAAAGAGCGCAACCTCTACCCAGGCTACGTATTCGTCGAGGCGAAACTGACGGGCGAGGTGATTTATGAGCTCCGCAACACGACTAATGTCATTGACTTTTTGCGTGGACGTGCCAAGAACAGCGACCCGATGGCGTTGCGCGAGAGCGAGGTGAAGCGAATGCTGGGCACAGCCGACGAGATGATGCAGCCGGAGGCCGAACCGGTCGACGACTACGTAGTCGGCGAGCCTGTCAAAGTCACGGCCGGGCCCTTCTCCGGGTTCTCGGGCGTGATCAAGGAGATCAATTCCGACAGGAAGAAAATCAAGGTGGAGGTCAAGATTTTTGGCCGCCCGACTGATTTGGAGCTGGAGAATTCCCAGGTCGAAAGAGAATAATGCCGTCGATGTTACGCGACGGTCGGAGGTAAGTTCGACACAACACAACCAATTTAACAAGTAGAACAATGGCAAAAGAAATTGCTGGACAGATTAAATTACAGATCAAGGGCGGCGCGGCCAACCCGTCGCCACCAGTAGGACCTGCTCTGGGTTCTAAGGGTATCAACATCATGGAATTTTGCAAGCAATTCAATGCCCGCACCCAGGATAAGGCCGGAAAGGTCCTGCCGGTAGTCATCACGTACTATACGGACAAGAGCTTCGACTTCATCGTAAAGACACCGCCTGTGGCCGTACAGCTCAAGGAGGTTTCGAAAGTGAAGAGCGGTTCGGCTCAGCCCAATCGTAAGAAAGTGGCTGAGATCACCTGGGATCAGGTCAAGACAATTGCCCAAGACAAGATGCCGGATTTGAACTGTTTTACTTTGGACTCCGCAATGCGTATGGTCGCCGGCACTGCAAGAAGCATGGGTATAACCGTAAAAGGTGACTTCCCTGAAAACAACTAAAAATCTTCAACACAATGGGAAAACTGACAAAGAATCAAAAGTTGGCTATCGCGAAGATTGAACCCGGGAAGGCATACACTCTGGCAGAGGCAGCGGCGAAAGTGAAAGAGGCATCGTTCGAGAAGTTCGACGCTTCGTTCGACATCGACGTTCGTCTGGGCGTAGACCCTCGCAAGGCCGACCAGATGGTGCGTGGCGTGGTATCGCTGCCCCACGGCACCGGCAAGGAGGTCAAAGTGCTCGTTTTGTGCAATCCGGACGCCGAGGCCGCAGCCAAGGAAGCCGGAGCCGACTATGTCGGACTCGATGAATACATCCAGAAGATCAAGGAAGGCTGGACAGACGTCGACGTGATCATCACGCAGCCTTCGGTGATGGGCAAGCTCGGCCCGTTGGGCCGCATACTCGGTCCGCGCGGACTGATGCCTAACCCCAAGAGCGGCACGGTGACGATGGACGTCGCAAAGGCCGTCAAGGAGGTTAAGCAGGGTAAGATCGACTTCAAGGTTGACAAGACGGGCATCGTGCACGCCTCTATCGGCAAGGTATCGTTCTCGTCCGAGAACATGGCCGACAATGCCAAGGAGTTCATCAACACGCTCATCAAGCTGAAACCCGCCACATCGAAAGGCACATATATCAAGAGCATTTATCTTTCAAGCACGATGGGCCCCGGCGTGAAGGTCGAGCCCAAGTCGATCGCTGACTAACCATTAACAGACGACAGAAATGAAAAAGGAAGATAAAGCACTCATCATTGCCAAGATTGGCGAAGAACTCTCGAACTACAGCTGCGTATACCTGGTGCAGACTTCCGGCCTGAACGCCGAGAAGACGAGCAACCTGCGCCGCGCCTGCTTCGGCGCGGAGGTCAAGATGCTCTGCGTCAAGAACACGCTGCTCAAGAAGGCGTTCGAGGCAAGCGAGGTGGACTACTCGGGTCTCTACGACCTTCTCCACGGCGAGACTACACTGTTGCTCAGCAACGTCGGCAACGCTCCGGCGAAGCTCATCAAGAAGTTCCGCGACAAGAACGACACCCTTCCGATGCTCAAGGGAGCACTCGTGGAGGAATCAGTATACGTAGGTGAGGAGCAGTTGGAAACCCTCGCCAACATCAAAAGCAAGAACGAACTCATCGCCGACGTCGTGGCTCTGCTTCAGTCGCCCGCGAAGAATGTCGTCAGCGCACTTCAGTCGGGTGCCAACAAGCTTCATGGCATCCTCGAGACTCTTTCCAAAAAAGAAGCGTAACCTAAGTTCAAAAATAATAAAAAATACATACGAAAATGGCAGATTTGAAAGCATTTGCAGAACAGCTTGTTAACCTTACAGTAAAGGAAGTTAACGAACTCGCAGAGATCCTCAAGACTGAATACGGCATCGAGCCCGCCGCAGCAGCAGTGGCAGTGGCCGCAGGTCCCGCCGCAGGCGCAGCCGCCGTAGAGGAGAAGACAAACTTCGACGTCATCCTCAAGGCACCCGGCGCAAGCAAGCTCGCCGTCGTGAAGCTCGTCAAGGAGCTCACGGGTCTCGGCCTCAAGGAGGCTAAGGAGCTCGTTGACAACGCTCCCAGCCCCATCAAGGAGGGTCTTCCCAAAGCTGAGGCCGAAGGCCTGAAGAAGCAGCTCGAGGAGGCAGGCGCAGAAGTTGAGCTCAAATAAGCAACCCCAATATCCATAAATAGGTTAAGGGCGCACTCTGCGTTCTTAACCTATTTATGCCATTCTACGGGCAGGTGTACACGTCGGCGTGAGCCGCGACGTCTCCCCCCGCCCCCCCTCTCCCTCAACTGCGGCGTGCTGTCACGCCGGTATGCGAATAGCATCGAAATCACATCACTCGCCACGGGCAAATGAACCGCTCAGCGGTGGAACGCGCCCGGCCGAGATAAGCCTTGAAACTTTTGTTTTGAATCTTTAAGGTTCATTGACTGTTTCAGGCACATTTTATGTGTCAGGGCGTTTGCGCGCCCAGCACGCACCGAGACAACGGGGCCCCATTACGGCCCCAAGTCCCGTTTATGAGCGAAATTACAAAGCCCATAGAATCTTAAATCACATCAAATGTCAGTAAAATTAACCGAAAAGCCTCGTGTGAATTTCGCGTCGATCAAGAATCCGCTGCCATTTCCTGACTTCCTCGAAGTTCAGCTGAAATCGTTCCGCGACTTCCTGCAGCTCGACACGCCTCCCGAATTGCGCAAGAACCAAGGCCTATATAAGGTGTTCGCCGAGAACTTCCCTATTGCGGACACCCGCAACAATTTCGTGCTGGAGTTTCTCGACTATTACATTGACCCGCCCCGTTACTCCATCGCGGAGTGTCTGGAGCGCGGCCTAACGTACAGCGTCCCTCTGAAGGCTAAGTTAAAGCTATACTGCACAGACCCCGACCACACGGATTTCGAGACCATCATTCAGGATGTCTACCTCGGCCCGATTCCCTATATGACCGACCAGGGTACGTTCATCATCAACGGAGCCGAACGTGTCGTCGTGTCGCAGCTGCACCGTTCGCCCGGCGTGTTCTTCGGCAACAGCATCCACGCGAACGGAACGAAGCTCTATTCGGCCCGAATCATCCCCTTCCGCGGAAGCTGGATCGAGTTCGCCACCGACATCAACAACGTGATGTACGCCTATATCGACCGCAAGAAGAAACTTCCGGTCACCACGTTGCTTCGCGCCATCGGTTTTGAGACTGACAAAGACATCATAGAGATATTCGACCTCGCCGAGGAGATCAAGGTGAACCGCACTAACCTCCAGGAGGTAGTGGGCCGCAAGCTCGCCGGACGCCTCGTGAACACCACGGTCGAGGATTTCGTCGATCCCGACACGGGCGAGGTGACCTCGGTTGAGCGCAATGCCGTCGTCATGGACCGCGGCCAGGAGATCACCGAGGAGACGCTGCCCGTCATCCTCGAGAGCGGGGTCAAGACCATCCAGCTCGAGAAGGAGAACGCCAGCGCGCTCGACTTCAGCATCATCTTCAAGACACTCGAGAAAGACCCGACCAACTCCGAGTCGGAGGCCGTGACATACATCTACCGGCAGCTGCGCAACGCCGAGCCGCCGGATGTTGCTTCGGCCCGCGAGGTGATCCAGAGCCTCTTCTTCAGCGAGAAGCGCTACGACCTCGGCGAGGTGGGCCGCTTCCGCATCAACAAGAAGCTCAACCTCGACACCCCGATGGACGTCAAGGTGCTCACACGCGAGGACATAATCGCCATCATCAAGTATCTGATCGAGCTGATCAACGCCAAGAGCGACGTCGATGACATCGACCACCTCAGCAACCGTCGCGTCCGCACGGTGGGCGAGCAGCTCTACAACCAGTTCGGCGTGGGTCTGGCGCGCATCTCGCGCTCGATCCGCGAAAAGATGAACGTGCGCGACAACGAGGTGTTCAAGCCCATCGACCTGATCAACGCCAAGACCATCTCGGCCGTGATCAACACGTTCTTCGGCACGAACGCCCTCTCGCAGTTCATGGACCAGACCAACCCTCTGGCCGAGATCACCCACAAGCGCCGTCTCTCGGCCCTCGGCCCCGGCGGTCTGTCGCGCGAGCGAGCCGGCTTCGAGGTGCGAGACGTGCACTACACCCATTACGGCCGTCTCTGCCCGATCGAGACGCCTGAAGGCCCGAACATCGGTCTGATCTCGTCGCTCTGCGTATACGCCAAGATCAACAACCTCGGATTCATCGAGACCCCCTACCGCAAGGTCGACAACGGAGTTGTGGACCTCGACAACAGCCACGTGACATATCTCACGGCCGAAATCGAGGAGGGACAGATGATCGCCCAGGGCAACGCTCCGGTCAACGACGACGGCTCGTTCGTCAATCCGCGCGTCAAGGCCCGTCTCGACGCCGACTTCCCTATCGTCGCCCCGCAGGAGCTCAAGCTCATGGATGTGGCCCCGATCCAGATCGCGTCGATAGCCGCATCGCTCATCCCCTTCCTTGAGCACGACGACGCCAACCGCGCGCTGATGGGCTCGAACATGATGCGCCAGGCCGTGCCTCTGCTCCGCAGCGAGGCCCCGATTGTCGGCACCGGCATCGAGGGACAGCTGATCCGCGACTCGCGCACACAGATCATGGCCGAAGGATCCGGCACAATCGAGTTCGTCGACTCGACCGTGATCAGAGTTCGCTACGACCGTACCGACGACGAGGAGTTCGTGCAGTTCGAGTCGGCCGTCAAGGAATACAAGCTTCCCAAGTTCCGCCGCACCAACCAGAGCACGACCATCGACCTTCGCCCGATCTGCAACAAGGGCCAGCGCGTCGAGAAGGGAGACATCCTCACCGAGGGCTACTCGACCGAGAAGGGCGAGCTCGCTCTGGGGCGCAACCTCAAGGTGGCCTTCATGCCCTGGAAGGGCTACAACTACGAGGACGCCATCGTGCTCAACGAGCGCATGGTGCGCGAGGACATCCTCACCTCGGTGCATGTCGACGAGTACACGCTCGACGTCCGCGAGACCAAGCGCGGAATGGAGGAACTGACCTCCGACATCCCCAACGTGAGCGAGGACGCCACCAAGGACCTCGACGAGCGCGGCATCATACGCGTCGGCGCATACGTCGTGCCGGGCGACATCATGATCGGCAAGATCACGCCCAAGGGAGAGTCTGACCCGACGCCCGAGGAGAAGCTGCTCCGCGCCATCTTCGGCGACCGCGCGGGCGACGTCAAGGACGCCTCGCTCAAGGCATCACCCTCGCTCAAGGGAGTCGTCATAGGCACCAACCTCTTCTCGAAAGCAGTCAAGAAGAAAGGCAAGAGCGCGGCCAACGCCGTGCCCCAGGCGCTCGAAGACGAGTACGCAGCCCGCCAGAAAGACCTCAAGGACATCATGGTCGACAAGATGCGCACGCTGCTCAAGGGCCAGATCTCCGAGGGAGTCAAGGACTACATCGGCTCCGACATCGTGCCGAAGGGCTCGACATTCGACCACGTAGACTTCGGCACGCTCGACTACGAGACCGTCAACATCTTCGGCTGGACAGCCGACGAGCGCATCAACAAGATGATCGGCCAGCTGATCACCAACTACATGCGCAAGTCGAAGGAGATTGACAGCGAGCTTCGCCGCAAGAAGCTCGACATAACCATCGGCGACGAGCTCCCCTCGGGCATCATGCAGATGGCCAAGGTCTACATCGCCAAGAAGCGCAAGATCGGCGTGGGCGACAAGATGGCCGGACGCCACGGCAACAAGGGTATCGTGTCGCGCGTGGTGCGTCAGGAGGACATGCCGTTCCTCGCCGACGGAACGCCGGTCGACATCGTGCTCAACCCTCTGGGCGTGCCTTCGCGAATGAACCTCGGACAGATCTTCGAGACCGTGCTCGGATGGGCCGGACGCGAGCTGGGCGAGAAATTCGCGACCCCGATCTTCGACGGCGCGTCGCTCGACGACCTCAACGAGTGGACCGACAAGGCCGGTCTGCCCCGCTACGGAAAGACCTACCTCTACGACGGAGGCACGGGCGACCGCTTCGACCAGCCGGCCACCGTGGGCGTCATCTACATGCTCAAGCTCGGCCACATGGTCGAGGACAAGATGCACGCACGCTCCATCGGCCCCTACTCTCTGATCACGCAGCAGCCTCTGGGCGGTAAGGCGCAGTTCGGCGGCCAGCGATTCGGAGAGATGGAGGTCTGGGCGCTCGAGGCCTTCGGCGCCGCCCACATCCTGCAGGAGATCCTCACCATCAAGTCGGACGACGTGGTGGGACGCAGCAAGGCATACGAGGCGATCGTCAAGGGCGACTCGATGCCGACCCCGGGAATCCCCGAGTCGCTCAACGTGCTTCTGCACGAGCTTCGCGGCCTCGGCCTGAGCATCACGCTCGATTGAACGAAACAAAAGAAAAATCCTTTCGGCGACGCCGCCCGGGCCCAGGCCCCGGCGGCGGTTGCCGGAAAAACAAGGGACTAAATATATGGCTTTTAGAAGAGACAACAAGATTAAAAGCAATTTCACGAAGATCACTATCGGCCTTGCATCGCCCGAGGAGATCAAGGAGAAGTCGAGCGGCGAGGTGCTGAAGCCCGAGACCATCAACTACCGCACCTACAAGCCAGAGCGCGACGGACTCTTCTGCGAGAAGATCTTCGGCCCGGTAAAGGACTACGAATGCCACTGCGGAAAGTACAAGCGCATCCGCTACAAGGGCATCGTGTGCGACCGCTGCGGCGTCGAGGTGACCGAGAAGAAGGTGCGCCGCGAGCGCATGGGACACATCGAGCTCGTCGTGCCCGTGGCCCACATATGGTATTTCCGCTCTCTTCCCAACAAGATCGGATACCTGCTCGGCATCCCCTCCAAGAAACTCGAGGACATCATATACTACGAGCGCTATGTCGTGATCAATCCCGGCAACGTGCAGGTCGAGCCCGAGGGCACGACCTCTAAATCGGCCGGACCCGTGGCGCTCGAGAAGCTCGACCTGCTGTCGGAAGAGCAGTACATGCGCATCATGGACAATCTGCCCGAGGGCAACGACCAGCTTGCTGACGACGACCCCAACAAGTTCGTGGCCAAGATGGGAGCCGAGGCCATCTACCAGCTTCTGCAGGAGATCGACCTGGTGGCCCTGCAGGCCGAGTTGCGCGTGCGCGCCAACACCGACGGCTCGCAGCAGCGCAAGACCGAGGCCCTGAAGCGCCTTCAGGTGGTCAACTCGTTCATCGCCTCGGCCAACCGCAACCGTCCCGAGTGGATGGTGCTCAAGGCCGTGCCGGTGATCCCGCCCGAGCTGCGTCCTCTGGTGCCTCTCGACGGCGGCCGCTTCGCGACCTCCGACCTCAACGACCTCTATCGCCGCGTCATAATCCGCAACAATCGTCTGAAGCGTCTCATCGAGATCCAGGCTCCCGAAGTCATCCTGCGCAACGAGAAGCGTCTGCTGCAGGAGGCCGTGGACTCTCTGCTCGACAACAGCCGCAAGTCGTCGGCCGTCAAGAGTGACGTCAACCGCCCGCTCAAGTCGCTTTCCGACTCGCTCAAGGGTAAGCAGGGACGTTTCCGTCAGAACCTGCTCGGTAAGCGTGTCGACTACTCGGCGCGTTCGGTTATCGTCGTCGGCCCCGAGCTGAAGATGCACGAATGCGGCATCCCCAAGCTCATGGCGGCCGAGCTCTACAAGCCCTTCATCATCCGCAAGCTCATCGAGCGCGGCATCGTGAAGACCGTCAAGAGCGCCAAGAAGATCGTCGACCGCAAGGAGTCGGTGGTATGGGATATCCTCGAGCATGTCATGAAGGGACACCCCGTGCTTCTCAACCGTGCCCCGACGCTTCACCGTCTCGGCATCCAGGCCTTCCAGCCCCGCATGATCGAGGGCAAGGCAATCCAGCTCCACCCGCTCGCATGTACGGCCTTCAACGCCGACTTCGACGGTGACCAGATGGCCGTGCACCTCCCGCTGAGCAACGAGGCTATCCTCGAGGCGCAGATGCTGATGCTCGGAGCCCACAACATCCTCAACCCCGCCAACGGCGCGCCGATCACCGTGCCGTCGCAGGACATGGTGCTCGGTCTGTACTACATCACCAAGCTCCGTAAGGGCGACCGCGGCGAGGGAACCGTGTTCTACGGCCCCGAAGAGGCAGAGATCGCATACAACGAGGGCCGCGTCACCCTGCACGCCCCCGTCACCATCCTCGTCGAGGACGTCGTCGACGGCAAGCCCTGCAAGGTGCTCAAGAAAGACACATCGGTGGGCCGCGTGCTGTTCAACCAGTACGTGCCCAAAGAGATAGGATACGTCAACGAGATCATCTCCAAGAAGTCGCTGCGCAAGATCATCAGCAACGTCATCAAGACGTGCGGTGTGACACGCTCGGCACAGTTCCTCGACGACATCAAGAACCTCGGTTACAAGATGGCGTTCCGCGGCGGACTGAGCTTCAACCTCGGCGACGTCATCATCCCCAAGGAGAAAGCGGAGTATGTGGCCGAGGGCCACGCGCAGGTAGAGGAGGTGCTCAACCAGTACTCGATGGGTTTCATCACCGGCGCGGACCGCTACAATCAGGTGATCGATATCTGGACACACGTCAACGACCGTCTGGCCAACACGCTGATGAAGCAGATGGAGGAAGACCAGCAGGGCTTCAACTCAGTCTACATGATGCTTGACTCGGGAGCCCGTGGTTCGAAAGACCAGATCCGTCAGCTGTCGGGTATGCGTGGCCTTATGGCGAAGCCCCAGAAGGCAGGTGCCGAGGGAGGCCAGATCATCGAGAACCCTATTCTCGCGAACTTCAAGGAGGGTCTGTCGGTGCTCGAGTACTTCATCTCGACCCACGGTGCCCGCAAGGGTCTTGCCGACACCGCCCTCAAGACCGCCGACGCCGGATACCTGACCCGCCGTCTGGTCGACGTGGCGCACGACGTGATCATCAACGAGGAAGACTGCGGCACACTGCGCGGCCTTGTCTGCACCGAGATCAAGAACAACGAGGAGGTCGTGGCCTCGCTCAGCGAGCGAATCCTCGGCCGAGTGTCGGTGCACGACATCGTCGACCCCTACAACCCGGAGGACATCATCGTCCACGCCGGCGAGGAAATCACCGAGGCCATAGCCGACCGCATCGAGAAGTCTCCCATCGAGGCCGTCGAGATCCGTTCGGTGCTCACCTGCGAGTCCAAGAAGGGCGTCTGCGCGAAATGCTACGGCCGCAACCTGTCGAACCACCGCATGGTGCAGAAGGGAGAGGCCGTCGGCGTCATCGCAGCCCAGTCGATCGGCGAGCCCGGTACACAGCTTACGCTCCGTACGTTCCACGTCGGTGGTGTCGCCGGTAACGTCGCCGCCAAGAAAGACGTGACGACCCGCCACGACGGACGCCTCGAGATCGACGAGCTCCGCACGGTCAAGGACAAGAACGGCGTCGACATCGTCGTCGGCCGTATGGCCGAGCTCCGTCTCGTCGAGCCCAAGTCGGGCATCGTGCTCATGAACGCCAACATACCCTACGGCTCGAAGCTCTACTGCAAGGACGGCGAGACCGTCAATAACGGCACCATGATCTGCGAGTGGGACCCCTTCAATGCCGTCATCGTGGCCGAGGAAGGCGGTATCGTCCGCTTCGAGAATGTCGAGGAGGGCGTCACCTACCGCGTCGAGTCGGAAGAGGGCACCAACCTCCACGAGAAGATCATCATCGAGTCGAAAGACCGCACACGCGTGCCTTCGGCCCATCTGTATGACAAGAACGGCGATCTGATCCGCACGTACTCGCTGCCTGTGGGCGCCCATCTGCTCATCAGTGAGGGCGACGAGCTCACGCCGGGAGAGGTGTTCGTCAAAATCCCGCGCGCAAGCAATAACGCCGGCGACATCACGGGCGGTCTGCCCCGTGTCACCGAGCTCTTCGAGGCCCGCAACCCGTCGAACCCCGCTGTCGTGTCGGAAATCGACGGCGAGGTGAAGATCGGCAAGATCAAGCGAGGCAACCGCGAGATCTCCGTGACCAGCAAACTCGGCGAGGAGAAGAAATATCTCGTGGCCCTGTCGAAGCAGATCCTCGTGCAGGAGAACGACTACGTCCGCGCCGGCACTCCCCTCTCCGACGGCGCCACCACACCCGAGGACATCCTGAACATCATGGGCCCCACGGCCGTGCAGGAATATATCGTCAACGAGGTGCAGGACGTCTACCGCAGCCAGGGCGTGAAGATCAACGACAAGCACTTCGAGGTGATCGTGCGCCAGATGATGCGCAAGGTCCAGATCATCGACGCCGGCGACACCCGCTTCCTCGAGCAGCAGGTGGTCGACAAGCGCGACTTCATGGACGAGAACGACAACATCTGGGGCAAGAAGTTCATCACCGACGCCGGCGACAGCACCAACTACCGCGCCGGCCAGATCATCACCCAGCGAAAGCTGCGCGACGAGAACTCGTCGCTCAAGCGCAAGGACCTGCGCGTGATGAGCGTCCGCGACGCAATGCCCGCCACATCAAAGCAGATCCTGCAGGGCATCACGCGCGCCGCGCTCCAGACGTCGAGCTTCATGTCGGCCGCATCGTTCCAGGAGACCACCAAGGTGCTCAACGAGGCCGCCATCAACGGCAAGAGCGACACCCTGGAGGGTATGAAGGAGAACGTGATCTGCGGTCACCTCATCCCGGCCGGAACCGGACTGCGCGAGTATCAGAAACTCGTCGTGGCCAACAAAGACGAGCTCGCAGCGCTTCAGTTCACCGACAACCCCGAGGACATCATCGATGTCGAGGCTGTCGACGTGAACATGAACATGTGATCCACACATAGCCAGCATTCAATCCCCGGAGGGCTTGACAGTCTTCCGGGGACTCTTTTTAAACAAGCGACACAACATAATAAGTAATAAGCAATAGGTTCTGCCTGTGTTGCTTACTACCCGACACTTCTACTAAAAACATCAATAATATGTATCAGAGACAAGTCACTTTCGGAGAGGCCGTCAACAAGGCCCTCGGCCAGAACTACTGCAACTTCAACGGACGCGCCTCGCGCTCGGAATACTGGTGGTTCGCGCTCTTCATCGCTATCGTCAACTTCGCCATCGGCTTCGTGCTCGGCATCTTCGGATCGAGCGACACGGGCGTCAGCATCATCACCTCCATCGTGGGACTCGCTTTCCTCCTGCCGGGTCTCGGACTGTGCGTCCGCCGTCTTCACGACACAGGCCACAGTGGCTGGTGGGTGCTCCTCTCGGTGATTCCCCTGGCCAACATCCTGCTCATCGTGTGGTTCTGCCAGGACTCCTACCACGGCATGAACCAGTATGGTCCGGAGCCAAACCTCGTGGGCTGACCGACATACCGCTATTAAACCATTACAAAAGCTCCGCCCGGCGGGGCTTTTTGATTTGCGGCCGGGCGGCCAAAAAAGCGGGCGGCAAATCAAGAATTTCACCGCGCCGATTGTTTTATAGACAAAACGAAAGCTATGAAGACACATATCCGAAGCAGAATCACGGGCCTGCTGGCAGGTCTGGCAATACTCGCAGGCGCCGCGGGGCTGTCTGCGCAGAACAGTCTTCCCGCCCCCGGGTCGGGAGGCAGTTTCCAACCCAACACCGGCGGCGGCTTCGGCCCCGGCCCCGCCTACGGTCCGGGATGGAATCCCGGGCCTCCCCCGCCCACATACTGGGGAAGCCCATGGTACACGGGGTGGAACTCAACGCCGTCGATTGTAGTGAGCCCGTCGGTCTCGACAGGCAACTTCGTCAACCAGGGAATCACCAGAGTGATCGCCAACGGTTACGACGCGATGGGAGTCTGGCGCGTGCTGCCCATGGTGGTCAGCTACCAATACGACGGCGCACAGTATGACGTCACCGTGCTCAACGCATGGAACCCCTGGACCGACCAGTGGGATAAGGGACTCGATGTCCAGGCATTCAACACCAACTACATCCTGCGCAACGTGACCTACGACTACTATGCCGTCCTGTCGTTCGGCACGTTCTATTTCAATCTATAGACGGCACGGCCGCCTATAGGAATCCATAACCATAAGCAATCCCCTGACGCCGCGACGATCCACCGCCGCGGCGTCTTCGCGACCGTCTGGGGCCTATAATTTTCAATAAATAGAATCTAATTTTGCAATTACCGATTCTTTTGCTAACTTTGCAATCATATAAACAACAAAACATAACGCTTATGATCAGAACGCTACCTATCATGATCGCCGCGCTCGGCGCGATCATCCCCTTTCAGACACTTGCAGACGAGAACACGACGTCGCTGCAGATCTACGACCACGCCATTTATTTCGACGGATACAACACTCTCGAAGGGATAAGCGACGCGAGCAAAGCCATGATCGACTGGAACGACGGCATCCTGCGCCACTCCACATCGCTCTATGCGGTGAAGCTCACCGACGAACAGCTCGCCACCATCGGCGAGAACCTCTCGATGCTCGTCGAGATCGGAGCCCTCTGCGACAACTACGACCGCATCGGCAACATCAACCTCGCCCTCGTGCCCAAAGGCGCCGAGTCCTACAATCCCGACGAGACGACGCGCCTCGAGATAGGCCGGTTCATCACCCCGTTCATGAACAAGAACATCGAGCCGACATCCGTGCCCTACAACTACGACATCAAGAACGTGTCGAGCATCCTGCGCGACATGCAGCTGCGCGAGCAATACGACATCTGGGTCGAGTTCGAGCTGTTCGGCATCCCCTACGCGGCCAACCAGCAGGTGCGCGGCTGCGCCGACCGACAGGACGTCTTCACCGGCACGCTGACCTTCATCACCGACCCGACCCCGGCTCCGGCCGCCGACACCCACGTGCTCGTGCCCATCGTCATGAAGAAACCCGAACACAAGGGAGGCAACTTCAACACCTACGGCGAGGGCTGCACCGACACCCCGGGACGCTGCGTCAAGACATGGACATTCGACGTGCCTGAAGACGTGACCGACAGCCACATCGTGCTCATCACCTCCAACCACGGTGCAAACGCCGGCGGCGAGGAATACAACCGACGCGAACACAGAGTGTTCTTCGACGGCCATCTCACCTATATCTACACCCCGGGGCGCGAAAGCTGCGAACCCTTCAGACAATACAACACTCAGCCCAACGGCATCTACGGCAGATCGCCGATGACCGACGCCGAGTGGCAGTCGTTCTCCAACTGGTGCCCGGGTGATGTAATCGACAACCGGGTGATACACCTCGGCCCGCTTGCAAAGGGGGAACATGCAGTCAAGATAAGAGTGAACGGCGCCAAGTTCGCCAACAATCAGGGCGACATCCCCGTCTCGATGTATTTCCAGGGCGTCACCGAGGGCGAGATGCCTCACCCCGCTTCTGTCGACCGCGTCCAGGCCGACCACGGCACGAGCATCAGCATCAACGGCGACGTCTGCGGCATCGGAACGCAGGCGCGCGTCATCAGACTCTACGACATCGCGGGCAATCTGCTCGAGATGGTATTCAACGCATCTGAAGTCTCGCTCGCCAAGTGCGGCAGGGGCGTAGGCATTATGCTCATCGAGCACTACGACGGCGAGAACGAATGCCACAAGATCATCAGATAATCACGTAATGAGATCAATAAGAGAATTATACCGCATAGGCACGGGCCCGTCGTCATCACACACGATGGGCCCTCGCAAAGCCGCCGAAATATTTCTTTCACGCCATGCCGGGGCCAAGGGTTTCGAGGTCACGCTCTACGGCAGCCTCGCCGCCACCGGCAAGGGCCATATGACCGACGACGCAATCCTCGACGTGCTGTCGCACGCCAACGTGCCCGTCAACATCGTGTGGAAACCGGAGATATTCCTCCCCTATCATCCCAACGGCATGAAGTTCGCCGCCCTCAACTCGGTCGGATTTCCCGAAGACGAGTGGACCGTGTATTCCGTAGGAGGAGGCGCCCTTGAATACGAAGGCATGGCCCACGAAAGCTCGGGCGAGATCTACAACATGGACTCGATGACCGAGATCAAGAACTACTGCGAGCGGACGGGCCACACCTACTGGGAATATGTGGAGCACTGCGAGGGCCCGGGCATATACGACTTCCTGCGCGAGGTGTGGGAAGCGATGAAGGCGGCCGTCGAGCGCGGCATCAACCGCGACGGGCGCCTCCCCGGCCCACTCAATCTCAAACGCAAGGCCCTGAACTATTACGTCAAGGCCGGGGGCTACCGCGACAACCTTCGCAGCCGCGGCCTCGTGTTCGCGTACGCGCTGGCCGTCAGCGAAGAGAACGCCTCGGGAGGCGTGATCGTCACCGCCCCGACATGCGGATCGAGCGGCGTCGTGCCCGGAGTGCTCTACCACCTCTGGAAAAGCCGCGACTTCTCTGAGATGCAGATGCTCCACGCGCTCGCCACGGCCGGACTCGTGGGCAACATCGTGAAGCACAACGCCAGCATCTCGGGCGCCGACGTCGGATGCCAGGGAGAGGTCGGCGTGGCATGCGCCATGGCCGCCGCCGCTGCCAGCCAGCTCTTCGGCGGCAGTGCCGCCCAGATCGAATATGCTGCCGAGATGGGACTCGAGCATCATCTGGGCATGACATGCGACCCGGTGTGCGGTCTCGTCCAGATCCCCTGCATCGAGCGAAACGCATACGCCGCGGCCCGGGCCCTCGACGCGAACATCTACGCCAGCTTCACCGACGGCGTGCACCGCGTCAGCTTCGACAAGCTCGTCAAGGTCATGAAAGAGACCGGCCACGATCTGCCCTCTCTTTACAAAGAGACCGGAACGGGCGGACTCGCCAAGGACTACGAGCAGATGTGACATAGAGCGCCGTAAGACACAAGCCCGGACCCTCAGCGCCTCAGCGCGCCGCGGGTCCGGACTTCATTTTCTCAAGCAGCTCGGGAGTGAGCAGCGTGTGACGGTCGGTGAATTTGACCCCGTTCAATTCCATGGGGCTGAGTTTGCGCGCGCTCTTGAGCTCAGGCGGCGCTATCTGCAACGGTCTTTTCATCATCTTCGGTTTTTCTGGTCATTAGAGGCATTATGCGGTTGAGGGCAAGAAGCACGAACGCGTAGGTCGCGACGAGCACGAACAGAGGCATACGGAGCGGGAACACCCCGCGCAGCCATCCGCCCGACAGATAGCAGACGAAGAGAAGCCACAGCGTACACTGGACGCTGACGCACAGCGTGCACCACGTCTTGGCCCGGAACTTCTGATACCAGATGCTCCACACCGTGAACGGAAGGCAGCACACGTTGCATGCAGCCAGGCAGGAGGCATACTGCGGAAACACCAGCAACGCCAGCAGGCTCACCGAGAAATACGTGAACCCGACCTCGCTCCAGCTGAATATCCCGAAAAACGACGACGCCTTCATCTCAAGCACCGAGTCGCAGCCCCCCTCCTGCAGCACCTTGCAGACCCGGTCGGCCGCACGGTTCTTGATTTTGAGCGATTTCTGCATGAGCATGAACGTTAGCGCGAGGCCGAGCAAGTCGCACGCGGAGGCGAGAATCAGCGACACATGCCGCCATATCCCGTTGGTGATGAAGAGATAAGCAAACAACGCCACGGCCAGCAGCACGAGCATCACGCGCTTGGCCCTGTCGAAGAAGGCCATACGCTCATGGGCCGCGTATCCAGGTTCGCAGGCATCGGCCGACGGAAAGGCAAGAAACACAACGCCGTCCCAAGCTCGGCCGAACTCCCCGACCGGCATTCTCTCGGCCACTCCCTGCGTGAGATAACTCACATCGTCGCCGCCGAAGCCCGTCACAATCACGAATCCCTGCGGAGTGTGGGCCAGGAACGGAGGTGTCAGTTTCCTGATCTCATCGCGGTCGGAAAGCATCAGGCCCTCGCTTGCCACCCCGTACTTCTCGAGCAGTTTCGAGAGACCGAACAGTGACCGGAAGGGCATCGACCCGAACTGTCTGTTGGTATAGGCCGGCGTATGCGGCACCCGGAGAGCCGTCAGAAAATCGGATAAGATAAAATTGGCAAGCATAATCTTTATCTTCAATATGGAATGATACGGAACGGCGGACAAAAGGGGCTACCCTTCTGCCCGCCGGGCGTTTCAAATTCTTCTCAGAGAGCCTTCTCGATCTGCGAGAGCAGATAGTCGCCCTCCATCTCGCCGCTCTGGCGCCATATCTCGACGCCCTTCCTGTAGACGATGAAGGTGGGCACCGACTGAACGTCGGCTTCGCCCGCAGCCTCGGGATTCTCGTCGATATCGAGCTGGACGATTCCGGCCCGGTCGCCGATGAGCTCCTTGACCTGCTCCACCACCGGCATCATCCGCTGGCAGTGGGGGCACCAGGTGGCAAAAAACTCCACCATCATCGCGTCAGCGCTTTTGATAAGATCTGTGTATGTCATAGCAGTCTGGGATTTTGATGTTTAAACGATAGGGTTAGGATTGAAGGTTAGAGGATGCGCGCCGGGCTCACACTCCGGTGTTGACGTTGTAGACCTCCGTGAGCATCTCGCGGAGATCGCGTGTGTCGTGCAGTTTAACGTCGCCGTGCGTCATGAGCATCATCTCCATGCCGCTCTGCTCGGCGCTGTAGGGAGGCTGCACATAGTTAATGTCCTCGCGAAGCTTGAAGCCGTTCTTCTCGTAGAACTCCACGCGGCGACGGGCGTCGTCGCTGTCTTCCGGCTTCTCGACCTCGATCAGCACGTTCGGACCCGCGATGTCGAAGAGATGGCTCAGCATCTTGCGGCCGATGTTTTTCGAACGATGCGCCGGGTCCACGGCGAAATGCTCGATATAGACATATCCCTCGAACGTCCAGTAGGTCATGAAGGCCAGGAAGTCGTCGCCGCCGTCGTCATAGACGAAACCATGGAACTTTCCGCCCTTCTCCTTGATGAAATTGGCCACATGTTCGGCACTTTTATACAACCTACGCTCGTTCTCGGGGAAGGTCTCGTTGTAGAGCTTCAGGAACGCCGGGTAGTCGTTGACAAGTAAATCTCTGAATTCCATAATACATATCGAAATTACCGGAGCCTTCCGGCCCCGAGGTTCGTAATTAAAACGGCCGAACCGCCGCTATGGTTCAAGCGGCCGTCATGATTCGCCTCCGCATAAAGGGAGGCTACGCGGAGTCGCGCTTACGGCGGTCGTTCTGCAGCTTTATCACCGTGATGACGGCGCAGCACACGGCCGTGATCGTGTTGGTGATGATCAGCGGCCAGTTACCGATCAGCGCTCCCTGCACAACAAAGAACACACTGCCCACCCCCATCGACAGGAACGTCGGCAGCGCGATGCCGTCGGTGTTGCGCGTCCGCATCGTGTATATGGCCTGCGGCATGTAGCCGCACAGCACGCATATGGCGGCGGCATATCCGAATATGTTGATAAGTGTCTCCATGAATATCCTGATTTAGGAATAGTACAGTCAGATTTAAGATTACTCCGGCCACGTGGCCGGCTATATCTATAACGGAGTTGAAACGCCTTTTTGTTCTCACTTGTTGAATTTCGTGTCATACGCCGTTAACAATATTTATGAGCGTCGCGATAAACCGGCATAGGCTTCCGCTGTCAAAATATCAGAGAACAGTAAACCCAGACAACATTATAAAAGGAAATCGACATGAAGACCTACATCATGACAATATTGCTCGCTCTGGCGTGCGCCACGGCGACATCGACAGACGCCTACGGATACGGACACAACGGACACGGGAATTCATACGGGCAGAGCATGCCGCGTCCCGGCTCGGGACGGCACGACAACCGCAAGGGCCACAGCATCGGCCGTCCCGGCGGCGACAACCGCGAGGCCGACCGCTGCAGGCGTGAGGCCGAATATTACCAGCGCAAGGCCGACAACTACCGCCGCGAGGCCAGCTACCATATGCGCAAGGCCGAGAGCTATCAGCGCGACGCGGCATATTACAGCCGCCGCGGCGACCTGCGGCGCGCCAACGACTACACCGCCCGCGCCAACCGCTCGATGCAGGACGCCGACCGCTATATGAGACGCGCCGCCGACGCCGACCGTCGAGCCGCCGACTGGATGCGCCGCGCTTCACGCGCCATGAGACGCTGACAGGGCCCTGACAACAAGATTTAACACCCGTTTTTTGCACATTCCGCGCCGATGGACTAACTTTGCAGGTTGGTTGACAGGCGCGGACTTTTTATTCCCGCCGTCGTCCCACATAGAGAAGACTGTTATCGGATTGCAATGAATGTCGTAAGATTTCTCAAGGAATGGACCCTGATAATATCCATCCTCTCCGGCATCGCCGGATATTTCATATATGTCAGCATCCCCGCCCTCGACCCGACGCATGAGGCCGTGGGCAAGGCTATAGGCATCATCCAGCCCCTGCTGATCTTCACGATGCTTTTCCTGACATTTTGCCGCATCGACGCGCGCGACCTGCGGCTATGCCCCTGGCACGGATGGATATTGCTGATACAGTGCGGTCTGTTCGCCGGCATAGGGTGCGTGCTCATAGCCATGCCCCACAGCGGGCTGCGCGTCGTGCTCGAGGGGGCCATGCTCTGCCTGATATGCCCCACGGCCACCGCCGGAGCCGTCATCACGCGTAAGCTCGGCGGAGACGTCAACCGGATCACGACCTACACCATACTGATCAACCTCATGACGGCGGTCCTGATTCCGGCGATGGTTCCCTTCGTTCACCCCAATCCCGACATGAACGTCTTCAGGTCGGCGATGTTGATAGTGTGCAAGGTGTTCCCGCTGCTGCTGCTTCCTCTCCTGGCCGCGATGGCCATGCGCCGGTTCCTGCCCGCGTTCACCGCGAGGATATCGAGATTCCAGGACCTGTCGTTCTATCTCTGGGCCTTCGCGCTCGCGCTGGCGATCGCAGTCACCGTGCGCAGCATAATGCACGCCGAGATCGACCTCGCCACCGAGCTCGGTCTCGTGGCCGTATCGCTCGCGAGCTGTCTGCTGCAGTTCTGGCTCGGCCGGCGCATCGGCGCCCGATACGGCGACCGCATCACGGCCGGACAGTCGTTCGGACAGAAGAACACCGTCCTGGCCATATGGATGGGATACACCTTCTTCACGCCCGTCACGGCCATGACCGGAGGATTCTACAGCATCTGGCACAACCTGATAAACTCCTGGCAGCTATACCGCCACGAGCACGCCCACTCCGAGCCGCAGGCCGATTCGGGCAGCAGAATCCGCAGTATATAAATATAAGTTAGGATATTTCAAGGAAATTTGTTAAATTTGCGGTTTGATAACCCGAAAACAAATATTACAAAGATAAAGCCTCAGATAAAATGGCAAAACAAGAAGACGTTTTCAAGACAATCGTGGCCCATGCCAAGGAATATGGGTTCGTGTTCCAATCAAGTGAAATCTACGACGGACTGTCGGCCGTATACGACTACGGCCAGAACGGCGTGGAACTGAAGAACAACATCAAGCGCTACTGGTGGGAGGCGATGACGATGCTCAACGACAACATCGTCGGCATCGACTCGGCGATCTTCATGCACCCCACGATATGGAAAGCCTCGGGTCATGTCGACGCCTTCAACGACCCCCTGATTGACAACAAGGACTCGAAGAAGCGCTATCGCGCCGACGTACTGATCGAAGACGAGATAGCGAAGTTCGACGAGAAGATCAACAAGGAGGTGGCCAAGGCGGCCAAGCGCTTCGGCGACAGCTTCGACGAGGCGATGTTCCGCCAGACCAATCCCCGCGTGCTCGAGCACACCCGCAAGCGCGACGAGCTGCACACACGCTTCGCCAAGGCGATGAACGACAACGACCTGGCCGACCTCAAGCAGATCATCCTCGACTATGAGATCGTCGACCCCATCAGCGGCACGCGCAACTGGACCGACGTGCGCCAGTTCAACCTCATGTTCAAGACCGAGATGGGCTCGACGGCCGACGGCGCCATGGAGGTCTATCTGCGCCCCGAGACGGCGCAGGGAATATTCGTCAACTATCTCAACGTGCAGAAGACGGGCCGCATGCGCATCCCCTTCGGCATCGCGCAGATAGGCAAGGCGTTCCGCAACGAGATCGTCGCCCGCCAGTTCATCTTCCGCATGCGCGAGTTCGAGCAGATGGAGATGCAGTTCTTCGTGCGCCCCGGCGAGGAGCTCAAATGGTTCGACCACTGGCGCCAGACCCGTCTGCGCTGGCACAAGGCCCTGGGCCTGGGCGACGAGAAATACCGCTTCCACGACCACGAGAAGCTGGCCCACTACGCCAACGCTGCCACCGACATCGAGTTCCAGATGCCGTTCGGCTTCAAGGAGGTCGAGGGCATACACTCCCGCACCAACTTCGACCTCTCGCAGCATGAGAAGTTCTCGGGCAAGAAGATACAGTATTTCGACCCCGAGCTCAACGAGAGCTACGTCCCCTACGTCATCGAGACGTCGATCGGCGTCGACAGGATGTTCCTCTCCGTGCTCTGCAGCTGCTACGAGGCCCAGGACCTCGGCAACGGCGACAGCCGCGTCGTGCTGCATTTCCCGGCCCCGATAGCCCCGGTGAAGTGCGCCGTGCTCCCGCTCGTCAAGAAAGACGGCCTCCCCGAGAAGGCCCGCGAGATCCAGCACCGCCTGCGCTTCGACTTCACATGCCAGTATGACGAGAAGGACTCTATCGGCAAGCGCTATCGCCGTCAGGACGCCATCGGAACGCCCTACTGCATCACGGTCGACCACCAGACCCTCGAAGACAACACCGTCACTCTGCGCGAGCGCGACTCGATGGAGCAGAGCCGCGTCAACGTCGATGACCTCCAGCGGATCCTCGGCGACAGCGTGAGCCTCAACTCGCTGCTGCGCAAACTCGTATGACTCTAATCCGGACAGATATGAAAATCCTTAGGAAAATAATGCTGGTCGCCGTGACATTGGTCGCGATGTGCGGCCTGACCTCTTGCAACTACAACACTCTGGTCGAGAAGCAACAGGAAGTCGACCAGGCCTGGGCGCAGGTCGAGAACCAGTACCAGCGCCGCGCCGACCTCATCCCCAACCTCGTCAACACGGTCAAAGGATACTCCACCCATGAGCAGGAGACCCTGACAAAGGTCACCGAGGCCCGGGCCAAGGCAACGTCGATCACGCTCAGCGCCGACGACCTCACCGAGGAGAACCTGGCCCGCTTCCAGCAGGCCCAGAACGAGCTCACCGGCGCCCTCAAGTCGCTGCTCGCCGTCACGGAGGCTTATCCCGACCTGAAGGCCAACGAGAACTTCCTCAACCTCCAGGCCCAGCTCGAAGGCACCGAAAACCGCATCTCGACCGAGCGCATGCGCTACACGGAAGTCGTGCGCGACTACAACACGGCCATCAAGAAATTCCCCACCAACATCTACGCGGGATGGTTCGGATTCAAGGAGAAGCCGCAGTTCAAGGCCGAAGCCGGCGCCGAGAAAGCCCCCGAAGTCAAATTCTAACCCGATGCGGATGAAAGTGACCAGAACAGCCGCGGCGATACTCCTGACGGGCCTCGCCGCGATGCCTTTCGCCTCATGCATCAAGGGCGAACACGACGACTACGAGGCCTGGCGCGAGCAGAACGACGCATACCTCGCCTCGCTCAACACGACGGAATACGAGCTCGTGGTGCCCGACTGGGCGCCGCAGAACTCGGTATACATCAAGTGGCACAACGACCGCTCGCTAACGGCCGACAGCCTCGTGGCCATGTCCAACTCCACGCTCGACATCAAGTATGAGCTCTTCGACATCGAAGGGAACCGTCTGGGCGACTCGTACATGTCGAAAGACAGCGTCTACCAGAGCCGTCCCAACCAGAATGTCGTCGGCATGTGGATAGCCATGACCACCATGCACGTCGGCGACTCCGCGACCCTCATCATCCCGTATCCCTCGGGCTACGGGGCGCAGGTCCGCGGCGACATCAAGCCTTACACCAACCTTATATACAACGTCAAGATCAAAGGAATCAAGGCGTTGGAAAAACCATTGAACTAACACCCCGAAGACAGATATGAACAGACGGACAGGAATGCTCCTCATGCTCGGAGGAGCCTTGGCGGCCAGCGCGCTTCTGGCGTCGGCCTACACTTTCAGAGAATTCAAGGTGGCGCCGGCGGAAAAGCTCTTCACTCCCATAGGCCCCGACTCGCTTCAGAAAGAAAACCCCTTCAAGGCCGAAGACCTGCTCAAGGCCCGCGCGATCCTGCCCGACGCCGAGGCCGCGGGATGGACCACGATGGTGCCCGACACGGCCGGACGCCTCAGACTCGTCGGCCCGGCCGACGTGCCGATGCTGCACACGTTCACAACGCGCCTGCGCGCTCCGAGATTCGTCAAGGGACGCCTCGTGCTCAACTCCACGTCGCGAGCTTCGGTCAAGGTCAACGGCGAGGAAAAAATCTCGAAAGCGACCGCCGACTCGCTGCCCCAGGACGCCGAGACGACGCTCGACCTCAACCCCGAGGCCGACTATGACATCACGGTCGACCTGGTCGGGATGCCCGACGACAAGAGCGCGCCCGATTTCAAACTCGAGTTCGTGCCCGCCGACGAGTTCAAGGATGTGGAGGTGACAGCCGCCCCGGCTCAGTCGAGACGAGTCTCCCCGCTCACGACGATGATCGGCGAGCGGACTGCGTCGATGGAGCTGTCGGACGACGGGAAGTATCTGATCACGCTCACCCGCGAGGTCCTCTCGGCCAAGGAGACCGTGTGGCGCGCCACATTGTCGGAGACAGCCTCGGGCAAGGTCCTGTCGGAGAACATCAACACCGGCGCGCGCTGGCTTCCGTCTGTGCCGGCCTTCTACTTCACCACCGAACGCGACGGCCGTCATGACGTCTACCGCACCGACGTCCCCTCGATGAAGACCACGCTCATGGCACGCGGCATCCCCGACAAGGACTTCAATTTCACACCCGACCTGAAATATCTGCTCTACTACAAGAACGTCGAGGCCGACAAGCAGAGCGGCCCGATGCACCGTTACAGCGCACCCGACGACCGCATCCCGGGCGACGCCGACCGCATGTACATCATGCGCTACGACCTGCGCAGCCACGTCACAACACCGCTCACCTACGGCGGCGGCTCGACCTACATCTACAGCTTCACCAAGGACGGCTCGAAGATGATCATCAGCTCCTCGCGCCAGACGCCCGACCGCTACCCCTTCTACCTGACCACGCTCAGCCAGCTGGATCTCGGCACGCTGCGTTGCGACACCCTGCTGCGCGACTTCGACGGCACGCTCACCGGCGCCTCCTACTCGCCCGACGGCCGCCAGGTCTTCATCACCGCCGGCCCCAACAGCTTCAACGGCATCGGCGCCAACTACGGCGACCATGAGCTCGGCAACGACTTCGACGGCCAGGGCTTCATCCTCGACATCGCCTCCGGCGACGTCCGCGCCATGACACGCGACTTCGACCCCTCGATCGAGCCCGGCACCGCAATGTGGAACGACGGCGACGGCATCATCTATTTCCTCGCAGAGGAAGGCTTCGAACGCCGCGTCTTCATGCTCGACCCCAAGAGCGGCAAGATCACACGCCTCAACTCCGAGCTCCCCTACGTCAGGGATTTCAGCATGGGCGAACGTGACACAACCTGGCTCGCCTACTGGGGCGGCTCGTTCACCAACGACGGCGCCGCATATCTGCTCAATCTCCGCAACGGCCGCAGCCGCCTCGTGGCCGACCCGCTCGCCGAGACCCTCGACGACGTAACGTTCGGCAACATGAAGCCCTGGAAGTTCACGGCCTCCGACGGCACCGTGGTCGACGGCTGGATGTGTCTGCCCCCCGATTTCGACCCCGCGAAGAAGTATCCGCTGATCGTCTATTACTACGGCGGCACATCGCCCTCGAACGCCACTTTCTACCACCTCTACAGCCCGCAGGTGTTCGCCTCGCGCGACTACGTGGTCTACGTGCTCAACCCGAGCGGAACGACCGGATACGGCCAGGAATACTCGGCCCGCCACGTCAACGCGTGGGGCAAGCGCACGGCCGACGAGATCATCGAGGGCACCAAGAAATTCTGCGCCGAGCATAAGTTTGTCGACGAGAAGAAGATCGGCTGCATCGGCGCAAGCTACGGCGGCTTCATGACGCAGTATCTCCAGACGAAGACCGACATCTTCGCCGCCGCCGTGTCGCACGCCGGCATCTCAAACGTCACCTCATACTGGGGCGAGGGATTCTGGGGATATTCATACAACAGCGTGGCGGCGGCCAAGAGCTATCCCTGGACCGACCCCGACCTGTTCACCAAGCAGGGCTCGCTCTTCAACGCCGACAAGATCCACACGCCGCTGCTGCTGCTGCACGGCACGGTCGACACCAACGTGCCCATCGGCGAGAGCATCCAGCTCTTCAACGCCCTCAAGCTTCTGGGCCGCGACGTGGAGTTCATCACCGTGCAGGACGAGAACCATGTGATATCCGGCTTCGACAACAAGCTGGCATGGCAGAACACGATCATGGCCTGGTTCGCCAAATACCTGCAGGACGATCCCCGCTGGTGGAACAGCCTCTATAAATGACAATGATGAAGAAGACAGCGATCTATATGACGGCGCTGGCGGTCGCTCTCGCGGCCGCCGGCTGCTCTTCGAAAAGCGAGGGAGGCGTCAGCGAAAGCGCGCAGCAGATCGAACAGGCCCACAACGCCGGGCGCGAGGCCGCCCGCAAGTTCGTCTCGCAGCAGTGGAACGACACCCTGGCCCTGCAGCAGCATCTCGTGGAGGCCGCCTCGGCAAGGGCGCCCTACGACTCGCTGCCCAAATGCCGCGCGGCCTACGACTCGGCTTTCATTTCGACTATACGCACCGTGAGCCCCGATGTGGCCCGCGAACTTGAACGCTACAGAGACAGACAGTGATGGACCGTGAACAGATCGACCGCCTTCTGCTCGAGGAGGCCGAAAGAATCAACCGTCCTGAATTTATCGGCGAGGATCCTGTGCAGTTTCCTCGCCGTTTCTCGACATTGCAGGACATAGAGGTTACGGCCCTCGTGACGTCCGCGATCTCGTGGGGGCGACGCGCGATGATAAGGCGCGACGCAGAGCGCATCCTCGACCTCATGGGCCATGAGCCCTACCGCTATATGATGGAGGAGGGATATGAAGACCTCGATCCGGGCCGCAACCTGCACCGCACGTTCTTCGCCCGCGACCTCCAGTGGTATCTGCGCGGCCTGCGCCCCGTCTACAAGGCCCACGGCAGCCTTGACGCCTTCGCGCGCTCGATCGGCGCGGCCGACACCCCGGCGCCGGCATGGCATCTGGCCGCTGAGCTGCAGAAAATCGCATGCGACGCCAATTCAGGGGCGGTTAGCCCGCAGTGCATCCCAACAAACCTGCGCTCCACGGCGTTAAAACGTCTGAACATGGCCCTCAGATGGCTCGTGCGCGACGACGGCATCGTCGACATCGGCGTGTGGAGCAGCATCCCCAAGAGCCGGCTCTTCATCCCGCTCGACGTGCATTCGGGCAACACGGCCCGCGCGCTCGGACTCCTCGACCGCAAGGCCAACGACCGCCGCAGCGTCGAGCTCCTCACCGAACGCATGCGCGACATCAGGCCCGACGACCCCGCCCTGCTCGATTTCGCCCTATTCGGGATCGGCGTGCAGGACCGTGCCGACGAAGCACTAGGCCGGCTGAAGGCCCTCCCGACAGATACTCATTTCGACCAAAACCGATGAAAAAGAACTTTACGCTCCTCTACCTCCTCCTCACTTTTTTCGCCGCTTCGTCGGCAATATGCGGCGCGTACGCGCAGTCGGCCAACCCCAAGCGGGAATTCCGCGGCGCATGGCTGCACGTCATTGGCCAGAGCCAGTGGCAGGACAAGACCACCGAGCAGGCCAAGGCCTACATCCGCGACCAGTTCGACAAGCTGCAGAACGCGGGCTGCAACGTCGTCATATTCCAGGTCAGGCCCACGGCCGACGCCATGTATAAGTCGGAGCTCGAGCCCTGGACATCCTGGCTCACAGGCAAGCGCGGCAAGGCCCCCTCGCCTATGTGGGACCCCATGGAATACGCCATAGAGGAGGCCCACCGCCGCGGCATGGAGTTCCACGCATGGCTCAACCCCTATCGCGTCACCTCGACGGCCAAGGAGGTGCTACCGGCCTCGCATATGTCAAACAAACACCCCGAACGCTTCTTCCGCTACAACGGCCAGGTGCTCTTCGACCCCGCCTATCAGGAGAACCGCGACTTCATCTGCGAGGTGATCGGCGACATTCTCGACCGCTATGACGTCGACGGCATCCACATCGACGACTATTTCTATCCCTACCCCGTCAAGGGCAAGCCGATTCCCGACGACAAGAGCTACGCCAGATTCGGCAAGGGGATGAACCGGGGCGACTGGCGGCGCCACAACGTCGACCTGCTCATCGAGCAGATCCACACCACGATCAAGGATAAGAAGCCTTGGGTGAGGTTCGGCGTCAGTCCGTTCGGCATCTGGCGCAACAAGACCAGCGACCGCCGGGGCAGCGAGAGCTCCGGGCTGCAGAACTATGACGACCTATATGCCGACGTGCTGCTGTGGGACCGGAATGGCTGGGTCGACTACCTCGTGCCCCAGCTTTACTGGAATCTCGACACGAAGGCCGCGCCGAGCCGCAAGCTCGTGCAGTGGTGGAACGACAATGTGCACAACTCCGACCTCTATATCGGCCAGGACGTGCAGCGCACCATGTCGGTGCCCGACCCGGGCAACAAAGACCGCAACGAGCTCGACACGAAGGTCCGTATGACGCGCCGCCTGCCCAACGTCAAGGGCAACGTGTGGTGGCACGGATATTGGGTCACGGGCAACTACAAGGGGGCGGCCGACTCGCTGGCCATGAAATATCAGAGCACGATAGCGCTTCCGCCGGCATACGGCGACACGGGCAAGCGCCCACGGGGTGTGACCGACCTCAAGATCGAACGCGACGGCAAGGACACATATCTCGTATGGAAGGCGCCGCGCAACGGGCATACTGCCGACGAGAGGGATGTCGTGAAATATGTGGTCTACGAGTTCTTCCCCGGCGAGACCCAGGACCTCGACGACCCGCAGGCCATTGTGGCCATGACGCCGATGACGCGCGTCAAGGTCGATCCGGAACGCGGACTGACGTTCGCCATCACCGCGCTCGACCGCATGAACCGTGAGTCGGAGCCCATCTTCATCTACAACAAATAGCCCCGGCTCCGGCAAGCCGCGGCCCTAACGACAGCAGGGATGCTCCCGCATGGGAGCATCCCTGCCGCGTAACTGCGTGAATCATATGCCCGGACGCTCCGTGATCGTGAGCTGGAGGCCAAGGGAGGCAAGCAGTTTCTCCACTGTCTTCAGCGAAGGATTGGCATAGTTGCCCTCGATTGACTTTATCATGCGGACACTCACCCCAGACATGTCAGCAAGCGACTGCTGGGTGAGGCGCAGTTCCTGTCGCCTTATCCGTATCTCCTGTCCTATATCCATAAGATGATTGTGTTAGCAAGATTTGATTCGTTGCCCATTGTTTATTCTCGTTGATTTATCTGATTTGTCGATTTAGTCGCTGGAGCACTTTATTGCCCTTATAGTCACTTGCAAATATACACATTTTCAAAGTGTTATCATAGCTTCAAAGTGCATAGTTTGTAATTATTCACATAATTTTACATTCCTTAACACCACACGGCAATGTTTCGGCAGTCGCCGCGCTTAATTTTGCAACATCGAAACCAACAGAAATACAAATCACTATCATCATGAAAAGAGACAACATCCAGAGACGCATCATCAAGGACCGCATCCAGCTCGCCGCAATCTACCTGATGGGACTCATCGTGGTGGCGCTCCAGCTGCGCAGCCTCCTTTGAGACGGGGATTCCCGCGCCGGGCGGACATCACGACTGTCCGGACTTGCCGAACTTCGCGCAGCGCGGCGAATAGCAGAGCGTCACCACACAATCGTCTGACATATACGTATAGACACTCAGGCTCAGACTTGCCGTCCCGCCGCCTGCGCCCGGCTCCCGGCCGCGGTCACTGACACAAGGTATCACTATTGCGACCTCTCCGAAGAATTCTCCGGGGAGGTCTTTTACATCTGCCCCGAGGCCGTATTCACGCGGGTCGAACACGGGCACCGGAGGCGCGGGCCTCGGCATGCGCCTGATGCGTATGGCGTCGCGGAAATCGAGGCCTTCGGTCATGGCGGCCTTGTAGGCGGCCTCCTTGACGGTCCAGGCGATGACATTGGCGGTCACTTCGTCGGCCGGCACGAGGGCGAGCTCCTCGTCGCTGAGGAACCGCCCGCGGATCTTCAGCACCTGCGAGCGGTCGGCGCGCTCGGCGTCGATGCCCATGGCGGCGCGCTCGGAAAATTCCGCCAGGTCCACCTCGGGGGTCGGTGGCAGCGTAGCCACGGCGAAGAGGCCGCGGCAGTGCGTCACCGATATCCTCGACTGTTCACCGTAAAGGAACGGCGCGCCGTTCCGGAAATGTCCCAGATCGCGATAGGCGTCGCGGCCGTTCTCGCAATATACCTGACGGGCCATCTCGAGCCATGTGGCTCCGCTGTAGATGTCGCCGCCGCTCACCTCCTCGACCTTGATGCCGGGCACGGTGGGGTGTCTCCAATATATGAAATCGGAATCGTTCATTCTTTATCCTCCTCTTGTTGTCTTCCTCTGTCGATGGTCACCTTGACCTTCAGGATGCGGTGACGTTCCATCTGCACCACCTGCATGGAGAGCGGACCGCGTCTGAACACCTCCTTGGCGACCGGGAAGTCGCCCTTGATCTCGAGCAGAAGTCCGGCGAGGGTCTCGACGTCGCCCGTGTCGCCCAGCGTGTCCTCGTCTATGTCGAGGGCCCGGCAGAAGTCGGGCAGGGCTATCTTGGCCTCGAAGATATATGTGTCCGCGTCTATCTTGCGATAGCTCACGTCGGTCTCGTCATATTCGTCGTCGATGTCGCCCACGATTTCCTCGATGATGTCCTCCAGGGTCACGATGCCCTGTGTGCAGCCGTATTCGTCGATGACGATGGCGATGTGGATCTTGCGGCGGCGGAAGTCCTCGAGCAGGTCGTCGAGCATACGCGACTCGGGCACGAAGTACGCCTCGCGCAGCAGCGACTGCCACGCCGGGCGGTCGTCCTTGCCGATATAGGGCAACAGGTCCTTGCTGTAGAGCACGCCTTTGATTGTGTCGGGCGTCTTGTCATAGACCGGTATTCGCGAATAGCCGGAGTCGAGGATCACGGCCATGGCCTGCTCCCAGCTCTCGTGCATCTCGAGCGCGGTGATGTCCACTCGCGAGATCATGACCTCGCGGGCCTCCCTCTCGCCGAACGACAGGATGCCCTCGAGCATCTCCTTGTCCTTGCCCTCCTCGACGTCGGCGATCTCGAGCGCCTTCTCAAGCACGTCGGTCGATATGTTCTCCTCTTTCTTGGTGATGACACGGTTGACGATGAATGTCGATTTCACCATCAGCTTGGCCACGGGGCCGAACAGGTCGAACATCACGTTGATGCCCGAAGCCGCCATGCGCACCCATTTCATGGTGCGACCGCGGGCCACAAGCTTGGGGAATATCTCGCCGAACAGCAGCAGCAGGAATGTCATGAACACCGTCTGCACCAGAAAGTTGACCAGCGTGGAGTTGAACTCCGCGACCTGGCCGATGGCGAAGGTCAGCACGACGACCATCGTGATGTTGACCAGATTGTTGGCGATGAGTATCGTGGCGAGCAGCCGCTCGGAGTTGCGCAGCAGCTTCATGGCCTTGGCGTCAGAGGGTTCCTCGGACTCCTCAAGCTCTTCGACCTCCTGCGGCGTGAGGCCGAAGAAGGCGATCTCGCTGCCGGAGACGAAAGCCGAGAGGGCCAGACAGCACACCACTATCAGCATCATAAACGACCACGCCACCCAGTTGCCGGGGGCATGGAACGAGATTGCGGGCAGATTCTGCTCAGAGAGCAGAAGATTCAGTATTTGTAACGGTATATTCAGGGCCGGCGTGGCCGGCAAGGGATCTGTATCCAATTCTTAAGGGTTGTTGATTGAGTTGCAAATTTAACCTTTTTTACGCTCATATGCAAACAAAAGGGGTGGAAAACGTCAGACCTTATGCACGACTCCCTCGTTGACATACCATATGAAGCCGTATACGGCGGTATATCTGCCTGTTTCCGCGAGGCGCGAGACGTATCGGCCGATCTGGCGGCGATACTTGCCGGACGTGTCGATACGGCCGAATTTATAGTCGACCACCTCAGCGTGGCCGTCGGGATAGACGAGAAGCCGGTCGGGACGGCGCGACACGTGGCCTTTCTTCAGCACGGGACGCTCGTTGATGACGCGGGCCGAGCCGTCGAACCAGTGCCGGGCCTGAGGCGTGGCGAGCGCCTCGCCGAGCGACGCGAGTATCGACGCCGCCATTCCGGCGGGCACGACGCCGGTGATCTGCAGGTGTCTGACAGCGTGCGGCAGGTCCGAAGGCACTCCGACGAGTTCCAGGACGGCATGCTTGATATTGCCCTCGGAGCGCGGGTCGAGTTCATCGACGTCCACCTCTCCGGCGCCTTCTCCCCCGTCGGCGGCGTCATTGTCGTCGTCGGCGAGGACAGCGGCAAGGTCTTCCTCGCGGTATTTCAGGAAGGACGGGGACTTCACGGCCCGGTAGTCGCCGATCACGCTCATCGGCGACTGCGACTTGCGTCCTTCGGTCACGTCGTCGCGCTTCGTGCCGATTGTAACGGTAAGCCCGCGGGTGTCTGATGTCGCCACGCAGTCGCCCGCGAGGCGGGGGTCGGTCTTCGCCGTCGCGTCCGCCTGGCGGCACATCGCCTCAGCAACGAAATCATATAGATAGTTGCCGAGCGTCGTGGCCGAGGCTTTCTTGTTGCCTCCTTTCTTTTTCTCGCCTGCCTCCTGGTCATCGTCGCCTACTACCTTGGGGGCCTGGGCGGCGACTCCGAACACGTACAGTTCGCGCTCGGCGCGCGTCAGGGCGACATATGCCGAGTTGAGATAGTCCATCTTGAGCATGTCGAGATATTCGTCGAGCAGACGGGCGTGGCTCGTGGCGGCCATGGACTGCGAGGTCTCGACCGGGATGCGGGGCGGCATGGGCAGCGAGTCGTGGGCCACCACCTCGGGGCGCACCCAGCGCCATTCGCTCTTGTGGGCGGGGATGCTGTCGGCCATGTCCCAGTCGGTGAAGGGCACTATCACGCAGCGGTATTGCAGGCCCTTCGACTTATGGACCGTGACAACCTGCACGGCGTCGGTGTCCTCGGGCGAGGATATCGACGCGCTCTTCGACTTGCGTTCCCACCAGCGGAGGAAGGAGGCGACGTCCGTGGGATGGTTTTCGCAATATTCGAGCACACGGTCCTGGAACGCGGCGAGATAGACGGCGTCGCGCCGGCGGAGTTCCTCGGGCAGGAATGCGGCGGCGACGGCCTCGACGATCGCCGGGATGGCGAGCGACTGCATCCGCGAGAGCAGTTCGGTGAGCGCGTCGAAACGCGCCCCCTCCTCGATGAAGCTGTCGAGGCGCTCGGCCAGGGGGATGTCGAGCCGGCCTATCGAGTAATATTTGAAGTTGGCCATGAGTTCGGACCATTTGCCGACGCTCCTGTTGCGTTCTTCCTCGTCGCGGTTGATCTTCGGATTCGATCCGCGGGCCATGTTGCCCAGCACGCCGAGTATGATCCTGACGGCCTTCGACGAGGCTATCTTCAGCGACTGCTCGCTGACAAACCGAATCTCGGGCGCGCCTTCGGGTCGCGTGGAGTTATACTCGACGAATGTCTGAATCACGTCCTCGCCTTCGTTGTTGGTCTTGACGAGCACGGCGATTTCCTTCTGCAGGTAGCCGCGGCCTATCAGTTCGGCCACGAGAGAGGCCGTCTGCTTCAGTGCCTCGGGCTCGTATTTGCCCTTGGTGTCGCCGCTTAGCCGCAGCTCCACATATCCCTGTGGCGCGGTCTTGTTCGGAGTCTGCACCACGTTGGCATAGAGAGGGCCGAACTGTCTGCGGCCTTCCCCTTTGGCCGCAGCCTCCTGGTCGAGCCGACGCACGAGATATTCGAAAAAAGAGTTGTTGAACTGCACCACGCGCAGGTCGGAGCGGTAGTTGGTGTTTTCCGAAGGGTCGTTGCCGCGCGTCACGACCGTTTCGCCGAATGACTCGGGCACGACTGTCGTGATCAGCGAGGGGTCGGCGTTGCGGAATCTGTAGATGCTCTGCTTGGCGTCGCCGATCACGAGATTGCCGTTGTCGCGGCTGAGGCTCTCGGCGAGAAGCGGACTCAGGTTTTCCCATTGCAGGCGCGAGGTGTCCTGGAACTCGTCGATCAGGAAATGGTTGAGGCGCGTCCCGAGTTTCTCGTAGACGAAGGGGGCGTCGGTGTCGCCGATCACGCCGCGCAGTATCGTCGAGGTCTCGCTCAGCTCGAGGGCGTTCATCTCGTCGAGGTATTCGCGGCGTTTGCGGGTCACGATGCCGAACAGGGCGAAATACGGCAGGTTGACCGAGTAAAGCCTCCAGTGGGAGAACTCCGGCGAGGCGAGCATGGACTTCCATGTCTCCAATGCGTCGATCGCGCGTTGAGCCCTCGGTCTGATGACTGCCTCGGCTTCCGGATTCTTCACAAACCACTCCTTCATCTTCTTGTGGTCAAGATGAGCGGTCTCGAGTTTGGGCATATCCTTTGAATCAAGCGCTTGATTCCATTTGAGGATATGGTCTTTGTCGCGCGAGAGCACCTTGCGGCAGGCGGCGGTCATCTTGCCGAGGGTGTTCTGGCCGTTGAGCGCGAGCAGTTCGTCGGGCAGCACGGCATAGAGGGCGCGGAAGACGCGCCTCATCTCGGCGAAAGCCTGTCTGACCGGCGTCTCGTATTTCTCCACCAGGTCCGCGTAGAGCTGACGGAAGTCGACGCCGCTGTCGAAATAGTCTTCGATTTCCGAGCGAATCAGTTTGTATTCCTCATTGTCGAGGCGTCCCACCGACTTGACGAACTCGGAGTAGGGGTTATCTTTCTTGGACGAGGATTTGCCGTTGGCGAACATGTTCCATTTCTTGTCCGTGCGCGCCATGATGGTCCGCACCCAGAAGGGGGTGTCGGTGTCGGCCTGGTTCTGGTCGATCTCCTCGAGAGTGGCGTCGACGCTGACCTGCGACAGATACTCACCGTCGATCTCCACCTGGTATGTGTCGTTGATCTCCGACTCGTAGGCGAACGTGCGGAGCACCTGCTGGAAGAAGGAGTCGATGGTCGAGACGTTGAAATCGGAATAATTCTCGAGCAGTATGGCGAGGCCCTTGGCGGAGGTCTGCGCGATCCTTTGCCACGACACCCCGAGGTCGTCGATGAAATCCTGCATGTACTCGGGGCTCTTGATCACCGTGCGGCCTCCGCGCTCGCCGTACTCAGGCGGCCGGACGGCCAGCGAACGGAGGGCGTCGACGATGCGCATCTGCATCTCGTTGGTGGCCTTGTTGGTGAAGGTCACGGCGAGGATATGGCGCGCCGAGTCAGCGAGTTCGGCGTCAGAGCGCAGACGCGTCCTCTCCCCCTCGGGGGTAATGGTGAGGAAATACCATATATATTTCTTGGCAAGCGTATAAGTCTTGCCCGACCCGGCCGAGGCCCTGTAAAGTTCAAGCATGATTCAATCGAATTTTATCGACAACGTCGGTCACGAAGCCTCATTATGTTCATCCCATATAAGAGTGGCAAGATACTTGTCACTCCGGCATTGCAGATCGCTCACACCTTCCTCTATCAATACAGATGTGTCGGATTTATAATAGATATCAGTGGCCTGCTCATGAGAGATTCCGTATAGGTCGCAAATACTCTTTATGATATTGGCACTCTTGTAGGCTTGAAAGACCATTTTAGTTTCTTCCATCATAATTGCTTGCTTTCTAAATGTTTCAGGCATTCGTCTATCATCTTCTGAGAACGAATACAATACTGTATGTTGGGTCTTTCATACTTAAGAAGACCTAAAGCCTGGTCCTGCGACAGTTCTCCTGCGAAATAGCGGTCAAGAGTCTGGATAACCTTATCATTGGCTATACCTCCAATAACAAGGTCAAAATCCGTATCATCCTTACCAGACCTGCATTTGGGCACAAAGTCAAGCCATTCTTTGTCATAGCTGTTAAAACTGCGGATTTTCCAATCCGAGAATTCAAATATGAATTCATATGAATTTAGCCACGCATCCTTCCTGCGACGCAAGAATCGCTGGGCATAGCTGATTGCCTGGTCTTGGATTGAGGTCAGATAGAAACCTTTGCCAAAATCCAGAAATTCGCGAGAATACGAGGTGTCCGGTATCGGGACCGAAACGTCAGATGAATGATACAGTTTCATATATGTCAGAGCACTCCTTTCTCCCTCATGTAGTCGGTG
>CAJTXU010000022.1 GCA_910584125.1 uncultured Muribaculaceae bacterium | reverse complement strand
CCGATGCAGAACCTCGAGAAGATGGTGCCGAGGAGGGTGTCGGTGGTGACGGCGCCGGTGAGCAGGCCGAGGTGGTGGAGCGACTCGCGGACGTCCTGCGCTATCAGGTCGGCCGGGAGTCCGCTGGCGAGCCCTTCGTCGACCCGGCGCAGCGATTCGGCGCCGGCGAGCAGCGCGGCGTGGTGGCGCGCGTTCGTCACTATCAGTTCGGCGTCGGGGTCATGCTCGCTCTTCGCCGCCGCTACCAACGCGGCCTCCAGCGTGTCGATGTTAAGGTCTTCTTTCGCAGAGATGCGCAGACTCCCCGCCTCTATGCCGTCCGTCTCGCCCGGCATAGAGGCCCTCTTGCTCCGCATTTCGGCCGCGTCGTCTGGCATTCCGCCGGCCGTTTTGTCGGCTTTGGTGAACAGGATTATGTGACGCGCCTGCGGATGTGCATCAATTTGCACTTCTGTCTCTTCGAGGCGCTGCGCAAGGCAGGGAGCGCTCGCGTCGATGAGCCAGAGCACGATGGCGGCGCGGCCGATGATGTCGCGTGCGCGTTCTATGCCGATGCGCTCCACGGTCTCGGAGGTGTCGCGAAGCCCGGCGGTGTCGAAAAAGCGGAAGAGCACGCCGCCTATCTCGCGGGTGCCCTCTATGACGTCGCGGGTAGTGCCGGGGATGTCGCTCACTATGGCCTTGTCTTCGCCGAGCAGGCGGTTGAGCAGCGTCGACTTTCCGGCGTTGGGGGCTCCGGCGATGACGACGGGTACGCCCTCCTTGAATGCGCGCCCGGCGGCGTAGGTCGAGGCGAGACGTTCGGTCATGGCGAGGGTCTGGTGCGTGATGTCGCGCAAACGGGCGCGGTCGGCAAACTCCACCTCTTCTTCCGAGAAGTCGAGCTCGAGCTCAAGCAGCGAGGCCAGTTCGACGAGGCTGTCGCGCAGGCTGTTGAGCCGCGAGGAGAACGTGCCCGACACCTGCGACATGGCGAGCCGGTGCGCCGCCCGCGAAGAGGCCGCGATCAGGTCGGCGACGCCCTCGGCCTGTGCGAGGTCGAGGCGTCCGTTGAGGAACGCGCGCCGGCTGAATTCGCCCGGTTCGGCGGCGCGTGCGCCGAGCGAGATGAGTCGTTCGACCACCTTGCGCTGTATCCATTTCGAGCCGTGGACCGAGAATTCCACCGTATCCTCGCCCGTGAACGAGCGGGGCGCGCGGAAGACTGTCGCGACGGCCTGGTCGAGTGCCGAGCCGTCGGCGTCGGTGATTGTGCCGAGATGAGCCGTGTGGGTTGCGGCCTCGGCGAGCGGTGCCCCTTTCCACGCCCGGTCGGCTATCTCGAAGGCCTGCGGGCCCGAAAGCCTTACGACGGCGATGCCGCCCGTGCCATGCGGAGTCGATATTGCTGTGATCGTGCTCATTGTCTACGGTTCCAGTCGCGGAATGATGCGGCGGTCTCAACGGTCTCCTCGACGTCGTCGGGAAGTTCCTTGAGGAAGTCAAGTCCGGTGAGGGCTTCAACCTCGCGGATCGTCATTACATAGTTCTCCATATTGCCGGGCGCCGTGGTGTTCGGATAGACGAACGCGATGCCTCGGGGGCTGTCGGCGTAGGGAGCGGCCAGCACCTTGAAGAACGCCGAGGGCACGCGCACGCCTGTCGTGCCGATGCGCCGCGTGTCGGACTCGGTGTATATCGGTCCGGCGATGATCACTATCGCCGAGTCGCGCTGCGCCCACAGACGTTCTTTTTTCTCGAGAGTGTTCCATGCTCCGGAGTTTAGTTTGCCGTCCTGCGGGGCTATGTTGGCGAGCGAGAAACAGTCGTACATGGCTTCGGGGCTCCACTTCTGGTCGGCGGCGGGGCAGAGATGGCCGCGGTCGAGGCCCGAATTGCGGTAGTCGTCGGTGGTGGCGCATCCGTCGATGTCGGAGTCGGTCCAGAACTTATTGGAGCGTGGATGCTGGCCTTCGGTCTCCTCGCCGAGAAGTTCCCATGCCACCCAGTTGGGCGTATGGTTATCCTTGTTGAACGAGAGGCGGAAACCGGTGTAGTCCTTGATGGCCGAGGGCATCGACGCCGGGGTGCCGACGTCAAGCAGGTCCAGGCCGCCCGGGGCGGCCGTGCGGCCTTCCGAGGCCGGCGTCCCGGACTGTCCGGGGGACTGTTCGGAAGAGTCGCGGCGGTTCATCGCGACGAGCCCCCAGACTACCAGCGCGACCGACGCGACCAATATAAATAAGGTTTTTTTATTTTTCATACCGCAAATATAGCGATAAATTCTCAAAAAATCGTTATCTTCGCGTCGGAAAAAGATATGAATGGTCGCCGACGCCCTCCGAGTGGCTACGCGACGCCTTAAAACCACAGCTATGACAGTAACCGACAGATTTCTCGACTTTGTAAAATTCGACACACAGAGCGACGAACTCACCAACATGACACCATCGTCTCCCGGACAGATGGAGTTCGCCAAATACCTCAAGGCCATACTGCTCGGCATGGGTCTCGAAGACGTGACTCTCGACGACAACGGCTATCTCTTCGCCACGCTACCCTCCAACACCGACAGGGCGGTGCCCGTGATCGGCTTCATCGCTCATATGGACACGAGCCCCGACATGTCGGGCCGCCATGTCAACCCGCGCATCGTGCGCAACTATGACGGCACGGCCATCACGCTCAACGCCGAGCAGGGCATCTCGCTCAATCCCGAGGACTTCCCCGAGCTGGTGAACTATCTGGGCAACGACCTGATCGTGACCGACGGCACGACGCTGCTCGGCGCCGACGACAAGGCAGGCATCGCCGAGATCATCACCGCGGTGGCCTACCTGCAGGCTCATCCCGAGATCAAGCACGGCAAGGTGCGCATCGGCTTCAACCCCGACGAGGAGATCGGTCTGGGCGCCCATAAATTCGACGTCGCCAAGTTCGGCTGCGATTTCGCCTACACCATGGACGGCGGCGCGGTCGGCGAGCTGGAGTACGAGAACTTCAACGCCGCCTCTGCCAAGGTGACCATCAAGGGGCGCAACGTGCATCCCGGATACGCCAAGCACAAGATGATCAACTCGATCCGCGTGGCCAACAACTTCATCGCAATGCTGCCCCGCTGGGAGACGCCCGAGCACACCGAGGGTTACGAGGGCTTCTATCACCTCGTCGGCATCGAGGGCAACGTCGAGCAGACCGTGCTGACCTACATCATCCGCGACCACGACCGCGCGCGCTTCGAGAGCCGCAAGAAGGAGATCGAACACCTCTGCCGCAAGACCAACATGGAATATCCCGGCTCATGCACGGTCGAGATCAAGGACCAGTACTACAACATGCGCGAGAAGATCGAGCCCATCATCCACATCATCGAGATCGTGGAGAAGGCCATGCGCGAGGCGGGCATCGAGCCCAAGGTGCAGCCCATCCGCGGCGGCACGGACGGTGCCCAGCTGTCGTTCAAGGGTCTGCCGTGTCCTAACATCTTCGCCGGCGGCGAGAACTTCCACGGCCGCTACGAGTATGTTCCCATCCAGTCGATGGAGAAGGCCACTGAGGTGATAGTCAACATCTGCCGCATAGTGGCCGACAAATGAGCCGCGTCCCGACACTCATCATGATAACAGGGCCGACTGCCTCGGGCAAGTCGGCCCTTGCCGTCGAAGTGGCGGAGCGTCTGGGCACGGAGATCGTGTCGGCCGACAGCCGCCAGGTCTACCGTGGCATCCCGATCGTGACGGCCATGCCGACGGCCGAGGAGCGCGCCCGCGTGCGTCATCATCTGGTCGATATGCTGCCGCTTGACGCCTATTACAGCGCGGCCGAGTTCGAGCGCGACGCCTTGCGCGTGGCGGGCGGTCTGCTGGAGAGCCGCGGCGTGGCGGTGGCCGTCGGCGGGTCGATGCTCTATGTCGACGCGCTCTGCCACGGCATCGATGCCCTGCCCACGGTGTCGGACGCCGTTCGCGCAGGCCTCAGGCGTGAGCATGAGCGGCTTGGCGACGAGTGGCTGCTCGATGAGCTGCGTCGCATCGACCCGGAATATTACGACACGGTCGACCGTCGCAACACCAAGCGCGTCTTCCACGCCGTCGAGATCATACGAGAGGCGGGCGTGACATACACGTCGCTGCGCACGGGCGCGAGGCGCGAACGTGATTTCCGCATCGTCAAGGTGCTGCTCGAGGCGCCGCGCGAGATCCTGTTCGACCGCATAAACCGGCGCGTCGAAACCATGGTGGCCGACGGGCTCGAGGAGGAGGCGAGGAGAGTGTATCATCTCCGCCATCTCAACTCGCTCAACACGGTCGGGCTCAAGGAGATGTTCGCCATGTTCGACGGCACGATGGACCGCCATACTGCCATAGAGCGCATCAAGAAGAACACCCGCGTCTACGCCAAGAAGCAGATGACTTGGCGCCGCGGCGACACATCTTGGACGCGACTCGACATCACCCGTCCCGGCCTCGCCGACACCGTGCTCGCCTGCCTGTCCGGTTCGAAATGACTATCTGCCGCCTGTGAGGACGGCGTAGAGGCGCGGGGTGAATCGTTTCAGAAGCCGGGCGACGAGGACCGCTGTGATTGTCAGCAACAGCGGCTTGGGATAGTAAAATATTATGATCGCGACCGGATAAGCCTCGCCCTGTGGATAATAGCTATGGATATACACCACCATGATGATAAGCATGGTGTAGAGCACCGTCAGTTTGTCGCTGATATACTTTGTCATCGGTGGAATTACCAGCAGAGGTAAGTTCAGAGGTCAGAGACCTCTGAACTTACCTCCGACCTTAATCTCAGAAGTCGTAGCCGAGGGTGAAGACCCAGGCCTTGGTGACGCCGCCGTAGGTCTTGGTGACATTGCCTATGCTGCGGTCTTTCCACGCGTCGATACATCCGGCCAGGTAGTGGGCCCCGACATAGTAGTGGCCCAGCACCTGCAGGCCCGTGCCCATCTTGATGCCGAAATCGACTCCGGCCGGCTTGCGGTCGAACAGCGGCTGTTCGGCCGGGCCGTCGACGACGAAGCTCTTGTTCTTCAGGCTCGAGCCGAGCACGAACGAGACATACGGTCCAGCCTCGACGTTCCACTTAATGTCATCGCTGAGGTTGAATCGGAACGAGGCCAGCACCGGAATCGTGATGTTGTAGCTGCGGCGCGTGCCCGCCTGCGCCATCTCCGAACCGTCGGAAGGCATCGCAGAGTCGGCCGCCGAGCCCATCAGCAGGAAGTTGCCGCCGCGCGTCTCGAAGAAGACGCCGGGCTGTATGGCCAGATAGTCGCGGATGTTGAGGCCCGCCACGAAGCCCACGTCGAAGCCGGTGCCCCAGCTCTCGTGATGATAGCAGTCGGGGAAGGCGCTCGACTTCAGCGTGCGGTTGGAGGTGTTGACTCCGATGCGTGCTCCGAACGAGAAGAGATTGTCGCAACGATCGGTAGAGAAGAAGTCGGCCGCCGACGCCCCTGTGGCGGTGAGCGCCAGAACGGCGCCGAGCAATATTTTTTTCATAACCAATGGATTTGTTGTCATATCTGTTGTCGTATTCCCGGGGGCCGGACGACGCCGGACGCGGCGGCCGGACACCGGTCAGACTGCAAAATTAAGAAATTTTTCAGAGAGATTGAGGTTTTTATTCGTTTTATTGCTAATTTTGCACTCACATCTTTTCAACACATATCAATGACATCAAGAACACATAGGTACAACAGTTTGCTGGTCAACGCCAAAGACTACCTTCTGATCATCCTGGGCCTCTCGCTCTATGCCGTCGGCTTCACGGCATGCATCCTGCCCCACGAGGTCGTGATCGGAGGTATGGCGGGCGTCTCGACACTTGTCTATTTCGCCACCAACGGTTTTATCCCTGTGGCCGTATCCTCCTACGCGCTCAACCTCGTGCTCCTCGCCATAGCATACAAGATAGTGGGGCGCACGTTCGTGCTGCGCACCATCTTCGGCGTGACCGTTGTCGCGCTCGCCATCGGCGTCTGCGAGGGGTTCTTCATGGGCCTGGGGCATCCGCTGATCCCCGACCGCACGGTCTCGCTCGTCTTAGGCGCGATCCTCTGCGGCGTCGGCGTTGGCACGTGCTTCATACATAACGGCTCGTCGGGCGGCACCGACATCGTGGCCGCCTGCGTCTCGAAGGTGAGCAACGCCAGCATCGGCCGCATCATGATCTACACCGACATGCTCATCGTGTCGTGCTCGATATTCCTGCCCTTCACCGGCACTGTCGAGCAGCGCATCGAGGCCCGCATACCCACCATCGTCTACGGTATCATGGTGACCTTCATCGTCTCGTTCATCACCGACCAGATCATCAACACCAACCGTCAGGCCACGCAGTTCTTCATCTTCTCTCCCAAATGGGTCGAGATCGCCGACCGCATCCTGTCGGAGGCGCGCCGCGGCGTCACGGTGCTCGACGGCGAGGGATGGTACACCAAGCGCGACGTCAAGATCCTCATGGTCTACTGCCGCAAGATCGAGTCGGTCACCATCTTCCGCATCGTCAAGAGCATCGACGAGCACGCCTTTGTCACCCAGGGAGCCGTCAACGGCGTCTACGGCCAGGGCTTCGACAAGGTCAAGATCAAGATGAAGAAGACCGCGCGCACCGACAGCCGCGTCCACACGGCATTGCCCGATGGCGGCGAAGGCGCCATCTCGGCCGTCAGAAGGTCCAACCACGAGGAGTGACCCGGCCATGAAACTGCTGCATACCTCCGACTGGCACATCGGCGCGCCCCTGCACCGACATTCGCGCGACGACGACTTCCGCCACATGGCCGACCGCATCGTCGAGATCACGGGCCGCGAGCAGCCCGACCTGTTCCTGCTCTGCGGCGACGTCTACGACACCGCCGGCCCCTCGAACGCATCAGTTAGGTTCTTCACCGAGACGATGGTGCGCCTGCGCGAGGCGGCTCCCGGCATGACCGTCGTCGTCACCGCCGGCAACCACGACAGCGCCTCGGGCCACGAGGTGTTCCGCCCGGCATGGGCGCTCACCGGCGTCGTCACCGTGGGGTGCCCGCCGCGCACGGAGACCGACCTCGACTCGTGCATCGTCACCGTGCCGGGCAAGTGTGTGGTGGCCGCGATGCCATACGCCAACGTCAACTTCAGCTATCTCGACACGGCCGCGCTGCTCAGCCGCGTTGCCGAGGTCAACGCCGACGGCCTGCCCGTGGTGCTGACGGCCCACACCTCCGTGGCCGGATGCGACTTCACGGGCCACGAGACGCGCAGCCGCGACACCGACAACGGCGAGGTGGCCGTCATCGGCAACATCGAGAGCATCCCCCTCTCGGCGCTCGGCGAGGGATACGACTACTGCGCCCTTGGGCACATCCACCGTCCGCAGACCCTGCGCGGCTCGAAGGGGAGGGTGCGCTACTGCGGCACGCCGATGGCCGTGTCGTTCGACGAGACGGGCCCACGCTCGGTCTCGGTCGTCGAGATTGAATCTCGCGGCGTCCGGCCCGTCATCAGGGAAGTCGAGGTCGAGCCGGCCACCGCGCTGGTCACGCTGCCGCACGACGCCGACGGCAATCCGCTCGAGACCGACTGGGACACCGCCCTGGCACTGCTGTCGGAGTTCCGCCCCGACCGGCCCACATACGTGCGCCTCAACATCGCGCAGGCAGACCCGCTGCCTCCCGACTACCGCCAACGCGCGCTCGACGCCTGCGCCCCGGGCGCGAGGCTATGTGTCGTCAACTCGCGGCTAATACGCAACGAAGCCGACCGCCCCGCCGCCGGAATCTCCGCCTCCGAATTCCAGAGCATCCCGCCCGTCGAGATCGCCCGGAGATTCTACGCCGACAACGGCCTTGAGTTCGGCGACGTCGAGCGGCAGCTCTTCGCCGAGGTGATGCAACGCTTGGAAACGAAGAAACGAGACTCATGAGACTCAAGACACTCACCATCCGCAATCTCGCCTCGATCGAGGACGCCACCATCGAGTTCGACGCCGGCCCGCTCAGCCAGGCTTCTGTCTTCCTGATATCGGGCGAGACGGGCAGCGGCAAATCGACGATACTCGACGCCATATGCTTGGCGCTCTACAACACCGTGCCCCGCATGGAGGCCGCCTCCGTGAGCCGGGGCGACATGGCGGTCGCCGACAACGAGACGCGCTCCGACCACGTCTTCCAGCTGCTGCGCAAGGGCACCGCACACACCCAGGTGACGCTCAGCTTCACCGGGCTCTATGACAAGGAATACGAGGCGCACTGGGGAATCCGCCGCGCCCACAACAAGCCCGACGGCCGGCTGCAGGAGTCGCAGATGGACCTCACGCTCGCCGAGATAGTCCGCGACGGCGAGGGCCGCGAGGTCTCGCGCGAGGAGATAAAGCGCACGCGCAAGAACTGCGCCGCCGTCACCGAGTCGGTGATCGGCCTGAACTACGGTCAGTTCTGCCGCACCACCATGCTGGCCCAGGGCGAGTTCACCCGCTTCATCAAGAGCGACGGAGCCGAGAAGTCGCAGATTCTCGCCAAGGTCACCGACCGCAGCGACTTCTTCGAGATCAGCCGCACCATCCATGAGATCTGCGCCGAGAAGAACAAGGAACTCGAGGAGGTGAACCGCGAGATGTCGGGCATCGAACTGCTCGAAGACGATAAGAAGGAGGCGCTTGAGGCCGAGATCCGCGAGACCGACGCGCTCATCGCCGGACTCGACACGCGGGGCGGCGCCGTGGAGGCGAAACTCGCCTGGCTCGGCAAAGAGGCCGACCTCGCCAAGCGTGTCAAGGAGAACGGCGAGCACGAGGCGGCACTCCGCGCCAGTGTCGGCTCCGATGAGTTCGTGGCCGACGAACTGCGTGCCCGTCAATGGTTCGAGACCGAAATGGTGCGTCGCGACCTGCGGCGCCTCCGCAGGTCGCGTAAGGATATCGCGGACAAGACATCGGCCATCGACGGCCGCAAGGATGGATACGCGCGCATACTCGCCGCCCGCGACATGCTGACGCGCGGCCTCGACCAGTCCAGGCGACGGGAGGCGGAACTGAATGCCGCCCGCTCGGCCTACGACACAAGGCGACCGCTGCTCGAACGCGAGACGGAGATCTGCAAACTTCTGAATACCATCGTCGAACGTCAGAAAGACATCAAGGACACTTCGAAACGCATCGCCGACCGCACCGAGGCGATAGGCAAGGCCTCCGCGGCTTTGGCCGAGGAGGTCAGGAAGTCTGACGAACTGCAGGCCGCATGCGAAAAGGCGGCCGAAGCGAGCGAGGAGGCGCGCCGTCGCCTCGACGCCCTCGACCTGCCTGGCGTGACGAAACGCCTCGCCGGACTGAGCGAACGCAAGACGTCGCTCACCGCCTTTGTCGAAGACATCAAGCGGTATGTCGCCGATCTCGCAGATGCCGACACTCTCGCCGAGGAGATAGAGACGGCCCGAGCCGCCTACCGCAGCGACAAGGATAAATGCGACTCGCTTGACGCCGACCTTATTAAAGCGGCCGAGAAAGCCGAGCTAGCCAAAACAGCATACGAGACCGCGCGTCTCACCGTCGACGACTTCACCCAGCGGTTGCGCGAGTCGCTCACCGAGGGCTGCGAATGCCCCGTCTGCCGCCAGAGGGTCGACCATGCAGTGAGTTTCGACATGACGGCTGGCATGGAGTATGTCAACTCGTTGAAGTCTAAGGCCGACGAAGCCCTCGAAAGCAAGGAGGCCCTTGCCAAGGAGATAGCGGAGGCGCGCGGAGTGCTGAAAAAGTCGCTCGCCGAAATAGAGAAGAAAGAAAAGAAGCTCTGCGAAAAACGTGTGAAACTCACCGGGCGTCTCTCGACCATAGCTGGTGACGCCAAAGGGCTCGGTGTGGCATCTCAGGAGGCGGAGGGCCATGAGGCCTGGGCCGCGAAGGCCGATGATGAAATCAAGACAATCGACGGTGAGGTGGCGCAGTTGCAGCGTCGGGCCGACGACGCCAAACCGGTGCAGGCAGAGCTCGACGCCTGCCTCAAGGCCGAGAAAAAGGCTTCGAAAGAGTTTAAGACGCAGGAAAAGAGCAGGGTAGAGGCCGAGAAAAACGTGTCGGAGCTTAAGACCGCTCAGAAATCGGATGGCGAGTCACTGAACCGCTGTGCCGAGGTCATCGACACGACGCATACCGACCTCGCGGCTATTGTCGATGCCGGGGTTTGGGGCTATTGTTCGCCCGATCAGGCCGAAACGTTTGAGAAGTCGTTCGCGGCCGACTGCGCCGCCATGCGTAAGCTTGACAGCGACCTGGATGCGCAGCGGCTTGTCGTGAAGCAGTCGGCAGAGTGTCTGGAGGAGCTGACCAAGGAATGCGGGCGTATCGTCGCGGAGCGTCCTGATTTTTCAGAGGTTAAGGCCGTGGAGCCCGGTGACGGCGGTGAGGCGGACGGTGCGGCGACGCTCTCCGACGCAAGGAAGCTCGCCGGGGAACTGGCCGTCGATGTCAGCGCGCTCGCGAAACTGACGGCCGAGGAGAAGGAAGTGGGGGAGGCTGTCGCGAAATTCCACCAAGAGCATCCGGGATATGACGACGGCTCGTTCGACGCGCTCGACAGCGTCACGCGAGAGGAGGCGGAGCGTCTGCGCGACGTCTGCCGTGAGGTGCGCGAGGATTTGCGTGCTGCCCGGCTCATGAGCGGACGTCTTGAGGAGGAGTCGCGCGAACTCGCGGCTGTGCGTCCCGAGATCTCCGAGGAGGAGTCCACCGAACGGCTCAAGGCCGAGGCGTTGGAAATAAAGAACCAGCAGGCCGACGCCAACCGCAGGAAAGGAGCCGCCCAGCAGAAGCTTGACGACGACCGAAAGAACCGCGAGAAGACCGCCGGGCTCAAGGAACAGGCCGACCGGCTGGAGGGCATATGCAGGCGCTGGAGGGCGTTCGACGACAGACTCGGCAGCGCCTCGGGCGACAAGTTCAACCGCATCGCGCAGAGCTACGTGCTCTCCGATCTGCTCGACCGGGCCAACGTATATCTCGCGCAGCTCACCGACCGCTACCTGCTCGCCGGCCATCCCGGCACGTTCGTCATCAACCTGATCGACAGGCTTCAGGGGGGCGCCATGCGTTCTGTCCATTCGGCTTCGGGCGGCGAGGGATTCCTCGTGTCGCTCTCGCTCGCCCTCGCTCTGGGCGACCTCGGCAACAGGCTCTCGGTCGACCCCCTGTTTATCGACGAGGGCTTCGGCTCGCTCAGCGGCGTTCCGCTGCAGCACGCCATCGACCTGCTCAACTCGCTGCGACGCCAGCTCGGCCGGCGCGTGGGGGTCATATCGCACATCTCCGCACTGCGCGAGTCAATACCCGTCCAACTTCATATGGTGGCCGATCCCGACACGGCCGCGACTTCTATTGAATTATGGCAAAACAATTTGGAATAATATTCGGATGCCTGCTGGTCGGCGAGCTGCTGGCCATGATTCCTGGCGTCTCTATCCCGGGCAGCATCCTGGGAATGCTTATGCTGACGCTTCTGCTCGAGCGCGGGGTGGTGCGTCCCGAGTCTATCGCGCCGATATGCAGGTTTCTGATCAGGAACATGGCTTTCTTCTTCGTGCCCCCGGGCGTGGCGCTGATGCTTTATTTCGACGTCATAGCCGCCGAATGGCTGCCTATCACGGTCGCCACGGTGGTGAGCATATTCATCGTGATAGTCGTCACGGGGCGTCTGCACCAGTTCCTGCACGTCAGATATAAGAAACACTTACGCCGCTGACAGTCATGGATATATCTGCAATAATACGAAGCGAACTCTTTCTGATCACGTTCACTTTCCTGCTCTTCTGGCTCTTCTCGTGGGTCAGGAAGGCGAGCGGCGTCGCTCTGCTCAACCCGATGATATTCACCATCGCCGGAATCATCCTCTTCCTGAAGCTCACCGGCATCACCTATGAGGAATACAGTCCCGGCGGCCGTATGATCGAGTTCTGGCTCAAGCCGGCGATTGTTGCGCTGGCGTTGCCGCTCTACAACGAACTGAAGCATATCCGCAACCAGCTGATGCCGCTGCTCGCCGCCGAACTGACGGGGTGTGTGGCCGGTATAGTCTCGGTGGTGCTGATAGCCTACTGGCTCGGGGCGGGCGAGGACGTGATCCGTTCACTCGCGCCCAAGTCGGTGTCGACGCCTATCGCGATCGAAATCTCGCGCCAGATCGGCGGCATACCGGCGTTGACGTCGGCTATAGTGGTGGTTGTGGGCATGATAGGGGCCATGGTCGGGCTGCGCATGATGTCGTGGGGCAACGTCAAGGCTCCCGTGGCCAAGAGCCTGAGCATGGGCACGGCGGCCCACGTGATCGGCACCAGCCGCATCAGCGAATACGGCGAGCGCTATGGCGCGTACGCCACGCTGGGCCTGATCATCAACGGCATCCTGACCGCCTTCCTCGCCGGCCCCATCACCGACGTCCTGCTCGACCTGTTGCGATAGTCCGCCGCCATTTCGGAACGAACAATCCGGCTTCGCGTCACTCTCCCCAAAAATTCTCCAGACCCATTTTGACACTCTCCCCCCCCCCTAAAAAATTGTCCGCGGTCAGTTGCGGGGGAGGTAGCGGTTGTCGGAGCTGAGGTTGCGGCGGGGGAGGCTTATGACGTCGGTGTAAATCTCGAAGATGGCGTTCAGATTGTAGCTGCAGTCGGCGGCCGTGGGCTTGCGGCGGCGCATGTCGGCGATCATGCCGTCATATCGGTCGGTGACGTAGCTGGCGTTCACGAGGTCTATGACCTTCGTCAGTTCCTCGAGGGCGAGGTCGTTGTTGCCGAGGGCGAAAACCGACTTGTAGCTTTCGAGCGTGTGGCAGAGGAAATCTCTTGCCGACGCGTTCTTCTCGTATATCATCACGAAGCTGATGAAGTCGTCGCATCTCGGGTTGGCGATGGCACCCTTGCGGTCTCTCTTTCCGTCTGCGTCCTGACCGGGGTGCGCCTCGCCGCCCCCGGCGTCGCGCAGCGCGTCGAGGAAACGGAAGATCGAGCTGTCGGCTATCAGGTCGCTGTAGGCCACGCCCCGGGTGAGGTAGAGGCCTTCGAGAGAACGGACACGGCTCAGCGCGACATAGAGCTGCCCAGGGGCGAAGATATGGCTGTCGAGGTCGAGTATCACCTTGTCGTAGGTCTGGCCCTGAGCCTTGTGGATGGTGAAGGCATACGCGAGTTTGACGGGAAACTGGCTCGTGCTCTGCACGTAAGGCTTCTTGCGCACGAGCTCGCGCTTCGTGGCGTCATACTCCATCTCGTATCGGTAGCAGACCATCTGGCCGGACCTGTAGCGGTCTCTGGGGTTGGGGCACTGCACGGTCCGGCCGTTGTCGAGGTGTATTGTGAAACACTTGCCGTCGAAGGCCTTGACCGTGCCGAAGTCGCCGTTGCAGTAGCCGAAATTCTTGCTGCTGCGCGTGATCATGACCCTGGCGCCTGGCTTGAAGGTCAGAATGCCCTCATATGGCGTCGGTATCACCACCGGCTCGATGTCCAGGGCCTCGGGCAATTCGCTGTGTCGGAGCGTCGCATGGTCGTCGCTTCCGATTTTCCTAATGCTGTACAGGGCCTCGATCGACTGCGCCTCGCCCGGCAGGCGGCCGAGTTTCATGTCGTTGATGCGGCTCACCTCGGCGTTCGACGACGCCACATAGACGGCGTCGTCGGGAAGGCTCTCGCGTGGCGTGACGCGTGTGTTCAGCTTTTCGAGCACCTCGACCTTGCGCTCGGGCGAGAGCGGCTGGCGCAGATAGTCGAGCAGACGCTCGAACTCCGGGTCGTTGCGCTGGCGGTAAGAGCGGGTGAGCTCGAAATAGCGGATACCGGGCATGTTGTCGCGTATCACGTGGCTGTCGAAGAAATAGATGCCTCCGTATTCGTCATGCAGATAGTTGTTCACGGCCTCGCAGTCGACCACGGGCGGAAGCTGGAAGAGGTCGCCGACCACCACCGCCGGTATGCCGCCGAACGGCAGATCCGTCTCCCGCATGGCCACGCAACATATGCGGTGGATCATCTCGAACGTGTCCGAGCGGATCATCGACACCTCGTCGAAGACGAGCATCGACACAGCCTGCAGCATCGGGCGCATCGAGGCCACTTTGGCCTCGGTGACGTTGCCCGGGTCCTGATAGCCCTCGTCGAGATCGTCGAACGCGCGCCAGAAAAAGGAATGAATCGTCTTGGCCCCCTCGTAGAGGGTCGAGGCGAGGTTGGTCGGGGTGAGCACGACGCAGCCAGGCACGATATCCCTGATCTTGCGGATCAGCCATGTCTTGCCGCATCCGGCCTTGCCGTGCACCAGAGTGATGCCGGCCGGCCTGCCCGACAGATAGTCGATTACGTCTTGTTGTGTCGCTCCCATAGGTAAAATTTTAATCTCGAGCTTCTCGAGAATCCCGATTTATCCCGATTCAACCCGCTTCACCCCGCTTCACCTCGCTTCACCCCCGCTTTATCCTGACTCCGTCATCATCTCCTCGTATTGGCGGGCGATGTCTTTCCAGATGTATTCGCGGCGGGCGGTCGCCGTGGTCTCCGAGCCGTCGAGGTCGTCGCGGGCCACGAGCGCGCGCAGCGTCGCGGCGTCGCTGTAGTAGTAAGCCTTGCCCTGTGTCGTCTCGCGGTTGTAAACCACATCGAAGGCCACGATCGGGCGTTCCGAGAACATCGCCTCCACCAGAGAGGGATTCGTGCCCCCGGCGCGGTGGCCGTGCACGTATATCCGGGCGTTGCAGCGCAACGCGTAGAGGATATCGAGGTCGTAGATAGCCTTGAGCATTCGGACGTCGGCGCGGTGCTTGTTTCGGTTGTAGAGGTCGCGCGAATAGTCGCTGTGGTTCCAGTTGCCGACCATCACGATGGTGCGGCCGGTTCCCTCATAGGCCTCAAGGGTGACATGGCAGTTGTTCTCCGGCTCGATGCGGCAGACGCTCAGGTCGTATGCTCCGGCCTCAAGTCCGTAGAAGTCGAGTATGGCCTTCTGGCGCATCGCCGACACGTCGCGCATCGCGTGGTCGCCGCCGTAGGCTATCAGTCTGGCCTCGCGACCGTAGGTCTGCCTTACGTAGTCCTGGATGCCCTTGTTGTCCGACACGATGCCGTCGGCCCAGCGCATACAGACGTCGAGCGAGAACTTGAGGAAGCGCTTGGCCATGGTGTGCCACTTGTCGCGCCGGTGCTCGAGGCCGTCGATGTTGACCACGATCCGCGCGCGCGACAGCATCTTGAACACCGGCAGGAACACGCATCCCGACACGCCCAGCACGAGAATCGCGTCATAACCCCTCAGGGCCTTAAGCATCGACAGAATGTCGTAAGGCACGCTCATAAACCCATGGGCGTGCAGCGGCAGGTAGCGTAGCCGGCAGCCCTTGTAGTCCGACAGGCTGGTGTCCATGTCGGGGCGGCTGCAGAATATGGTGTACTCGACGCCGTCCGAGCGGTTGGCGATGATGTTGTCGACCAGCGTCTCGAATCCGCCGTATTTCGGCGGCACTCCCTGCGAGCCTATCACGGCCACGCGTGTCGGTTTTCGGTTTCGGCTCTTTCTTTTCATGACGTTTTGGCGGTAGGGAACGCGGCGAGCATCCGGTGTCGGCCGGCGACTGAATATTTGAAGGCCATCGACCAAGCCATGATGATCCACACGAGCTGCATGTTGTAGTCGGCCGACATCTGTATGGCGTACAGGAACGCGACCCACGACAGCCAGTCGCGCGGCGTCACGGTGACGACGGCGATCGCGGCCCAGAAGGCCAGGGCGCACAGCGCGCCGTAGTTGTGCCACATGCCGAGCACTCCGGCCGAACCGTTGTCGTTTTTCCAGGGCATCCTTGGCGGCGTGTCGCGGATGTCGGCGTCGACACCGTGGCCAACGCACATCGCGGGGTCGGCCGGGTCGACGAGTCTCGCTCCCTCCAGTGTCGGCACCACGCGCGTCGCGGCGCTCGGGTCGGCCTCCCACATGCGTTCGGGGTTGCCCGAGAGAAAAGCCAACGAGAAGTCGCGTACGCGCGACACCTGCGGCAGTCCGCCCGCCGGAGTGAGATAGAGCAGCGCCAGCGCGGCCGCCACGGCTCCGGCCACGGGCAGGGCGTTGCGGCGCGTCACGTAGGGGAGCAGACAGAGCGGCCCGATCACGAACGACGATGCGTTGACCGTGCTGAAAATCGTCCAGACATAGGCCGCCCAGAGCCATGGCCGTCGGCAGACGCACAGCCACAGCGTCTCGTCAGGGGCCTCGATGCGGCGCGTGCGCGTGTAGAAGAACATGATCGTCGATAGCGCCACCACCGTGTGCGACGGCTCGGTCATCAGCGTGTTGAGCTTCCAGGGGGCTATGCCGTCGTAGTCGTGCGTGCCCATCGGCACGGGCAGTCCCGTAACCAGGCAGAGCTGCTGCACAATGAGCAGAATCGCGAAGGCATAGACGATGACCCGCGTCAGGCGGCACAGGAACTCCGGCGTCAGCCGCGAGACGCGCAGCGTGCGTGCCAGCGCCATGAAGAACACGCAATAGGCGCACGTGAAGAGCATTGTGCGCCATCTCACCGTTTCGGGGTGAAACAGCAGCGGGCCGGCCGTGACCAGCAGGCACACCAGCCCGAGCGGTATGTCGACGCGAGGAATCAGCACGCGGGCGCCGCGCATCAGCAGCACCAGCGGCGAGAGGCACATCGCGGCCGAGAGCAGCAGGTTGACGTGGTTGGGGCCCTGGGTAGGCTCGGGGTTGACGCAGAGCAGCGTCAGACCGGCCGCGGTGAGCGCCAGCGCCCGGCGTGCCGGGGTGTCCAGACCGCGGCTCACATGCATATGCCCATGCCGTATTCGAACGGCGAGTCGAAGTCGCGCAGCAGGGGATGGTTCATGTCCTTGGGCGAGAGGGTCGCCTTGCAGGGGTCGATGATCCAGTCGATGCCGAGCGATGTGTCGAGTATCGAGATGCCGCCGTCGTGGTCGGGGGCGTAATAGTTGTCGCATTTATACTGGAACACGGCCACGTCGCTCAGCACCGCGAACCCGTGAGCGATGCCGTGGGGCAGGAAGAACTGTCGCTTGTTCTGCTCGTTGATCTCGACGGCGACGTGCAGTCCGAACGTCGGCGAACCCTTGCGGATGTCGACCGCGACGTCGAGCACGCGCCCGCGCACGCAGCGCACGAGCTTGGCCTGCGTGAACGGCGGCGTCTGGAAGTGGAGCCCCCGCATCACGCCGTAGGTGGACATCGACTCGTTGTCCTGCACGAAGTCGACGGGCGTCACCTCCGCGTCGAAGACGCGTTTGGAATAACTTTCGAAAAAATATCCGCGTGAGTCGTCGAACACCCTTGGCTCGATGATCACCACGCCGTCTATTGCTGTCTTTGTAACTCTCATCTCAATGTCTTAATCGTCGTCGCGCTCTGCGATGACCTTCATCAGATACTGCCCGTATTTGTTCTTAAGCATCGGGCGTGCGATCTCCTCCATGCGCTCGCGTCCGATCCAGCCCTGTCGGTAGGCTATCTCCTCAAGGCATGCGATCTTGAGCCCCTGTCGCTTCTCGAGCACCTCGACATAGATCGAGGCGTCGGCCAGCGAGTCGTGTGTGCCGGTGTCGAGCCATGCGAATCCGCGCGGCAGGACCTTCACCTTAAGTTCGCCGTCGGCGAGGAACGTCTGGTTCACCGTCGTGATCTCGAGCTCGCCGCGTGCCGAAGGCTTGATGGAGGCTGCGACGTCGACAACCTTGTTGGGGTAGAAATAGAGGCCCACGACGGCGTAGTTGGATTTCGGCTTCGCGGGCTTCTCCTCGATCGAGAGGCAGTTGCCCTCCTTGTCGAACTCGGCCACGCCATAGCGCTCGGGGTCGTCGACGCGGTATCCGAACACGGTGGCCTTGCCGTCCTGCTCGGCGTTGGCCACGGCCTCGGTCAGCATATCGCCGAATCCGGCGCCGTGGAAGATGTTGTCGCCCAGCACGAGGCATGCCGAGTCAGTGCCGATGAACTCGCGGCCGATGATGAAAGCCTGTGCCAGACCGTCGGGCGAGGGCTGCTCGGCATACTCGATGTTGATGCCGTAGTCGGAGCCGTCGCCCAGCAGACGCTGGAAACCAGGCAGGTCGGCGGGAGTCGAGATCACGAGTATGTCGCGGATGCCGGCGTGCATCAGCACCGACAGCGGGTAGTAGACCATCGGTTTGTCGTAGATGGGCAGCAGCTGCTTGCTGACGCCCTTGGTGATGGGGTAGAGACGGGTGCCGGATCCTCCGGCGAGAACTATTCCTTTCATAGCTTGGTGGGGTTTGGGGGGGAGGTGGGGAGATACTTGAAGCCCCGGTCGCGTCGTGGGGACGGCGCGGCACAGGGCTTCCGTGAGTGTGCTGACCCGTTCCGGCTTATTCGTCGGACGAGTATGTGTAGCCCGTGCCGTAGCCGTATCCGTAGCTGTAGGGGTTGCCGTAGCGGCGGGCGTATGAGTTGCGTGGATTGATGGTGCCGTTGAGCACGATCGACATGTTGGGATACTTGCCGGCGTCATACATCTCCTCGATGACGGGGAGCATCGAGAGGTCGAGCACTCCGGCACGTATCACGAAGAGGGTGTAGTCGGCATACTTGCTTATGATCGAGGCGTCGGCCACGACCTCCACCGGCGGGCAGTCGAGGAACACCATGTCGTAGTGTACCTTCAGGTCCTCGATCAGCGCGTGCAGACGCTCGCTGAAGAGGAGCTCCGTCGGGTTGGGGGGCAGCGTGCCCACCGGGATCACCGACAGGTTGGGGCAGTCGTCGATGTGCTCGATGATTGAGGTTATGTCGTTGGCGCGGTTGGCCAGATAGTCAGATATGCCCTTGCCCTTGTCGCTGACATACTTGCTGAGCGAGGCCTTGCGCATGTCGAGGTCGATGGCTATCACCTTCTTGCCCTTTATGGCGAAGCTCTTGGCGAGGTTGAAGGTGACGAATGTCTTGCCGCTGCCGGGGTTGGCCGACGTGAGCATTATGACCTTCGATGTCGCGTCGTTGCCCATCATGAAGTCGATGTTGGTGCGCAGCACGCGGAAGGCCTCGTTGATCGAGTTGCGGCTGTTCTCCTTTACCACCACGAGCGGGGTCTTGTCTCTGGCCTGTGCCTTCGAGGGCTTCTGCAGCTTCTGCTTCTTGCCGAAGAGCGGGAGCTCGCCGGCGAAGGGGACGTTGATGCCCTTTATGTCGCGGCGTCCGCGCACCACGTGCACCGCCATCTCGCGTTGGAAGAGCCAGAGCGCCGGGAGGGCGAGGCCTATGGCGAAGGCTATCAGCATGGTGTTGGTCTTGTTGGGCGAGATCGGGCTGTTGGGCCCGTCGGGCTCGCGCACGATGCGCGTGTTATACGAGGTGAACGCCTGGTTGAGCTGGTTCTCCTCGCGCTTCTGCAGCAGGTAGAGATACAGGGCCTCCTTGACCTTCTGCTGGCGCTCGACGCTGAGCAGGTATTTGGCCTGGCGGGGATTGGAGGCTATCTTCGAGGTGGCGGCTCCGGAGAGGCCCTCCTGGCTGCGGATCTGCTCGCCGAGTGCCACGATCTCGTTGTCGATTGAGGCGATCAGCGCGCCGCGCATGGCCGAGAGGTCGGAGTCGATCTGCGGCACGAGCGGGTTGTTGACCGAGCTCTGCGACACGAGGCTGTTGCGCTCCAGGATCTTGGTGTTGTACTGGGCGATCTGGCCCGAGAGGTTGGCGTTGGTCAGGCCTGCGTTCGAGGGCAGGAGCTTGTTGGTGTTCTCCGAGTTGCGCAGGTAGTTGCGGATGTACTTGGCCATATACTCCTGGTTGCGGAGGTCCTTGAGGGCCATCGAGGCCTGTGTGGCCTGGCTCATGTAGAGCGAGGCGGCGGCGTCGACATCAGGCAGCAGGTTGGCGCTCTTGAACGAGGAGATCTCGTTTTCGACCGAACCGAGCTCGCTCTGCAGCAGCTGCACGCGCTCGTCGATGAACTTGCTCGAATTGTCGGCCAGGGTGCGCTTGTCGCGCATCCAGCGGTCGTTATAGCTTGCGATGAGCTGGGCGAGGATATCCTCGGCGCGTTCGGGCGATGAGTTGGTGATCTGCAGGATCACCATGTTGGCAGAGAGGTCGTCGGTCGAGGTCTTGAGGGCGGCGGCATAGCCGGCTGCGGCGCCCTTGACAGGGACGTGGTCGACGTGGATCTCGATCTCCTCCTTGTCGTCGTAAGCCTTGGCGGGGCTAACCTCGACGCGTCCGAGCGGGGTCCTGGTCTGCGTGCCGATGCGGCCCTTGACGGTCTTGCCCAGCTCGCGGCCGCGCAGCGTGAGGTTGGTCATGGTGAACTCGCCGTTGGGATTGACCGTCAGGTCGAACGACGCGGTGTCGTCCTCGCCGAGGTCGGGCATCGAGACCTGCACGGGCAGCTGGCTGCCGTAGAGGTCGATGGTGCGGAAACGGCCGTCTTTCGAATAGACCATCTCCAGATTGAGCTTGCGCACCACGTCGCGCATCAGGTCGGGCGACTGTATGATCTGGATCTCGTCCCAGAGGATCGAGTTGGTGGCGTTGATTGCGCCGAGGTCGGAGAAGAGGGCCGCGTTGGCCGACATCGAGCGTCCCTGGGCGTCTGTCTTGATGATGAGCGAGGCCGATTTCTGATAGATCGGCGTGGCCCGCTGCGTCACCACGTATCCAATGGCCAGACAGACCGCTATCGAGATCAGGAACCAATACCAGTTCTCAAGACAGAGGAAGAGGTATTCCTGCAGACGTATTCCGGCTTTCTTGGCCAGATTTGACCGCCGGGGCTGCGAGGGAGCGGACGCCGGCGTCGTTCCGCCCGTTATTTCTGTGGGTGTTGCCATGGTGATATCACTTGATTATTAGCAGGGCTACGGTCATGGCGAAAGAGGCGACCGACATCCAGAAGGCCGGAGTGAGCGGCGAGTTGCCGTTGGGCGAGGCCGTGCGGGCCTTGGTGGCGTTTGGCTCGACGTAGACCACGTCGTTCTGCTGCAGGTAGTAGACGGGCGACTTGGTGAGGTCCTTGCCCGAGCTGATGTCGAGCGTATATACTTTCTGGACGCCGTTTTCCTCGCGGAGCACGCGGATGTTGTCGCGCTTGCCGAAGATGGTGAGGTCGCCGGCCGCGCTCAGGGCGTCGAGGATCGTGAAGTCGTCGCGTGTGATGGGGTAACGGCCGGGGCCTCCGACCTCGCCGAGCACCGAGACGCTGAGGTTGAGGTAGTCGACTGTGACGATGGGATTCTTGGCCAGATCGCGGCTGATGAGTTCGCGGCGGATGTATTCGGCGAGTTCCTCGCGGGTCATGCCGGCGATGTGCAGCTTGCCGAGCACGGGGAAGTTGATGTTGCCCTGACTGTCGATGGTGTATGGCGAGACGTTGCCGTCGCCGTTCATCGAGCTGCCGCTTCCGGCGTCGCCGAGGCTGACGCGCGCCACCGGCAGGTTGTAGAGCGAATTGAGGCGGGCGTCGGTGGTGCTTACCAGGATGGTCACCTTGTCGTTGGGCTGGAGCTTGATGGGGGAGTAGCCGGGCATGACGGTCTCCTGCCCCGGCTTCAGGTCTTGGAAATATGTGATTTGTTTTGACGATGAGCAAGAACTTGCAAACAATGCGAGCCCCGCGGCGGCCGCAAGGCATAGTTTAGTAATCTTCATGTTCTTTCTTCTTTGTAGCTACGTTGTCTATCTTTATGTTCGGTTATCGTTGTCGGGGGCTCAGACGAGCTGGATGTAGTCGGGTGAGACCTCGACTGCCGAGGTGAGCATACCGGGCAGCTCGACGATCAGCCTTCGCTTGCGCATCCCCTTGATGGAGAGCAGATGGCCGGTCATGCCGTCGAGAGGGCCTCCGACTATGGCCACCTTGCGGCCCACCATCGACGGGGTGATCTCCTCGGGCGAGTAGTAGAGCACGTCGTCGGTCGAGCCAACGGCACGCATGAACCGCTCCATGTCCTCGTCGCGCACAGTCAGCGCCTCGCGGTATGACCCGCCGCGCACGAACCTGTACTGAAGTGTGGCAGTCCTGTCGACCACCGGGTCGAGCTCCTCGCGCGTGGAGTTGACGAACAGAAGGTCGTGTATGGCCGGGACGCGCATCCGTTTGGATACCGCGCCCGCACGTCTAACCTTCCACACCATCGGCGTGAAGATACGGAAGCCCATTTCCTCCAGCTGTTTCCAGGCAGGGCGCTTAGCGTTGGCGCGTGTAAGGTCGCGCATCACAAACCATGTCATTCTGACTTCTTATGACAGTTTAGTGCGTTCTGAATCCGAGTTGCTTATCTCTTCCCTGGGCCTGGATGGCAGACTGCCGGGGAAAATCTGTGCAAAATTACTAAATTTTATCTAACTGTGCAACTTTTGGGATATCATATCTGACGATTCGCGTCGGGGCTCTTTGCGGGTTGGCGTTTTTTTTGTAATTTTGCGTTTTAAAATATCAAACGCAGTTATGAACGAATTAGCCACAAAATACAATCCGCATGAAGTGGAAGACAAGTGGTACGCCTGGTGGATGGAACATCGTCTGTTCCATTCCGAGCCCGACGGCCGCGCGCCCTACACCATCGTGATTCCGCCGCCCAACGTGACGGGAGTGCTCCACATGGGCCATATGCTCAACAACACCATCCAGGACATACTCGTGCGCCGCGCGCGCATGAAGGGCCTCAACGCCTGCTGGGTGCCCGGCACCGACCACGCCGCCATATCGACCGAGGCCAAGGTCGTGGCCAAGCTCGCCGCCGAGGGCATCGAGAAGCATTCGCTCTCGCGCGAGGAGTTTCTGGAGCATGCCTGGGACTGGACCCACAAGTACGGCGGCATCATCCTGCAGCAGCTGCGCAAGCTCGGCGCCTCGTGCGACTGGGACCGCACAGCCTTCACCATGGACGACATCCGCTCGCGCAGCGTGATCCGCGTCTTCTGCGACCTCTACCACAAGGGGCTCATCTACCGCGGCGTGCGCATGGTCAACTGGGACCCCAAGGCTCTGACCGCCCTCTCCGACGAGGAGGTGATATATAAGGAGGAGCAGAGCAAGCTGTTCTACCTCCGTTATAATGTGGTGGGCGACGACCGCTATATCGTGGTGGCCACGACGCGACCCGAGACAATCCTGGGCGACACCGCCGTCTGCGTCAACCCCAACGACGAGCGCTACGCCTGGCTCAAGGGCAAGAAGGTGGTCGTGCCTCTCGTGGGCCGCGAGGTGCCAATCATCATGGACGACTATGTCGAGATGGAGTTCGGCACGGGCTGTCTCAAGGTGACGCCCGCCCATGACGTCAACGACTACATGCTTGGCGAGAAATACCAGCTCCCCTCGATCGACGTCTTCAACGACAACGGCACCATCTCGGAGGCCGGCGGAATGTATGTCGGCATGGACCGCTTCGACGTGCGCCGCCAGATTATGGAAGACCTCCAGGCGGCCGGACTCGTCGAGAAGGTCGAGGACTACGTCAACAAGGTCGGACACTCCGAGCGCACCGACGCCGTGATCGAGCCCAAGCTGTCGATGCAGTGGTTCGTGAAAATGGAGTCGCTTGCCCGCCCGGCGCTGCAGGCCGTCGAGGATGGCGACATTGCCTTCGTGCCCGCGAAGTTCCGCAACACCTACCGCCACTGGATGTCGAACATCAAGGACTGGTGCATCTCGCGCCAGCTCTGGTGGGGACACCGCATCCCGGCCTACTACCTCCCCGGCGGAGGCTATGTCGTGGCCGAGACCGACGAGGAGGCCCTGGTCAAGGCCATTGAGAAGACCGGCAATGCATCGCTGACGCTCGCCGACCTGCGCCGCGACGAGGACTGCCTCGACACGTGGTTCTCATCCTGGCTGTGGCCTATCTCGCTCTTCAACGGCATCCTCGAGCCCGACAACGAGGAGTTCAGATACTATTACCCGACGTCCGACCTGGTGACGGCCCCCGACATCATCTTCTTCTGGGTGGCGCGCATGATCATGGCCGGATATGAGTTCGCCGGCCGCAAGCCGTTCGGCAACGTATATTTCACCGGCATCGTGCGCGACAAGCTCGGCCGCAAGATGTCGAAGTCGCTCGGCAACTCGCCCGACCCGCTCGAGCTCATCGACAAGTTCGGCGCCGACGGCGTCCGCATGGGCATCATGCTCGCGGCCCCGGCCGGCCACGACATCATGTACGACGACTCGCTCTGCGAGCAGGGACGCAACTTCTGCAACAAGATCTGGAACTCGTTCCGCCTCATCAAGGGGTGGGAGGTGGCCGACGCCCCGCAGCCCGAGAGCTCGCGTCTCGCCGTGGAATGGTTCGACGCCCGTCTCAACGAGACAGCCGCCGAGATGGATGACCTGATGGGCAAGTTCCGCATCTCCGAGGCCCTGATGGCCGTCTACCGCCTCTTCTGGGACGAGTTCTCGTCCTGGTATCTCGAGGTGGTCAAGCCCGCCTTCGGCCAGCCCGTCGACCGTGCCACCTATGACGCGACGACCCGCTTCTTCGACATGCTGCTGCGCATGCTCCATCCGTTCATGCCGTTCATCACCGAGGAACTCTGGCAGCATCTCGCCGAGCGAGCCGACGGCGAGAGCATCATGTACGCCCGTCTGCCCGAGCCCGCAGCGGTCGACGCGAATGTCACCGCGCGTTTCGAGCACCTCAAGGAGGTGGTGGCCGGCATCCGCACCGTGCGCAAGCAGAAGCAGATTCCGCAGCGCGACGCCCTCGAACTCGATGTCCAGGCCGGACATGACCCTGCGCTCGACGCCGTGATCATCAAGATGGGCAACATCTCCGAGATCAGGACGGTAGAGGAGAAGAACCCCTCGGCATCGGCGTTCATCGTCGGCAAGGTGGAATATTCGATACCGCTCGAAGGCAAGGTCAACGTCGAGGAAGAGGTAGCCAAGCTCAACAAAGACCTCGAATACTACACCAAGTTCCTGGCCGGCGTGGAGAAGAAGCTCGGCAACGAGCGCTTCGTCGCCAACGCCCCCGAGGCCGTCGTGGCCATGGAGCGCAAGAAAAAGGCCGACGCCGAGGCGAAGCTCGCCACGATACGCGCCTCGCTGGCAGCGCTCTCGAAGTAAATTCGAAGTAAATTCGAAAATAAGTAATAAGTAATAAGTAATAAGTAAGAAGGCTCCGCAGTCGTTGTGATGCGGAGCCTTCTAACTTCTAACTTCTAACTTCTAACTTCTTACTTCTAACTTCTTACTTCTTACTTATTACTTATTACTTCTTACTTATTACTTCTAACTTCTTACTTCTAACTTCTAACTTCTAACTTCTTACTTTTGACTTTTGACTTGTCAAAGTGCCAGCATCTCGTTCTGGGCAGTGAGGTCGTCGAGATATCGGGTGCGGTCTTCCTCGACCATGCGGTCGAACTCGCGGGCATAGTCGGCGATCACCTCCGGGTTGCGGCGCCAGCGTTCGGGGAATCTCCGCGCAATCCAGCGGCTCTCGAGCCTGCCGAAGTTCTCGAAGGCCTCCTCGAAAGCCCCCTCCAGTTCGCCGACCGAGCGGGCTTCCATGGCCCGCTGCAGGTCTCGGCGAGTCATGGGGAGCCCGGCGATGTCGACCCATTCGTCGGCCTCGCCCTCAGGCTCCGCCGTGTCGCCGAACACCGCGTCGCCGAATTTCGACAGATACTTGTAGATGGCCAGTTCATAGAGATAGCGGGCGCGTTCGAGCGCGGCGCGTGTGAACTTCATGCCCCGGTAGCGGATGAACCGGTCGTCGTCGGCCGGGCGGGCGAGCAGACGCTCGATCACGTCGGAGGCCGACAGCATCTTGTCGACGGTCAGCGGGTTGAGCACATCGAAGACTATGCGGTCGTGCAGAGGCAGGCGGCGCTTGAGGCGACGGTCGCGCGTGGGCCACTTCTTCTCGTCGCGGAGCAGTCCGCAGCTGCGCAGCATCACCCCCGGCACGACCACCGTCGCCCCCTTCTCGTCGCCGAACAGGTAGGAGAACGGGAACTGCGACGAGTCCGGATGCGTCTTGTGCTGGCCCATCAGCAGCGAGAATGCGCCAATCTTCGCGCCGAGCATCAGATATGAGTCGGAGCTCGTCTTGACGCCGCGCTCCAGGATGCCCCAGTGCACGGGGCCGAGCTTATACATATGGTTGCTCTGGTTGGTGCCGCTGCCGGCGTTCATGAACGACGTCTGGCAGCCGATCAGCAGCGACGACTTGTGCATGCTCACCGTGTATGGCCCGGCGAACAGGGCGCAGGCCTCGCCGTTCTCGAGCGAGCAGTTGGCGAAGAAGAGCGAGTCGTGGGCCGAGAAACCCTTCTCGACCACGGCTCCCTGACCGATGTAGCAGTTGCGGATTATGACGCCCGAGTCGGCCATGCCGTCCTCGATGATGAAATTCTCGGCGTCGACGCCGTCACCGACGCGTGCCATGCATCTGCCTGGCGCTGCGTTGTTGACAATCGAGCCGTTGCGCAGCGAGCGGGCTCCGCTCACGGTCACCTCGCGCCCGACGCTGACGTTGCGCAGCGGGCCGCAGTTCTCGACCACGGCCAGGTCGCCTATGACGTTGAGCGTCTGGACTGTCTCGAGATGCTCCTCGAGTAGGGGCTGCAGGTGGCGTTCGTTCCACTTCGGCTCGCGGGCCATGAGCAGGGCGGCCTGAGCCGAGAGGCCGGGGTAGATGGTTACGGCGCGTGAGCCGGTCTCGTCGAGCACACCGACCTCCGTGCCGACGCCGCACGCCGCCTCGGGCTCGAACTCGACGAGGGCCGTGTTGACCACGCGCGCGCCGCGTCCGATCACGCAGTTGCGCAGATGCACGCCGATGTTGCGTATCTCGGCGTAGTCGCCGACCACGCAGTTCTCGATGCGGACGTTCTCGACGGCGTTGCCCCGCTCGGGGCGCAGGATTCCGAGCGACACCGAACCGACGAACTCCACGTTGCGCACGGCGTCGAGGCATGTGGCGTCACTGACACGCACGGCGCTCCAGTCGCGCGCGTGGCAGCCGTTGCTCTCGAGTTTGCGGCGTTCCCACCATTCCAGCGGGCGCCGCCTCAGGCTTGTCTCATTCATCTGTGTCAAAAATCTTTATTGCGATGACGTGCCGGGCCTCAGACCTCGGTGTCGTCGTCATATTTCTGATAAAGGAAGTCATTGTAGGGAAACCGCGTCGTGTGGATCTCGAGCGCCTTGCGGTAGAGCATCGTCTTGAGTTCGTCGATGTTGACTCGCTCGCGGGCCGAGATGAAGACGCAGTTGTTGTCCATGCGGGCCATCCACGTGCGGCGCAGCTCGTCGAGCGGGATGTTCTCGCGCGTCATGGGCGTGAGGTCGTCGGGGTCCTTGGGCGTGTAGGTGAAGGCGTCGATCTTGTTGAAGACCATTATCATGGGCTTGTCGCTGGCGCCGCACACCTCGGTGAGCGTCTTGTTGACCACTTCTATCTGCTCCTCGAAATTGGGGTGGCTTATGTCGACGACGTGCACGATGACGTCCGACTCGCGCACCTCGTCGAGCGTCGACTTGAACGAATCGACGAGCTGCGTGGGCAGCTTGCGGATGAACCCGACGGTGTCCGAGAGCAGGAAGGGCAGGTTCTCGATTACGACCTTGCGCACCGTCGTGTCGAGCGTGGCGAAGAGCTTGTTCTCGGCGAAGACGTCGCTCTTGCTGAGCAGGTTCATCAGCGTCGACTTACCGACGTTGGTGTATCCGACCAGGGCGACGCGGGTGAGCTTGCCTCGGTTCTTGCGCTGCACGACCTTCTGCTTGTCGATTGCCACGAGCTCCTGCTTGAGGCGGGCGATCTTGTCGAGGATGATTCGGCGGTCGGTCTCGATCTGGGTCTCGCCGGGGCCCCTCATGCCGATGCCGCCTCGCTGGCGCTCGAGGTGGGTCCACATGCGCGTCAGGCGCGGCAGCAGATACTGGTACTGCGCCAGCTCGACCTGCGTGCGGGCCGTGGCCGTCTGCGCGCGCTTGGCGAAGATGTCGAGAATCAGGCTGGTGCGGTCGAGAATCTTGACTTTCAGTTCCTTCTCGATATTGGCCACCTGCTTCGACGAGAGTTCGTCGTCGAAGATCACGAGGCCTATCTCGTTCTCCTCGACATACTCTCGGATCTCGTCGAGCTTTCCGGTGCCGACATACGTGCGCGGGTTGGGGAAGTCGAGCTTCTGGGTGAAGCGTGCCACGGGCTCGGCTCCGGCGGTCTCGGCCAGGAAGGCGAGTTCGTCGAGATACTCGGCGGTCCTGGTCTCGTCCTGGGCGCGGGTGGAGAGGCCCACCAGCACGGTGCGTTCGTTTTCCTCTTTGTTTATTATATTGTCCTCGATCATAACCTTGTGTTGATTAAAGAAAATGGGAACGCATGCGTCCCCATTTATTAGAACAAAGCCCGGGGCCGTGGGTTTAAGACGCCCGCCGGGATGTGGAGTGTCGGTTATTTCTTGACCTTGTTGTAGCGGGCGTTGAGGCCTTCTACCACCTCGTCGGTGATGTCGAGCTGCGGATTGATGTAGAGAGTCGCGGCCTTGAAGAGGATCGCGTCATATCCGCGGGTCTTGTTGTATGTCTCGATGAAGGCGTTGATGGAGTCGTTGATTGTCTTCTGCGCCTGGGCGGCCGCCTGGGCGATGTTGTCCTGCAGCGAGGCCATCGAGCGCTGGGCGTCGTTCTGCAGGCTGGCGAGCTTCTGCTGGTCCTGCTTGAGCGATGCCTCGGAGAGGTAGCCGTTGTTCTGCATCTTGTTCTCCATCTGCGAGCCGAGGCTCTGGATGCGGTTCTGGTGCTGCTTCATCTGCGACTCGGCGTTGTTCTGGAGGCGCAGCATCTCTTCGTTGTAGTCCTTGGCGAGATTGTAGCGGCTCAGGATCGTGTCGAGGTCGACATATCTGTAGTTGGGCAGGGCGGCGGCCGTCTTGGCGGCCGTCGGGCGGGCGGGCGTCGCCTTTTCTTTCTGCTCGCCCGAGCACGAGGCGGCTCCGGCCGCGATGACTGCGGTCAGCGCCAGAGCGGCGATTGTGCGGTAAATCTTTTTCATTTTATGTCGTTAAGTTTTGTTCTCTTTTTCGGAGCCGGGGCGTGGTGGCTGCAATGGTGCGCTTTCGCTCCGCGTCTGCCTCCGAGGCAAATGTAGAGCAAAAGTAATGATATTCCCAATAATATCGTAATAAGCAGCGTTAATTTCACTTTTTTTAATATTTGGGGAGCCGGCCGGAGTAGCCCTGCATCCGATTCGGACGCAAATTTAACGATTTTTTCTCAAATTGTCGCGTTATCTGAGAATATTTTGTTAACTTTGGGAATTATAATTTTTAAATACTCGCTATGGAAGTAAAAGACCTTAAGCCGGAATTAATCTGGAAATGTTTCGACGAGGTTACGAAGATACCCCGTCCGTCGTGCCATGAAGAGCAGATCAGGGAGTTTCTCCTCAAGTTCGCCGCCGAGCACGGCGTCGAGGCGAAGACCGACAAGGTGGGCAATGTCGTGATGCGTCGGCCGGCCACGCCGGGCTACGAGAACGCCCCGACGGTGATCCTGCAGGGCCACATGGATATGGTGGCCGAGAAGAACAACGAAGTCAAGCATGACTTCCTCACCGACCCGATCGAGACATATGTCGACGGCGACTGGGTGAAGGCGCGCGGCACGACGCTCGGCGCCGACAACGGCATCGGCGTGGCGGCCGGAATGGCGGCCATGATCGACCCCGACCTGGTGCACGGTCCGCTCGAGGCCCTGTTCACAATCAACGAGGAGATCGGCCTCGAAGGCGCCCAGAATCTCGGCAAGGACATGATCACCGGCTCGATCCTGATCAACATGGACTCCGAGGACGACGGTGAGATCTTCGTCGGCTGCGCCGGTGGCATCGACACCACGGCCGAATTCAAGTATCAGCGCAGCTTCACGCCCGAGAACTTCGAGTATATGCGCGTATCTGTCAGCGGTCTGCTCGGCGGACACTCCGGCTCCGACATCAATCTGGGCCGCGCCAACGCCAACAAGATCATCGCGCGCTTCATCTGGGAATGCTCGCAGCGCTGGGACATCACCGTCTGCGAGATAGAGGGCGGCAACCTGCGCAACGCCATCCCGCGCGAGGCCCACGCAGTGTTCGGCATCCACAGCGACCACCGCGAGGAGCTCAAGCATCATCTTAAGAAATACCACGAGGAGATCATGCAGGAATACGCCGGCGTCGAGCCGTCGATGGACTTCCGCATCGAGGCGTGCGAGCGTCCGGAATACTGCATGGATTCGGAGACATCGATCGCCCTGGTGCGCGCCATATATTCGGCGCCTCACGGCGTATACTCTATGAGCCGCGACCTCGAGGGTCTCGTGGAGACGTCGACCAACCTCGCCGCCGTCAAGATGCTCGAGGGCAACATCGTGCGCATCACGACGTCGCAGCGTTCGTCGGTCGAGAGCCGCAAGAACGACATGGCCGGTCAGGTGGAGGCCCACTTCCAGCTCGCCGGCGCCGAGGTGTCGCACAGCGACGGCTATCCCGGCTGGGCACCCAACATGAAGTCGCCCATCATGAAGATCTCGGCCGAGGCCTACGAGGAGCTCTTCGGCGTGAAGCCCGCCATCAAGGCTATCCACGCAGGCCTCGAGTGCGGTCTCTTCCTCACCAAGCATCCCGACCTCGACATGGTTAGCTTCGGCCCGACAATGACCGGAGTGCATTCGCCCGACGAGAAACTGCTCATCCCCACGGTTGAGAAGTTCTGGCGTCATCTGGCCCGCGTACTTGAAAAGGTAGCGAAGTCATGAGATTTTCCGCAATACTACTCCTGTCGGCAGTAATGTCGGCAGGAGCGGCTTGCGGTCAGTCGCATCGGTCTGCGACACAAGACTCGACTTCGGTCGATACCATCAAGGCCGACAGCCTCCGCGTGGCGCGGTTCCCGTCGGACTCGCTGCCGGCCTCCGACCGCGCCGACCGCTACAGCAAGCTCTCCGACGAGGACTTCCGCATCGTAGCCGAGGAGCTCGGCGTCGAGGTCGCCGCCATCAAGGCGGTGGTGCTCATCGAGGCAGGCAAGTCGATGAAGGGTTTCTTCGCCCCGGGAGTGCCGGTGATCAACTTCGACCGGTCGATGTACAACACCTACGCCCGCCGCGCCGCCAACAAGCGCGGAGCAAAGGGCGAGAAGGTGCCCCCCGGCCTGACGGGCTACGGCCTGCGCGAATGGACCCAGCTCATCAACGCCCGCAAGACCAACGCCGACGGCGCTTATATGGGCACGTTCTGGGGAATGTTCCAGATAGGAGGCTTCAACTATAAACTATGCGGCTGTTCGGATGTTAATGAGTTTGTGCGCATCATGTCCGAATCGGAGTTCTCGCAGCTCGAGCTCTTCGCGAAGTTCATCACCAACACGGGGATGCTCGCCGACCTCAAGAACAAGAACTGGGCCGGATTCGCGCGCAAGTTCAACGGCGCGAGCTACGCGCGGCGCGGCTATCACACCCGTATGGCCGCCGCCTACCGCAGGTTCAAGGCCGAAGCGAAGTAATAAGTAAGAAGTAAGATGGGGCTTGTGTCCCTCTTTGTACCATAAATCTATTAAGAATATGAAAATCACAGATCTCAAGCCCACGCTCGTGTGGCGGATTTTCGATGAGATAACACAAGTGCCGCGTCCGACGCATCATCTCGACAAGATGAAGGCTTTTCTCGTTGACTGGGCGAAACGTCATGACGTGGAGTGCCACACCGACGAGGTCGGCAACGTGATGATGCGCGTGCCCGGCACTCCGGGCCACGAGAACGCCCCCACGGTGATTCTCCAGGGTCATCAGGACATGGTGGCCGAGAAACTTCCCGAGGTGAAGCACGACTTCATGACCGATCCCATCCAGACCGAGGTGGACGGCGAGTGGGTGCGCGCCAAAGGCACGACGCTCGGAGCCGACAACGGCCTCGGCTGCGCCACGGCAATGGCCGCGCTCATCGATCCGGACCTCGTGCATGGTCCGCTCGAGGCTCTTCTCACCGTCGACGAGGAACAGGGCCTGATCGGAGCCAACGGTCTGCAGAAAGGATTCGTCACGGGCAACATACTGCTCAACCTCGACTCCGAGGAGATGGGTTCGCTCGTGATCGGCTGCGCCGGCGGCAAGGTGGCTCTCTGCACAATACCCCTGCGTATGCAGGCGGCTCCCGACGGCGTCTTCTTCGAGGTGTCGCTTTCGGGTCTTAAGGGCGGCCACTCCGGAATGGAGATCAACCTCGGCCGCGCCAACGCCAACCAGCAGCTGGCGCGTTTCCTTTGGGAGGCCGACCGTCTGACGCCGCTCGAACTTTCCTATTTCGACGGCGGCGGACTCGCCAACGCCATCCCCCGCGACGCGAAGGCCGTGGTATGCGTGAGCCGCGAGCAGGCCGAGGACTTCGCCGTGTTCGCCGCCAGCTTCAGCGCGACGCTCCATGCCGAGTATGACGCCGTCGAGAATCCCGACTTCCGCTTCGATGTCCGCGAGTGCAAGCCGCAGGAGCAGATCATCGAGACCCACCAGGCCCACGACATCATCGCCGCGCTGTTCGCATGTCCCAACGGCGTGCAGTCCATGTCGGCGGCCATCCCCGGACTTGTCGAGACCTCCGACAACCTCGCGTCGGTCAAGATACTTAACGACCACGACATGGTCGTGACGGTGCACATCCGCTCGTCGGTAGACTCGCGTCGCGACGAGGTCGGCAGCCGTGTCAGCGCTCTCTTCGGCATGTTGGGAGCCGATATCGCGTTCGACGACGCCTATGTCGGCTGGACGCCCGATCCCAATTCGCCCGTTCTCAAGGTGGCCGAGGAAAGCTACCGCAAGCTCTTCGGCAAGGATCCGAAGGTAGAGGCCCTGCACGCCGGGCTCGAATGCGGACTCTTCCTCGAGAAGATGCCGCACCTCGACATGGTAAGCTTCGGCCCGACGCTCAAGGACATCCACTCGCCCGGCGAGAAAGCCAACATCAAGACCGTGCAGGAGTTCTACGAGCTCCTCGGCGAGATCCTGCGCCGCCTGGCAGAATGACGAACAATGCCAGTAAGTAATAAGTTATAAGGAATAAGTAATACGGGCATTGTGAAGCTTGTATTTATTGGCTGCAAGTAATCGATTGACAGCTATATCAGTAGTATCGCAACTTTCCCGCATATTACTTTTTGCTTATCACTTACAACTTTCATAAATGATTAGGGGTATCCTCGCGGCTCCCCCTAATCATTTTAGTTTTATAGCGGATCGGCTTCGGCGAAGCAGAAGCCCGGGAGCGCCGACAGTCAAATATCGTCAACGATATTATTTCTGACGAAGGCAATCAGTTCTTTTTCCGCTCATTAATGCGGTCGATTTTCTCAATGGAATTTGTAGCCATATATGTTCTCTATTTTCTTCAGAATTGTCCAGGGCAAGCGCTCAATCTCGTGCCGGTCCGAGACGTTGAAGTGGTGCCCGTGGTATATTGGCGAGTCTTCGGCGTCTTTACGGTTTTCTGATGAGAATACGATTAATTGCCCACGTTCGGCATCAAGATAGACGAGTCTGGTTTCTCCTTTGCTGCCTATGGCGCGACGCAATGCGTGCGTTGCCTCTTCCTCAGAGAGTGTCATAGCCGATATCTTCTCGTTGTTGACTGTTTTCGCGTGTTCGCTGTGTTTGCCGTAGTTTGGGTTGTATTTCCTATTGGGTCGGCGTGTCTCGGCCAGCCATTCAACGGCATCCTTCAATCGGCGTATTACTGGTTCTACCCTTATGGTCGTCTGTTGCCTATCGTCTTGCCACACCGTCAAGACAACTGTGTGGCAACTGAACTCATTGACGATGCCAATCGCCGTCGAGTTTGCAACCGCTGTTGCAAAGCGGCCGTAAAGGCCATCCGTTACATCTGCATTTCTTCCATCATACACACGGATGCCGGGCGCAGGCTTGTCGAGGTATGAAATATCCGTGAATACGGCAAATCTTAGGCGACGTCACTTCTGCGACAATCGGTCGCTGGGATCAATTTCTCCATTAAGCCGTTTAAATTGGGCTTCATCCCAAAAATGTACGCACTCCTCGTGGTCAAGGATTCTGGTGTAATCCAGCAATCGGTCGAGATTACAGGAGCCGGCAGCGATTGAGTCAGGAAGGATGTATATTAGACTATTCATCAAAGAGGATGTCGAGGTCGAGGTTCATCTGTTCGATGAAGTGGCGGGGTGGATTTTTTATTCGGCAATCGGGGCCGACGGTAACCGGGGTCGCAGCCAGGCGTCCGGTATTGTCATCAGTGTCGAAAAGATAGATTCCAAGGCAATCCTTGCCCAGAATTTTTCTCTTCATATTTACCAACGCCCCGAACACGATATGGTCGCTGTGTGTCTCTATCACGACTTGCACTCCGCTGGCTACAGCGCGCGACACCAGATCCATAAACGCCGATTGAGCGGCTGGATGAAGATGCGCCTCCGGGTTTTCAAGAATCACAATTCCATCGGCCGGAGTTATCAGCAACGCCACGATGGCGGAAAGTACATAACTGATACCGAAGCCGGTATTCAAAGGCGCGACACTCCGCAATCTTCCGTTGGGGCCGGGATAATTATAGCGAAGCAGGAAATCATTTCCATCGGAATTGATTGACAACCGGACCCTCGGAGAAATTCTGCCAAGCCAGAGCGACACCTGCGTCTTGAGCGAAAGGTCCGGCTGTGCACCGGTGAAGTCTGGGAAAGCACGTGCCTCCGATGGGATGTCGACGTTGGCATATCTGTCGAGAATCGCGACGGCATATTCGCCCCGCCCTCTGACTCTCGACACCTGTTTGCGCTCCACGCAATTGGTATCGCCCGAATAGGAATGCTCCGGCCCGTATCGCCATGCGCTCAGATATTGGAAGGAGTCAGAGAACAACGATTCTTGCTGCAGCCTGCGGAGCGAATATTCCTCGGTGGCGGGGTCTCTGAGCAACTCGGTCTCATTGCTTTTCGGATAGATGTACTGGAAGACAAGAGGAGCTTCCGCGCCGGTAAATTCCAAATTGATTTTCAGCCTGTCAGCTTCCTTGTCATGATACCAGTTGACCAATGCGCCCGACTGGTCCTCGATATCGAACGCATTGCCCTTAAGTCGCAACGCCCGCGGATATGAGGGCGAATCCGAAGCGATTGACTCACGCAACATAAGCAATGCCTGGGTGACAGAAGACTTGCCCATGCCGTTTACACCAGTCAATATAGTGAGTGGCGCAATGCGCAGCCGGGTGTCGTCGTGAATCTTGAAGTTGGAAATGTCTATCTGTGTGATCATTCTGATAATTGTTTGATAAGGTCGTGCATAAGCCTATAGCGGTAGTCTGTGGCATACCGACGGTCGGATTTACTGCCTATTGAATCCTTGAAATCCTTGTCGTTGGTCAGCAATGAGTCAAGACCTTTGACAAAATCCTCACGGCGGGTCAACAGCTTGTCGAATGCAATGTCGCTCAAACGCTCCAATTCGACGGTCATCAAGTCGAAAAGAGATGCCGACGGTCCGATCTTTCGCTTTAAGTCCTTGCGGAAGGCCCTGACGCCCAGCAACCGGCTGTTGCGTTCGATCGCTTTTCTGAATCTTTGCGACAGAAGACCAAGCTCTTCATCCGATAAAGAATTTAGTTTCTTTTGAGATGTAGTGAGAAACACCTCCATACGGCCCGTATAACTTTCGCCGAACAACATGAAGGCAAGGCTCCGCAGAATCACCTCCCGATCTTTCATTCTCTTCGATTTGAAACCGATGGTCTTGAATTCCGGCATAGCGGCTAAATCGTTCAATAGATTGAGGCCGCGGCCGGGATATAGGGCGTTGCGTATCTCCTGAGGCACAAGGTCGGTTCCTCCTGAGTTGAGACGCTTGAAGATGATGAACTTGGCCATGTCGGGAGTGCCGGCTTTGAGCACATTGACCGTTATGTCCTCCAGCCCGAGTTCCAGCTGATCCTGAAACGAAAGGTCGTCATATCCCTTGCCTCCGTATAAGTCCTGAAGAAATTCAAGTCCCGACAGTCTGAGGCACTTATCCACGGCAAAGCGTTTTATGGCGCATAGCCTCTGCAGTCCGTCGACCACGATATATTTCCGACTCTGTTTGTCATATTCGAAATACATGCTCGGAAGCGGCAGTTTCAGCAGCAGAGACTCAATCAACCGGCTCTGCTTTTTGGACGACCATATGTCGGCTTCACGTTGATATGCGGGCGAAAGGTCGATGACGTCGTTTTCAAGCATTGCGATAAGGCTTGAGACTGGCATGTTCTTTTTCTCCACATCAATCGTTGACGGGTCAAACGGTTCGTTGATATTGTCCTGCATGTATGTCATAATGCAAAGTTATAAAAAATTTTCCATAACCCCGTTGCTCTTTAAATAAAAAGCAGTATATTTGCAATTGATATGGCCATAATTGTCGTACGCTCTTTCGCTACAATCAGAGTTCCTTCTTTATTTGCTTCGCAACTTTCTTCGTTCCGGCCTTCGCCTTGTTGTAGGTCTTCACAGTCCCGGCCTTCGCTTTGTCGTAGGTCTTCACCGTTCCGGCCTTCGCCTTGTTGTAGGTCTTCACCGTTCCGGCCTTCGCTTTGTTGTAAGTCTTCACCGTTCCGGCCTTAGCCTTCTTATAATCCTTTTTGGCGACGGCCTTTGTTTTGTCGTAGGCTTTCACCGTTCCGGCCTTCGCCTTCTTATAATCCTTCTTGGCGACGGCCTTTGTTTTGTCGTAGGCTTTCACCGTTCCGGCCTTAGCCTTCTCGTAGGTCTTCACGGTTCCTGTTTTTGCCTTCTCGTACGTGCGCTCCTCGGCGTCCTTGTCATTCTGGGCGAAACTGCCGAGAGAACCGAACGCAAGCACAGCGACGGCGGCAAACAATGTCATCAGCTTTTTCATAACAGTGATATTTAGAGTATTCCACAAATTTTTAGACAAAACCCGTCATGGACGTTAAAGGTTGGCTAACAATCATTTATTTATGTTAAATCATCCTTGACAGCTCTGACAGCCCTGACAGCCCGGAATGCTCGTTTTTGCTCACGGGACCAAGACTGGCCTTCCGCTGGCGACGGCGTAGCCACCGGGGATGGTGACTGTCCCAGTCGCCGGGTACTTTGCGGACGAAAGTCCGCAACAAATACTGAAAAAATGAGACCAGAGGTCCATAGATCCATAGATCCATAGATCCATAAGGCTACGCAGTACCTTCATAGGGATCTGTGCGCGAGACGTTGGTGGTTGCTCCATGCCCGCAAGGGCATCTTGTGGGTAGCCGGGGGTATGACACCGACGGCGCGAAGCGCAACGTCGGTGTCATACCCCCGGTAGGCGAGTGGCTAATATGTGTCGGCAACGACACCTTGTTGCACGCTCCGGCTTGTTGTTTCCGTCGAGATGAAAATTTTTTTAAAAAAATTTTCACAAAAATTTGCGGAGTCGAATTAAATTATTAATTATGCGGTGCATATCGCTCGCAGAGGTCCGGTATGGGCCACGTGGGCGGGTATGAAAACATTTTGGAAAGCGTTTATCCGCGCTAATTCTTGACTTTCTGAAATTCTCGCAAAATTTCATTTCCTGTCAAGGATGTAGCAACGGTAGATGCCCGTGGATATGCTTTATCTACAAAATCTTAATCTTCGAGAGAAGATAAGCAAGTTTGTATATAGCATATACAAGCGTGGGCCTCTGCGTTGCCATCTAACAGGAAAGGGCAATGCGAGAAGCCTCAGAAAGAAGGATGGCGACAGATACAGACTCCTACGCTTTTTCTGTAATACAAAGGCTTGCCCAATTCCGAGGAGTCTATAGGGTGCATATGAGCACTATGAGCGAAATGAATAAAAATGAAGAGCTCCATTCCCGTCGGCAGTTCTTCAAGAAGGCGGCAAAAGCAACGCTCCCTATATTGGGTGCCACTATATTGGCTGCCTCGCCATTGAAAATCTTTGCATCAGAGTCTAATCCTACGGGATGTAGTGGTGCATGTTCTTGGTCTTGTCAGAACACGTGTAGAGGAACGTGTCAGGGATGTCGGGGATGTAGCGGAGCCTGTTCCTATAGTTGCACGACAACTTGTCATGGAGGTTGCAGAAGTGGAAATGTTTACTGAAATGAGTGAACCCTTGCTAAAAAAAATCAAAGATGGTTGGCAATCTGGCGTAGCAAAGAATATTACATTCATAGTTACAAAAGATTGCCAGCTGGCTTGCAAATACTGTTATTTGGTTGGAAAAAATGGGCATGAAAGGATGTCATGGGAAACAGCCAAAAGGGCCGTTGATTATATATTGAGCAACGAGAATGAATTTCCAGAAGAATCAGTAATATGGGATTTTATAGGAGGTGAGCCATTATTGGAAATTGACTTAATAGATAGAATATGTGATTATATTAAAGCGGAAATGTATCGGTTAAATCATCATTGGTTTAATTCGTACCGTTTTTCTTTTACAACGAATGGCATAAATTATCATAATCAAAATGTCCAGCATTTTGTAAACAAAAATAAAAATCATCTTTCCTTTGCAATTACCATTGATGGCACAAAGAAAAAACATGATCTAAATAGGATTTGGGCTTCAAAAGATGGTATTGAAAGAGGAAGTTATGACGACGTTGTAAAGAATATTCCTCTTTGGCTTAGCCAATTTCCAAACTCCGGAACAAAAGTGACAATAAGTTCTGAAGATATCCCCTACATAAAGGAATCTGTGTTGCATCTTTATTCTTTAGGAATTCGAGAGGTTAATATAAATGTGGTCTTTGAAAACGTGTGGAAGCAAGGTGATGACGATTTGTTCGAAGAACAATTATTAAGTCTTGCCGATGCTATCATTGACAATGAACTTTACAAAGATAATGCTTGCTCATTCTTTAATGATCAGATTGGCAAACCTTTGAATTTAGAAGGCGACAATCGAAATTGGTGCGGAGCCGGAAGAATGCTTGCAATAGATGCCTCTGGAAATTTTTATCCGTGTAATAGATTTACTCAATTTTCTTTACGTTCCAAATCTGCAATTACAGTAGGCTCTATTGATACGGGAATTAATCACAATCTGTTGCGGCCCTTCCTTGCTCTTGACAGGACTACACAGTCTCCGCAGAAGTGTATCGACTGCGAGGTCGCTTCGGGTTGCGCCTGGTGTCAGGGCGAGAATTATGACGCCGCCGACACGGATACAATCTATCAGCGTTCTACGGCTATCTGCAAGATGCACAAGGCGCGTGTCAGAGCGAACAACTATTACTGGAACAAATTGTTCCGTAAACTCGAACTCGAGGAGCGCCTTAAGGAATACCGCGAGTCTCACCCTCAAACTGATACAAAGCCATGCTGAAATATCTGATCATCCCTCTGAGCTGCAACGCCGTGTCGTTCTGCCATTACGATTCGCATGCGAATACGAATGATTTCATTTCCGTCGATACCCTCAAGAAGGCAATCTTTTGGGCCATGAAAGAGAATCTATCGGTGCAGTTCGTTTATCCGGCATGTGATGTACCCGCCGATATTCTCGCGGCTATCGATACGGTAGACCATATCGACATAGTTCCATCCGACATGTCGGACGCTGAACTTCGTGCCCAAGCGGATATCGTTGTCTTTGACGATTGGAATGATATCGACCGTTATGAGTTTTCAGACGGTAAGGCATATGTCGTAAGGACTTCGTTAGCCGCTTTCATCGACAACGTGCAGACTGTCAAATCGGTGTTGCCGAAACTTGACCGACTGAATGTGGTGCTGACTGATATTCCCGGCATGAGCGACGTACAGATTGACTCATATAAGGAAAGTCTCGATTCTCTGATACCGGCGGTCGCGGCTGAATATCTGGCCGGTCATCCGGTTCAGCTGAATATCCTTTCAGACCGTATGGTTCTTGATGGGATGAACAACTGTAATGCCGGAGATGAATCCATCACCTTGGCTCCTGACGGAAATTTCTACATATGCCCCGCATTCAGCGATATGCAGGAGAATACCGTCGGAAATCTGCAAACGGGCCTTGATGTCAGGAATCCGCAACTCTACAAATTGACTCATGCGCCAATCTGCCGTATTTGCGACGCCTATCAATGTAAACGCTGCGTATGGCTCAACAAGCAACTCACCAGAGAAGTCAATATTCCGAGCCGCGAGCAATGTGTACTTGCGCATGTGGAACGAAACGCTTCTAAGAAGTTATTGGAAGAACTGCGCAAAATGGCTCCCGGTTACTTGGAAGATAAGAAAATAGAAGAAGTGGGATATCTTGACCCATTCGAAAAACTAATCCAGACACAATGATGAAAAAAGAAGTAGGAAGCGTTACTCCTGAAGAACGCGATGAGATACAGTCCCTGTTCGAACGCCGTAACGGCTTGAACGAGTTGGCAAAGATATTGACAGCCGACAACGGCGAGTTGTACGAACGCCTTGTAAAAGACATGGGGGAGACCTCGTCGAAATTCCAGAACTGGTGGAATTGCATGGGCGAGAAATATCAGTGGGAGTCCGCCGATAACGGAAACTGGGAAATCGACTTCGATAGCTGTGTCATATACCTTGTAACTCCGGAATAACATTATGATACTGTGCATGATAGGCGCGACGGAGATTATTCTCATATGCGCGGTGGTTCTGCTGATTTTCGGCGGAAAGAAGGTGCCCGAACTCATGAAGGGTATGGGCAAGGGTGTGAAGAATTTCAAGGAGGGCATGGCCGAGCCGTCGGAGGAGGAAATGAACCGTCGTGTGGAGGAGGAAATCCAGCGTCGTGCCGATGAACGTATGGCCCTCTCGGAATTTCCGGCCGATGGAGAGACTTCCCGCGCCGACACCAATAACGTCTCCGGCAAGTGAGCGAGACTGATTCCGGTGTCGGTATGCTGACATTCGGAGGGCATCTTGAGGTTTTCCGCAAGATGCTCTTCCGGATTATCGCCGTTGTGGTCGTACTGGCCTGCATCATCTTCTGTTTCAAGACCGAAACATTCGAAATACTGCTCGCCCCCAAAGATTCCGGCTTCATCACTTTTCAGTATATCGAGCGGCTTCTCGCCACTATGGGTATGCCTTTCCATTTCAAGGAATACGACATACCGCTGATCAACACGGAACTGTCGTCGCAGTTCATGACACATATCACCGTGTCGTGTCTGTTGGCGGCACTCCTGGCATCGCCATATATAGTCTTCGAACTGTTCCGGTTCATATCTCCGGCTCTCTACGAAAGCGAGAAGAAATATTCCTATCTTGTGGCGGTGGTGGTCTACATGCTGTTTCTGCTCGGACTGCTGATGAGCTACTTCGTGTTGTTTCCGATCTCGTTTCAGTTTCTCGGGAACTATCAGGTAGACGACCGCATCGCCAATACGATTACGCTCGACTCCTACATAACGACTTTCACGACACTGACATTCGTGATGGGAGTGGTGTTCCAGTTGCCCGTGATGGCATTCATATTGGGGAAGATGGGATTCATCGACTCCCGGTTGCTGGCGCGATACAGGGCATATGCCCTTGTCATAATAATGGTGGTGGCGGCGATAATCACACCGCCCGACCTCTTCACGCTCGTGCTCGTCACCATCCCCATCTATGCCCTCTACGAAGTCAGCATACTGATCCTGAAGAAATGGGGGCCAAAACCTGCGCCGGAAGAGTCCGAAGACGAGGAGACGCCTGATGTGCAGGTAGGGTAGTGACATTGCTGCTACCGAAAGCAAGCACTCGCCAAGCACGGGTTCTACAGCGGATGCCGAGAGCGAAGCTCTTAACTCTGCGTTCTACGACGATTGCTTATCTTTGGCGTCGCGAGCCCCTCGGGGTTCTTAAAATGCTGCGTAGCCCTCTGCGCGAAGTTTTGGACGCGGAGCCTCCTCTGCGCTCTTTGCGCTCCCTCTGCGTGAGGTCAACATTCGTGCGAAAAGCGCGATAGTCGAGGCTCGTGTCGCGATTGGATTTGCATAATTGGGAAAGATTTTGTAACTTGCCGTCAATTGTAAATCAATCTTAAAATCATGAATTATGCAGCGCTTGGTGAAGACTCTTTCTCTCAAGGATGATCAGTCTCTGATCGATGAGTATTGCGATGTCCACCGGAACATCTGGCCGGAGATCAGATCCGGTATCAAAGAGGTGGGAGTCACCGCAATGGATATCTATCTTTTGGGAAACAACCTCGTGATGATCATAGAGGCTCCTGACGACCTGGATCTTGAGTCCGCGTTCAATCGTCTGGCGACGATGCCCCGCCAACAGGAATGGGAGGAGTACGTGGCGAGATTCCAGAATTGCGGAAAGGAAGAGTCTTCCGCAGAGAAATGGAAACTGATGTCGAAGATTTTTGAATTATAGGTCATGCGGCAGATCTCAAAGTCTTATGGAGTCCCGTTCGTGCTCGTAAGTCTCCTCTTCCTGCTGTGGGGAGTGGCCAACAACATGAACGACACACTTTTAGCGGCCTTCAGGCGCATAATGTCGATGAGCGACCTTCAGACGTCGCTCGTACAGTTCGCGTTCTTCGGCGCATATTTCTGTTTCGCGCTTCCGGCCGCCATATTCATCGGCCGGCATTCCTATAAGTCCGGCATACTGCTGGGACTCGCGCTTTATGCCGCGGGCACCATGCTCTTCTATCCCGCCGGACAGACGGCCTCATACGGTTTCTTTCTCTTCGCGATCTATGTCATGGCGGGAGGATGTGCCGTGCTGGAGACCACAGCCAATCCCTATATCCTCTCGATGGGACCCAAGGAAACCGCTACCCGGCGTCTCAACATAGCGCAGACCCTCAATCCCGTAGGCGCCATCTGCGGAATCCTGCTGAGCCGGCACTTCATCCTGTCCGAACTCAACGCGGCCGACGCGGCCGAACGCGCCGGCATGGGCTCCGCGGCCCTGGCAGAAATCCAGACCCACGAACTGAGCGCCATTTCGATGACGTATATGCTCATCGGGGCCGTTTTGGCCATTCTTTTCGTCATCATTGCGGTCGTGAGGATGCCGGCCGACAGGGATTCAGGCAATCTCAACATAAAGTCGGCTTTCGGCACACTGTGGAAGAACCGAAGGTGGCGCTATGGCGTTGTGGCACAGTTCTTCTATGTCGGCGTCCAGACCGGAGTATGGTCGTTCACGATACGGCTGGCCATGGACCGGCTCGGGATGCTTGAGAAAGACGCGTCGATGATATTCCTCTATTCCATCATCGCCTTCACCGCATGCCGCTTCCTGTTCACATGGCTGATGGGCTTCATCCGCCCGGTCACGCTGCTTTTATGGGCGGCCGCGGCCGCGGTGGGCTGCACCCTCGTCGTCATCTTCGGCAACGGAATGCCGTCGATATGGGCGCTTGTGGGAATATCGGCCTGCATGTCGCTTATGTTCCCGACCATATATGGCATAGCCCTGGAGGGGATATCGGGCGAAAGCGCGAAACTCGCGGCTTCCGGTCTCATCATGGCGATACTCGGCGGGGCGCTGATCACCCCGCTGCAGGCCCTGGTGTCGGACGCGTTCGGAATCGGCGACTCCTTCTGGGTGCCGGCCGTCTGTCTGGCCGTAGTCCTTGCATACGCAGCCGGAATAATCCGGAATCTCCGCCGGCGATAATGCCGCCTTACAGAATTGAAAACACGCTATAGATATATATGAGAAAGAAAGTATTCGTCTCCGGATGTTACGACATGCTCCACTCGGGGCACGTGGCGTTCTTCAAGGAGGCTTCGAAATATGGCGACCTCTATGTCGGCATCGGATCCGACAAGACCATAGAGGAACTCAAACACCGCCGGACGGTCTACTCTGAGAAAGAGCGCCTCTACATGGTCAAGGCGATACGTTATGTCACCGACGCCTTTATAAATCCCGGCAGCGGGATGCTCGATTTCGTCGAGACCATGGACGCCGTGAAACCGGATATCTTCGTGGTCAACTCCGACGGCGGCAGCGACGAGAAGCGCGCGTTGTGCCAACGGCGAGGCGTGGAATACGTCGAGCTCTCCCGCGTGCCCGAAGCCGGACTGGAGGCCCGTTCCACCACCGGCCTGCGCGGCAGCGTGAAATCACATCTGCCATACCGCGTCGACATCGCCGGCACATGGATCGACCAGCCATATGTCTCGCAATATGGCGAGGGATGGGCCATCACCGCATCGATCGAGCCGACATGCGAGTTCATGGAGCGCGGCGGAATGTCGACATCCACCCGCAACGCGGCCAAGAAAATATGGCCCTACGAGCTTCCCGACTACGATGAGGAGATGCTCGCCCGTCTGCTGTTCTGTTTCGAGAACGACCCCGAGAACAAAGGCCATGTCTCGGGAGCGCAGGACGCCATCGGAATCTGCATGTCGGGTCTCACGCGCCATCATTACAACAACCGATACTGGCCTGACCGGATCGAGTCGTGCCATGACGAGGAGACGTTGACATGGCTTGAAAGCCATATCGTGCTCCTTCCGATGTTCCCGCGTCGCCCGGGCTGTTCGGTGGTAGAGGGCAAGAACATCACACCCGCGAAAGTCAAGGCCCTGACCTCCGCGGCCGATCGGTGCTGGGATGCCATCATGCGCAGAGACCTCGCGGCTTTCGCCACGGCGTTCCGCGACTCGTTCGACGCCCAGGTCGCCATGTTCCCGGCGATGATGCAGCCCGGAGTCAGCGAATACATCGACCGGATCCGCGACACGGCCCTTGCCTGGAAGATGCTCGGCGCCGGAGGCGGCGGCCACCTCGCCCTCGTCCTCCCCGACGACGCCCCGACGACGCCCGACATGATTCCGATAAAGATACGCCGCCGCGGATTCTGACGAACTCGCGGCGGCCGTCGGCTGTTCCTGAGGTCCAGCTTGACGGGCTTCATCCGTCTGAGAGGAAGAGGGTGGGGCAGTGGCTTAGGCCTGTGGATCCGACCTAATAGACAGGACATCTTGTGTGTAGCCGTGGGTAATAAAATGATGAATGATTAATGATGAATGATTAGGGGCGTCCGCGGTGGTTCGGCGCGTGTCCCAGCATGGAGGGGCGGACGTCTCCAATGCGGTTGAGTTAAGAGTTATTAGACTTTATACCAGACTGATATAGAGTCGCCGCAGTCAATGTCTGAAAGACATCTCGTGTGTAGCCGGGGGTATGGATTCGACGGGGCGAAGCCCATCGTCGAATCCATACCCCCGGTAGACAGGCAGGATGGAAGTGCCTGAAAGGCACCTTGATGCACTTTTAGAACATATCAAGAGGGGATGAGTAGAGAGTCGGATTGTGCAACAAGGTGTCGTTGCCGACACATATCTCTCACTCGCCTACCGTGGGTATGACACCGACGATGCGCTTCGCGCCGTCGGTGTCATACCCACGGCTACACACAAGATGCCTTTCAGGCATGGAATAATCACCTGGGTATCTGATATATACGCCTTAATTCAACCGCATTGCGGACGTCTCGGACGCCTGGGGCCTCTCTTTTCGTTCGAACTGAGGAGAAGAGCAGATTACCGAACCTTTGCGCTATCGCGCTCGCCGAACTTGCAGAATTGCGCAGAACAACGAAGTGCTCATGACGCCAAAAATAAGCCAACTTATTCTGGCGATCGCGTGAGCCCACCTGGGATGGCGACTGTCCCAGTCGCCGGGAGGTTTGCTCGCGATAGCGAGCATAGATAATCATAACATGTTCTTTATGACAACAGGAATGCTCGCTATCGCGAGCACACACCACGGCGACTGGGACAGTCGCCCTCCCCGGTGGCTACGCAGTCGCCCAACGCCGAGTCTTGCGTCCGGATGTGACTACTGTTATATTAATAGATGCCACGGAACTGCGCCGCTGCCCCAGTTGTTTCCATTTTGGAAACAACTGAATTTTCGGAAAGCTCTCCGCACTCGAATATATTCTTCAGGTGTTTGCTTATGGCCGGGACTCCAACTTCAAAGATTTCCGCCATAGCCTTCTGTGTACACCACATGGATTCATCATGGTATATCACCTGTACGCCTGATTCCTTGCCTTCAATTTGGAAGATCAGGCACTCCGCCGTACTGTTTCGTATCTCAAATCTCTTTGCCATAGTACTTGTTAATCATTGCCTTAGCATTGAATGTCAAAATAAAAACGCGTAAAAAACGCGTAAAAAACGCGTAAAAACGCGTAAAAACGCGTAGGTCAGATCGCGCCATCACGATTCTAATTCGACTCTCCCCAGATCAGTAATAAACCATGATTTCCCACTCTCGCTTTTTATAAGAAAGCCGTCGGCGTGCATTGCTCTAAGCATATTGGAAACATTGGACAGTTTTTGGGTATTCGTCATGTTTGCCGGCAGAATGTGTTCCATAATTTCAAATGCGTCCGCACGTTTGAAGCCATCGGAGCCCGCGTTCGATGCGAGTTGAAGTACCAACTTTTTCATCGTATTCCTATTGAGGCCAGTCTCCTTCGTGTACTTGCCGACTTGCTGAACTTTCTTTGCCACAGACAGAGCGATGTTATATCTCGGAGCTTTCCCCTCGATGAGCTTTCTTTCTTTTAAATGATGCGCAGCCTCTTTGGTAATCGGTTTGTGTGTCCTGACCGCGTCGAGCCACAGACACTCCATAAGGCTAAGAGAAGAATCGCTTCTTAGAAGATCTGTGTAAGCGTCATCGGAAGAATAAGTGTTGTCAAGCTCCTAAATCCTATGTGCATAGTGACCCAAGGCCTCCTTGTCGCCCAAGATAGAGACAAGGTCATCCTTAAGCAATCGCGCAGGGATTCCGTCAGAAGAGACAATGCGGATATTTAAAGCGGCGTCAGCGATGTTCACAGTGATAGTAATAAGATGAGACGTTCGAAAAGCACCCTACCCGAGAGACGCGCGGCAAAGTTAGCGATTTTTTTCCGAAACCGCCAAAAAGAAAACAAAAGAAAAATCGGGGGTTGTGGCGTAGGCCCGTGGATTCGGCCTAATGTCCAACAGGACATCTTGTGTGTAGCCGTGGGTAATAAAATGATTAATGATGAATGATTAGGGGCGTCCGCGGTGGTTCGGCGCGCGTCCCAGCATGGAGGGGCGGACGTTTCGGACGCCCAAGGGTCTGTGCGCGATAGACATATGATTATTACATGTCTGAATAGCGGCTTGAGATTCAAAAGATGTGTGTCATATGCATATCTCTGTGTGATCGAAACGCCCGATACGGCAAGATTAGATGCCGCATCGGGCGAATAATACTACCACGTAATGATTCTGTCTACAATATCCTGCTGCTCTGCTGAGGTTCGGCGTAGGTATATGCGGGTTGTTTCGATGCTCTCGTGTCCCATGAGATCTGCGAGAAGAGAGATGTCGTTGAATTTCTCGAGGAAATTCTTTGCGAAACGGTGCCGGAACGAGTGTGGATAGATTACTTTTTCGTTGAGGCCAAATTTCTTGGCATAGTTCTTCAGTTGCTGTGAGATACCTCTGGTAGTAATCCTCTCACCGAAACGGTTGAGAAATAGGTATCCAGTTGTACGACCTTCAGAGTGGAGCCATTCACTAGCTTCATCGCGTAGTTTCTTCGGAATGAACAAGCGTCGAATTTTCCCACCTTTGGTGTATATGTCGTAGTAGCCCAATGCCACGTGTTCCACTTTCAGTTGCACAAGCTCGCTGACACGGGCACCAGTGGCGGCGAGAAAACGCACAACGAAATACCATGCACGATTTTCCTCCTTTTTTAACTTGTTTTTGAGGAAAGTGTAATCGGCATTGCTGATTACGTTTTCCAGATAGGAACGTTGCTGAACCTTGACCGATTTGAGTCTCAGTCGAGGCTTGTTGCAGAAGGTTAGATACTTGTTCAAAGCCTGAATACGGAGATTGACCGTTTTGGGCTTGAACGATTCTATGAGATAGGTTTTATAGAGCAACAAGTTCTTCTTGTTTAGCTCCTTGTGGCGCGAAAAGAAGTCATTGACCGCATAGCAGTACGCGGCAATCGTATTCTTTGCCATGTTCCCATCTCGCAGAAAGATTTCAAAGTCTTTTGTCATGTTGTAAATCTTATTAGTGAGATTGATACTAATAAGATACATCCAATCCATGACTTCAAGTAATTCCTATTATGAGAAGAC
>CAJTXU010000021.1 GCA_910584125.1 uncultured Muribaculaceae bacterium | reverse complement strand
CGAGGGGTCAAATCCCGCGTGCCCGAAGGGGTCAAACGCACGCGCCTTTTCCAGTCAACAGGAACACAAGTTTTTGAATCTGTATGCTCGGCATCCAGACTCCAAGTTTTTCCATAAGGGCCACAAGGCATTTCTCCCGGTAGAATCGCATTAAAAAAATACGTTGGTTTGTAAATATACAACGTCTGTGTAACGGCTTTTATTGACCCGGCAATTTTGTGAAGTCAGAAAATTTTTTGAAAAAAAGTTGCTGAAAAACCTGCGTATTAACGGAATGTTTATTATTTTTGCAGTGTCAAAAAGAAAGGAGGTGTAAGATGAGATGACAAGAATAGAGACGGTGATCGGAATGATTTTCACACTTCTTGACCTGATAGAAAACCGCTCCAATCACCGCAGGATCTCCGAAATCAGGGGATTGCTCGAAGAGTTGAGAAACATGTAGAACGAAGCCCCCGGAGAAGTCCGGGGGCAAATTTACAAAAAAATTCCGATATGTATTTAGGGAAACGCAAAATATTCAACCCGGACCAGCATGAGGCGCACCGCGCCGAAGTGATCCGGACAAAACAGGGGGCGGTGTGGAATGCTTTCACAGAGCTTGAGGGGCTGGTGAATAAATCGGAGCTTGCCGACCAGTATTTCGGAAAGACCCGCGCCTGGCTGTCGCAGAAGCTGAACGGATGCACGGTGCTCAACAAGAAGAAGTCGTTCACCGAGGCCGAATATCACGAACTGGCCGACGCGTTCCGCCACATCGCGCGCCGACTGCAGGCCCACGCCGACGAGATCGACGCCGCCGAGATGGACGCCCCCGACGAATGAACGCGCCCCATCGGCGCCGCCCGTAGAGGCCGACACATCACGGCCTCCGGTTTCGACGCCGGGGGCCGCTGCATTGTTATGGCTGCCAAAAAAAATGCGGCGCCTCCGGGGAAGGGGCGCCGCTTCATTTGTAAGTCGAATTTTTCGGCTATGGGGTCAAATCCCTTATGATTTCCCGTTCACGGTCAGACAACGGCCACACGATCCTTTGCCGCGCCGCCGCCCGTTCCGCCGCCGCCCGTTCCGCCGCCGCCCGTTCCGCCGCCGCCCGTTCCGCCGCCGCCCGTTCCGACAGCAGCCAGCCCCCGCCGAAGATGACCTTCCCCGTGCCGCGCTGACTGTCGAGCGTCGTCATGGCGTGCATCGACGTCTTCGGCACCCGCCACTCGACGCCACGCTTCGCTATCTTCTGCAAGATGGCCGGAGACACGACGTGCGCCGGATACTCGTACACCGGCATATCGCTGACCTCCTTCATGCTGTCCGCGGCCGCCGTTATGGCCTTTGAGAGCGTCCCGGCCACCCATAGCCCTATGCCGCCGCAGTCGAGGTTGGTGATGAACGACGTCGGCACCTTAGCCCCGTTGTCGTAGGTTATCTGTTCGCCGCAGACTATATAGGTCGCGTCGAGCTCGCGCGCGCTGTAGCCCATGGTCAGCGCCGGGGCGAAGAGGAAGTAACGCACGCCCCGCTTATGATAGAAGCGGCGGATCTTCACCAGTATCGAGAAGGGCGGGTTGTCGAGCACGAGGCAGCCGTCGGGATACTCGGCGCGCTCGTAGTCACGCCCGGGCCAGAACGGTCGCACGATCTCCACGCCGTCGAGAGGCAGGATATTGTCGTTCACCCACTTCCGGATGGCGTTGTAGACCGGCTCCGGCGTCAGGCAGTCGTCGGTGGTGCGCTTTGGCTTGAACTTCTCGACGAAGCCGTCGTAGTCGTTCTTTACTTCCTCGGGCGTTCGCCCTTTCTGTGTCTGCGGTTGGCTCATAGCGGTGTGATTGTTGTTTTGTCGGTTATCGACGCAAAGTTAGCACTCTCGCCAATCACTCGGAAGGACACCGGAGCCTATAAAGCGGGATAGTGATGATTTTTCGTGCTGTCCCCAAAAAAAATTGAAAAAATAGTCGCTGAAAAACTTGCATAGTAATTAAATTATTACTATCTTTGTGACAGAAAACAAGAAAGGAGGTGTGATATGAAATGAGACAAAAGAAAAGGTTGATTTTTCGAATCTTCGACTATTTGGACCTTATCGAGACGCCGAAAAACCAACCTTTGGTTCAGCAAATCAGGGGACTTCTATTTGAACTCCTCGACGAGATTGGAAACGACGAAGATTAATCAGAATGCCCCGGGAATGAGAACCCGGGGCAAATTTACAAAAAAATCATGACAAACGAAAAACCGACATTCGAGCAGATATGTGATCCGGCCTACCGCCGGCGCGAACTTGTGTCCGAGAAAATGGGAGCCGTGTGGACGGTGTTCAAGGAATTGGACGGCCTGATCAACCTTTCCAAACTGGCCGCTTTGCTCGGCAAGTCCCAGAGCTGGCTGTCGCAGAAGCTCCACGGGTGCACCGTCTGCAAGAAGAAGCGGGCATTCACCGAGCCGGAATATCATCAGCTCGCGGAGACATTGAGAGAGACGGGGCGCCGCCTTATCGCATACGCCGACGAGATCGACGCCGCCGAAATGGACGCCCCCGACGAATGAACGCGCCCCATCGGCGCCGCCCGTCGAGGCCGACACATCACGGCCCCCGACCGAAAGGCCGGGGGCCGCTTGGTTCAAGGCTCTGGGCGCTTGTCGCGCCGACGGTCGCGCCGGTACTGCTCGCGCAGCGCGACGACGAACGCCACCGAACAGAGCAGGGCCGCCTGGACGCCGGCGCCGCTCATCATTCCGATCCATATCCCGTGTCCGCGCGTCACGGCCAGCATTGTGATCAGACCGGGAGCGAACAGCAGCAGAAGCCGCCCCGCGGTTCCGATGCCTTTCTCTAATTTTGCAAATGATCTCTTCATGTTATGGTTGGTTTGGTTGGTTGGACGATTGTGCCAGACGGCCGCGGATCTTGTCGGCGAACCAGCTGCGGAACCCGAATCGCAGCTCGCTGATGGTGTCGCCGTAGAACACGCCCCACACCTGACGGTTGTAGATCCGGTAGTTCTGGCGGTCTTTCATATCGATGAAGCGTATGTGGGCCGGATAAGCCGCCGAGGCCATGAATCCGTCGCCCAGACGCTCGAGCGTGTACTGTCGCGACGAGAGCGCCGCCTTCAGCTCGCCGCTGCGCGAACGGGGCGACGCGCGCCCGTAGATGCGGGCGTCGGCCACTTCCGCCTGCCGGCGCAGGATATCCTCTACGCCCTCGCGCAGCGTGCGCTCCATGAACTCCAGCTCGAAGCGTCCCATCACGTCCCCATGATGCGGAACCCGAGCGACCAGCCCGCGAATCCGGCGTAAAACTTCGTCTCGGGCATCGTGGAGAGCGAGCGGACGTCGAGGCGCATCACGCAGCAGCCGGCTGCCACGTCGGCCAGCATGAGCTCCTTGAGACGCTCCATCACGGGCTGGGTCTGCTCGAGGACGTCCCACGACGTGCGGCGCTGAGGGTCGAAACGCCCCATGACGAACACCACGCAGTCGTCCGACTCGCTCCATGAGTCGGCGTCGCGGGCCTCCGACCTCGACGACGGAGGCAGGAAGAAGAGCGACACCGAGTCGCGCCCGAGACGCATGATGCGGCGCGCCATGTCGTCGTCTACCGTGAGCGGCAGCGTCTCGGAGATGTCTCCGGCGCGCGCCGCAAGGCCCTCCCAGTAGAGCCGGTATTCCTTAAGCCCCGTCATGACGCTCCGAAATAATGGTCGGCCTCCTCTCTGCGGCGGCGCTCAAGGCCCGGCAGACGCTTGAGCACGCCGTTGACGCGCCCGTTGACATGCCTCATGAACTCCTGACGGATCGCCGGATCCGACGGGTTGAGCCGGACACGGCGCAGCAGCGTCGAGCGCGACAGCGCGCCCGTGCCGATGTTGTAGGCCAGCGACACAAGGGCGTCGAACTGATTCCCGGTCAGCTTCACCGGACCGACGACGCGCTCCACCTCCGAGGCGAAGCGGGCGGAGTCTGTCTCGAACAGGGCGTCGGCCTTCCCGCGCGTGATGCGCATCCCCGGGCGGACGTCGGCGCCGGTGTGGCCGTAGCCGATGGTCAGCACCCCCGAAGGGCAGCGGTAGGCCGTCAGACGGCATCCCTCCCAGCCCTTGATCATGGTCTTGATTTTTTGTGAAAGTTCCATAGAGCTTTAGCTATTGCGGTTTTTGTCGTTGATATACTCGAATTTACACTTATAGAGATAGAGCAGCACCGACCAGAAGTCAGTGCCCTCGACGCCGCGGGTGTCGCCGAAGATTCCGGCCGAGGCGACCTCGAACGTGATGCCGGTCCAGCCCGTGCCGTCGTCGGGCCGTTTCGGACCCGACAGGGCGAAGATGATCCGGAAGTCGATGCGGCGCCCGTTGATCTCGACAGGCTCGGAGCAGATGCGGTTCCAGACCGCCATGAAGAGCCTCGGGGCGTGAACGAGCAGGATGTCGGGCACCTCCGATTCTTCCGGTATGCGGTAGAGCGTCCGGGCTACATGGGCGTAGGCGCCGGCGATCTCCTCGGGATCCGCCTGGCCCTCGGCCAGCGCGCCGAGCACCGCCTGGCACTCGGTGAACTCGCCGAACGACACGCCCTCCAGCCAGTCGCCCGGTCCGCTGAACCCGTCGGTCTCCGGCAGCAGGTTGGCCACCGAGTCGAGCGGCATCGAGACGGATCCGTCGGGGGCGGTGGCAAAGAAATCGTCGAGCGCGCCGAGCTGGGCGTCTATCTCGGCCACGTGCCCGGGGAGCAACACCCCGTAGTCTTCCATCCCGATCAGCATCGACATCAGACGCCGACGCGCGGCGTCGGGCGTGACGGCTCCGGTGGCCAGCGACACCGACAGGGCGAGCGCCCGGGCGTACTGCGCCGGGGTGAGTTCGTCGGGCGAGGCCGCGACTGCGGCAATCCGGCCGCGGGTCGTGATCTCCACCATCAGAACGACAGGCCTTTAGAGTGGACGATGCGTCCCGTAGATTTCAGGTGACGGCGGCCTACAGATACCTTGAGGATATTGTTGAACTCATATCATTCAACGAAGAAGATGAGATACCTGAATAAACTGGTGCTGATCAACAGCGCGCACGTCAGATACGCTGAGGTGGCTATGGCGGGCAACATACATTTCACCGGCACTCAGGGTGTCGGTAAGACAACTCTTCTCCGGGCCCTGCTGTTCTTCTACAACTGTCGCAAGGACCGGCTCGGCATCCGTACCCAGGGACAGCAGACTTTCGACGGTTTCTACATACCAACCAGCTCCTCCTACATCATTTACGAGGTGTCGAGGGGAACTGATGAGCCCGCATTCTCGATTATTCTTTTCAGGCACAACAACCGCGCCGCGTTCCGCTTCGTTGACTCGCCATACTCAAGAGACTGGTTTGTTGATGAATATGGTGTCGTCGCTTCCGACCATCTGACCGTCAGGCAGCGCATCCAGGCCCAAGGCATCGACGTGAGCGGCATCATCGAGCGTTACGGCCAGTATCTTGACATATTGTATGGCAACGGCAACGCGCATCTTTCGAAAGACCTTTCCAAATTTTATCTGCTCCGCAGCCGCCAGTACCACAATATCCCGCGTATAATCCAGAATGTATTCCTCAACGAACGCGTTGACGCCGACTTCATAAAGAACACCATCATCAACAGTATATGCGACGAGGAGGAGCAGATTGCGGTCGATCTTGACCTCATCCGCTCGCGGCTTGTGCATTTCAACGACGAGCTCAGGGATATAACCTTATGGACTCAGACAAACCGGCAAGGTATCGTCGAGACCAAGGCGGATGCCGAGAGGATAATCAGTCTGTCGCATGGCATAAAGGCCGCACGCTCCGCCGTGCGGGAGAAGTGCGGAATGCTGCGATATGCCATGGATAAGGCGGCTCGAGACATTCCTTTGTTGCAGAATAAAATCGACAGGAAACAACAGTCTGTCAGTGAGATTGAATCGCGGCTGAAAGAACTTGATTCCAGATTCGAGAAGGAGAAGGAGAAGATTACCGGGCGTCTGGCAGTGCTGAAGAACGAGCTCCGCAGGGCATCCGATCTTAAGAAAGAGTATCAGCGGTTGTGAATCGAGGATATGATCGCCCGGGCGGCACGGCGAGACAGTCTTGCACTTGGTCTGGAACAGAAGGAACGCTTTCTGGCGAAACTCTCGGACAGTCATAGATTGATAGCCGAGAAGTACGAGACGCTGCGCGACCGCATCCAGCTTGACAAGGAACAATATTCCCAGACCGTGAGGGAGAGAAAGAACAACGCCGTGTCGGAGTTCAACGACCGCGAGAAGGACCGGTTGCGGCGAACGTCCGAGTTGGAATCCGAAATCCGAGGCAGGGCGGAGTCGCTCGTCGCCGAGGTCGATGAGCGACTTGACTCTTCGCGAGAACTGCTGAATGAACAGAAAGTGCAGAGAGTCAGGGTGTCCGCTTCTTCACCGATGAAAGAGGAGATCGCCGCCTGCGAACGCGACATCGCGGAGACTGAACGTAAGATCAGCCGTCTTTCCGAAGAGCGCCTGCAAAAGGAAAATAGGCTTGATGCTGTAAGAAACAAACTGGAGCTTGACTGTCGGCAGGTGGAGTCAGAGACTGAACTTCAGATTAAGGAAATTGAAGGAGAGATCGGGCGGCTCTAGGCTAAGAGGCAACAGGAGCTTGAGCTTCTCGCCCGTTCCGAAGGATCGCTCTGCGAATGGCTTGACGGCAATGTCGAGGGATGGGAGAGGAATATCGGAAAGATAGCCGATGAAAAAAGCGTGTTGTATTCGACCGGGCTGTGCCCTCGCAAATCCGATGGCCCGGACGATTCCTTCTTCGGCATAAGTCTCGATCTGGATTCCATAGATAGAGAGGTGCGCACTCCGTCGATGATACGGGAGTCTGTGGGCTCGCTTGAAAAGGAGGCCGCCCGTCATTCCGCGTCGATCATAGAGTTGCGCAATGGGAAAGACAGCAGGATAGCGGGCATACAGAAGGAAGTCAAAGGAGAGATAAATTCCTTGAGGAACGCGATTGAAGAGATTGCCCGAAATGTCACCGTCGGCCGGAAGCAAGAGAGGGAATACGGACTGCGCCTCGAGGAGCTGAAAGAACAGGAAAAAAGCCGGATCGAAAGTGTAGTCGCCGAGTTCGATGATAAAATTCAGGATCTGCAACTTAAGATAGAGGAGCTTTTGAAAGAACGCTCGGTCATCTCCGACCGATGCAAGGCCGAGCGTAGCAAGGCGATCAAGGCGGTCAAGGACGAGGCCAAGGCTGACAAGACACGCCTTGACGAACTTCTCAAGGCCATTGACGATGACCTCTGTGAGAATGTCGGCAAGTATGCGGCCCAGATGCAGCGGCTTGGTGAGGACGAGAACGCGGAGCTGACCGCTTCGGGAGCCGATATGGCGTTGATTGACTCGACCAGAAAGGATATCGCCGAGATCAAAGACTCTCTTGCGCGAATAGACAGCGAGCGGGATAAGATCTCCGATTACCGCAAGGATTGCCGTGACCTTCTTGACCATGTCGGTAAAAAGCAGTTGGAAAAGAAAAAACTTGAAGACGAGGCCGAAGCGTTGCGTCGGAAGTTCGACGAACGTCGCCGCCGGCACGAAGCCAAAAGGGACGAAGAGCGGCAGGCCCTCGACAAACTGCGCGGCAGTCTCGACCGGACTCAGGAATCTAAGCGTCAGGCCGAAGAGTTCGTCGTGTCGCGGCACTGTCCGGCGGAAATGAACGAAGAGATATCACGGCCTACCTCTCTCGACTGTAAGGAAATAATATCCGCTATCAAGGACCTGACCGCGGAAATTTACCGCGATTCGGATAGTCTCAAAGAGAAAACCAACGAGTTCCGGCGGAGATTTTCGGCCAACAATACATTTCATTTCCCTACGGTCTTCGACACCATAGACGATTATCACCGTTATGCCGAGAGTCTCGATGACTTCGTGAGCAACGACAAAATCAAGGAATACCAGCATGTCACGAGTGCTATCTACAGGGATGTCCTGTCGAGGACGGCATCGGATTTCAACATCCTTTTGAGCCGAGAGACCGAGATAGACAGAATTGTCAGGGAGATCAACTATGATTTTGCGAAGAAGACTTTCGCGGGCGTGATCAGAAAGATAGAGCTGCGTCTCGCCCGCAGCAGGGCGCCGATTGTCACGCAGATGCAGAACATCACCGACTTCTGGCTGTCGCATCAGTATGAACTCGGTGAGGTCAACCTCTTCTCTACCGACAGCCACGCCGATGTCAACCGGGAAGCGATTAAATATCTCGAATCGCTGCTGAAGGTTCTGAATGAGACACCGGAGATGAGGAAACTTCCGCTTGAACAGTCGTTCGCGCTGGAGTTCCAGATTCAGGAGAACGACAATGTGATTCCATGGACCAACAACGTGCGGGCCGTCGGCTCGGAAGGCACCGACATACTTGTCAAGGCCATAGTAAATATCCTGCTTATAAGCGTCTTCAAGAAGCGTTCCGGAAAGGGTGCGGACTTCCGACTGCACTGCATGATGGACGAAATCGGCCGTCTCGCCGACGAGAACATACAGGGGATCCTGGAATTCGCCAACGAACGGGGCATCTTTGTCGTCAATTCGTCGCCGAAAGCGCATCGCCCGCTGTCTTACCGGCATCTGTACATGCTTTCGAAAGACGCTGCCGCAAACACCGTGGTCCAGCCCATACTCTCAACCCGTGAAGCCGAACTGAAATGACCATAAAACTGACCAAACGGCTGATAGACAACCTGCAACAGCTCATCGATATGAAGCGTGTCTCTTATTCCGCGTTTCCGCAGTCGGTGAGAGACATTCTTTTGGAAGACGGGCTGGTGGTTGTCGAGAACAGGGGCACGAGAAGATATGTGCGGGTCATAAGCGTAGAGGCTCTGAAGGGAGCTCTTCCGAGATATAACGAGGCTCTGAGAGATCTAGAAGCCGCGAGGGCGTTGCTTGCCCACGATACATCAAGAGCCGCGCAGGCGTCACTGTCTGGAAATTCGAAGACCCGTGGACAGCGGTCGTGTCCCGGCTTTCTGGTCAACGCCTACGACCGGCTTGACTGTATGCTCGGAGGTAGGCCATTTGCAATTGACCCGAGTCAAGGGAGCGCCGTGTACATAGCGGATTGGGAGAGCCTCACGCCTCCGCCGTCCGTTCTGGTCGTAGGAATCGAAAACATGGAGAATTTCATTAGAATCCGCGAACAGAGAGCATTTTTCGCCGAATATATGAAAGGAGGCGAGACCGGGATTCTTTTTGTGTCGAGATACGCGTTCTCAAACGATCTGGCGCAGTGGCTGTCGCGACTGCCGAACCGTTATCTGCATTTCGGCGACTTCGACCTTTATGGGATAAAAATCTTTCTTACACAATTCAAGCCATATGTCGGCGAGAAAGGCTCGTTTCTGATACCTTCAGACATCGAAAGCCGTCTGAGCCACGGATCGCGACAACGGTACGACGACCAATATCGGAACTGCGAGACCCTTTCAACCGACGACGAGGAATTGAACGGTCTGATAAGACTGATCCATAAATACCGCAGGGCCTACGACCAGGAAGGCTACATCGTAGGCTGACCGGAACCACGTTCTATGGATATGATCGCATATGGAACACAGTAATCCTACCGTTGGGATATATGGCTGTCCTGATATGGGACGGTCCATCCTGATGCCCTGTAGATTGTAGATTATAGCATGGTTCTTGCGTATTTTGTTGGCGGTGTCGGAAATGTTTGTTATATTTGCAGTACGCAATCGGTTGCGTCACAAAATCAGTTCAGAGCAATGGGTATAATTGAATATCCTATCGGACAGCAGGACTTCAAGGCTCTTCGAGAAGGTAACTACATATATGTCGACAAGACCCGGTATCTCGAATATTTCGTCAAACCGGGAAAGTATTTCTTTCTGGCGCGTCCACGACGCTTTGGGAAGAGCCTTTTCCTGTCAACACTCCAGTACTTTTTCGAGGGGCGCAGAGAGCTTTTCCGCGGGCTGTATGCCGAAACAATGGACTGGGACTGGGATGAATACCCTGTGCTTCATCTTGATCTGAATACCGACCGATTTGCCGGTCGTGAATCTTTCTCATATGTGCTAAATACACTTTTCGAGCAATGGGAGCATAAGTATGGTCTCGATACCGAGACACTGCGGTCCATCCCTTTCTCACAGCGCTTCAAGTTGATTATAGAAGCGGCTCACCGCAAGACCGGCCGTCAGGTAGTGATCCTTGTCGATGAATATGACAAGCCTCTGGTGAATAACTTGAATAATGACGATGCGTTCGAGAATTTTCGCGTTGAGCTCGCCGGAGTCTATTCCAATTTCAAGAGCGGAGCCGAACATATCCGTCTTGTTCTGATTACGGGCGTTAGCCGTTTCAGCAAATTGAGCATATTCTCAGATCTCAACAATCTGAATGATATTTCATTCGACGAGCCGTTCTCGGATATCTGCGGAATAACGGAGCGGGAGCTTCGGGAAAACTTCCAGGACGGTATAGCTCGGCTCGCGGATAAGCTGAACCGAAGTCATGAGGATGTCTGTGCGCTTCTCAAGAAGAACTATGATGGTTATCGGTTTTCGGCCGAAGGCAATGACATATATAATCCATGGTCGTTGTTGAATTGCATGGATAAATGTCGCATCGCCAACTATTGGAACCATACCGGCATACCCACTCTGGTGGCAGAAGTGTTGAAAATGAGCAATGTCAATCTCGAGGGTCTTTTCAATTCCCAATGCACGCTCGATATGCTCATGGGCTTCGACCTTAGAAGTGCTGATCCTCTCGCATTGTTGTATCAGACAGGATATCTGACCATAAAAAACTACGATGCATATTTGGATTTATACACGCTGGGCGTGCCGAACCGTGAGGTTCGTACCGGTTTGTTTGATGTGCTTGTACCTTACTATGTCAAGACAAAGGAAGTCCCTGTAGAAACTGTAGTGCGAACACTGACAGCAAGTCTTATATCCGGTAATCCCGACGAGTTCATGAAGAATCTTCGTATATATTTCGCAGGCATACCCTATGAGATGAATATGGAGAACGAGAATAATTTTCAAAACTGTTTTTTCATCTTAATGTCATTGCTTGGTTTCAACGCACGGCCCGAAGTGCATACCTCAGATGGGCGTATCGACCTTCTTATCACAACCGAAAGGTTCGTCTATATAATAGAACTAAAATACGACTCGACAGCAAGTGAGGCTCTTGAACAGATATGTCGAAAGAACTATGAACTGGCTTATACGGGAGCAGGAAAGAAAATTTTCAGGATAGGAGTGGAGTTTTCTTCCAGAACGCGAACCATTGTCGACTGGAAGATCAGCAGTCGGCCATCGTGACAAGTTGAAATAAATTTACGGAAAGATGAAATATATAGTGCTGATACCGGCCCGGTACGAATCGACGCGGTTCCCGGGCAAGCCCTTGGCGCGCATATGCGGTGAGGAGATGATAACGAGAGTGTGCAGGCAGGTGGAGAAGGCGGGATTCCCGCTTGCTGTGGCCACCGACAACGACAATATACGTGAGGTTGTGGAGCGCGCGGGCTTCCGTGCGGTCATGACCTCGCCGACGCATCGCAGTGGGACGGAGCGAGTTGAGGAGGCTGTCCGCAACCTCGCCTCTGATGCCGACGTCGTGATCAACGTGCAGGGCGACGAGCCCTTCATCGACCCCGAGCAGATCAGGATGCTCGCCGACATGTTCGTAACGTATCCCGACGCCCAGATAGCCACGCTGGTGAGGCCGTTCGACCCTGCGCTTGGCATCTCCGCGCTCGAAGACCCGAACCTCGTCAAGGTGGTGAAGTCAGAGCAGGACCGTGCCCTCTACTTCTCGCGCAGCGTCATCCCCTTCGTACGCAAGACTCCGAAAGAGAAATGGCTCGACACCACCTCTTTCTTCTCGCACATCGGCATCTACGCCTACCGTGCCGATGCGCTTTGCCGCATAGTGACGTTGCCGGAGTCGCCTCTCGAAAAGGCAGAGAGCCTCGAGCAGCTCCGCTGGCTGCAGAACGGCTATGACATACGCGTCGGAGTCTCCAACCACCTGACCATCGGCATCGACACGCCGGCCGACCTCGAGGAGGCGGAGCGGTATCTGAGCCGGTTAAAGTCTTAAGGTCATTAAGGTCATTAAGGTCATGCGACTTTAGAGACCTTAGTGACTTTAGAGACCTTAGAGACCTTAAGACCTTAAATTTTTTTGAATTTTTTGTAGGAAAAATGCCCTGAAAATGCAAGAAAATAGTTAATTTTGCAGTCGGAAAATAGTAAGCAATAACCCCAAAACAAAAAATGAAGAAAAGTGCACTTCAGAGAGTGCGGGCAGAGTACCAGCCCAAGCTCCCTAAAGCCCTGCAGGGTCCGGTTAAGGTAAAGGTAGGCGAGGCAACGGAATCGGTTGCTAATCAAAAGGAAATCAAGGAACTCTTCCCCCATACCTACGGTATGCCCGTTGTGGAGTTCGAGCGTGAGGAGAATCCTGTTCGCGTCGAGGAGCCGTTCAACGTCGGCATCATCCTCTCTGGCGGTCAGGCTCCCGGCGGCCACAACGTGGTGAGCGGTATCTTCGACGGCCTCAAGTCGCTCAACAAGGAGAACCGTCTCTACGGCTTCCTGATGGGCCCCGCCGGCTTCATCAACCACCAGTACATGGAGCTCACCGCCGGCATCATCAAGGAATACCGCAACACGGGAGGATTCGACATCATCGGCTCCGGCCGCACGAAACTCGAGAAGCCCGAGCAGTTCGACGAGGGTCTCAAGATCCTGCGCGAGCTCAACATCAAGGCGCTCGTCATCATCGGCGGCGACGACTCCAACACGAACGCTGCCGTACTCGCCGAGTATTACAAGAACATCGGCGCGGACGTGCAGGTGATCGGCGTGCCCAAGACCATCGACGGCGACCTCAAGAACGAATGGATCGAGACATCGTTCGGCTTCGATACGGCCTGCAAGGTCTACAGCGAGGTGATCGGCAACATCCAGCGCGACTGCAACTCGGCCAAGAAATACTATCACTTCATCAAGCTGATGGGCCGCTCGGCGTCGCACATCGCCCTGGAGTGCGCCCTCGAGACGCAGCCCAACATCTGCATCATCTCCGAGGAGGTGCAGGCCAAGCGCATGACTCTCGACAACATCGTAAGCTACATCTGCTACGTGATCTCCGAGCGCGCTAAGCTCGGCTGGAACTTCGGTACGGTCCTCATCCCCGAAGGCCTCATCGAGTTCATTCCCTCGGTCAAGAACCTCATCAGCGAGCTCAACGACGTAATCGAGGAGCATCAGGATGAACTCTCGGCCCTCGACGAGGTAGAGAAGCTCGAGACCATCCACTCCTATCTGTCTCCTACCAACGCCGAGCTCTACAAGAGCCTGCCCAAGAACATCGCCCTTCAGCTCAGCCTCGACCGCGACAGCCACGGCAACGTGCAGGTGTCGCTCATCGAAACCGAGAGCCTTCTCTCCGAGATGGTGGCCAAGCGCCTGGAGGAGATGGCGGCCGATGGCGAGTACTCGGGCAAGTTCAACACGCAGCACCACTTCTTCGGTTACGAAGGCCGCTGCGCCGACCCGACCAACTTCGACGCCGACTACACCTACGCTCTCGGCTATAACGCCGCGATGCTGATCAACTCAGGCCTGACAGGCTACATGTCGAGTGTCCGCAACCTCACCGAGTCGACCGAAGACTGGATCGCCGGCGGTATACCCATCACGATGATGATGAACATGGAGCGCCGCAAGGGCGAGATGAAGCCTGTGATACAGAAGGCTCTCGTCAACCTCAACGGCCGTCCGTACCTCAAGTTCGCCTCGATGCGCGAGACTCTGGCGCTCAACACGCTCTACCAGTATCCCGGCCCGATTCAGTATTTCGGACCCTCCGAGATATGCGACCGTCCGTCGATGACGCTGCTTCTCGAGCACGGCAAGGACATCAACTGAACACACCCGCAATGTCAATAAAAAGGGCGTTCCGTTTTTTCGGAACGCTTTTTTTGTTGGTGCTTTACGGAAAAATAGTTATCTTTGTAATCCGATAACAACAGATGACATAACCAATGATACAAATGAATCGTCAGAAAATGCACATGACGCTTGCGCTTCTGGTCTGGGCGGCGCTGACTCTCTCTCTTGCGGGCTGCGGCGGCAAGGGAGGAGACAAGAGCGCGGGGGACGCCCGTCAGACACCGGCGCCGAGCGAGAACGTCAGGAACGAGACCGCCGACACGACGGCGCGAACTCCTGTGGTTATAGACTTTTACGCAACATGGTGCGGACCGTGCAAGCAGATCGCGCCAGTCTTCGAAGTCCTGAAGGGGGAGTATGGCGACAGGATCGAGTTCCGGAGCATCGACGTCGATCAGGAACCCGAGATGGCCGCGAGATACGGCATATCGTCCATCCCGACGTTTGTCTTTCTTGACGCCGACGGCAAGGAGGTGAATCGCGTGATGGGCGCCGATTCCGAGGCCTTGTCGGCCGCCGTCGACGCGATGGCGCAGGGAGCGGTCAAATAGCGGAATAACAAACAACACTTATAGCTTATGGCAACAATCTCAATCCCCAAAGCCCCGGCGAAGATTGAACTTCTCCGCGACAAGGCATGGGCGCGCTGGACGGCCCTCGGCCTGCTGGCGTTCGCAATGTTCTGTTCATATATCTTTATGGACATACTGTCTCCAATCAAAGACCTGCTGCAGTCCACCCGCGGATGGGACTCCACCGCGTTCGGAACGATGCAGGGCTCGGAGACATTCCTCAACGTGTTCATCTTCTTCCTCATCTTCGCCGGAATCATCCTCGACAAGATGGGCGTCCGCTTCACGGCGGTGCTTTCCGGCGCCGTGATGCTCGTCGGCGCGGTAATCAATTGGTACGCTCTCACCGACGCGTTCATGGGTACGTCGCTCGAGGCATGGTTCACCAACAACCTCAACTACATCCCCGGCTTCGACGAGTTGGGAATCTCGCCCTTCTACGAGGGAATGCCCGCGTCGGCCAAGCTGTCGGCCGTCGGCTTCATGATCTTCGGCTGCGGCGTCGAGATGGCGGGAATCACAGTGAGCCGAGGTATCGTCAAATGGTTCAAGGGTCGCGAGATGGCGATGGCCATGGGTTCGGAGATGGCGCTTGCGCGACTCGGCGTCGGCACGTGTATGATCTTCTCGCCGCTCGTCGCCAACTTCGGCGGCGACGTCTCGGTGTCGCGTTCGGTTGCGTTCGGCGTCGTGCTGCTGATGATCGCCCTGATCATGTTCATCGTCTACTTCTTCATGGACCGCAAGCTTGACGCGCAGAGCGGTGAGGCCGAGGAGAAAGACGAGCCCTTCAAGATCAGCGACCTCGGCAAGATCCTTTCAAGCTGGGCGTTCTGGGTGGTTGCCCTGCTCTGCGTGCTCTACTACTCGGCGATATTCCCCTTCCAGAAATATGCAGTCAACATGCTGCAGTGCAACCTGACGCTTCATCCCGACCAGGTCGGACCCTTCTGGGAGAGCGACATGGCCACATACATCCAGTATGTCATCATGCTCATCACGGCCGCAGGGGCGTTCGCCTTCAGTTTCTCGAAAAACAAAACGCTCAAGACTACATCGCTTCTTGTGGCGATAGTCGCGCTGGTCGCATACTGCGTTATGGGCTACATGCGTCAGTCGGCGGCCGCGATATTCGCCGTGTTCCCGCTGTTGGCGGTCGGCATCACGCCGGCGCTCGGCAACTACGTGGACTACAAAGGCAAGGCGGCGTCGATGCTTCTGATCGGTTCGCTGCTTCTGATCTTCTGCCACCTGACGTTCGCGTTCATCCTGCCGATGTTCAAGGGCAACGACATGGGCGGCGTGATAGTGGCCTACCTTACGATTCTCGTGCTTGGCGCATCGTTCTCGCTTGTGCCCGCGTCGCTGTGGCCGAGCGTGCCGAAGCTGGTTGACTCGAAGATCATCGGTTCGGCATACGCGCTTATATTCTGGATCCAGAACATCGGTCTGTGGCTCTTCCCGCTTCTGATCGGTAAGGTTCTCGACTCTACCAATCCCGAGATCGTGGAGGCCGTTAGGAACGGCAGCATGTCGATCGAGCAGGCGGCGGTAAGCTACAACTACACGTGGCCTCTCGTGATGCTCGCCTGCCTCGGCGGAGCCGCCCTCGTGCTCGGCATCATGCTCAAGGCCGTCGACAAGAAGAAGCACCTCGGTCTGGAGCTTCCCAACATCCAGAACGAGCCTGCCATCGAAGAGTCCGAGATAGCGGCTGCGGAAGAGTAAATTCATTTGAGGTCACGCTGTGGAACTCCAGACTCCCAGCGTGACCGACAAATTATAAGGAAAGATAAAAGATAAAAGATAAAAGATATGAGAAAGAACCACAGCTTGGGATTCATAATGGCGTTGCTGCTTTCGATGTCTCTATTTTCGGCCTGCAGTTCGGATAGTGAAGAAGAAATACTGCAACCTGTTTCGAAACATATCATCGGGAAATGGGAGATGACCGCAGGATATTTGCAATACAACGGCAAATGGGAAGAACACGACGTCCCCGAATCTCCACGGGCTCGGATGACGTACGACTTCCTTGACAACGGTTCTCTGGTAATCTGCACGACCGATGTCGGGGGATGGAGCGTATACTCCACCATCCCTTACAAGATAAACGACACAAAGGTCACATTCGCCGCAGCTTCTCCTGAGTCTACGGTGGAGCTCCTCAGCGCCGATTCGCTTGTGATGGTTTCCTATTTTCTACACAATCCGGACACCGGAGAGGAGCTCACCGAGCCGCTTCCTTACAAATGGAGCTTCAGACGTCTCGCCTCCAGAGAAACGACCTTGGGAGACAAGCTCATCGGCAAATGGAAATTCACCAAGACCGAAGTGCTGAAAGAGGGCGCTTGGGTCGTCTCGACCGAAGAGACCATCCCACAGAAAACAACCATGGAGATTCTGGCATCAGACGAGTCGGTGATCGAAGACGTGATAGACGGCGAAACCCATAGACACGGCTTCTCATGGAGAATCAACAACTCTGACGGGACTTTTGAGATGCATATGGGAGAAGACAGTCGTACCGGTCGTGTCGAATTTGAAGGAAACGAAAAGATGTGGCTCTACCGCTCCCGGCAGTCAGCCGATGGCCGCAATATGGAATTGCGGGATGGTTGGATCCGCATCATGTAGACTCGATTACCAACGTCGAGGAAGAACAGTCACATACATTGGCCGAGTTCTGTTCGGGTTGTGTAACAAGGTGGCTTTAAATTACTTTTGATATACCAGTATAGCGGTGGGTATGGATTGGACGGAATTCTCGTTCCGTCCAATCCATACCCGCTGCTATACACAAGATGTTTTCCCAGACTTACTTACGATAAATATTCATTCTGCCGTCGCGTATGTATGGCTGTCCCGGAACCGGACGGTCGATTCTCATGCCCTGAAGATTATAGAGAGGTGTGTCTTCGCCAACATCGCCATCACCCGTTGCCCGGTCCCGTTCTTCTCCGTGTATTGACTCTATACTGTCCTGTTTGAAAAGCGACGCATAAGTGAACACCGGCTTGCCGTAAATATATAAACTGTTGAGTCTCGTCATCAAACTCCAAGGAAAAACAGTCTGAAAACCATCGATTAGGTTAGGCCCGACGCCCTCGACCCAATAGCCGTGCAAAGATGTGAGACCAAATTCGTCTATCTCGGCAAACTTGATGACCCTGCGGTTCTCTCCCGCTATTTTGATTTCGAAAACATCTGTTATTTCCGTATATTCATTTGAACCTATCAATATGTCACCGACTTCAAGATTATACAGTACATAAGGTTTAAAGCTATTTTTGTAGTGGAAACCAATCTGGTAAACTTGGCCTGCAATATCGAAGACAGCGAATTCTCCTAATTTTTGGTCTCCTTTCCACTTCTCGATTTTTTTGCATGGAACGTGAAGAGCCTCTGTATCTCCGGTGACCCGATATTCTTCTTCGTATAGTTTATTGTAAGACGGCACATTAAGCCAGTCATATACCAGAACCATACCGTCTTCGTAATATACGTTGTCGGGCACAATACGCGGTGACTCATAGGCATCACGAGTCAGTACAGTCCCGTCGGGGTATTCGGTGTTAAGAAGAAGGAAACTCCGGTTGTGATTCCAGTCATCTGAATGTATTTCGAATTTGTCCAGACCGATGCCGGTAATGTATGCAGACCGGTAGTCGTTGTCGGCGTCCTCATATCTTATTCTCTTGCGTGCGCGGTCGGCTACAAACACATAGTCCGCTTCTGTCACAGTTAAGTCATGGTTGCCCCAATGCGACTCGGACGGTTTCCCTTCTTCGTTATCATAGTCGGCCATCGCTACATATGAATTCTTCTTGTCAGAGAAAGCCAATAGAAATTGTCCGGTATCCCACAACACATAATTCTCAACAACACCTTCTCCGAAACTGACCTCGACTGAATAGCGCAATTCATCCATCCATGGATCATCCCCGGCATATCCTGTAATTTTCACGTCGGCGATGGATATCTCGTCTGTATCAAGGTCAGTGACCTCAAACTGCCATTTCTGACCGACCATGACCTGGTCATAATATCTTTCGAATACGTCGGGCGATTCCGTCGCTCCTGCCCAAAGACTGAACGTGGCGACCATCATCAATAATGTTAGTCTCATAATTCTTTAAAATTTATAGTTGTATCTGACCTTGGATTTGTGATGTTGATTGATATTTGGTCGAAGAATGTTTCAGAAAATGGTCTTTAACCATATATCGACGGCAAATATATAACAAAAAATCAACAATCCAAAATATTTGTAAAGATTTTCTAAAATAAAATATGTGGCAATAGTTCCTGGCAGTGCCAAAGTCCCGTGGAATCGACCGCAGATTCAATCACAACATTTCTGGTAGGTCGGACTGGAGCTCCCAACATCCAGAATTAGCCCGCAATCGAAGAGTCCGAGATCGCGGCCGCGGAAGAGTAACCCCGACATTCCTTCAATCCCATACAAAAGGCCGTATATTGCAACCCGGTTGGCTTCATCACCCACATGTGAAATTATCTTTGCACCTGATATGCAAAATCTTACAAAAAACGCTAAATTTGCAATCTAAACATGTCAAAATCCGAGAATGACCTAAACATTATCACAAAGGCATACGGAGCGAGCCGAATTTTTTGGAAACTCTCGAATAGTCGTCACATGCTTGGGACAGCCTTCAGTTACCATTCCGGAGTCTCCAAATTTACATATGGCAAACCAATCATCCATACAAAACTGGAAGCCGACCTTTGGGGATCGGCCGACCTGCTCTGAGCTGACGCCAATCTTAACGCGGGGCAGTATTGTATGCCTGTACTCGGTCTGTTGTTTCTTAAATACGCATATGACTGTTTCAAACGTGTTGAGGCTGAATTAGCGAAATGCACAATTGGACGGTGAAGGACGAGTCTCGGGCAAATATCGCGGAACTGATTCGGAATACATTATGGACCAGTATGCCTGATTCTTATTCCGACGAAACTATTTTGGACTATGCACAAAAGATATACGATTATGTGTTTGTGCGTTATCCAATTGTCGCAGCTTAAAGCTGTGCCCCGGAATTTACCGTTCCGGCGCTAATAAAAATCCCTGGGGATGCGTTATATGGTTATGAAGCGTTTCAAGAAAATATTAACCGCCACTGTGTGCGCGGGCGCGGTGCTGACGGGCGCGTCGGCAGCGCAGGCCGAGACCGTGTCGCAGAAGCAGGCATCCAAAATCGCCGAGGCTTTCTTCAACCAGGCTCACGGCATTTATCTCGCAGCCCCTAAGATGGTGTGGAACGGTCGCCAGCTCACAACCGACCGGCTCTTTTCGCCGTTTTATGTCTACAATCATCCCAAGGGCGGCTTTGTGATTGTCGCCGCCGACAGCAAGGCTTATCCCATACTCGGATACAGCAAGACCGGCAAGTTCGACAAAGACCGTCTCACCGACGAGGAGCGCGAACTGCTTTCGAAATACGCGCACGAGATAGAGCTGATCCGTTACGACCCGCGTATCCCCGAAAGGGCCGTGGCCGCCTGGGGCAATCTTCCGCTCGCCATCAACGAGGTTCTGTCGAATCCCTACGACACTCCCGAATACGAGGCACTGAGTGAAGAAGGGCGCGACTTCATCGAGGCAATCGATCGCCGCAACAACAGCGTGATGATGCCATCGGCCATCGAGTTCGACCTCTACGATCCCTCGCGCTACCGTGCCATCACGCTCGACGACGTCACCGCCGAAGCCGAGGGAATCCCTTTCAGCTTCTACGAAGGCTTCCTTGAGGAGATACGGCATGAAGAAGAGACCCGTCTCGCAGCTCTCGACGAAATCATATCGCCGACCGAGCCCGTGGTGTCAATACTCGGCGGCGCGCATTACGCCATACGCTTCCCCGTGGATATACGCCTCGTCTACGTCTATTCGCTCCAGGGCGCCAAAGTCATGGAAAAATATTATCCCGACACGGAGACCGTCAACATCGATCTGTCGGCATTGCCCCAGGGATTCTACGTGCTGCTCGCGCTCGGTGACGACGGCCGCATCTACGGCATCAAGGTTTACAGATAAAACATACAAAGATGGTAAGACTTCTCGAATCGAAGGTCACCGCGTGGGTGGCCATGGTGCTTGTGGTGGCCATGGTGGTCATCTCCGTTCTGCTTCATACGCCTTGGTATGGGCTGATAGCCGAATTCTTTCTCTTTCTCGGCATATTCAGCCATCTGTCGTCGCTCTACCTGCGCGGCATGAGCGCGGCGGCGGGGCGCAAACTGGAGACCAGCGCCATGGTGTGCATGGTGCTCGGCGTGATAGGCTTCATAGTCGAATATTTCATGTTCCAGCCGTGAGCCGGAACGAAGTCAAAGTTCGCCGACGCCCTGTCTGACGATTTCGGGCTGGTCGCCCGTGCAGTCCACGATGGTCGAGACATCGGTGGTGCCGTCATCACCCTCCACCATCATCTCGACCTTGTTTTCATAAGTCTCGGCAATCAGACCGGGGCTCATGGCATGGTCCGCGTCCTCATACTCGATCGAGGTCGTGATGATCGGGTTGCCGAGCGTCTCGGCGAGCTGGCGGGCGAACTCATGGTCAGGAATACGGACCCCCACCACCTTTCTGCCCTTGAAAGCGCGGGGCAGCGTGGAGGCCGCCTTTAAGAGAAAAGTGAACGGTCCAGGGCAATGCTGCTTCATCAGGCGGAAGCCGGTGTTGTCGATGCGCGAATACTCTGAAGCCATCGAGATGTCGCTGCAGATGATCGAGAGATTGGTCTTGTCGGGATTTATGCCCTTTAGACGGCACAGGCGGTCGACGGCACGCATATTGAGCGCGTCGCCGACGACGGCATACATCGTGTCGGTCGGAATGACTGCCAACTCACCCTCTTTCAGGCGTTGGGAGATGTCGTGAAGCTGGCGCTCGGAGGCCCGGGCGTTCCATATTTTGATGGTATTCATGGTGGGCGGATGGTTTATAACTTGTTCCGGATGCGAAAATAAGAAAAATTTTTGTTAATTTTGCAATCCAATAGCAGGAATATTTATGAAAATATGCATAATAGCGGCGATGAAGAAGGAAGTGGACCTTCTTCTGCTGCAGATGAAAGACTATGCCGAGCGCGGAGTGAGTGATTTCACGGTCTACGAAGGAAGCATCGGCGACAAGGACGTGACCGTGGCCCAGTGCGGAATCGGCAAGGTGAACGCGGCATTGCGGACTATGGCCGTCATCTCGGAGTGCAGACCCGATATGATCATCAACTCGGGTGTCGCCGGCGGCACTGACGCGTCGATGCACATAGCAGACGTGCTCGTGGCCGACAGGGTCGCGTACCACGACGTGTGGTGCGGTCCCGGCACAGTGACCGGCGCGGCCGACGGTTGTCCGCTGTATTTCACGTCCGACACCAAGGCCCTCCACATGATGGACGAAATCGCCCGCGAGGAAGGAGGCGAAAACATCCGTTTCGGACTCCTCTGCAGCGGCGACCGTTTCATCAGTAAACCGGAGGAGGTGGAGAAGATCAAGAGCGACTTCCCGGACGCTCTCGGTTGCGACATGGAATCGGCGGCCATAGCCCAGACATGCTATAAGGCCGGCATCCCCTTCATCATAGTGCGCGTCATGAGCGACATGCCCGGCGGCGGCGACAACATCTCCGAATACACCAACTTCTGGGGAGAGGCGCCCGCCAGGACTTTCGAGACGGTCTCGAAGCTCATCGGCAGACTCTGACGGGCTGAAACGCGATTTTTTTTTCATAAGAGAACGATAATCATCCAATGCATACAAGAGAAGAGAAACTGAAGGCATTCGGCGAGACGCTCGACGTGCTCGACACGCTGCGCGAGAAATGCCCGTGGGACCGCAAGCAGACCAACGAGTCGCTTCGACCCAACACGATAGAGGAGGTCTACGAACTGTGCGACGCTCTGATCGCCGACGACAATCCCAATATCTGCAAGGAGCTCGGCGACGTGCTGCTGCATGTGGCCTTCTATTCGAAGATAGGTGAGGAGAAAGGAGAATTCGACATAGCCGACGTCTGCGAGCGCCTGAACCGCAAGCTGATCTTCAGGCATCCACATATATATGGAGATGTCAATGCCGAGACGCCCGAGCAGGTGGCCGGCAACTGGGAGAAGCTCAAGCAGCGCGAGAAAGACGGCAACAAGTCAGTGCTCGGCGGAGTGCCCGCCGCGCTCCCCGCGCTGATCAAGGCCAACCGCATCCAGGAGAAGGCCCGCAACGTCGGATTCGACTGGGAGAAGAAAGAAGACGTCTGGGCAAAGGTGAAGGAAGAGATCTCGGAGGTCGAGGCGGAGATAAGCCGAGACGACACCGACAAGGCGCGGATCGACGAGGAATTCGGCGACCTGCTCTTCGCCGTCATCAACGCCGCACGCCTCTACGGCGTCGACCCCGAGAACGCGCTGGAGCATACCAACCGGAAATTTATCGCCCGCTTCAACCATATCGAGCGCACCCTCAAGGAGGGCGGCCGGACATTCGGCGACGTGACGCTCGCCGAGATGGACGAGATATGGAACGAGGCCAAAAAGCTTGACAATTGATAGTCTGCATCACCGAGAAACCGAGCGTGGGCCGCGACATAGCGCGGATCCTCGGCGCCAACAGCCAGCGCCCCGGCTATTACGAGGGCAACGGCTATTGCGTGACGTGGACCTTCGGCCACCTGTGCGAGCTCAAGGAACCCGCCGACTACACGCCGGCATGGCGCCGCTGGACGTTCGGCGCGCTGCCCATGATTCCGGCCAAGTTCGGCATCCGGCTCAAGAACGACCGTGGCATAGAACAGCAGTTCAACACCATCAAGACGCTGATAGACGCCTGCGACGAGGTGATAAACTGCGGCGATGCCGGGCAGGAGGGTGAGCTGATACAGCGCTGGGTGATGCAGAAGGCGGGATGCCGCAAGCCAGTGAAGCGGCTATGGGTCAGTTCGCTGACCGACGAGGCCGTCAAAGAGGGCTTCGCCGCCCTGCGCGACCAGAGCGACTATGAACGGCTCTACACGGCCGGACTCTGCCGAGCCATCGGCGACTGGCTTCTCGGAATAAACGCCACGCGCCTCTACTCGCTGAAATTCGGCACCGACCGCCAGATCCTCTCGATCGGCAGGGTGCAGACGCCGACGCTCGCACTCGTCGTGAACCGTCAGGCCGAAATAGAGAACTTCGTGCCCAAGGACTCCTGGGAGGTGCGGACCAAATACCGCGACACTGTGTTCACCGCCACGCTCAAACCGTTCGACGACGAGCTGAAAGCTCAGGCGGTGCTTGACGATATCCGGCCGCTGCCCCTTGAAGTCACAGACATATCGAAGAAGAAAGGGAAGGAAGCGCCTCCGCGTCTCTTCGACCTCACGTCGCTGCAGGTGGAGTGCAACAAGAAGTTCGGCATGAGCGCCGATCTGACGCTCAAGACCATACAGTCGTTATATGAGAAGAAGCTGACGACCTATCCGCGCGTCGACACCACCTATCTCACCGACGACATGTATCCCAAATGTCCCGGCATCCTGCGGAGCCTTACCCCCTACGCCGGGCTCACAGCCCCTCTTCTCGGCGAGAAACTGCGCAAGAGCAAGAAGGTGTTCGACAACTCGAAGGTCACCGACCACCACGCCATCATCCCGACGGGCCAGCCTGTCACCCCGGGGCTCTCGCTCGAGGAGAAAAGGGTGTTCCACACCATAGCGTTGCGCTTCATATCATGTTTCTACCCCGACTGCGTCTTTGAGCAGACGGCCGTATCGGCCAATGTCGGCAAGTACACGTTCAAGGCCACCGGCCGCGTTATCGTCGATCCGGGCTGGAAGACAGTCTACGGAAAGGGCAAGGAGAGCAAGCCAGCCCAGGGCGAAGGGGAGGAGGAGACAGCCGTGCTGCCGGCGTTCACCGTCGGCGAAAGCGGTCCGCATGACCCCCTGCTGGGCAAGAAGACCACGCAGCCTCCGAAATACTACACCGAGGGAACGCTGCTGAAGGCGATGGAGACCGCCGGCACCACAGTCGACGACGAGGACTTGCGCGAATCGCTGAAGGCCAACGGTATAGGGCGACCTTCGACGCGCGCCGCCATAATAGAGACCCTCTACAAACGCGGTTACATCCGCCATGAGCGCAAGTCGCTGCGCGCCACTCAGGCCGGTATAGACCTTATCTCCCTCATCAAGGAAGACCTGCTGAAGAGCGCCAAACTCACAGGCATCTGGGAGTCGAGGCTGCGCCAGATCGAGCGGGGCTCATACAGCGCGACTGAGTTCATAGCCCAGCTCAAGCAGATGGTCATGGAGATCACGACGGCCGTGATGCGCGACACGTCCAACCGCCGGATAACGGCCCAGACCGCCGACGCGCCCGCCGAAACGAAGAAACAGGGCGCCAAATCCAAGGAAGCGCCCAAAGACAAGAAGAGCAAAACCGACAAGACCGACAAGACAGAATGATAACTCCCTTCATGACATGACAATACAGCTTCAATACATAATCGTGAGTGTGATTCTCGCCGCCGCAGTGGCCTGGATCATCTACAGACTCGTGCGCAAGAAACCTGACGGAGGCGGCGCTTGCGCCGGTTGCTCGCTGACCGACGCATGCTCCAAACGCGGCCGTCAGCGACGCCCCGACGACAAGTGCCGAAGAGGGGAAGACTGATTTTTTTCGGAGATTATATGCGGACTTAGCGGAATTTTCGCTATATTTGCAATTTGAACAAGAGATAGATGAAAAATCTTTTCAAAAACGAGAGCATAAGGCACTTCAAGTCCCTTGTCGAAAAGCACGACAGGATAGTTCTCACATGCCACATGAGGCCCGACGGCGACGCGATAGGCAGCACGCTGGGTCTGTGTCATCTGCTGAGATCGATGGGCAAGGAGGCCAACGTCGTGGTTCCCGACCGGGTGCCGCGGTCGCTTATGTTCCTGCCCGGCGTCAAGGACATAGCCGTCAACACGCAGTATGACCCGTATTGTGCGCGGCTCGTCAACGAGGCCGGACTCATCATAATGTGCGACTTCAACACGGCGTCGCGTCAGGGCGACCTCGCGCCGCTCATCACGGAGGCCGGCTGCGACAAGGTTCTGATCGACCATCACCGCGGGCCGGACATAGACTGTGGGGTGATGTTCTCGTATCCCGAGATGTCGTCGACGTGCGAGCTCGCGTTCAGGCTCATAGCCGCCTGCGGCTGGTACGGTTATGTCGACGCCCGGTCGGCCACATGCCTTCTTACGGGCCTCATCACCGACACGCAGAACTTCACCGTCAACTGCAACAGTCCCGAGGTCTACGAGATAATGATGCATCTTGTCGAAAAGGAAGCCGACAAGAAGCGCATCATCGACGAGGCCGTCAAGGCTACCTCCTACGACGCGCTGAGGCTCAACAGTTTCGCGCTGCTCGAACGCCTCACGATCTTCGAGAAGTCGAGATGCGCGCTGGTGGTGCTGTCGAAAGAAGACCTTGACCGTTTCAACTATCTGAAGGGCGACACCGAGGGTCTTGTCAACCAGCCTCTCAACATTCGCGGCATCGTCTATAGCGTCTTCATGCGCGAGGACCCCGACTGCATCAAGGTCTCGACGCGCAGCAAGTTCGACTTCCCGGTGTGCGACATATGCAGCGACCTCTTCAACGGAGGCGGCCATCTGATGGCGGCCGGGGGTGAGTTTTACGGCACGCTCGAGGAGTGCCGCTCGGTATTCATTGAAAACATGTCGAAATATGACAGGCATCTGCCGCAGCGGCTCGACAAGCTCGACCTCGGGCGGCAAGGAAGCGTGTCATCGAAACAGGACTAAAACAACATATGAGAAGAATAACAAGACATATCTACGGAATCCTTGTCGTCGCGGCCCTCGGGCTGATGATGTCGTGCAACGAAGGAAAGAGCTATTCCGACCTGCTGCGCGACGAGGAAGTCGCCGTCAACTGGTATCTGGCGCAGAACCGCGTAGAGCCCCGTGTGCCCGAGGACTCGGTGTTCGTCACCGGACCGGAGGCGCCGTTCTACCGTATGGACAGAGACGGCCACGTCTACATGCGCGTCGTGAATCCGGGCGATATGGACAACCGTCCGAAGAAAGGCGAGACTGTCTATTTCCGCTTCATGCGGCAGAATGTGAAATATCTCAAGGAGGGATTGACGTCGGGCGTCGGAAACTCCGAGGACATGGGCTCGTCGGTGGGAAGCATGAGCCTCGTCTACGGCAACACCACATTGCCGTCGACCACGCAGTATGGCGAAGGTCTGCAGGTACCCCTGCGTTATCTGGGCTACAACTGCGAGGTGGATCTTGTGGTGAAGTCGAACGCCGGCATGTCGGCCGACATGGCCGACTGCATTCCGTATGTATACAAAGGTCTGAAATTTTTTAAGGCAGAATATTGAAATGGCTCTGATTAAATCGATATCGGGGATAAGGGGAACGATAGGAGGCCGCCAGGGCGAAGGCCTGAGCGGCGTCGATGTGGTGAAGTTCACGGCCGCCTATGCGGCGTTCATCCGTAAGAACAGCAACGGCTCCGGCAACACGATTGTTGTCGGACGCGACGCGCGCCTGTCCGGACGCATGGTAGAGCATCTCGTTGTCGGTACGCTCATGTCGATGGGCTTCGACGTCGTCAACATAGGCATGGCCTCGACGCCGACCACCGAGCTGGCCGTGACCGCTGAGAAAGCCTGCGGCGGTATCATCATCACCGCGAGTCACAACCCCGTGCAGTGGAACGCCCTCAAACTGCTCAACTCCGACGGCGAGTTCCTGTCGGACGCCGAGGGCAAGGAGGTGATCCGCATGGCCGAGGCCGACGACTACGAGTTCGCCGACGTCATGTCGCTTGGCAAGGAGTATCATAACGACGCCTATATCCTGCATCACATCGACGCGGTGAGGAATCTCGCTCTGGTCGATACGGAGGCCATAGCCAAGGCAGGTTTCACCGTGGCCGTCGACGCCGTCAACTCCATCGGCGGCGTGATAATCCCGCAGCTGCTGCGCGCGCTCGGCGTGCGCGACATCATCGAGCTCAACTGCGAGGCCACCGGCAAGTTCGCGCACACGCCCGAACCCATCCCGCAGAACCTCACCCAGATCTCCGACCTGATGAAGAACTCGAAGGCCGATGTAGGTTTCGTGGTCGATCCCGACGTGGACCGTCTGGCAATCGTGATGGAAAACGGCGAGATGTTCGTCGAGGAGAACACGCTCATAGCAGTGGCCGACTACGTTCTCGCACACACACCCGGCGCTACCGTCTCAAACCTCAGTTCGTCGCGTGGTCTGCGCGACGTGACCCGCCGCCATGGCTGTGACTACACGGCCGCGGCCGTCGGCGAGGTCAATGTCGTGACCAAGATGAAGGAAGTCGGAGCCGTCATAGGTGGCGAGGGCAACGGCGGTGTGATATATCCAGAACTGCACTACGGCCGCGACGCGCTCGTGGGCGTGGCGCTCTTCCTGACGCTCATGGCCAAAAACGGGCTGAAAGTCTCCGAAATAAAGGAGCTTCTGCCGCATTACGCAATAGCCAAGAACAAGATAGAGCTCACGCCCGACATCGACGTCGACGCCATACTCGAGGCCGTCAAGGCCAAATACGCTTCGGAAGAGGTGACCGACATCGACGGTGTCAAGATAGACTTCGCCGACAGCTGGGTGCACCTGCGCAAGTCGAACACCGAACCGATCATCCGCATCTACAGCGAGGCCGACACTATGGAAGAGGCAGACCGCCTCGGCCGCGAGATGATAGAGGTCATAAAGTCAATCTGACATAACGACAAACCCGAATACAGTTTCCACAAAAAGACTCCGACATAATGTTAAAACGGTTCTTCCTCAATATGCTCTCTTCGTTCGTGGGTGCGTGGATCGCGCTTGCGCTGTTCGTCATCTCGGCCGTGCTGCTCGTGCTTGGCCTCATGGGAAGCTTCGCTCTGAAATCGGCGTCGCAGCCCGAGCAGGTGAAGTCGAGGAGCATTCTGGTCGTGGATCTCGATGGCGTGATCGAGGAGCGGGAGATGGCTGTAGAGCCAGACCTCAGCACGATACTCAGCGGTAAGCTCGAGGCCCCGCAGACACTCGACGTGATCGTGCAGTCCATCCGCGAGGCGGCCACCAACGACGATATAGTGGCCATCTATCTGAAGTGCGGTTCGCTCGCCGCGTCGCCGGCGACGCTCAACGCCATCCGCGAGGAACTCCTCGACTTCAAGAAGACCACGGGGGGAGCCAAGAAGGTCTTCTCATACAGCGACGGCTACACCCAGGGATGCTATTTCATAGCCTCCGTGGCCGACTGCATATACATGAACCCGGCCGGTCAGCTGACCCTGCAGGGCATGTCGACCACGACGATGTTCATGAAAGGTCTCTTCGACAAACTCGGAGTCGAGTTCCAGGTGGTCAAGGTCGGCACGTACAAATCGGCTGTCGAGCCTTATATCCTCACCGACATGAGCGAGCCGGCGCGGGCGCAGATGGACACGCTGCTCAACAACATGTGGGGATACATCAGGGCCAAGATCTCGGAGTCGCGTCAGACCGTCACCGCCGAGGGTATAGACTCGCTCGTGAGCCGCGACTACATCTCGTTCGCCCCGGCCGAGCAGGCCGTCAAGGCCGGACTTGTCGATTCGCTCGCGTATGAGCGCAAGATCGACGCCCGTCTCGCCTCCGTGGCCGGACGCGAGGTCGACAAACTCAACTTCGTAAGCCCCAAGACACTCGTGGCGCAGTCGCCATGGGCCGACTCATACGACTCGAAAAAGCAGATTGCCGTGCTCTACGCCTGCGGCGAGATCGCCGACGGCGTCAACAGCCAGATCAATTACGAGAACCTCGTGCCCGTCATCGTCAGGCTCGCCGACAACGACAAGGTCAAGGGTCTCGTGCTGAGGGTCAACTCGCCCGGCGGCTCCGTGTTCGGCAGCGACCAGATAGGGGAGGCCCTCGATTACTTCAAGTCGAAAGGGAAACCATTCACCGTCTCGATGGGTGACTACGCTGCCTCGGGCGGCTACTGGATATCGTGCACATCCGACAGGATTTTCGCCGATCCGCTCACCATCACCGGCTCGATAGGCATATTCGGACTCCTCCCCAACTTCAAGGGGACCATGGGACTTCTCGGGGTCAACTCGGCCACCGTGTCGACCAATCCCGGGGCATCGTTCCCCACCGGCATGGCGCCGCTCGACGCCGAGCAGCTCGCCGTGATGCAGAAGTATGTCGACCGCGGCTACGACCAGTTCACTACGCGCGTGGCGCGTGGGCGGCACATGGACAAGCAGAAAGTGCTCCGCATAGCCGAGGGCCGTGTCTGGGACGCACAGACCGCCAAACGCATCGGCCTTGTCGACGCACTCGGCGGACTGCGCGAAGCCATAGAATGGACAGCGTCGAAGGCCGGAATAGCATCCGACTACGACGTGGCCGCATATCCGAGGGTGGAGCCGACGATATGGAACATGATGCAGCTCGGCTCCACCACCATGGGCGAGCTGAAGACGGCGCTCGACGCACGCGACGAGGACTTCATCAGGACATACCTGATCAAGAGACTCATGTCGCGCCGCCCCGTGCAGGCCCGCATGCCCGAGATGCGCATCTCTCTCTGAAAGACACACAGTATTAACCAAGATACCGCCGCATGAAGCGATGACGTTAGAAGATTCGACACGAAAGATACTACCCTACATACTCAAGCCCCTCTCATGGACATACGGGGTCGTGGCCGATGTGCGCAACTGGCTCTTCGACCATAACGTATTGCCTGTGGAGGAGTTTGACGTGCCCGTGGTGAGCATAGGAAATCTTACGGTTGGCGGCACAGGCAAGACGCCGCATGTCGAATACGTGGTGGGGATGCTCGCCGCGTCCTGCAACACCGTCGTCCTGAGTCGCGGCTACAAGCGCAAGACGCGCGGATTCGTGCTCGCCAATCCCAACAGCACGCCCGAAAGCATCGGCGATGAGCCAATGCAGATTTATCTCAAGCATGGCAAGACCGCCCGCGTGGCTGTCTGCGAGAACCGCCGCAAAGGCATCAAGGAGATCATGAGGCAGTTTCCCGACACGGAGCTGATCCTGCTTGACGACGCCTTCCAGCACCGGTATGTCAAGCCGAAGGTCAACGTGCTGCTGATGGACTACAACCGTCCGGTCTATGAAGACAGGATGCTGCCTTACGGCCGCCTGCGCGAACCGGCCCACAACATCAACCGGGCCGACATGGTGGTCGTCACCAAATGCCCGGCCGGCCTGCAGCCTCTTTCATACAGGCTCATCTCGAAGAAACTCGGCCTGATGCCATATCAGAAGCTCTACTTCTCCAACATTGTCTACGGCGCCCTGACGCCCGTCTTCCCCGACGACAGGCCCTATGACGTAGACCTCTCGATGCTCACCAAGCGAGACACCGTGATGCTTCTCACCGGCATAGCCAATCCGCGAGGATTCGTGAGACATTTCAGGTCGTATCCCTTCAAGGTGACGGTGAACCATTATCCCGACCACTACGATTTCACGCGTGAGGACATCGAGGGCATCAACGAGAAATTCCAGAACCTCAAGGGAGAGCGGAAGATCATCGTCACGACAGAGAAAGACGCGGTGCGGCTGGCCTACAACCCCTATTTCCCGGCGTCGCTCAAGCCCTTCGTGTTCTACATCCCCATATCGGTGCGGATGGTCCAGGGACTCGAGGAGAGCGACTTCGTGACCGACCTGCTGAAGGCGACCGGCATGTGAGCCGGCGTCAAAGAATTCAATCGATAAAACATCGCGCCCATGCCGGGCGTTAACAATGAGGGCGTATATCGTCCGTGACAACCCAAAATCAAAGACTAATGGAAAAGACTTATTTCGACATCGTCAAGGAGACCGCGGCGTATATCCGCGAGAAGGTGGGCGACATGCCCGACACGGCGGTCATCTTAGGCACAGGACTCGGCGAACTCGTCAACCACATCGACGTGAAATGCGAGCTCGACTATCATACCATCCCCAACTTCCCGGTCTCGACGGTAGAGGGGCATTCGGGCAAGCTTATCTTCGGCACGCTCGGAGAGAAATACATCATGGCCATGCAGGGCCGCTTCCATTATTATGAAGGCTACGACATGAAGCAGGTCACGTTCCCGGTGCGCGTGATGCGCGAGCTCGGGGTCGAGACGCTCTTCGTCAGCAACGCCGCCGGCGGCATGAACAAGGAGTTCCGCGTTGGCGACGTGATGGTGATCACCGACCACATCAATCTCTTCCCGGAGAATCCCCTGCGCGGACGCAACAACGAGGACTGGGGTCCGAGGTTCCCGGCGATGACCGAGGCCTACTGCAACGCACTGATCGATATGGCCGACGACATAGCCCGCGAGAAGAACATCCGGCTCATGCACGGCGTGTATGTCGGCACTCCCGGCCCGACGTTCGAGACTCCGGCCGAATATGAATACTTCCGTGTGATCGGCGGCGACGCCGTCGGGATGTCGACCGTGCCCGAAGTCATCGTGGCCAACCACGCCGGCATGAGGGTGTTCGGAGTCTCGGTGATCACCGACCTCGGCGGCAAGGACATCAAGGAGGTGCCGACACACGAGGAGGTGCAGAAAGCCGCCATCAAGGCGCAGCCCGTGATGACCGACATCATCAAGGAGATGCTCGCCCGCATCTGATGCGATACCCATAGAGGGCGGGGGGTGCTTGTAGCCTCCCGCCTTTATTTTGAAACATTAAGTCAACAGCAAACCATCATAAGGATATGGAAGAGAAACAGACCGAGATCTCGACACTCGGAGAGTTCGGGCTCATCGACAGGATCACCAGGGATTTCCCGCTCCGGAACGCCTCGTCGCATAAAGGAGTGGGCGACGACGCGGCCGTCATAGGATTCGGCGACAAGGAGGCCCTCGTCACGACCGACCTTCTGCTCGAAGGTATACATTTCGACCTGCGCTATGTGCCTTTGCGCCATCTCGGTTATAAGGCCGCGGTGGTGAATTTCAGCGACATATACGCCATGAACGGTTGTCCGCGCCAGATTACGGTGAGCCTCGGCATATCCTCCCGCTTCACCGTGGAGCATATCGAGGAGCTCTATGCCGGCATACGTCTCGCCTGCGAGCAATACGGCGTCGATCTTGTCGGCGGCGACACCTCGGCTTCGGTGACCGGTCTCGTGATCAGCATCACATGTCTCGGCGAGGCCGACAAAGACAAGATAGTCTATCGCGACGGCGCCCGGCCAACAGACTTGATCTGTGTGAGCGGCGACCTCGGCGCGGCATACATGGGTCTGCAGCTGCTTGAGCGCGAGAACCGTGTGGCGGTCAATTCCGCACCCGATTTCCAGCCCGATTTCAGCGGCAAGGAATACCTGCTCGAGCGTCAGCTCAAGCCCGAGGCCCGCAGGGACATAATAGAGGCGCTCGCCGAGAACGGCATACGCCCCACGTCGATGATGGACGTATCCGACGGCCTTTCGTCTGAACTCCTGCATATCTGCAAGAGCTCGGGCGTCGGTTGCCGCGTATACGAAGACCGCATCCCCATCGACTATCAGACCGCGATAATGGCCGAGGAATTCAACATGAACCTCGTGATGACTGCCATGAACGGAGGCGAGGACTACGAGCTGCTGTTCACCGTGCCTCTGGCCGACAGCGAGAAGATCGACCGGATCAAAGGCGTCACCATGATAGGCTACATCACCAAGCCCGAGCTCGGGGCCGCCATGGTGACACGCGACGGCGGAGAGATCGAGATCCGCGCCCAGGGCTGGAACGCTTTCACGGACGCGACGCCCGCCGCTTCCGCCCAGACTTCGGAGGCCGAAGGCTCATCATCCGTAGAGGCGTGAGAATCACCCGGTTTTAATTCTTTAAGTAATTATAAACTTAATTTAACGCAAGTCGTTAACATAATTAAGTTAAATATACTAATTTTGCATACAGAATAGCGCGGGGCCCGTGTTGAATGTGCGACTGAAACGTCGCTACGCCGGGCCTCCGCACATTAAAATGTAGAATAATTCTTATGGATGAAACAGTTAACATCAGGGAACTTCAGGACCTGATCGCCTCCAAAAGCAATTTCGTGGCGATGATTCGCACGGGCATGGACCGGCGCATCGTCGGACAGAAACATCTTGTGGACTCGTTGCTGATAGCACTGCTCTGCAACGGGCATATCCTGCTCGAGGGCGTTCCGGGACTCGCGAAGACGCTCGCCATCAAGACGCTCGCGACGCTTGTCGACGCCCGCTACAGCCGCGTGCAGTTCACCCCTGACCTTCTTCCTGCCGACGTGATAGGAACGCTGATATACAGCGTCAAGAAAGAGACCTTCGAAGTCAAGAAAGGCCCGATTTTCGCCAACTTCGTCCTGGCCGACGAGATCAACCGCGCCCCGGCCAAGGTGCAGTCGGCTCTGCTCGAGGCCATGCAGGAGCGACAGGTCACCATCGGCGACAACACATATCCGCTTCCCTCGCCGTTCCTCGTGATGGCCACGCAGAACCCCATCGAGCAGGAGGGCACATATCCTCTGCCCGAGGCGCAGGTGGACCGTTTCCTTCTGAAGGTCGTGATCGGGTATCCTACTAAAGAAGAGGAGAAGGCGATCATACGCCAGAACATCCGCGAGACGCAGACCCCCGTCAACGCGATCATCGACCCCCGCGAGATTCTGGAGGTACAGAAGATCGTCGATAAGATATATATCGACGAGAAGCTGGAGAACTACATCGTCGACATAGTTTTCGCCACCCGTCAGCCGGCCAAGTACGGTCTCAACGACCTGCAGAGCATCATATCGTTCGGCGCCTCGCCTCGTGCCTCGATCAGCCTCGCGCTCGCCTCGCGCGCGTATGCTTTCCTGCAGGGCAGGGGATATGTCATCCCCGAGGATGTCCGCGCCGTGTGCCACGACGTGCTGCGTCACCGCATCGGCCTGACCTACGAGGCCGAGGCCAACAACATAAATTCCGACGAGGTCATCACCGATATCCTCGACAAGGTGGAGGTGCCCTGACGGCCCCGATCTTAACCATATCTGAATGGATGCCAACGAACTGCTGAAGAAGATCCGGAAAATCGAGATCAAGACCCGGGGACTGAGCCAGAACATATTCGCCGGCGAGTATCACAGCGCCTTCAAGGGGCGCGGCGTGATATTCAGCGAGGTGCGCGAATATGAGCCGGGCGACGACGTGCGCGACATAGACTGGAACGTCACGTCGCGCCACAACAAGCCCTATGTCAAGGTCTACGAGGAGGAGCGCGAACTCACGGTCATGCTGCTCGTCGACGTGAGCGGAAGCCGTGACTTCGGAGCCGTCGGCGAACTCAAGAAGGAGAAGATGGCCGAGATAGCGGCCACGCTCGCCTTCTCGTCGATACAGAACAACGATAAGGTCGGCGTCATCTTCTTCTCCGACAAAATCGAGAAATTCATTCCCCCCAAGAAGGGCAGGAAGCACATTCTGCTGATCATAAGGGAGATCATCAACTTCGAGCCCGAAAGCAAGGGCACCGACATAGACGTCGCCCTTAAATTCCTGACCAACGCGATCAAGAAGCGCTCGACGGCGTTCGTAATCTCCGATTTCATCGACACGCACGATTATTTCAAGAGCATGTCGATAGCCAACCGCAAGCATGATCTGGCCGCGATACAGGTCTACGACCGTCGCGACGCCGAGATGCCCGACGTGGGACTCGTCAGGATGCGCGACATGGAGACAGGTGCCGACATGTGGATCGACACCTCGTCGAAAAAGGCGCGTCAGGCGTATGCCAAGGAATGGTACAGACGTCAGCAGGAACTCGCGTCGGTCACGACCCGTAGCGGCGTCGACCTCGCCTCGGTCACGACCGACGAGGATTTCGTGAAGGCTCTGCTCGGCCTGTTCAGGCGTAGGGCCGTCCCAAGGTGATTCTCAATTCAACGCTATGAATTTAAAGAGATTTAAAATACTTCTGCTCGCGGCGGCTCTTCTGCTCGGTGTCGGCGACGCCGTGTCGGCGCCGACGGTGAGGGCCAAGCTCGATTCGGCCAATCTGCTGATGGGCAAGATGACGACGCTGCAGCTGTCGGTGTCGCAGCCCAAGGGCGTGAAAGGCTCCTTCCCGCTGCTGTCGAAAATGCGCGAGGACGGCATCATCCCCCTCTGCGGCGACAGCGTGGAGCTGAGGGCTCCGTCGCGCATCGACACGGTGGAGTCTTCCGGCTCGATCGACATCGTCTATCAGATTCCGCTCCAGGCGTTCGACTCCGGATACTACCGTCTGCCCGAGTTCGTATATGTGGCGGGAGGCGATTCCGTCCGTTCCAACTCAGTCTCGTTCAAGGTCTATCCCGTGCAGGCCAAGGCCGACACCCCGATCAACGACTACGCCGGCGTGGCGAAGCCCGACGGTTGGTCGCCGCTCGATTATCTGCCCGACTGGGTGATTGATTTCTGGTGGCTGCTTATCATAATATTGGCCGCTATAGGCGTCTCCCTGTACGCAATGCGCAAATACCGCCGGCAGGGGTACATCATCCCCAAGAAACCGGAGCCGACGCCCTACGAGGTCGCTGTCTCCGGCCTCGCCAAGCTTAAGGAGAAGAAACTCTGGGAGCAGGGCATGGAGAAGGAATACTTCACCGAGCTCACCGAGATACTCCGCACATATCTGTATAGGAGATTCGGAATCAACGCCATGGAGATGACCTCGCGCGAGATTCTCGACTCGCTTTCGAAGAATCCCGAACTCAAGGACAAGCGGCAATATTTCCGCCAGATACTCGACATGGCCGATTTCGTCAAGTTCGCCAAGGTGCGCCCGTTGCCCGACGACAACGTCCTCGCTTTCGACAATGCCCGCCGATTCGTCGAGGAGACAAAGCCGGTGGTGGCACTCGTAGAAAAAAACGAAGACAACAACGACAGTAAGGATGGCAATAAAGCCGTCAAGCAAGCTGTGAAGAAAGGAGGTGCGAGATGAAACTGATGCATCCGTGGCTTCTGCTGCTCTTTCTGGTATATGTGCCGCTGATAGTGTGGTACGTGATGAAATGGCGGAACTCCAACCCGTCGGTCGGCGTCTCGTCGGTTTCCTCGCTGCGACCCTACAGGGCGCGGGGCAAGGTGATGCTGATGCATGTATGCTTCGGCCTCCAGCTTGTGGCCATCGGCGGACTGATAGTCGCCCTCTCGCGGCCTCAGAAACATGACTCGCTTCATTCGTCGACCATCGAGGGCACCGACATCGTGCTCGCGCTTGACATCTCGAGCAGTATGCTCGCCACCGACCTGGAGCCCAACCGAATAGAGGCGGCTAAGGAAGTCGCTTCCAAGTTCGTGGCCCAGCGCACCAACGACAACATCGGTCTGGTGGTATTCTCGGGCGAGAGCCTCTCGCTGATGCCACTCACCACCGACAGGGCCGCGCTCGTCAACGCCATAGCCGGCACCAAGACCGGCGCCCTCAACGACGGCACCGCCATAGGCGACGGCATAGCCTCATCAATCAATCGTCTTGTCTCCGGACAGGCCAAATCGAAGAGCATCATCCTGCTTACCGACGGAACCAACAACGCCGGCGAAGTGGCTCCGGCCACGGCCGCACAGATCGCCAAGCAGAAAGGCATACGCATCTATTCTATCGGCGTCGGCAAGAACGGATCGATCACCATCACCGACCCCTACGGCTTCTCGACCACACAGATGGAGACAAAGATCGACGAGGCAGCGCTCAAGAACATCTCGGACGTCACGGGCGGAAAGTATTTCCGCGCCACCGACTCGAGGATGCTACGTCAGGTGTTCGAGGAGATAGACAGCCTCGAGAAGTCGAAGATCAACGTCAACAACTTCACGCAGACCGAAGACAATTTCACCCCATGGATCCTTCTGTCGCTCTGCGCGCTGGCCCTGCAGCTGCTGCTCAGATATACCGTCCTGAGGAGAATACCTTAACCAAAACAAACATCAGACGTCATGTTTAATTTCGCATATCCCGGACTGTTGTTCCTGCTCCTGCTCGTTCCGTTGCTGGCCATGCTCTACGTGTGGTCGCGATACACGCGCCGGCGTAATCTGAGGAAATTCGGCAAACCGGGAGTGATCTCGAGCCTGATGCCCGAGGTGTCGCCATATAAACCACCGCTGAAGATAATCGTCGGGCTTCTTGCCCTGACCCTTATCATCATAGCCTTCGCGCGCCCGTGGGGCGGCGTCAAGGACCAGAAGACCGTCAAGGAAGGCATCGAGGTCGTCATCGCGGTCGACGCGTCGAACTCGATGTTCGCCTCGGCCACCGACTCGCCCGACGGCCCCGACAGGATGCGCACCGCCAAGCTTATCCTCGAGAAGCTCATCAACCGTCTCGACAACGACCGTGTCGGGCTCATCGTGTATGCCGGAAAGTCGTACACCCTGATTCCAGTCACCAACGACTATGTCTCGGCCAAGATGTTCCTCAACTCCATAGACCCGTCGCAGATCGCGGAGCAGGGCACCAACATCACCTCGGCAATCGAGATGGCGACCAGCTCGTTCAGCGACAACAAAAATATCGGCAAGGCGATCATCCTGATCACCGACGCCGAGGAACTCGAAGACCAGGAGGGCGTGATGAAGGCCGCCGAGAACGCCGCCTCAAAAGGCATCCAGGTCGATGTGGTCGGCGTCGGCACCTCGACTCCCGCCATGATACCCGAACGCGACGGATTCATGATTGACGACCAGACCGGCGAACCGGTGCGGACCGCTCTCAACGAGCAGCTCGCCTCCGAGATAGCCCGCAAGGGCAAGGGAATCTATGTGAATGCCTCGGCGTCGGGAGCCCTGTCGGATCTTGACCGTCAGCTCTCCACACTGAAACGCGCCGCCATGGAGTCGAGCGTATATTCGCAGCACGACGAGCTATTCGCTGTGTTCGCGTGGCTGGCCCTCGTGTGCATCATCGCCGATATCCTGCTGCTCGACCGCAAGATCAGCTGGCTCGACCGAATCACGTTCTTCAAGAAGGAGGAAAAGAAATGAAAACACGTTTTATCTTCATATTGTCGGCGATTCTGCTCGTGCTGACCTCGGCCGGATGCGACCGTGGCGGCACGACACGTCAGGAGCGCAGACTCATCAACAAGGGAAACGAACTGTACAAGTCGAAGAAATACCAGGAGGCAGCCAAGGCTTACGAGGAGGCTCTGCAGGTGAACGCTAATTCTGACGAGGCCCGCTATAATCTCGGTCTGGCGCAGATCAGACAGGTCTCCAATCCGGCCGACACGACGGCAGCGACCAAGGCGATGGGCGAGAAGGCGAGGGCCAATTTCACGGCGGTCTCGGCGCGGGCCAAAGAGAAGCCGGGGCTGGCGGCGAAAGCCAATTACAATATGGGCAACATGGAGTTCAACGCCAAGCAATACGACAAGGCCATCGGCTATTACAAGCAGTCGCTCCGCATTGACGCGGACGACGACCGCACACGCATGAACCTGAGGATCGCCCAGCTGAACCTGAAAAAAGACCAGAATAAGGACAATCAGGACCAGAACAAGAATCAGGATCAGGACAAGAAAGACCAGAACAAGGACCAGAACAAAGACCAGCAGAACCAGCCTCAGCAGCAGGATCAGCAGAACCAGCAGCAGAAGCAGCAGAAGGAGATGAGCCAGCAGGCCGCCTCGCAGATTCTGCAGGCGATAGACAACAAGGAGTCCGCGACAAGGGCGCGGGTCAACAAGGCGCGCAAGGGCGAGAAATCGGCCGCCGCGGGCCGCAACAACCGCAGATGGTGATGGTCAGGAGATTTATGATGACAGTCTCGTCGTTGCTGATGCTGATTTGCGCGTCGGCATCGGTGGCCGCCGAGAAGACCGACATCTTCATCGAGTGCGTACTCGACCGGGCCACAGTATACGAGCGTGAACCCGTGCCGGTGGTGGTGACGCTGTTCACGACCGATCCCAATATCGAATACGCCGAGGTGAAGTCGGAGGTCGGCCTCTCGAAAGGCGAGTTCGCTTCCGTGCAGAAGGTCGAGCCGGCCGGCAGCTCGTACCGCCGCGAGATCGGCGGCCGCGAGTACTTCTGCTTTCCGCTCAAGGCCTTCATGTTCACCATGGACCGGAAGGGGAGCTATGAGCTCAGCGGAGGAGAATATGCCGTCGGCGTGTCTTATCCCGTGATAGTCAACGATCCGTTCTGGGGAAAGATTCGCACGAGCGAGACCAAGGAATTAGACGTACCTGTGCGCAGGACGTCGTTCAAGGTCAAGGCGCTCCCGGCACCTCCGGCCGACATGCACTTCTCGGGTTCGGTGGGTGATTTCTCGATCGAGACCGTAGTGCCACGGGGCGACATCTTCCTCAACGAGGAGGCCACTGCGATAATCATACTCAAGGGGACCGGGATGATAGCCGACCTCACCATGCCCGAATATCGTGACGCGTTCAAGAACGGGCTGAAGCTCAAGTCAGTGTCCGAGTCGAGAGGCGCGGCATACGACCGTGGACGCATGGTCTCCGAACTCCAGCTCGAATGCACCTTCATCCCGACGTCGGAGACCGACGCGGAGATCGGCGTCGTGATGTTCGATTATTTCGACCCGGCCACCGGCAAATATCGTCGGGCAGAGTCCGAACCGGTGAAAGTCAAGGTAAAATCAACTGTATCGCGTCGGGAAAGCATCGATGTGTAAATCAGCTTAAGGTTATGAAGAGAAAATGTTTCATATTGCTTCTCTCCCTGATAGGAGTGCTGACTGCGGCGGCCGCGCCGTCGGTCAGGATTTCGGTGTCCCCGTCCCGGGGAAAGAGTCAGATTGAGGTCGGCGACCATTTCTATCTCAATATCCAGGTCTCGAACTCCGACGGCGCTCCGTCGAAGCCCACGCTGCAGGGCGCGAAGCTGATGTATTTCGACCGCACGTCGGAGTCGTCGAGCTTCTCGAGCATCAACGGCGTCACCACACAGACCTATTCGGCCACATACACGGGCACATACCGCGCCACGACGGCCGGAACGTATTCGTTCGGCCCCATCACGGTCGGCGGCACGCGGAGCAACGCCGTGCATTACACCATAGTTGCCAAGGGAGCCGGCGGACAGCAGCCGCAGGCCCCGGCGCACTCGGCCGTGCCGGGCAACGTGCCCGACGACGACAGCAAACCGAAGTTCATCGGCAAGGGCGACGGCAATCTCTTCCTCCGCGCCAGCGTGTCAAGCAGCACCGCCTATGAGCAGCAGGCCCTGGTCTACACCGTGAAACTATATACCACCTACGACGCCATCAAGTTCGTGGGCGCCACGGCCGCCCCTAAATTCGACGGTTTCGTGGTCGAGGAATCGAAAGACATCTCTTCATCCCTGTCATACGAGACATATCAGGGGAAGACATATGCCACGGCCGTCATAGCGCGCTACATCGTGTTCCCGCAGATGACGGGCAGTCTCAAGGTGACGGGCAACACATATACCATATCTGTCGACCGGCGTGAGTATTACCACGATTCGTTCTGGGGCAGCATGTCGTTCAGCACGCCTATGCAGCTTAACGTCACTCCCAACGACCTTGTGGTCAACGTCAAGGCTCTGCCTGCTCCCAAACCCGCCGATTTCTCGGGGGCAGTGGGAAAGTTCGCCATTACGTCGCAGCTCAAGACATCGCAGTTCAAGACCAACCAGGCGGCGTCAATCGTCTATACCGTCAAGGGCACCGGCAACATCAAGTATGTGCAGCTGCCCGACCTCTCAGCTCTTTATCCTCCGGAAATAGAGGTGTATACGCCGAAAGCCACCCAGAACATCACGGTCGGCGGCTCGAATGTGTCGGGCAGTGTGTCGTTCGACTACTCGTTCATGCCTCTTGAAGAGGGCGAATACAGGATTCCCGACGTAAAGCTCGTCTATTTCAATCCGGCGACGGGCAGATACGAGACCTCTGTTGCCAAGGGATATTCGATCTCTGTCGGCAAGGGAGCCGCGTCGAAGGGAGGGGAAGTGCGTCGCATGAGATTCGACGCCGAGCTCATGGAGGTCGATGCCAGCGGACTCGACAAGGAGCACGTTCCCTATGTCAGGAGATTCGCCTACTGGCTTTGGTACATCGTTCCGGTTCTGCTCCTCGCGGCGGCGGGAATAGGCTACAGGCATTACCGCCGCACGCACGCCGACATGGTGGCGTTCAACAGCAAGCGCGCCAACAAGATGGCCCGCAGGCGTCTGCGCCGCGCCGCAGCCGCTATGAAGCGGCATGACGCCGACGCGTTCTACGACGAACTCCTCACCGCCATGTGGGGCTATCTCGGCGACAAACTAAAGATGCCGACATCCGAGCTGATGCGCGACAATGTGCGTCAGGTGCTCGAAAGCCGCGGCGTTGCCCAGGAGATAAGCGACAGGTTCATCGGAATCATAGACAGCGCGGAGTTCGCCAAGTATTCGTCGGCAGGCGGCGACGAAGACCTCCGCAAGGCCTACGACGAAGCCGCCGACATGATCGACAGAATCGAAAGGGCTTTCAGCAAATAGACGTTATGACCACCATTCAGGAAACATCGAAAATGAAGACATCGTTATTGCGACATATCATACTGCTGGCCGCCGCGTTGATTGTAGTCGTGGCGAAGCCGGTCGCGGCCGGTGAAATACAGACGGCCGATTCGGCCTATTCGCGCGGCTACTATGCCGCGGCCGTCGCGGAATACACCAAGGTGGCCGAAGAGCAGGGCACTTCGGCCGAACTGCTCTATGATCTCGGGAACGCATACGCCCGCGGCGGCGACTACGGCAACGCCATGGCCTCATATCTGCGTGCGCTGCGGCTCGACCCGTCGAGCGCGAAAGTCAGAAACAATATAGAATATATAGAGCAGAAGGTGTCGGAGACCAACCACGCCGAGCTCAGAGGCAAGAAACTCTCGGTGGAGCGCGACTCGCCGTCGTTCTTCACGTCGGTGAGGAACTACATCTCGCGCGACCATCTGTCGGACACCTGGGCTGTTTGGGCTGCGGCGGCATTCGTGCTGTTCGTTGCGTGTGTGGCCATCTATATGTTCGTCAGGAGCGTAGGTATAAGGAAAGTCGGATTTTTCGGTGCGTTCGTGTTTCTCGGTGTCACTGTTGTCGCGTTGACGTTCGCGTTCATGGCCGCTTCCTACCGAAGCGACGAGGGGGTGGTGACGGCGCCTAAGGTGAAACTGCTGAGCGAGGCGTCAGCGTCGTCGAAAGAGTCGGCGGTCAACCTCACGCGCGGCACCCGCATGTCGATACTCGACACGCATCCCGCGGGCGTCGACCATCCGCAGTGGTACAAGGTGAGACTCAACGGAGATTTCGTAGGCTGGATCTCGGAGGCCGATTTCGTGGCCGTCGAGTGATTAGAGTCCTGAAACACAGAGTCGTCAGATTAGAAAACGGTCTTCAGACAGGGTGCGGTGATTTATAATTTTACTCTTCGTTTCGGTTTAAAATAAAACATATGTTTTAAAACACCTTAAATTATTGCCCTTATTGTTTTGAAAATCGAAAAATTTTGACTAATTTAGCAAGAAAATAAGAATTCTCTCCATAGAAAAACTCAAAATTCAATTATAAATTCAATAATTATGAGCAAGACCATCACGTTTAATGAGCTCCGTCGTCTCAAAGACAGTCTCCCCGACGGTTCGACACACCGCATCGCCGACGAACTCAACGTCACAGTCCAGACTGTACGCAACTATTTCGGAGGCGTCAACTACCAGTATGGCAAGAATGCCGGGCTGCACATTGAGCCGGGTCCCGACGGGGGAATCGTAGTGCTCGACGACACTACCATTTATGACATGGCCCTCAAAATTCTTGAAGAGCAGAACAACAAATAAATGACGAGAGGCAATGGCGGTCAATGACAATCTGATAACACTCGTAATCCACACGGAGGAACGGGCCGTAAAGCTCAAACAGATCCTTGAGTCGCATGACATCAAGGTCGTTCTTGAGGACGTGTCTCTTCCCGGTGTGCCTCTCGGTGCCCCCGTAAAGAAGGTGCGCATCAGCATTGACTCGCTGTCTCTCGGTCTGAAAATTCTTGAGAGCGGAGACCTCACGGCCTCTCCGCTCTCTATCTTCAAATTGACGGGGATGGGCAAGACCCTGCTCGTCCCCGTCGATTTCTCGCCTTCGAGCATGACCTCGGTGAAGGTCGCTTTCTTCCTGGCGAGGAAATTCGATGTCGAGCCTGTGATACTGCACTCGTATCTGGCCCCGCTGTTCAATCCGTCCGATCCATATTCTGACTCGGTCGATCCGTATTCGGATTCGATAGCGCCGCCCGAAGACCTCGACATCACCGAAGCCGCCGACCTTCGCAAGGTGGCGGCCTCACAGCTTTCGAAATTCAAGAAGAAGATCGAATCGGCGCAGCGCGAAGGCTCGATTCCCGACATACGTTTCTCAACCACACTGCTTGAGGGGATACCCGAACAGGTCATAAAGGAGTACTGCGTGCAGAATCATCCGGTCCTCGTGGTTATGGCCACGCGCGGCATCCACAAGAAGGAGTCGGATCTTGTAGGCAGTGTCACCGCCGAGGTGATCGACTCATGCCGCGTGCCGGTGTTCGCCGTGCCGGAGAACTACGTTCCCGGCGGCATTGATAAGTTTAGAAACATCCTCATGTTCTGCAACTTTACGAATGCAGACATAGTCACCGTGAGGGGGCTGATGAAGACTTTCGATTTCCCGGCGTGTGAGGTCCATCTCGCTCCGGTGAGCGACGGCCCGGTCTCGGGCGCGGGGCGGAAACTTGAGGAACTGCGCGATTACTTCTCCGACATTTATCCCACTGCGACGTTCCATGCCGTGCGTATGTCGCGCTCCGGCTTCGACAACAACATGAAGACCGTTCTCGACGAGCGGCGCATCGACCTCATCATCGTGCCCAACAAGAAGTCGTCGGCCTTCAGCCGGTTCTTCCGCCCGACGCTTGCCCACCGCATTCTTTTCGAGAAAGACATCCCGCTTCTCGTCCTCCCGGTGTGAGACACGAAGTCCCCGAGTCGGTCGGCCTACACATGGTCGGCCTTTGTCGTTTTCTTGCCCCTCTCATTATTTTTTTGTAATTTTGCATCTGTATTCGTATTAAGCTGAAGCATGATTTATCCCAATGATTTCGAGTCCAAGGTCGGATTCGATTCCATACGCAATATCCTGGTATCACTCTGTTCGAGCCGTCTGGGGCGTGAGGAGGCCGCGGGCATGGTTTTCTCGTCTGATTACGACGAGGTGTGCCACCGGCTCGGCAGCGTCGCGGAGATGGTCGAGATCAGGAAAGGCGCTTTGCCATATCCCGCGCCGTGCGCGCACGACGTGACACCCTATCTCGCCGAGGTCCGTGCGCGAAATTCGTTCATGTCGGCCGAGCGCATGTACCGGCTAATGCAGATGCTGGTCTCTTTCTCGGAAATCCAGGCGTTCTTTGCTTCTCAGAAAGTCGAGAACGCCGACACGCCGCGGTTCCCGGAACTTGCGCGCGACATCACGCCGCTTTCGGAATTTCCCGATGTCACGAGGGCCATATCGGCGGCTATCAACAAGTTCGGCGAGATAAAAGACAACGCCTCACCGGCGCTTTATGAGATCCGCCAGAACATCCGCCGCGCCCAGGGCAGTATGCAGCGGGCCATGCGCAGGGTGATGGATTCGGCCGTGGCCGCCGGCATAGTGGAGAAGGACGCGTCGCCCGCAGTGCGCGACGGACGTCTCGTGATTCCCGTGGCTGCCGGAATGAAGAGGCAGATCAACGGCATAGTCCACGACGAGAGTGCAACGGGCAAGACCGTCTTCATCGAACCTGCAGAGGTGGTGGAGGCCGGAAACCGTATCCGTGAACTCGAAATGGAGGAAAAGCGCGAGGAGACGGCGATTCTGATCGCCTTGACCGACATCATACGCCCCCATGCCGATGACATCGCGTCGAGTTGTGGCGTGATGGGACTGCTCGATTTCATAGGGGCAAAGGCATCGCTCGCGATTGACCTCGGTGCCTCGCTGCCACATATATCGAAGCAGACCGAGCTCGAATGGTACCACGCTGTCCATCCGTCGCTGTTCATAGCTTTGCGACAGCATGGCCGCGAAGTCGTGCCGCTCGACCTGACGTTGACGGCCGACAGAAGGATGCTCATTATCTCCGGACCGAATGCCGGCGGCAAGTCGGTGTGTCTCAAGACGGTGGCTACGGTGCAGTATATGATGCAGTGCGGTTTGCTGCCCACGCTCTACGACAACTCTCATATGGGCATCTTCCGCAATGTCTTCATCGACATTGGCGACGAGCAGTCGTTCGAGAACGATCTTTCCACCTATTCGTCGCATCTGCGAAACATGAAGTTCTTCCTTCAGCACTCCGACCGCCGCACGCTCGTGCTTGCCGACGAGATGGGCTCGGGCACTGAGCCGCAGATCGGCGGCGCCATGGCGCAGGCCATCCTCGAACAGCTCGGGGTGTCGGGCTGCTATGGCGTGGTGACGACACATTATCAGAATCTCAAGACTTTCGCCGAGTCTGCCGAAGGGTTCGTCAACGGCGCCATGCTGTATGACCGGGCCCATCTGCAGCCGACGTTCCAGCTTTCGGTGGGTAATCCGGGCAGTTCGTTCGCAATCGACATCGCGCATAAGATGGGCATCCCCACGGCCGTTATCGACGAGGCCAAAAAGCTTGTCGGCGAAGACTATGTCAATATCGACAAGTATCTCTCCGACATCGCACGCGACCGTAAGTACTGGGCCAACAAGCGCCAGAACATCCGCGAGAAGGAGAATCGGCTCGACAATCTTCTGTCGAAATATGAGGAGGTGGCCGGCGACCTGAAGTCGCAGCGGAAGGCGATACTCAACGACGCCCGCAAGGAGGCCAAGGAAATCCTGGCCGAGACGAACGCGAGAATCGAGCGCACCATCCTTGAGATCCGGAAGGCGCAGGCCGAAAAGGAAAAGACCAAGCAGTTGCGCCGCGAGCTCGCCGACTATGTCGAGAGTGCCTCGAACGCGGAGGAGACCGACGACTCCCCGAAGCAGATCAAGCAGCTGAAGCACAAGAGCAGGAAACCGAAATCCCCCGAACCGAAGCCCGAACCACAGGAGAAACGTCCCATCCGTATCGGCGATTACGTCATGCTCGACGGCAGCTCGACTCCCGGGCGGGTGCTCTCATTGTCGGGTAACAAGGCCGAAGTGGCCTTCGGTGCGTTGCGAACATACGTGGAGCTGTCGCGTCTCAAAATTACAAAGGCCCCGAAACAGTCGGCGCTCAGCGCGACGCAGACGGTAAGCTCTTCGACCACCGAGGAGAGCAGACGTCGGCAACTCAATTTTCGCAACGAGATTGACGTCAGGGGCATGCGCGCCGACGAGGCCATCCAGGCGGTGACGTATTTCCTTGACGATGCGATCCAGTTCGACGCAGGACGGGTGAGAATACTGCACGGTACCGGTCACGGGATACTCAAGACGCTGATACGCGAGCAGTTGAAGGCAAATCCGGCTGTCGCGTCATTTGCCGACGAGGACATACGTTTCGGCGGCGCCGGAATTACCGTGGTTGACCTCGTATGATTTTTTTCGATTTTTATCGGCGTCATTTGATTGCATTACGCGGAAAATAGCTAACTTTGCAGCTTGATAATTCTAAACGTTGCGTAAAAGATGTTTCGCAAATCATATTTTGCCCTGTGGTTGCTGCTTGCGCTGGCTCTGGCGGTTATCGTGGCGGTCGCATTTTCGGACGACATAAGCATCGGGCGATATACTGTCAGGAAAGCTCCGGTGGCCGAGTTGTTTGAGGCTTCGGCCGAGATGGCGGATTCAGTCGTCGCAGAGGCTGACTCCGTTTTAGCGTTGGACAAGCCGGCGGAAGTTGATTCGTTGCCGCAGACGATATTCATCTTCGGCGACTCGATGACGTTCAACCTCGCTCTGCGGCTCGCGCAGTATGCGCGGCAGAACGGCCACCAGATCCATTCGGTCAACTGGGATTCGAGCAATACCAAGATATGGGCCGACCACGACACGCTCGCATACTATATCAATAAGTTCCGGCCGACGCAGATATTCATATCGCTGGGCAGCAACGAACTCTACCTCAAGAAGCCAGATATCAGGCGTCCGGAGGTGAAGAAGATCCTCGAAGTGATAGATACGATACCCTACGTATGGATCGGACCTCCCAACTGGACCGAGGACAGCGGCATAAACGACATGATAGAGTCGATGTGCCGCCCGGGATCGTTTTTCCGTTCGGCAGGCATGGAGTTCAAGCGGAAGGCCGACCATGTGCATCCCACCCGCGAATCGTCGTCGTTGTGGGTCGACAGCATCATGCGCTGGCTTCCCAAGTCGGCCCATCCTTTCCGGGCCGACGTCCCCTCGGATTCCATCGGAAAGTGCAATCCGAACATTGTGTTCTTAAAGGCGCTCAATAAATGAGGCGTCTCAGCTAATTTATCCATTATGAATTTCTCGTTCCCTGAAATCGGAGAGGATGCGCTCAGGAACATCGCTTCGCTCTTTGTATACGACGCGGAGGCTCCGCTGCTCTTCTCAAGCGGTGTGTTCTGGATTCTGTTCCTGATCTTCCTCCCGATATATTCGTTGCTTAAGAAGAGGAAACTCCAGATGTCGCTCTTCGTGGTGGCATTCTCGTTGTATTTCTACTACAAGTCGAGCGGACTTTTCTTCCTGATGCTCATGGGCACGTCGATGGTCGATTGGCTCGTGTCGAGATGGATAGCCGCGACGCGCGGACGGGGCGCAAGACTCGCCATGATGTGGTTCTCGATTGCGCTGTCGCTTTCGATTCTCGGCTATTTCAAATATGCCAATTTCTTCCTGTGGAACTGGAACGCGATGGTTGAGGGCAATTTCCAGCCTCTTGATATCGTGCTCCCGGTCGGTATCTCGTTCTATACGTTCCAGTCGATCAGCTATGTGGTGGATGTTTACAAGGGCAAGCTCGCGCCGACGCGGACTTGGCTCGACTACATCTTCTTCCTTTCTTTCTTCCCGGCGCTGGTGGCCGGCCCGATCGTGAGGGCCGATTATTTTCTGCCGCAACTTGAGAAAAACGAGCCCCCGACATCGGCCGATATCTGGGGCGGTCTATGGCTCGTGATGGTGGGCGTGATTAAGAAAGCCCTCATAGCCGATTATATCGCGCAATACAATGACTTGATATTCAATCAGCCCGAACTGTATACCGGCGTTCAGACACTGATGGGAGTGTTGGGGTATACAATGCAGATCTATTGCGACTTTTCCGGATACAGCGACATGGCCATAGGCATAGCCCTGATCATGGGATTTCGGCTCGGCATCAATTTCGACTCCCCCTATCAGAGCCGGAATCTGACGGAGTTCTGGCGGCGGTGGCATATTTCGCTGTCCTCGTGGCTCAGGGACTATCTCTATATTCCTCTCGGCGGAAACCGAAAGGGAACGTTCCGCACATATCTCAACAATTTCCTGACGATGCTGATAGGCGGCCTGTGGCATGGCGCGGCATGGAAATTCGTGTTCTGGGGCGCGATGCACGGTGTCGGACTCGCCGTCCATAAGGCGTGCAAGCCTGTGTTGAAGAAAATTCCCGACAACTGGCTGGTGGTTTTCATCTCATGGGCGTTGACGTTCGTATATGTGTCGTTGCTGTGGGTATTCTTCAGGGCGGCCGATTTCAGTCAGTCCGTCCTTATCATCCGGAACATCTTCGTCGACTTCCGATGGGATCAGATTCATCAGTTCTTCGAGGCGCGCATGGTGTGGTGCATCATGATGGCGGCTCTGATCGTGATGCATTTCATCCCCCAGAGATATGCCGACAAAGCCCAGCTGATATTCATAAGGTCTCCATGGATAGTCAGGTTGCTGACATTCCTTATAGTGGTGCAGCTCGTCATAGAGTTCATGACGGCCGAAGTCTCGCCGTTCATATATTTCCAGTTCTGACTCAGAAAGAGGGCACATGTCATCAGAGTCCCCGCGTTCCATTTATTCGGGGCGCGGGGACTTCGCATTCATGAATTGTTTCGAAATTCTGTCCCGTGGCGAAGGTCTGCGGATTGGGTCCATTGAAATTCTCGCAATTCTCAAAATTGCGTTAACATTGCGAAATAGATTTTAACATTTATTAATCTCACTGAGAATCAACAAGATGGAAGGATAAATGTGTTGTAAAACATAATTTTCGGGAAG
>CAJTXU010000020.1 GCA_910584125.1 uncultured Muribaculaceae bacterium | reverse complement strand
ATCGGGCGTGCCGAGGACTTGCACCTGTTAGACTGAATACATGCTGGGCGAACTGTCAGAGGGGGCGCCGGAAATCCGGCGCCCCCTCCTGTTTCGTATTGTCCGCTGTCAGATCACTTCACGGTGATCTTCGAGGTGACGGTGTGTGCGCCTGCCTTGGCGGTGACGATGTATACGCCTGCCGCGAGCTGGTCGAGGGCCACGGGGTCGTTGCCCGTTATGCCGTCGATGACGCGCTGGCCGTCTACGGTCCAGACTGTCGCCATGTCATACTGGCCGAGTATTCTCAGCGAGCGGCCGTTGCTTCTGATGGCCACGCTGCTCTCGATCTCGATGGCCGAGATGCCCGAGGTCACGCTGAACGATACCTCCATCAGCTCGGATGCGCCCGAGTTGTAGAGCTTCTCGACGGCGGCGGTGTGCTGGCCCTCGGGAAGACCCGTGATCAGGTGCGATTTCTCCTCCGGAGTCTTGTCGGCCACCTTGTCTCCGTCCACATAGACCGTGTAGCCGTTGAACTTGCCTGCCGAAGGCTCCTGGCCGGAGTGCTGGATGCCGGTGCCGATCTTGACGTCGTCGATCAGGAGCATGAACACGTCGTCGCTGTAACTGTTGATCACGACGTAACGTGCCTCCTGCGGGATGTCGAACTCATAGTCGGTGAATTTGTAGCTCATCGAGTAGGGCACGGAGATGTAATCAGTGATCCAGGTGATGGCATCGAGATCGGGAGTCGTCGACGAGTATCCCACGCGGATTGACTCCAGACGTCCCTCGACCTCTTCGTAGGTCATTGCCTTGAACGAGAACTTGAAGTCCTTGTGGAAGTCGAGACGCGGCGAGAAGATGTAGTCGTCGCTGTGGTTGAGGATCATGCCCTCGCCCTGCTCTGTGGGAGCGGCCGCGAAGCATGCGAGCGAGCGGACTCCGCTTGATGCCGTTCTCACGCCCAGAGCGGGCTCGGTGGCCTCGTAGTTCATCACGATAGCCGCCATCGGGCTGCGCATTCCGGGGAATGTGGTGGCGCCGAAGCCATAGGTGGGAAGCTGGTCGTTGTCGATGTAGCTCCAGCCCATCTCGCCGGCGGGGTTGATGGTGAAGTCGGGGAAGTCGTCGCCCTCGAAGTCCTCGCTGATGTCGCTGAAGAGATCCCAGCTCAGCAGAGCCTTGTCTTCCTGCTCAAGGATGTCGATGTTGGCCACGGGGACGATGAGCTGCTTGAGCTCCACGTCCATGACGTAAGCAGACTCCGTACCCAGGTCGACGCTCCTGGGCTCGGCCTCGAAACCGCGCTTCGCCACGCTGAGAGTGTAGGTGTTCTTCTTTACGTTCTCGAACACGACCTTGCCTTCGCTGACTGATGCGGCCAGGACAGTTCCGTTGCCGTCGTCGAGTCTTACTGTTGCGTTCTCGGCGTCGGCCGGATCGCTGTCGGCGGTGACATTGACGGTCACGCCGGTGATCATGCGGTTGTCAAATTTATCGCTCTCGGTGAGGGCGGAAGTCACGTTGTCGGAAGCATAGACAGCCTCGACTCCGTAGCGGTAGGTGCCCTGCGGCAGGGTGGCCCATTCGCTGTCGGTGTATGTCAGCTGGTCGGTGGCGGCCGCGATGGGCGTGCCGTGCTCACCACCGTCGGTATAGCGGTAGAGGTTGTAGGCAACCGCGGGCTGGAAGTCACCGGTCTCTATGATCTCACCCGTGGCACGCATCATCAGGGCGCCAGACCAACCGGCCTCGACGAACGAGCGGTATGAATCGGGGTGTTCGACTGAATTGCCGTAGTACTGCCTCTCGGCTGCGACGGACTCCTCGTTGGAGTCCTTGCCGATCGAACAGTGGCCTATGGCTGTGATCGCCATCATGAATCCGCGCGGAGCCTCAACCTCGCTTTCGAGCGTATGGAGAGTCCATGCATCCAAGGGCGACTCGATTTCGTCGGCCTGATAAAGAATCTGGCCGTTGGGATTGCCCTCCTCATCGAGGTCGATTATAAGGATGCGCACCTTATCGGGCACTGCCTCCGAGTTCTCCTGCTTGCGGCGATACCACGAGAGGGTATTGACTTTCATCTTGTCGGGATATACGACGCCGAGGAAGTTGGTGCCCATGCTGTTGGAGAATCCGAGCGTGGTTGCTGGCTCGCCGTTGTCTATCACGCACTCCTTGCGGTCGATGGGGCGCTCCCATGTGATGACCGCAGGAACGCCGTCCGAAGCTGTAACGTTGATCGATGCGGGAGCCACGGCCTTGTATGTCAGAGCCATCGCGCCTGCATTGACCTCCGGATCATAATAGCTCTTCTTGACGCTGACAGTCTTGCTGAAGAACTCGAAATTGTTTTTCTCGACGGTGAGGGTGTAATCCATGGCGCTATAACCCTTGTTATAGATGCCCTCGATGCGGAAAGCTCCGTCGGCGTCGGTCGACGCGTAGTAGCTGTCATAGCCCGTAAGGCTCAGGCGCGCGCCCGGGATCGGGTTGCCGGCGTTGTCGGTGACAGTACCCTTTACAACGGCTGTCTGGTCCATCGGTGAAAGGTTGATGGCATATGCCGTCGTGGTCTCGCCAGCATTGACGGTGCACTCTGTTGCATAATACTGCTCGGAGAAACCGTGCTTGGAGGCGAGCACCTTGTAGGTTCCGGCGGGGATGTCGGTGAATGTCACCGTGCCGTCCTCTTCTGTCACACCCGACAGATCCACCGGACCGGTGCCGGTCACCGTAGCGCCTGCGAGAGGCTGCGAGCCGCCGTTGGCATAATAGGTCACAGGCACGACCAGCGTGCCGTAGCCTAAGACGTCGACCTTTATATCCTTGACGAACACCACCATGCCCTCGGCGTTCTCGGCCCAGTGCCGGAAGGTGATGTAATAGGTGCCTGTCTCGGAGATCTCCGGGAGGAGCACGTTGTAATCGAGTCCGTAATAGCCGTCATAGTAGCAGGGAATGACAAGATTCTTCACCGCCGTGTGCTCGGCGTCCTGCTCGGGAGCAGTCGAGATGAGGATGTCGAGATTCTCGGGTTCGGAATAGGAAGTGTAGGCCTTGAATGATAGCACATACTGCTTGCCGGCCTCAAGCGTGATGCCGGGCGACGTCATCCAGTTGTCGGTGGGTTTGAAGGTGAGCGCATCGGTCCACGACGAGGCGCACGCGCCTCCCATGTCGGCGTTGGCGATCATCCAGTTGGCTTTCTCGACGCCGTTGTTGTCGACGTCATAGAGAGTCCACGTGGCGAGGTCATCTTCGGTGGTCATGCCGATCGTGTAGGGCACCGATAGCGGCTCGGCCGCCTGCATACTGGCGGCGGAGACGGCCGTCAGCAAGGCCGCTGCCCATAACGCATGTAGAGATCTTCTCATAATAATGCTGTTAGTTGTTAATAAATTATGTTGTCTTGTAATCTGTCGCTCTTATTGTTGCGCAAGATGTTGTTCTGTCTTGAGGTATTCGGCGCCACTGGTTGCCTTGAAATTTGAAAGATATAGACCGCGCAGACGTGTCTGTCTGGCTGAGAGCTATAAAAAGCAAATAACCTTAGTCTGCGCTGCCGCAGACAACAATCCTAATGAATTCGCTAAGTAACTCGCTTGCAAATTTAGTAAAAAATTTCTTTATTCCAAAGAAAATCCCGAAATCGCGTCATTTTTTGATAAAACAAACCTATACGGGCACTAATCTATTGCGAATTTATTTGAAATTCAAAATTATCCAACCAGATTCTTATGAATTTCAAAATTTATAATTAACCCTACGGCGACGTGCATCACCCCAATATAGACCGAAATCGCATCTTCAAAGGTACAATCCGCAAAATTGTTCCTTCAAAGATTTAATTTAAAAAATTGTTCCTTTGTTGGAACAATTTTATTATAAAACTTTCCCTGAACGACATCCTCTATTCCCATGAGACAATAGCCCCCTCTATATCTTCAAGAATCAATATTCTGCCTCTTTTCCGCAAATATATGGCCAAAGGATACTATCCATTCTACAGGTCAATGGGTACCGAGGATTTCTACAGCCGTCTCGACCAGACCGTATCGTCGGTTGTGGACTCTGACATTCCGGCAGTCGAGAACAGAATTGATTATGAATCTCTGATAAAAGCAAAGCGACTCATCGGTATAATAGCCGGCTCTCAACCATACCAGTCCAACATGAGCACCTTGTCCGGCTTAATGGGAACAAACCGCAGCCAGTTGCTGAAGCTGTTTGATCTGCTTGACCGCGCATGCATTATCCGACAGCTTTTCACGACAGTCCGCAATCCGAGAAGTCTATCGAAACCGCAGAAAATTCTTCTGGACAACTCCACGCTGATGTGCGCGCTCGATTCCCCCTTGATCGGAGCCCAAAGGGAATGCACGTTCGCTTCGTTCCTCAGCGTCGGTCACCGCATAGGATATCCGAAAGATGGGGATCTCATAGTCGACGGCAGATATCTTTTCGAAATCGGAGGGAAAGGGAAAGGATTCAGTCAGATTCGGGATATTCCTGACAGCTTCGTTGTGGCGGACGACATTGAATTCGGATTCGGCAACAAAATCCCCCTTTGGATCTTCGGTTTCCTCTACTGACACCCAGACCTCTATCGGGCTGTAACGGGTGAACGCAGCGTCGGTCATCGTCGGCGGTATCGGCGCGGAGCATCTCACCTGCTTGATGTTGTTGCTGTGGTTTGATAAAACTTCGAGTTGCGTTTGAAATTCAAAATTATTCAGCCAAATTCTTTTGAATTTCAAAATTTATTATTAACTTTGCGGAAACTAAAGTTATGCACATTATCTCACACAGAAAAATCAGGGAATTTTATGAATCGGCAGGATACGCTGATTCAAGAATAGCTTTGGAACGATGGTATGACATTGCCCAACGAGCTCAGTGGCATAATATTTCTGAGATTCGCGAGGACTTTCCAACAACCGACTATGTCGGCAACCAGCATTACGTCTTCGACATCAAGGGCAATAAATACCGACTGGTCGTGGTGATAAAATTCACTATAGGCAGAATCTTCATTCGTTTTGTCGGAACACACAGCGAATACGATAAAATTGATTGTTCAACCATCTAATAATTGAAATATGGAAATTTCAAAACAACAGTATGAGTACGCTCTCAATCGCATAGAGGAACTTTTGCCCCTCGTTACTGACGAGACCCCTGCAAACGACAGGAATGCCATTGAACTCACTATCGTCTCGGATGTGGTTGAGACATACGAAAAAATCCACTATCCCATAGACAAGCCGACAATCGGCGAGCTCATTAGTCTGTCGATTGAGGAAAAAGGCATGACACAAAAACAGCTTGCCAACGAACTTGGCGTGAGCGCATCGCGCGTAAGCGATTATATCTCCGGCAGAGCAGAGCCGACCCTGCGCATCGCCCGCGCGATATGCGTCATACTTGGTATCGCACCCGCCGCGATGCTCGGCATGTGAGGCATCACCTCAGCCCCGAGACGAGTCGCCGGGCAGTGGGCGTGAGGTATGGCCGCAGCCGGCTGTAGGGCACGATGAAGTGATAGGCCCCCTCGGCGAAACACCCTATCTCGTAGGGCTGGAACGAGAACACAACCCCGGTGGCGGTCAACGCTCCTTCGGGAAGCTCGACCTCGACTCTCGATTCTTCGCCGCTGTCTTCCTCGGTAATGTCCGAGTACTGCCAGCGACCGGTCACCCGCGCGACATCGCGGGCGGTCTTGACTCCGTCGTTGGCCGCCGTGAAGCGCGGGTCGCGGGCCATGACGCCGAACAGTTCATACTTCACCTTGTCGAGCGACCCGGCTTTGAAGATGTCGGCGTTCGTCAGCCCCTCGCCGCTCTTGAGGTCGAGGGTGTGGAACGTCTCGGTGTACATCCCGTGCCCCGTTCCCTCGCGGTCGTATTCATACTTGGAGAAAGTCACGAACCGCCGGTTGGCCACCCGCGAACGAATGCACACGTCGAGCGCGCTTGAACCCAGACCGAACTCTCCTTCGCGCTTCCAGTTCTCGAAGGCCCTGTCGGCCAGAAAATATGACAATCCCTGCATATCGGCCTCTTTCCCGGAATAGACCGGCCTGTAGCTCTTCGCCCTGTTGAATCCGGCGTAGAACGCCGCCAGAGCCGGGACCTTGGCCTTCTCAATCTCAGAGACACCAGTCAGGTCGCAGATGAACCGGTTGATCTTCTCCCTGCCGGCCACAGCACTGTCGGGACAGTCGGCCACAAACGTGAAATATGCCATATACCTGTATTCCATAGGCGCGTGCTCTTCTTCGGTCGCGGAGTCGAGGCATTGCTCGTAGCGTCTCTCGAAACGCGTGAACCCGTCGAGCGGCTGCATTAAGGCCTTGATCTTAGCCGCGGCGTCGGGGTCGCCGAGGTCGACGGACAGATCGCGCGTCACGAGGCTCAGTCGCAGCTTCGACGGGCCTACCGAGTCATAGGTCAGCATCAGGTCGTTGCCGACGCATACTGAGTCGAAATACCATCCCTGCCAGCACGTTATATCCCCTCTCGAACCGAATGTGTGCCCCTTGGCATACATCACGGTGTCGATATAGAAATAATCGTCCGACATATAATCGACGAGTTCCTCGTCAGCGACATCGCCGACTGTGTCCTTGTCGTCTGAATCGGCGGAAAGCGACGGAAGCGACAGTTCCGGGAAACCGCCGTCCCACCCGGCCAGACTGAGGGTCGTCACGACAGCGACTGCCCCGAACATTACGAACAGCAGTTTTCTCATAGTTCAATGGTATCAATTGGGGAGACATCCCGCCGGGACGGGATGCCTCCGGTAAGTTAGTGGTTTGACAAGTGTTCCGACATGTTGTGTTTTATCTATGGCTGGATTTCTTGTGGCCACAATGCCTGCAGTAGGATTTCTGCCACTCCTTTCCGTTGGTGATGGGAGAGAATCCGGAGCAGTCGCATCCCACCGACCCGCTGCAGTGCGCTCCCTGCGAAGGCGAATGGAAGTCGGTGTGGACTGGCGTTGCTGAAACTGTCGTGGCCGACGCCTCCGAGGAGAATGAGCAGAGGCTTACGACGGCGGCCGAGCAGACGGCAACGATTGCGAGAGAAAGAACGAGCTTCTTCATTTTCAACGGCCCTGATTCGTGTCGGGCGCAACTTCTAAGTTTGTTTCTGCCCTATATGACGGCTTCCCGCCAGAAGTAACCCTCTTCCATAAAAAATTTTCATCAGCAGTCCATTTCCCTGATTTTACTTATCGAAGTCCATGCTGTGGATCGTCCGTCCGAAATCGGCCACCTTGGGGGCGCCGATGTCGAGCCCCCAGCGATGTCCAAGATGTTTGGCAAGATGCATTCCTTTGACAAGGAGGTCTATCGTCCCCGCCGATCCGCTCTTGTCAGTCTCCAGTCTCATCACCGGGATATCATCGGGCAGCACCGCAAGAATATCGTTCGCGATTCTCGCCGACTCCGGAGTGACGATGGCGATTATCGCCGTCTGCCCTTTGCGCTGATGGAACCAGTTGAAACGTCCGTGCGCAAAGTTCCGGTAGTCGGAGATCTGCAGGCAACCCACCGAGCCCTCTGAAAACCTTGATTCCATGTCGACCGCGACCGGCATCGAGTCGGGCGAATACAGCACATAGAACCGATCGGTCTCCCGCGCGCCATACAGGGCCGCGTCATGCTCGTTCCATTCTCCCGTGTCGAGCGTATATGTACTCTCCATGAAGGCTTTGAGCGGCGAGCCGATCGAGTCAAACCGGCTCCAGTCGTCCACTCTCACCTTGTCGCCCCGGTATATCCGGAACAACAGAGAGTAGAATGCCAGCAGCGAGTTGGTGGCAAGGAATCCGTCACGGCGGCGCAGCTCGTATGTGAACACATTCTCCTCGCCGTCACCGCGCATCGTCTCCTCCAGCAGACTCGCGACGCTCATGAGCATCACGCCGAACTGCTGGCCGGGATTCTCGTGCGCCGTCCGGTAGGCGTTCAACGCGTCCACGTTGCGACCTCCTGCGCTCAGCAGGAACACCCGTGCCGGCAAACCGCTCCACGCGCTGAAGATATACTGGTAGGGAGTCATGGCGGCCGCCATGACTCCGCGCTCCACCGAAAGCTGCATCGCAAGCTGCGCGGCCGACAACGAACCTCCCGAACCGAGGAATATCCGCGGCAGTCCGTCCGGCTCTAACAGATATCCGCTCACGGCCGCGATGTCCTGGCCGTGACTCCACTCAAGAGTCGCCGGCAGCCGCGACAGCACCGTCTCGTATCTGTTCATTCTCTTTGCCATAAAAGTTTTAAGTCTGAGGTCTTAGGTCTTGGGCCTTAAGCCAAAATTAGTGATTTTTTTCAAAATGGCCAAATCTAATTGATTTTCTCGCCACGGGCATTGATCATGACGCTGTCGCCCGTATCGGGAATCTCACACTGGTAGACGCCGGGCTTGACCGCCTCAATCTTCGAATATTGCGGTGTCGTGACGACCACGCCATCTTTAGTCATCAGTCCGTAGAAATTACCGACGGAATATTTCAGCATCGTCCCGTCGACGCCCTGCTTCTGGTTTCCCTCGGCGTCGAGTTCGTCGATATAGTATGCCATATGATGCGTCTCGTCGAAGACGAACCTGTCAATCAGCGTGCCGTCGTAGCCGTAGCGGCTCCGCGTGTTGTCGGCGTTGGCCACCGTGATGCCGTTGTCGTTGTTGATCCAAACGTTCACATACTCCACAGGGATCACGATGCGTCCGTCCGCGCCGACCACGCCATACTTCCCGTTGTCCATGACATACCACATATCCTTCGGTCCGATATTGATGTCATCGTGTTCAGGAGCCACGGCCCAGTCGCCTCTCCTGTCGATGAGACCGAACTTCTCCCCCACCGGGATGGCCGCATAACCGCCGTGATAGACATAGCTGCCGTAACCGTGCTTACGAGCGAATTTACGGTTGTTGATCGGACGGCCCGCATGGTCGATGAACCATACCGAGTCACCCCGGCAGACCCCGGCCACGCCGTCGGTAAACGTCCAGGCGGCGTCATAGTCGAAGGGTATGGCAGTCCGGCCCGTGAAACGGTTCACGAACCCGCGCTTGCCTCCTTTGGCGACGACGATGAGGCTGTCACCGTCCATGGGAACGGCGATCCAGTCGATGCCTTCCATCAGTTTCTCGCCGGTGCGCGAATCAGTGATAAAGGACTGGCCCTTGTTACGCCCCAAGTTATGGAACTTGAGGTCGGCGCTAAGCTCGGATTCATAAACAGGGCTGGCGGGTCCGCGACTGGAGCGGCTTTCGATGAAAGCGACTGTCAGCAAACCGGTAAACACTACGGCACACAGCGTGATGATCGCCCAGGTCACGCGCCAGAAAGCTGTCTTGTTCCTGCGCGAGAAGATGTTGACGAAAATCTGGCGTATGCCTCCGAAGAAGACATACAGCCACATACGGAAAGAAATTTTCTTTTTCATGACTGCCGGAAGTTTTTTCCTATACAGAACCTCAGCCCCGTCCGAATCTATCATCGGCAAACGGAATTGGTCTCAGGTCTGAGGGCGTCGGCCGTGGAGAGTAGCAGGTCGTGAAGCTGGAGACCTTCCTTGAACTTCGCGGGGATGGCCTCGTATCCGGTTATGGCGCCGATGATGTTGCCGGCCACCGCCCCGGTCGAGTCGCTGTCGCCCCCATGATTGACCGCGCTGACCATGCAGGCGCTGAAATCATCCATATGCCTTAGCACCGAGAATATCGCTATGGCCAGGGTCTCCTCGGCCACCCAGCCGCCGCCGAGATCGTTCTCTATGATCTCCCAGTCTGCGCGCCCGTCGCCTTCAAGACCGACCGCTTCCCGGATAATCCTCAGGAAATCCTCCATCGCCGGCGCGTCATTACCGTAAACTCCGCTCACCACTTTCAGCGATTTATCGACTATGTCTTTGAAAGCCTCCGCATCGACAGTTTCGTCAGCAGACGCGCACAGCTGCACCATCACGGCCAACGCCGCCGAAGGGTAAGTGCTCAACGGATGAAGGTGTGTCAGCTCAGCCGCGTCTCCCGCCATGCGGGCCGTCTCTTCAAGCGGCCAGCCGTGGGACGCGCCATATATGCCGACAGGGGCCACCCGCATCACGCCGCCGCATCCCTTGCTCGAATTTTTCGGTTCTTTCCCTCTGTAGATGGCCAGCAACGCCGAGAGACAGGTGTTGCCGGGGGCGCGCTGCTGATTTAGTTCGTCGATCTTGGCCAATTCGGAGTCGTATGCGATCTTGGTCTTCCTGCCGGTCTGGCCTCCGAACCATGCAAGATAGGCGTTGCAGATCATCGGCAACGCCGGGCGATCGCTTCTTTCGGCCTCAAGCAGTCCTTCGGCCGTATAGAGCGACATCTGAGTGTCGTCGGAAAACAAAGCCTTATGCCGCGACTGAGGGTCTTCAAGCCGCGCGAAACATTCGTCATACTCAGTTATTCCGTCTGCTCCATACTTGGCCTGGATATTCCTGAAGGAGCCCACGAACTCCACCGGATATCCGAGAGCGTCGCCGACGGCTCCGCCAAAGAGCGAGCCACGGCATTTGTTCTGAAATTTTTCCTTGGTCATCTTCACAGTTCAATGTTTTAGAAATAACGTGTTTCCGCTTTACGATATTGAGTGACGCAACACAGACAATCTATCAACAATAAGTAATAAGTAAAATACGGGGCAGAGACACCGTTCTGCGCATAATGGATACTCCTGACGGGGATGTCTCATAACAATATGCGACACGCACATTATATTGTTCACAGCCGAGTGATTATTGACAGCCGAGCATTTGTTGACAGCCGAGTGATTATTCCATGCCTGGAAGGCATCTTGTGTGTAGCCGGAGTACATACCCCCGGAAGGCAAGCAGGACAGAAGTGTCTGAAAGGCACCTTGTTGCATTTCAATCGTACAGAAATTCCAAATTCAACATTCAACATTCAACATTCAAAATTGCAACAAGGTGTCGTCGCCGACACATATCAATCACCCACGGCTACACACAAGATGTCCTGCCGGACATGTTGCAATCACTTCAGCACCGCCCCATTCTTCCTTAAAAAATCAACTAAAAAACTTTGCCAGAGTAAACTTTTTAGTTAACTTTGCAGCTGTCGGGAATCAAACCATAAGGCTATTCCTCATTGAAACAATACTTTAACGAAAAAGAAAATGGATAAGGCGAAAAAGGAAGCTATCATGAATGCAAGTACATTCGACGAACTTCTTGATGCGGAATACGGCAGACCCGGGACTCCGGAGCGGGATCGTTTTGATGCCTATGCGGCGGCGTTCTGTCTGGCATAGACTCTCAAGGAAGAACGCCTCAGAGCCGGATTGACTCAGGAACAGCTCGCAGAACGCATCGGCACGAAAAAAAACATATATATCACGTCTGGAAAACGGCAAAGCCGATGTCCAGCTCAACACACTCTTCCGCATCTTCGAAGGACTTGGAAGACGTGTGTCTCTGACCATCATGTAGTTGGCGCGCAACTGTTCTATCACGCGAAGGCGGCTTTCCAGTAGGGGGCGGAATAGCCGCCGTATTCGCTGACCAGCAGCGCGTAGAAGAGCGCGACGGCGGCATCCACATCATTCAGCTCATGTTGCAGCGGATCGTTGTTGATGCGCAGTTCGGTGATGCGGTATCCGTCGCCGCTTTTCTCATAACTCGCCACGGCGAAACAGATGCCGGTCCAGCTGCGATAGTAACGAATCGTGCTGTCGTCGCAATACATGAACCAGTGGTCTTCCATCGCATCAGGGATGTGCCCCATGCGCACCACCTCCATCTGCCGCCCGGTCAGATAGAAATCCTGCGGCACGGTCACGAACTGCTCGAGCGGCAGCGTAGTCCACGAGTCGGCGGTGGCCCGCTTGCGCTTCTCGGGCATGGGGTCCTCCATGTTGAAGCGTCTGGCCGAGTTGCCAGCTCCAAACGACCACATACTCAACGCCTGGCCGATCGAGCCTTCGCTCCCGGGCGTCTCCTCGCCACGCAACATATCGCGCACCGCCATGAGTATGAACCCGAGCCTGTTGTCGCCGCACCAGCGGGCGGGCACCGTGGCATCGGCGTCATCGGCCGCGAGTCCGATGCCCCAGATCCGGTCGTAAGGCGACGCCTCGACAAGAATTTTGTCGCCCGTGGAGAGCAGGAACTCCTTAAGTTTAGGATTCTGCGAGAACTTGGCGAGACTGGCCGTCATCACTACATCCGAGCGGTTGGCGTCCCAGACATATGAGTTGAAATTCCTCACCCTCCGACCGAATTGCTTCATATCCCCGGGGTTGTAAGAGGCCATGATTTGTTCGAGCGTTTTCACGTCGCCGAAGATGCGGGCCTTCTCCGCCATCATATACTGCTCGGCGCAATTGTAACACACCTCCCCCACCACAAACGGGCTGGGGTACCACTGGCTCAGGCAGGCCTCGGCCGAACCTGTGTGCCTCCAGAAGAACACGAAGTCCTCCCTCGTGCACCTCTTATCCCTTATATCATTTACTGTCAACATATCTATTGAAATTTTTTATATTGATCACCTGCCGCTCGCGCTAAGATCGTTGGGCGTCCGGGGAAGTACGCCCCCATGCCGGGGACACTCGCCGTGCCGCCGTAAGGCAACCTGCTGACCCGTATTACTTATTACTTATTACTTATTACTTACTACTTATTACTTACTACTTATTACTTACGTCAGTCGACCATCGTGAAGCCGGCCCAGTAGAAGGGGGAGGGATACTGGCGCCGAACTTCGTCGCGGGCGAATCGGAACGCCTTGTGGCGGTCGCGGCTGCCGTTGACAAGGTCAGCGTAGAAGTTGGTCATGAAGCATTCGGTGGCGACGTCGCTCGCTTTCCACAGACTCATCACGACCGTCCGCGCACCCGCTTTCTTGAACGCACGCAGCAGACCGTAGATGCCCTCGGACGTCACCTCGCCCTGCCCCGAATCGCACGAGGCGAGACACGCTATCGCGGTGTCCGAGAGGTCGCAGCGCGCCACTTCGGCAGCCGTCAGAAGTCCGCGACGCGACGACAGCGAACCGCCCGACATCACCAGTCCCGACAACGCCATGGCGTCGTCATACCCCTGGAGCGAGACCGGAAGATTCGGGTCGGCTGGCGTGTAATGGAAACCGTGGGTCGAGAGATGTACGATATCCGGTGCTTCCCCGCCCAACTGCATGAACGATTCTTTCGTTCCCTTGTCGGCCATGCGGACTCGCGTGTCGACCACGCCGCCCAACGTCGCGGAGATGTCCTCCACCTCCTGCGCCGAGCGCACAAGCGGTTTTATGTCGGCGCCATACGTCAGGCCTCCGTAGATGCACGCCGAGTCGAAACCGTCGGCGGCATCGGCGGCAGCGAGTTCCCTGGCCGACGACAGGCGCCGGAAGGCGTGCATGTCGCCCAACCGACGCTCTCCGAGAGGGATGGCCTCCAAGGCGAGCTTGTGGAACACGCCCGAGGGCACGTAATAGACCGTCTCGGCATCCTTTATGATACGGCTCAGCGGTTCGCCGACAATCGACGCCATATCCACGCCCGCCTCTCCGGTGTAGAGATTGCCCCACCTGCCCCGTTCCAGAGCCAACAGCGAGTCGAGTCTCGCGCCGTCGCAGACGAAATGCACTTCGGGATATTTCGAGTCGCGGCGTATCTCGTAGCAGACGTATTGCCGGGGCTTGCTCTTCGGCTTGAAGTCGGCGAAATCGAGCAGCACCTCACCATCCTTCAGACTGTTGCGGACCTCTTCGTAGCCGACGGCGGCGAACTCCGTGTTGTCGCCATAACGCGCGGCGGCGTTCGCGAGGTTGACGTCGAGGGTCTTGACGCGGGCATAGGTGTTGAGCACATCCTTAGGGTCGGTGGACGGATCGGCGAGCAGGTCGGCGAGTCTCGATTTCAGCTCATACAGGGCGTCGATGTCGGCGCGCTCGGCGTCGGTGCCCTTCGCGCGTATTTTCGTCTCGGTCGATTTCTCGGTGGCGAGAAGCAGACCCTTCGTGAGCAGCAGACATTCATATGCGAGCGCGGTAAATTCATCGCGGTTGTATTTCGCCTTGACCCCGAACGGGATGGCGTTCTCGAGCAGCTCGATCATGTTGCCGAGATAACGGGCGCGCTCGGTCGAGGGCGCGGTGCGCAGCTGGTTGAGCATCCGGTCGCGGTACCAGGCGATCACCTCCCGGTAGACCGCGGCCCCATCGTCGATACGGTCCATGAAGGCCAGCATATTGGCGACGCAGTAGCGCGCCCAGTGATATTCGCGCGAATCAATGCCAAAGGCCTCGCGGGCCTCCTCGGTCTGTTCCTCGTACGCCTTCAGGGCCTCCTCATATTTGCCAATATGATACAGCGAGTTGCCGTGAAGGTTGATAGCGTTGATGGTCTCCCAGCCCGGCGCGTACTGCTTGGCAATATCCCGCGCGAGGACATACATCGATTCGGCCATCGGCCAGTTGCCCAAATGGCTCATGATTATGCCGCCGACTTTCGAGAGCTGCATCTTCTCCTGCCACGAAAGGTCACTGTGCAGGGCTTTGCCGAACACCTCGTCAGCATAGCGCACCGCCTTCAGCGAGTCGCCCCGCTCGGCGCAGATGTTGGCCACCATCAGCGAGTCCTCGAGACTCCGGTAGGTGCCCGTGAGTTCGAGCCGCCCGAGATCGTCTATGACGCGCTTGCCATATCTCAGCGCGTCGTCATATTTTCCCGAGTAGAAGTTGGCATCGCGCAGTCTGGCGTCGCTGAGATATATCTCGATAAGCGAGTCGGCAGGTATATGCCGCAGCGCCTCCTCATAGAAGTACGACGCGAGCGGATAGTTGTTCTCAAGATAAGCCGTCTTGCCGGCCTCCATAAAGTTGTTGTATATCTGGGCTTTCAGGCCCAGACATACCGACACGGCCAGAATCGCGGCCATGATCAGGGAACGCATATGTCTCATTTGGTCAGTTCGTTGAGAAGGGTTTCGGCCTCATGGCGGTGCTCTCCGTCGGTCTTCACATACTCCCGGAGTCCGGCGACGGCCGCTTCCTTGCGGCCGCTCTTCACGAGCACGCCAATCCTAAGCCATTCAAGTTCATAATCGCGGTTGGCGTTGAGGCTGCGCAGGTATTCCTGCCGCTCGGGCGTATACGACGGATTGATCGCCGTGTCGGCCCGAGTGACCTCGATGGCCTGAAGGGCCTCGTCGTATCTACCGTTGTCGATCATGGCCTGTATGTTCTGGATGTCCGCGCTTCCGCCTCTATAGACCGCCGGCGGCGCGGCGGACGGCATCACGTCGGCATCTCCGCCCCGACCGATGTAGAGGCTGATCCCGACGCCGAGTATCACGATGACCGAAGCGGCTGCCGACACGACCCAGAGCCGCCATTTACGCGACGGTTTTGCGGCGGCCGGAGCCGGCGCGGCAGCCACGGCCGGCGCGGCGCACACAGCCCGTCTGTCGATTTCAGGCCCCAGCCCATGGGCTTCCCATCCGCGCATTGCGGCGCGCTTGGCGGCGACGGAGCGGACCACCCGCTCTATGCGACTGTCTATATCTTCTTCTTTCATCTTAGTCCGGCTTTTGCGAATGATTCGGTGATACGTTTCTTGAGATTGGTCATGCACTTCGACTTGCGGCTCTTAAGGCCGTCGTACGAGCTGTTCTCGGGCCGCTCGGCGAGTATCTGCTCGAGCGATTTCTTCTCATAGAAGAACATCGTGAGAATCTCAAGGCAGCTCTTGGGCAGCGAGAGAAGGCAGCGGCTCACGATGCGGTCTTTCTCCACCTCGGGGTCCTCGTCCCAGTAGAGCTCGTCGAAGATGTCGGCGTCAGAGGCCGTCACCGTCTCGTTGACGGGGAGCACGTACTTGCCGCCGCGCAGCATCTCGAGATATTTGTTCTTGACTATGCGCATGAAGTAGCCCAGCAGATCGGGCACCTGGTTGTCGCCCCGCTTCGATACGGCGAAGACGCACGAGCCGTTGAGGTGTAGCTGGCGCGTCTCCATCTTCTCCCACAGGATGATGAACGAGTCCTGGAACAGGTCCTCGCGGTCGTAGTCGGAGAGGCCGCCGTAACCCGACGCGCCTATGCGGAACTGCCTGCGGCACACTTCATACCAGACCTGCTGGATGTACTTGTCGCCGGTCTGGTATGCCCGGACTATCTGCCAGTCCGCGTATGTTCCTCCTTTATATTCGAATGTCATTTGAAAATCAGCGATAAGACTCTGCCGGTATTGCCGGAGAGCCTTGGGTTCTGCGCCACCGGCCCCTTGTATTTCCGGGACTCGTAGGCGTCATCGATTTCTTTTAGAATGGCACGGTCGGACATGCCGACAAAATTACGCCAGTTGTTGGCCAGGATGTGGGTGAGTTTTCCGACGCCGTTGTATTCCTGGTTGATCTGGAAATCCTGGCAGGCGCTGAGCGTCAGCCAGGACTCGCGCGGGGGCGTCGCGCCAGACATTTTCCATGGTCCGGGGATGATGAAATTGTCGTCGGTGCCTCTGACCACGACCGAATCGGCGTCGCAGAGGTCGCGCGTCGAGTCTCCGCTGTGGCAGGCGTCGACCACGACCGCGATGACGCCTTCGGCACCGATCTTCGAGCGCAGACGCGTCAGGTAACGCGCCACCTCGTCGTCGCTGAGATGCTTCTCGCCACGGTCGCGCGGGCCGTACTTCAGGTATGCGTCGTAGGGTATCCACGCCTCGTCAAGGCCGTCGGCCTCGTCGCCGTCGAGGTCTGTCATCATCTGGCCGTGACCGGAAAACTGGATGTAGACCACATCGCCACGTCCGGCGCGGGCTATCAGCGAATTGAAGGCGCCGACGATTCCGGCCTTGGTGGCCTTGGCGTTCGTCAGCGACACGACGTCGCTGAATCCGTTGGCCTTGAGCATCGAGACCACCAGCGGCACGTCCCTGTCGCCGTTGATCTTGGCCCATGACTTGTCCTGCTGCTCACCGAGGCCTATCACCACGGCCCGACGTGTCTTCGCCCCGGCGGGGAGGAAACACGTCAGCAACATCGTCAGCAGCAGCGCTGTAATTGTCATTCTCTTCATAACGATATGATTCTTTCATTTTTGCGAGAGTCCAGAGGTCGGTCACGCTTTCCACCGCGTCGAGCACGTCGCCGTCGATCGAGCCGGCGTTGGTCGAGCCGTCGTTTTCGCCGAGGAGACTGCCGTAGGTCGAGCCGTCGCTTTCGGTGAGGAAACAAGCGATCCGTTGGTCGGGAACAGCCGAGAATTTCTTGCTTATCATAGAACGTTTTATCTTATAGACGCCCCAGCCCCCTCAAATCTATCGCCTCCCGTATTGCTCTATAAACTGAACGATGGCGCGATGCTTGAGATTGTATACATTCTCGACTTTCATGTCGAGCATGTCGGCCACATCCCGCGCCCCGTAACCCTCGACGATAAGCAGTCTTATGATCTCGGCATACCGCCGGTTGGACATACCCGCCAGCACGGCGTTCACATCGATGGCGATCTGTATCCGCAGGTCGTCGTCGGCCGAGTCATCGTCCGCACGCAGGCGGTAATCCGGATTATCGCCACAATCGGTATGCAGCAGCCGCTCGCGGACGCTTATCAGGTATCGCCACGCCACCGGAATCATCCACGTGCGCAGCCGGCACCCGTTCTTGCCGTCGAAACCGTCCAGCTTGGCCCATCCGTCGCGCGAAAGGAAGAGATATAGCTCGCTCACAAGTTCGTCGAAATCGACATTGCCGCGGAACACCTCCACCCTAATCTTATGGATGATACCGCCGATCTCCTTGTAGAAGAACCGGCGGCACACCTCATTGTCGCCGCGTTTGAGTCCATCGATAAAAGCGGCGTCCACGCGGTTCAAGCCCCTCGTCGCGGCACAGGCGTCCAACCTTGTCGCTCCGGCATTTATCCTTGTCACTCCGGCGTTCTTCCTCGTTCCGGCGCTCGCTGTCTCAGAAATCCTCATAGTCTCCATAAGTCGTAAAATTCGTTGTTTACCCCTTATGACAGACTCCGCCAGGAAGTAACCCACCCCAAGGAAAAATATTCGTCGCGCCCAATAAAGGATCCATGCGCGAATTCGTCATTGCTCCAGCAGTCCGATCTCGGCGGCTATCTTGTCAGCGAATTTCGCTACACACCTGTCGCACATCACGTTATACGCCTCCGACTTGTCAACGTTGATTCTCTCCTCCCCCGGGTCGCCGTGCCCCGTCACCACAAAGTCTGAGGCCGCCCCCAGATAATTGAAATCGGCCTTGAACTCCATCGAGATGCCGAGGATAAAACTCTTCTCGACCTCAATGTTGTAACCCTGCGTGGATGTATAGGTCCATATCGAGGGCACGGGAACACCCCCGAAATGCTCCTCCTCGGTGTTCACGGTGAAGTCCACACGCACCGTCGGAAGTTTGGCCTTGTCGCTGCCGGAGACGTTGCGACTGTCGACAAACTTCACGAGCCCAGGCGTCAGCACGCGGTCGAACCCGCTCTGCAGACTCGAGATAATATCGGCTGTCCATGACCGCGCTTGTTCGGGCGTAATCTTGTCCTTGATCGTCACCAGGTCGTCAGGAAGCTTCGCCGACTTTCTGCCCGGGATACCCTTGCCACTCTCCGCCTCAGCCTCATACAGCGCCTCGAGAAACACCCGGACACTTGACGGATACTCACTGTATTCCTTGAGATCCAGCGTCGGGACACCCGTCACCGACACCGTGTGCATGCGGTTATCGCGCATATAGCAGAGCATCGAGCGCACGAACGTCGCGCCCGCGTCAGAGCTCCTCTTATCCGCTATCCAGTCGTAATTCGCTATCTCCGAATTCCATACGCTGTCATAGACTGCCTTGGCGCGTGCGGCATACGAGCCCTCGGGCCGCAGCGTCAGATAATTCTCAGCCGATTCGAGAATCTTGATCGGCTCATGCAAGCCGCGGTATGACGTGACCACGAGCCAAAGCACGTCATCGATATGCTTGCCGTCGGGATAATCCTCCACATATTCGTCGGCCTGCTGCCTGAATTCGTAATCAGTTTTCTGCTCATACGCTTTCTCCACACGGCCATAGGCTCGCTTCTCGGCGAAATAGGGAAGATTATATATCACGATGCCAAGAATAAGGACGGCGACACATCCGAGCGCGAGAAAGATGTTGCGCTTCCTCTCGGCCTTGCGCTGTCTGAGCGCCTCTTCTGCTTCCGCCACGAAATCCCTCTGCTCGAGCAGATGGTGGGCGTAGTCGCCCGGGTATTTCTGAAACACGAGGTTCGCGTCCATAGCGCCGAGTGTGGCCTGACCCTCTTTTTCGTTTTCAGGGATAGGATGATCCGCAAGTTCCTGACGGCAACGACCGAGTTCATCGGCCATCCGGAGGCAGAGCTCGCAATCTTCACTGTCAACCTTGCCGGCAAGGACCGGCAGCAGATCAAGCGGATCGATGCCCGCTCTGGCGACCGCGAGGTTATACATCCTCATGATCCGCCAAGTGGCTGTCTCGATTCGGGCAGCCATTCGCGCCGACCCTATCACATTCTGTACCATAACACTGATAGTTCTATCGTTATATGTTGATTTTCAGAGATCAGGAGAGGGTTTGAGTCTATTGCTGCCTTTCACGCCCCTCGGCCATAAGCCTCACGCGGTAATAACGGCGCAGCTGATGAAAACCCGCGGCTCCCGCGCCGGCCGCAACCGCCCGCATCACCATATTGCCCTTGAAGAGGACACACAGCGCCACGACGGCGACTATCACCACACAGAAGTTCAACACATCCAGAAGAATCAAAGCGCCTTTCATTTTGTTTGCTTTTAAGTTGTTTCTTTACCATCTATGATGTCGGCCTCCGGTCTGTAACCCCCTCGAAAAGGATTTTTCGCGGTCCATTCTTTTTTGTTGAAGCGTTATTCCAGATCGATCAGAGTGACGGAACCGGTCAACTCATAGATGAAGTCGTCGGTTTCGTATCGGCTTTCGCCCTTGATCTCCATACCCGCATTGAAATCAGCGGGCACCGTCCAACGGAACGAAAGTGATGAAACTTTGAAGTTGAATTTGTCTGACTTATCAATGAGTCTCGGGTAATGTAAGCACATTCATTGGTCATTGAAGTCCACGCTCATGAGCCTTTGACCGGATTGCCCTGAGTGCCCCACTGCGGATAACTCAGGGGAGAAGTCTGCCGGTACTCCTGCTGACGCGCCTGCTGGTATTCGCGTTGCGACGCCGCGAGGTTGTCGGCGATGACCGCCCGCACTGACTTCGAATGTCCTTTCGTGAACGATGAACAGAGTTTCCATATTCCCATGGGCAACCCTAACATCAGCCACAGAAAATTGCCGATGATAATGTTGTAGGTAAAATACTTGATCAGAATCCGCTTTCTCATGCACGCCGGACAGCAGACCTCCTTTTTGAACTCATAGGCAGCATAGACGCCTAAGAAAACGAGATAGTTCGGAACTGAATAGCATTTGATCGAATCCGACATGCGCCCGCACTTAGGGCACGCAGTCGGCAGATTATGAATGCCTATGTTGGTGTCGCTCATGATAATGGTTTTAAAGTTAATTGGCGGCTACTCACTTCACCGCCAAGAATGTGTCTTTGCTTTTGTTTTGCTCACTCCGTAGTCTGGGGACGTTCATGCCAGGAAATAAACCAGCAGACTGATCGCGAGAAGGACGCCGCCGATTCCGAAGAAAGCAGACTGTGTATCTTCCTTGCTCAGATCCATCACCGACTTGAGGATGATGCTCACGACGCCAGCGACGATCGCCACCGGGATGCACATCAGGAACAGGTCTATCAGGAAACCCACCACCGACATTGTCTCTTCCGGATGCTTGCCGGCCTGATAAGCCAACATCCTGACACCGTCCCACTTCCCGGCCCACATCGCGGGCGACGCAATCCCGAGGACCGCCAATATCATAAAGAATCTTTTCATAACGAGAGTTGTTTAAGTTGTTTCTTTATCCTCTATGATGTCGCCACCCGCTTTGTAACCCCCGGCGTACGAAATTTTTCGCCATCCTCCGAGAAAAACCGCAGTGACCCGACGCGCGTCCCAGCGCGCGTCCCAGCATGGAAGGGCGGTCCGTCCCGGACGCCCCCGAATCTGTGCACGAGACCCAAGTGACCGCCCTATACAATCTCAGTGACACAGTATCAACACTACCGACTTATGATAGTTGTTCCCAACATGATTTACCATTCTTCTTAATTTGAAGGACGGCGTAAAGAATCATTATTGAAACAATTGGTGAGAACGTTGAGAATGATAATGGATTCCCGCTCACCAGATTCACTATCAGGGATACACCCGCCATTAGCGTCAGGATATAGAATCCGCTTTTCTTCCAACGCATCAAAGATAAATATCCATAGACCAGTATTGCGGAAGAAACGAAACCATAGATGCGGGTGTACATGGGATCATATGCAGACCACAACCCCTTTCTTGTGAAGATTGTAGCGAAGTAGGCAAGTCCCATTATGGCATTAAGAACCAGTCCAAACCATAAATAGAACGTAGTGAAACCCGCTCGCGACTTGATTTCATAATCCTTGGGGGTTATGATATCGTGTTTATGCAGCACCTCGCCACAGTGCTTGCAACGTGCCAGTACTCTCGGCGTTTCTTTGCCACATGAAGAGCATGTCAAATATTCCATATTGTCTTGTTGCTGATTAATTCGATTATACGGATGAATTTCAGAAGTACTTATGCATCCGATTTCCCTTTTCCGTTTTTATTGTTTTGAGTCCTTCTTTTGCCGGAAACGACTTCAGCTGAAGTTTCCCATCATTCGCCCTGTTCCGAATCCTCGGGCACAAGCCATTTGCGATACACAGCCCGGAGCAATCCATAGATGGCTCCGACGCCGGCCATTATGAGCACTTTCGTCATGATACCGCCGTTGCGATACGTATCCCCCATCAGGGCATACATCCCGAAAACGAGACCAGCAAGGACGATGACGTCAATTACAGTTGCCAATATCTTCATATCATTCAGATTAGATTGTTGATTAACTATTCAAGCGGCTGTCAGAAACAAGCTCATCTTCAACAGCCGCTTGTCCATTTACCCTCTATGATGAAAGAGGCTGGTTTGTAACCCCACGAAAAAGGAATCTTTCGGATATGGAGCGTAACCCTTACTTGTCGAGTAGATTCTTAAGATGTTTGACGCGAATCCCGATGTTGAAACTTTGCGTATCCCTTACTTTCGCTGAATTGACCCCGACCAATTGACCGTCACGGTTTACGACAGGCGAGCCACTGCTTCCTCCTAATGTCGGTATGGTATACATCAACTGGTCTGCTGTATGCTGGCTAACCGACCCGCTTGTAAACTGGGCTTTCAAGCCCTCTTTGGTCTCACCTAAAACAGGTCCCATATTGAAACCATGTACAAACAGCCTCTCATTTTTGTCACCGCTCATCGTCGATTTTATCTTGTCACCGAAAGAATAGTGTTCATAAGGGTCTTCTTCTTCAACTGTGAAAACATATTTGCCTTCAGGAGTTTTCTTGGTATTGAGCTGGATCAACGCGAGGTCATGCTCCGAGTCTGTCTTCTTAATCACACAGCTGGTGAAATCTGAATTTTTAGTTACATGGGTATCATTATACGCTATGCTCACGTCATTGTGATATTTGACTTCACAATCGTTGGCACGCATATCGTCAAGCACGCTATATGTACTTTGCATTTCGTTCATTTCCGCAACAAGAGCGTCACGAGCTTCTTTGATTGCATAAAAATCAGAATAACTGATTTCCGGGCTGTAGTTTGCGATCTCATAAGCATAATTCAGTTGCTGAAGAGCCTCGGCTTTCTCATCATATGCAGCGGAAAGAAGACTTTTGAGGGATTCAAAAAATGACCCGATTGACTTCTGAATATCCTTGTCATCTATTGAATTTGATATCACGTGGGCATTTGTCGCAATTGTGCCATCCTCTCCCACGAAGAATCCCGTGCCGAAATTCACAGCGACTTCTACTGAGTCGGCTTCGAAAGAGAGTCCCTTGATACCGTCATCAGCATCGTAACTCGTGAAATAAAGCGACTCATCGTTCGGCATTTTGACCTCATAGAAACTCTTGTTCTGTACAAGAACTATTCCAGAGGCTTGGTCTTGTTCGATTTCTTTCTCGTCCTTGTGGCCGCATGACGCCATGCCAATGACAAGGCAAACACCCAGCACAAGTTTCGAAAGAGATTGTATTCGTAATAATTTACTCATTATATTATTGAATTATTGTTGTTTATATGTTTTTGAATCCTCCCTGAAGCTTGAATATTCAACCTGCCTAAAAAAGATGAATCTTTTAAGAAGCATATGAGATGTAACGATGGTCGCTGTCGTCTCACGCGTCGGCCAGAAGCGACAGTGTCCGCGAGCATCTCGCGCCAGCGAAAAATTTTTCGCAGACATGCCCGAATATATCATCCGGCGATATGTGATCGAACAGAGTCATACATGCGAGCAGTTTCCTGGCATCCGTATTCCACATCATGAATACATCGGGGTTTGAACCCTCGGGATAGGACAGTATGACGTTGGTTATCTCCCTGAGTCTTGACCCGAGCGTGGGATGAGAAAGATATTCTACCGCCTCTTCCAAGCCCTCTAACCCATAGCGTATATGATTGTAACTCGACGACCATCCGGAAATAACCGGAAAGATATACCATATCCAATGACCGGTTTTCCGCCCGCGCCTCATTTCATCCAATGCCTGCCCGTATCCGCCTGTCACAGCCGACTGTGCATCCAGAAAGCGTTGTAAATTCATAACTTAAGTATTTTTCGGGACACGGACATTGGCCCGTGTCCCATTTGCCGCTGCCCGAGAATCCGGGAGATAATCAATAATGCGCCCTGTATGCATGGCCGCAGTTGCGGCATGTCTGGGCACGGCCTTCGAACTCCTTGCAGTTGCACTTCGAACAACGTCCGAAACCATCGACTGACGCCGCGCCGCGAGTCACAATCGAGTCACTGGAAGCCTGAATCGAGTAGGTGGAATCACCCTTTTCTTCCGACACGTTTTCTGTCATCTCTACCTCGGCAGTTGTCTCTGCCTCCGCGGCGCTGTCGACGCTCGTTTTTGCGGAATTGCCACACGACGAGAACATCATCGCGCAGAGGGCAATCGCAAATGAAAATGTTTTGAGTTTCATAATGTCAATGTATTTACATTTCTTTAGTAATTGTTACCACTTTCTGAGTCCGTGCTTTTCGGGACCATGTTTACATGTGTGTCCGAATCCGTCGCTGTTGGCACATGAGCCCTCGTAGGTTCCGTTCAGATGCTTGTAACCCCAATAGCCTGAGCACTGGCAGTTGGAATTCGTACACTTGTTTTTCGTTTTCTCGAACTTTCTCGAGCTACCCGCCGTAGGAGCCGGGTCCGGCGCTGCGAACGAATGCACCGCGAACGCTGTTCCCATTACCGCGACAAAGGCGACGATTGCGGTTGTAAGTTTTTTCGGTTTCATTTCTGTTCTCGTTTTTGTGTTATTTACCTGTATATGAAGAGGCCGCTTGAATGTAACCCAGTATGATTAGTAATCAGACGATTTTTATACTTCCTTCGGCCCATCATAATCCGCCGGTTTCAATGAGACAGGTGTTTCTTCAGTTCGCTATTTGTAAATCTGAATTCAAACATATCGCCCGATGTGTCTCCGACATATCTGTAAACCACATCACACCCTGCGGATGCCATCATACTCAGGTCATTCTTAACGGAAGGATCACCGAACTGTTTGACAAGTTCTTTTCTAATGTTGTCTTCGTTGAGACGCATCATGCCCAGATCCAGGACTTCCTCGTCGGCTTCATATACGTATATCACATCGTTTCCCTCAAGCGAAGCGCTTTTGGCAACCAGACCACTCCCGAGATTAATCGGACAGCTTGCATTGAAGTTGGCAACGCTCCCCTCGAGCATCATCCTGTTTTTATCCTCTTCAGCCAGGTCGGTGTTGAGTATGTCCTGCAGTTCCGAATTCGAGACAGTCAGTTCAAGAGTCTTGCCGGAGTTGCCGCCTTTGTATCTCACGCTCAGGGAAGCACCGGCGTCGGCTATCATCTTGATCAGTTCCCGGGGGCCCTCCCCTGACATTCCGAGTTTGAACATTTTCTTCATGTTGGCGGAGTTTTCCTTCATTGCCTCCACGCTCATGATGTTCTCATTGAGTGTCATGTACATCTTGACACTTTTGTCGCTCTCGTCATATTTGAGATCGGTCAGGTCTCCGAGCATACCGAGATCGAGAGGTAGGTCGGACTGAGCTTCCTCAATCGACTGCTTCAGTTTGGACTCGGCTTTGTCGCCGCCACATGCCGTCATTGAGACAATCATAATTGTCATGACGGTAAGATAAATGAGTTTCTTCATAATGCTGTGTTCTATTTTAAGGTTAATGCTATCGTTTAATTCGGGCAGTATACGTGATAGCTCCAGGCCGATCCGTCCTCGGGGCCAGTTGTCACTATGACGGTAATCACGCTTCCCGAAGAGAACGACAACCGCACCTGCCTGTGGTTGTCTCCGGTCACTGCCATATCTGAAGTCCATAATCGGTTTGACGGTCCGGCCGATTCCCCGGGCTTATGGTTATAGACGTCTATTCTGTCCGGGCACTTGTTTCCGGTGTAATAATCCAGGACAAAAGTTCCGCGTTCCGTCCCCATGTTGAACGACTGTGGCGCGGAGACCGTTCCTGCCGCAACGTTGTTCTGCTCCGAATTACCCCCGTTGCATGGAGGAAGGTCCTTATGCAGGGGTATGTCGCGATTACGTTGCGGAGCATTGGCAAGTTCAGAGACTTTCGCGTCATGCACCGTCGTATTGTTGGTGCTGTAGTCCTTCTTGGAGGCTGTAATCGAAATGGTCTCGCCATAATACAGTCCACGGACCTCGAACTCACCCGTGCCACTGGAGACAGGTGTCGTCACGCCGCTTCTCGAAGTGCGTACCTCAAGGCGGCATTCGGGCAGAAGCTCCCAGGAATCTGCATCGACCGTCCGGAATGTCAGGTCAAGTTTCTTCGGAGTCATCCTGATGGTCTGGCCCTTGTCGAACTTCTGGATGGCCGTATGCTTCGGCTCGTAATATTCATGTTCCGAATTTATATCTATCTTGTCGCCCGATATCGCCTTGACATCAAACACGCCGTTGCGGTTGCTCGTCTCGGTTGCGCTATAAGTATTTCCGTCGACCGAGTTCCGCTGTATTTCATTTCTTACCCCGACTATGGGTTCATTTGTCAAGGAATCCACATTTTTGAACTGCTGCACCCCGGGCTCCGGTTCGATATACACTACACGCAGCGAATCGGGGAGCTTGGCAAACTGTTCGACGGTATATTCCTTGTCGAGATGGCCTTCCTTGTAATTCTCTTTGGTCGCCTTTAAATCGACCTTCGCGAGAACGAAGGCATCCTTGTAGGCGCCTCGGCCTTTTCCATCGACATTCGTACGTGTCTTGCCTCCGATCACGTTACCGTTAGGTGAGGTCAATGTCACCTCGACGGTCGCGTCGGGCACAGGCTCATGCGTGAATTTGTTTTTCACAAAATATGTAAAACTCTGCTTCAAAGGCTGGAGCCGCAATGTCGCGGAGTCAGGAGCTGATAGCATCGCTGCGACACTTCGCTTCTCGTTGGTCAGATCCTCATATCCGTAGCATGACACGCGCGTGAATGTCACTTCACCACATTCCGGCACCTTTGTCAGTTTGGCCTTTCCGGTTGCGTCCGAGACCGTGGAATCTGTCTTCGCGGTCTTGCCGAGTTTGTAAGTATAAAGAATGCGGGCGTCGGCAACCGGGTCGTTCGTTTCCCGGTCCACTACATTTACACTCACGTCCGTAACTCGAGGCGAGAGCGTTATTTTATGATTCCTCGTATAATGAAAGTTACATTCCGACGGGGCTGGATCCATAACGTAACAGTCGCCGGCGGCAACGAAAGAGGCTCGCGAGAGGCAGCGGAATATGTAGGAATACACGCTGCAGCCCATATCTTTGAACACACCCCGACCTTCGCCGTCAGTCTTTAAAGTCTGATGTCCCTCCTCCGAACAGAACAGCTGACCATCCTTATAAAGATAATACGACGTATAATTCAGGGTCACCTCCACACCTGCTATTTCATCGCCGCTCTCCTTATCGACAGTGGTGACCGCAATATCGCGCTCGCACCTGATCAGCAGGAGCAACGGCAACAACAACAGGAGCAACCATAACCATTTCCAGTTGCGTTTCTTCAACTGGAACGTATAGTCAAGCGTGTCGTCGCGGAATCTGAATTTCTTTCTGAAGTTGACGTTGTTGCTCATTTCGTGGATTTCTTGGCTTTGTTAATCTTTTCCCTTTGCTCGGGCGTGACTGTGAATTTCACCACATATTTCTTGCCCGGTTCAAATTCTGCAGCCTTTATCATGCCGACTCCGTCAGACCCCGTCACACCCGAGATGGACTTTCCCCCTTTCTGCATGATTGTGAAAGGAATCTCGGGCAACGGCTCGCCGTCATAATCGAGAAGATGGATTGTCACCATCTTCTCGACCGGAGGTTCGGGCGGCGGAGGAGGAGGCAACACCTCCTGTTTCTTTTCCTCCAGGACATAAGTGAACTCATTGGCATCGGCGTCCCTGACCGGCACGAACTGCTGGAGACCGTTGCCGGTCAGCAACGTCACCGAAATCATCTTGTCTGGAGTCAGAAGTAAATCCGAAATCTCAATCACACCATTTTCATCAGCGGCGAGTTCGCTTCCGTCGACCTTGAGTCTGAATCCGGGCTTGCGCTCGCCGTCTCGATTCACGACTTTGATACGGCAAGACGTCAGGAGGTTGAAAACAACATTATATTCCGCGCCCTTCGCGACCGTGAAGTTCTGGGTCTGCGCACCGCTCTCGTCGGAGACAGTGAATGTCTTGCCGTCATGAATGCGACCTACATAATATCTCGCATCCTCATCAGATTCACATTCCTTGCAATTGTTGAATATCTCAAGCTTAAAAGGAACGCTCTCCGCTGCCGAACCGTCGCTATAGCCGAATGTGAGCGTCACCTCCGACTGCTTTATCGTGCGCGGTTCTGAGATCAGAATGTCTATAATGTCCACATCCTGACGCGCCGCCTTCTCCTGAAATCCCCATTGGGTGAGAAGGACATCGACATCTCCCCTATCATCCCGGTACCAGAAAATCTGGTCTGCCGACGGAACAATAAAAAGTTTCGAAACAAAAGGCATGGGTTTCTCGAGATTGGAGCAGACGAATTCCCTGCTATTCTCAAGACACTCGGCAATCAGTTCCTTTTCTTCGGAAGTCGCTGCGGAATAGGAATAATACTCCACATCGTCCTCGCCGAACCATACGCAGTTGCTTGCCCCGAAATTGAGTTGCGCGAAGCGGCGCGAATACTCCTTGGGAAGCAACTGACCGAGTCGGGCACGGATGTTGACATAGTTCTGGCCCTGTATGATGTCCCTTATTTTGTAGAGGGATTGTCTCGAAACTTCTTTCATGATGTTATGATTTATTCTGATTACTTGGCATCATATGCCGGAGCTGCCTCTACTGCCACGGCTGTATCTTCCGCTTCTGCAACTTTCCCGATAACTCTTCCCAGATCGTATGGCTCAATCCTGAAAGTCATCCCATATTTCCTATAAAGTGACTCAAACGTGCGGGGATTACTTCCATACACACATATTATCTCTTGCTGATAGGGGGAGAATATATCTCTATCATAATGGATAAGCCTTTTTATATGTTCCATATTGCTGGCTTCGAAAAATCGATAATAAGCCTCTATTCGTTCCGGTATTTTAAACTCCGATAGAGCCGATTTCTGGATATCCGACATATTGTTCCACCACTGGTTCACTTTATGCACAGTATACTTAGTGCATACCTTTGAATGAAGTTTCCTAATATAATCCTTGGCCTCCGCTATATCATCTGTAACTGCCGGCTCTCCTGCCTTCTCGGCAACCGGAGTATCCACCGCTTCCCTCACAACCACAAAGTCCTGGTCGGAATCATCTATTACGGCTGGCCTCGAATCGGAGTGTCCCCATGATATCCAACCGATCAGGAGTCCGAGCCCTATTCCGACTACCGCAGATATTATGCCTAGTATCCATGGGAATGAGTTCATTCCGGACTTTGACGCATTTCGCTCGTTCCGATAGATGGTGCATGTACGACAGTCCTGATCCCAAAGCACATTGAACGAATTGTTGACATTCGAAACCCGGCGGTCTATATTTGTCTCGTCCTCGAACTTCGCCTTGTCCTTGATGACAGTGCATTTGATGTCGCCTCCGTCATCGAGGATGAAGGCAACAGGGGCTATGAAGGCAACCTCCATAATCTCGGTCTGTATTTTCTGCAGGTCGTCTCCCTGCCGCAGTGCGTACCCCGTGCAGTTCAACAACCTGAGTTTTGCGTTTATTTCCATGCGCTTTAGGTCTATTTCGCGGTTCTTATGTGCAGTTATTATGTGCAGTTCTTATGAGCCTGTCTTGTCACCGAGCGAGTCGCCGATGCCTTTCAGGAACTTTTCAAATGTCTTGGGATCCTCGAATTTATTTTTGGAGTAGTTTTTCAAGCCGGAATACAGTTTTTCGAGCTGCTTGTTGATATACCTGTATCCGATGTCGTAGTAGCCCTCCTTGCAATTGGGGTCGTCTCCGTTATAGATACCCCAGTTGGTCAATGTTGTGTCCAAAGCAATTTTATATGCAGTCTCATCAGGTATACATCTCATATCCAGCAGCTCTTTCAATATGGTTTCCCGGAAGTTGAGTATCACATTTTCTTCCCATTTAAGAAGATCATGCACTCTCGCAAGCTCTGCCGCCTGTTGGGAACTCATATTCTTAAGATAGGGTTCAACCTCAGAATACTCCTTTACCATTTTGTCGACAGCTGCCTTGTCATATTTTCCGTCGAGAAGAGATGATGCCTTCTGATAATATTCCGCACCCTTGCATGTCGATTGAATCAATGCAATCTGTTTCTTCTGTTCCTCTGGAACTGCCTGACCAAGCATCTTCATAAAGTCGGAATATGATCTCGCAGCAGTCTCCATTTCGACGCAATCGTTTATTCCGGAAAGGCTGCCTGTGGTGCACTTTTCATACGCTTTGTTCAACTCGACCTGCAGATCGGAAAGCCTCTTCTCTATGTTCTTGAACACCGATGCATTCTGTTCCAACGCCGTCTGCCGTGTATTGAGTTCCGACAGACGTCCCTGCGTTTCCGCCAGAAGCAGCTGCAGCGAATCGCATTCACCATTTTTTTGAGCAATGACGATGCCCATCGACCGTTTCACTGAGTCGCATTTGTTTTTCCACTCCTTGTCTTTGGCATCCAACAGAGCATTCGTATTGGTCTTCGAAAGCTGATTATTAAGACTCGATATAGTCCCGCGAGCCGTTGCCAACTGTCGATTCAATATGTTGACTGAATCACATGAAACCACCTCAGCACGAGTTTTCTTATGACCGAAGTATGCTGTAAAGGCATCTCCGATAAGAGTCCTGAGGGCGGCCTCTTTCATATCATCCCCCTTCGCGTACTTAGCGGCGGCCGCCTGAGTGACCTCCTCCTTGATTTTGTCGTCAACGACTATGTATTGTTGGGTTGCTTTCTGAGCGAATGCCGCGAAACAAAGCGCGAGACAGGAAGCAACAAGAATCATTTTCTTCATAGACATACAGATTAGCGAGCATTCAAATCATTATAGTGCTTGTCTATCTGAGATCTCCAGACGCTTGTGGCAGACTCAGACAAAGCTCCCACCAATAAACCTTTTACTCTATTGCGTGTTCCCATGGACGCATCCGAAGTCTGACGAAGATAAAGGTTGGTGATCTGCTGGCAATAGTTCCGGCGTCGCGAAAGGTAGGCGTCATCCCGCGTCAGAGATTCAAGTTTTTCTCTGATATGTTTGCATTTCAGAGAACTGTTTCTTAGATATTCCCTCGCTTCGCTTTTATACGCCGCTTCATATGACGCTTCGTAGGGAACAAACGAACCCACACTCTGATTTGAAATGCCCTGATTAGCAAAGTTGGACGCATCATCATGAATCTTCTTCATCTTAGTGACCTCCGACATACCTTTTACACTCTCGGTCTTGAATTTGCCGAGTTCAGCCAGAATGGCATTGAGTGTGCTGTGCGCGCCGTCAGACACACACCCGTTTTTCAGAATGTTTCCCGCATCGCGAACCATCACACCGAGATAGACTGCATCCAAGTAGTCATATGCTGAACTTTGTTCCGAAGGCTCGGAAAGAGTCGGTATCTGCTCTTTCTTGATATTTTCATACTCGACTGCACTCCACGGTTTCTCCCCCATCTCGTCGATATACTTTTCCTGTAGGAGAAGCTGTTTTGACTTCTGGGCAGTGTCCGTTTTGTCTTGTATAGTATCCGATTTCCCGCTACAGGAAACCAGAAGACATAAGCAACTGATAACAGCTATTAGCTTACTCAATCTCATATTCTTATTAATAATTTTAATTTTTTGTGTTTAGCGTGGTTTCCGGAACATTAAATGACATACCGTACCTTTTTTTCAGATTCTCGAATTTAGTAGGCCCTGCACCATATCCTTTATTTATAACCTTCCTTTGATAAGGGCTAAACAAATTAATGGTGTTAGTTGGTATGAGGCCTGCTAAATCCTTTTCACTTCCCGCATTAAAAAAAGTTCTATATGCATCTATCCTTTGCTTTATCTTCTTATCTTCAATAAGAGTTCTTTCCTCATCAGATAATTTATTATTGTACCACGCTTCAACCTTGTTTACTGTTTTGATAGAACAACCTTTAGAATGTAGTTTCGTAATCATGGAATCAGCTTCTTCTACCACCTGTACTCTCCTCAGCTCCGCAGCATCCTGAGCTGGAGTTTCTGGATTAACGGTCTCCAGTGACTCTTTGGGCTCTTCACCAGCTTCTTCCACCTGATGATCGCAACCGAATTTCAGAATGTGCTTTGCCTTTAACTCTTTCGGATCTTTAGCAAGCACTTCAGGAGCAGTAATTTTAGTCCAAGTATAATTGTCGAGAAAGGCATGGATAAGCTTATGAGTGACGCTGTCAAGCATCGCAGCAAATTCCTGCATTTTTCCCATTTCTTGTATTTTGCCTAAGCTATCGAGATTCTGTAAAAACTCGGGAGAGAAGTTAATCACTCCGGCTTTCGCATCCTTCTCGGAATCATCCGCATAAGATGCCAGAATCTGGGAAAGATCCGTTTCCTTGAGATTTTCCTTTAGGCCAAATTTAAAAGTCATATCGGATTTCTTCCACTGACCCTTGATATTGGCTTTTAATATTTCGGCTACATACTCGGAACGATTTTGATCATATTGATCCTTGTCGTAGATAATTTCCACGCTTGATGAATCAGGAGAGACCTGAATGTATTTTCCTCCAGTTATGCCCGTAATCTTAAGACTGTCCAAGACATCCAGATTCGGATCCCCTTCGAATGTTCCCCTATTGGCTTTCAATTGATAGCGTACAGCAATATTTCCAGAATCAGCCGCAGGGCTCGGCCAGAATATGGCGGCGGCAATCCCTATAAGTACAATTCCAAGGACACATAATGCCACCACCAGCATGTTGTCACGCAGACGGCCGACGATTCCACGCGAAGGACGGCTGACACGGGTAACCGTGCAGTTCTTTCCATCAGGAGAATACACGACTTTGAAACCGTTCTTTTTGTTTTGCCAATCTAATTCAGCTGATCTATAGTAGTGATTCATGTCTCTATAGATGACACACTGACGTTTCTTTATCTTAATCCGCGCCTCACTATTTTTCAAGTCGAAATAATCTCTCTCTTCCCCTGCATCGAGAGGATGGTACGCTCCATAGTCAATCGACGCGCCCTTGCAACCTATGAGCTCTACGCGTAGGCATTTGGGAGCCTCAAACGCAGGTCCAGCACCCGTTCCGCCGATTACACCTGTTCCGCCGGACCAGTTCGTCTTTTCGTTGAAGCCTGTCGACAGCCCCATCGAAGCATCCGGATTTGCTTTGCGCGATACTCTTACGACCCGAATGGCACCGCTGTCATAGTATTCACGCACATAGATATCGGAGTCGACCTGAACGGGGCCGGGGAATAGCTCGGAGCCGTAGACATCGATTGATTCTCTCTTGTATCGTATAGTCACACTCGACCCTCGGGGTTCAGGCTCGACAAGGTAACCCTGATCCACACAAATCTCGTTGCCCACGACGTGGAAACTGAATTCTCTTCCACAGATCACCAGCTTTCCGGATGTCGGACTCTCCTTGCGTTTAAGGCTTATAATGTTCCCTTTACGGCGCGGAGAATCATTTACATAAAAATCCCAGTCGAAACGAGAAACCGCACATTCCCCGATTCGAAGCGTATAATCATATGACTTGGGCTCGACAAAAATATGACTGTCCTCCACCTCGATTTCGCTTTCGCCCTGCGTCTCGAAACGGCAGTCTTCCTTGCGATAACCGTCACGGGGAAGAATGAATGAGATTTTGTCGTTGTATCCTTTTTTTATCGGGATAGACACGACTGCCATTTGTGGTTTCGAAAAAACCGCAGTCAGATAAGTCGCCTTCACGGCACCAACCGTCAGGTCAAATTCGAATCTGTCTGTCTCAAGATTGATGGGTCCCGACAAAACACGTTCTGCGCTGAGCTTGATGTTCTTGCCAGAAAGAACAGGATCCGAGTATCCATTGGGCTTCATCTTCCAGATTACCTCCCGCGTCACATCGTCCCCCTCGACAGGGAATCTGCCGTTCCTGACGGCGACAGGAGTCTTCTGTCCCAATGTCACGAAAACCGTGTCATCAGGCAACTGTCGGCCGTCAAGGGTCAGACGCACCTCATATCTCTTGGGCGAGAATGGCAAGACTGATGTACTGAATACAATCCGCGGACCAGACTTGTGGAGATATCCCGTACGTAGAAGGTCTGCCACCGTGCCGCTTATCGTGGAATTCTGATGATGGGGGCGGCTGACTTCGATATTGACCATATCGAAATCATTGACGGGTATGGACGCGTTCGCAAGACAGGCTTTGCCGTTCACAGTAAACGACATGAGTTCATCGGCGCCTCGTTTCTCAATTACGAGTTCAGGCAGGGGATCCGGCTCGCTGACATGCTCTATGATGTTCGGTTTATGCAGGAACTCCAGGGTTTCCGGAATGCGGTCGAATATGCTTCTGCTGACGAACATCACCTCGCGGCATGCCGCGAATTCCTTGCGGTGGGGCCGCATGAAGAAACCGTCCACTTCCGCAGTATCCGCGTAAAGCCTGATTCCCGGCTCCGTGCCGGAGGCCGAGACAGTTATCCTGTCCCGGCCCGGAGCCTGAACGATTTTCGCAAGTGACCTGAACTGCGAGACAAAAGGCTGGATATCGTCATATTTTCCGGCGATATAAGTGCCGTAGAGCGGATGCACGTATTCCTCGAAATAGGAAGACATCATGGAGTCCAGGACCTCGCGCATATTCTCGACCCGCAGCGCATGCGGCACGTATGCCGAGATGGCTACGAAGCCGCCAGTACCGGTATCATTACATGAACGGTACAGCTTATAAACCGCGTATTGCGGAGTCACGTCCAGTCCATAGACATTCACCCCGTTGTCGACATATCTGACATACGAGCGGGTGTCCCATATCGTACCCGACTCATCCGGACGCGTATAGTCCACCGCGCCGTTGGAACATATAACCCTGAAGCCTCCCTTGAGACCCCATATCACCAATCCTATTTCTTCTGTATGCATCATTCTTGTTCTGTATGCATCATTCTTTAATGCCTTGTGTTACCTCCGTTTTGGGTATTTCCTCCGTTTCGCCGATTGGTTTGACCGCCGCCGAAAATGGTGCTGAAAATTCCACCTCCCCGTGTAGAACGGCTCTGCGTCACAGATGACATGAATTCAATGATATTCGCAGAGTCAGTGCTGTCGTAGAGACACTTGTTGCCAATCAGCAATTTCCCGAGACTGAACGTCAGTATATAAGGGCTGTAACCATTCGGACGGTTTATGCCGAACTGTTGACACACGTCATACAAATTGTTCATGAATCCGTTGAACTTGGCTTCAAGATAGCTTTTGGCCATATCCATCTTGACTCCCGACGGAAGATTCTCTCCCATGAGGTCGCTCTTGGTCACAATCACAGCGACAGTATCCACCTTGCTCATCGTGCAATTCTTCTGCCGAGCGGGGCCTTCTCCGTCGGTACTGAGCACTGTCAGCGAGTTCTGAAGGGCCTGAAGCTGATCTGTATCTCGGAAAAGGGTATTGGTGCCCTTGAAGACGCCGTAGTCAACAATGAAGAAAAGGAGTTTCCGATTACTGCTACGTAGGCATTGTCCGGCTCCAAGATTGTTCCATACCTCAGCCCCTCCGCCAAGCCCTCCTGCGATATGTCTGAACGACTCACCTGAAATCTCGACGAAAGTAAGGGGATTTATACGTTTTTGATTATTTCTCAAATCAAGTTTGAGAAAACTGATTGTATCCCCATATGTAGAGACCGGATACTGCGAGGATTCGACAGCTCTTATCAATCCCCAATAGTAAGCGTTGCACAAATCCCGTCCTTCATGATTGTACTGTGGCACATACGTCACAATACCCCTACGCTGCATCTCAGTAAAAATGCCGGCAAGGACAGACGATTTACCCCCACGGGGAACCCCTAAGAAATAGACATCAGTTCGCCGATCAACCGGGAAATCGCCCAACTCGCCGATATTTTTCTGTGGCAGATTATTGTAGTCGGGAGCTGTCAGTTTCTCAAGTGTGAATCCATCAGGAACGACTCCCGCAGCCTTCATCTCATCGAAGGTGATGGTATTTCCCGTTGCGATAAATCTCGACCCAATATCGGTCTGTGTCCGGACTCTTCTCATCTCCTCCGAACTTACCCCCTTCACCAACATCCTGATAACGGCATCGTTAAATATCCACGGCGAAGAAATCATCGCCTGAAACAGTTCTACGCGCAACTTCTCCGCGGCCTCACGGAGATCATCGATTGCCTGTCTGGCATCGAATACATGGGCACCACGATATTCGCCCGGCACATGCGTGTCGTATTTCTTGAGATATTTCGTATAGGCATTGATGGTGTGCTGCTCCTGCGCCCACTGCCACATCTCCTCATCCTCTATGGGCAGATGCTCACGCTCCATGCGCCTTGTCTCCCTGAGATTCCACTCAGCCTCGAAAGCCGGACGCTTGGAGGCGTGATATCCCAGATCATTGTAAAGCTCTTCTTTCGTAAGCTGCCCGTTCTCTATAAAATCGGCGAGTTGGACGGGGGTGTACGAGTCAAGAGCCGTAGGATCAAAGTCTTGCATTCTGATATTGTCTATAGGTTTAGTTTTTGTTTATTCGTGATTTGTCAGTCGCCTTCGAACCTCGACGGATTCCATGACGCGACGTTCTGGTCTTTCTTCGGTTTCGAGATTCTGCCTCCGGTCTCGCGCCCTGCGATATACGAGAGCAGAATCACAAACTGAATCACCAGTATCAGGACAATCGACATGCCGGAATACACACCTCCGCGAGGCTTCGATATCTCCTGCGCCAGGCTCCCCGTCGCAACGGATTGAACCGAATAAGGTTCGGAGACTGTCCATTCATCACCTTTCGAAAATTCCACCAGCTGATTTTCCCAGTCCGGCAATTTTTCGTCGAGAACCGTGAGGTCCCTCGTCAAGGTGAACGGAGACCAGATACGCGTGTTCTGCGAACCGAGATAATCATTGACCTCGCGCTTAAGGATATCGAACTTGTCGTCACCTTTGAGGGTCCGCTCGAGCGCCGCGCCCTTCATCGTGGCGTTTTTATCAGCGACATCACCCGGTATATTATGATACTGCGCCTTGACCTTCAATTCGTATGAAGCTCGTTTCTCCGCCACATAATTGAGATAACTACCCGAAACGCTCTCGCCGCCGAACACCATCTGCAGCTCGGCGATTCGTTCTCTGGCCTTTGGCTGCACATCATTCTTCACTTTCGACTGGACAGTGATGAACTGCGCGACACACGTCGCGGACACCAGGACAGCAATGAAATAGATTCCGAGGCAGATATATTCATAGCGTCTCGCGTTGGCGCGGTGCTCTCCTCCTGACGGATGGCTCCAGCGCCTCATCAGATAGAACACGATTCCCATCAAAGCCAGCAGACATACGCCCAAAACAATGGCCATCATAAGCGCGCCTCTCTCCCGGAAACTATATCCCAAGGTGAAGCAGAGACACCAGGCGAGCAATCCAAGTCCGCTGAGGACATTCAATACTGTTTTCATAAAACCTTTTTATGTTGTTTTACCTTTGTTTTTCTATATTCGGATCAGGTTGAAGTCGAATTTATTGGCCACCTCCACCTTATTGTCGGCATGGCCGTCGGCCCTTCGTTGCCGGTCAGGCCTTATCACGAAGCGATAGGGATTATATTTCCTCTGCGACCGACCGACCGCATCCGACGTCTGGTTGATATTGACCGCGTCGTTGGCGACCGCGACATCAAGAGATGCCGAGTACACCTCACCCGAGGGCTCGACTATCTCGAGTCTACCTTTAGGAGTGCCGTCGAACGTAAAATATATCACCACCTGTTCATTATTCTCATTAAACAGGCTCGTGGTGCTCTTCCAACGGCCTGCCAGATCACGCGCGGTGAAATGTTCCGGCAGCGACAGCGTATCAGGCGTCTGGATGCATCCAGGATGCTCGCGTCTGATCTTATCGAGTTCGGCGAGCAATTCCTGGTATCTTGAGTTGATGTCGTCGCACGAACCGGGCGCAGGCGCGTCATCTACGTCTCCCCGGAGAGCGCGGGCGAAATTCACAATCGGACCGACATCGGAAGAACTCGGGTTTCCGGTCTGCTGCAATATATTCACAAGTTCAGCCGTAGAGAGCGTCGGATCGTTGCTCTTCAGCAACGCGCATCCGCCGGCCACTATAGGCGAAGCCATGCTCGTGCCGTCCATGAAAGTGTATCTGTTGCCGGGAACTGCATTGAAGATATGGACACCGGGCGCGGAGAGAGTCGACATATCCCCGAAATTCGAGAAATCCGCCTTCGTACGGTCTGGCTGAACAGCCGAGACATTGATGGTCTTCCCACTGCGCTGCATGGGGTCAAGGCCCACTATGACGTTCTCGTTGCCACCCGCAAGCACAAACGTCACGTTCTTCTGACGCGCGATTTCAAATATGTAATCCCATATCCGCTGCTCGTCAAGAAACATATTGGCACGGAAATTCTTCTGCATGTAAATCGGGGTGAACTGTACGAAAGGTCCGAACGCCATGCCGAGCGACATATTGACGACATCCGCTCCATTCTCGATGGCGTACCCAACACCATCAAGAATAGCCGACATAGACATACGCCCGTTGGCGTCTCCCACCTGTATCGGCATAAGTTTGCAATCAGGCGCTATGCCTGCGATACCGGTGCCGTTGCCGGCATTTCCTACCGCTGTGGCGGCCACATGGGTTCCATGTCCGCTCGGAGAGGGGAAAACCCTGTCGGTATGCGTCACGGCATTGAAAGGCTTGACGACCTTGCCCGCGAGTTCGGGATGCTCAAGATCGAAACCGTCGTCGATGACGGCCACCACAATATCCTTGTCTCCTTTCGTCACGTCCCAGGCGTCGAAAACGGAGCACTCGTCGAAATACCATCTGCGCTCGGCATCCTGAAGGTCCGGATCATTGGTCATGCCTGATCCGCCGTACATTGTCTCGGGAATCACCGTGAGTCCGTAGGACTTGAATTCCCGGGGCAAGCTCTCGCTCATCGACCTCCTTTCTTCGGCGGGAAGTGTGAGCGTGACCCGTTTCAAGACTGTATCAGGGTTGGACAATATATACTTTTCCGCATCACTGTACTTCTTACGGAAGTCTTTGGCGAAACTGTCGAGATCAGCATCACCGGCGGTAAGGATCAACAGCACACGATTGGCTGCCACATACCGCAGACTGTCATCACTGAGCACGACGTCATTCTCTCCAAGCTCGGGAGTCACCGGCACTATGTCGGGCGCTCTGCCCCAACTGCGGGAAAAGATCAAGAGCAATAGAAGCAGGAGAAGCAATGCTGCAAGCAACCAGACCCACCACTTCTTCCACCATGGCCGATCATCTTTTTTAACCGGCGGCTCCACAGGAGGCGTCCCGATTCCGGCATCCACTCCATTACCGACGCCCTCATTCCCAGCTCTTGAATCAACATCCGGCAGATTCCGCACTGAATCCTGTCTTCCGGCGTTCATGCCATTGACATCCGCGTTCCCTTCGGTCTGACGTGCCTTATGGGTCTCATCGGCTTCGCGAGTGTCTTTTCCATCGTCAGAATCAGAATCGCCGTCATCCTTTTCAGAATCATCCCTGCGAGGACGCTCCGGATCAATGTCGTCAATCGAATACGGCATCCCCGACATTCCTCCCTCTCCGACCGGAGTCATACCCCATTCGGTTATCACCACACGGTCGTCGGCACAGAACACCGCATCCTCCGACGGATATGTCACGGCAGCGTAAATCAGACGTCTCACAGGATCAGGAGCGTCAGCCACAGCCCGCGCATACGCATTGAGGGCGTCTTTCAGAATCCCGCTGTAACGGGCCCTTTCATCCGCCGGAAGTTCGCTTAGACGCTCAGGCTCTGACGAGAATACATCGGTGGTCCACATGATGGTCTCATTGCCGGGGCCTCCCATGAAATTGGCCTTGGCAAGAAGCCCGTGAAACCGCGTTGGCACGTCGCCCATACGCACGCCGAGAAGACCCGCGATACGATTCTGGTTGCGCACCACGGCCTGCCCGTCGCATAGAGTCAGGGAGAACGCCTTTATTCTTGATGTAGAAAGCTCCACCATGGCATGTTCATCTTATGGTTGAAAGAGATGAGAGAAGCGCGTTAGATTCCACGAGTTCCGACAGCGCGTCCTGTCGCACGATATTGTCCACGAGGACATTGCGCAGGGCATTGTTCATATCGACATCATATTTCGGTATACCGTTGGTGGCAAGGAACGATATCTTCATCCTCTCGATCCATTTGCGGTATTCCTCATAATTGGAGAAGTGCTCAAGGCGTGAGAAATCGACGGGAATTTGGTTCAAAATCTTGTCGACATTGTCGAACGAATCGAACACCTCCGGAAGAACGGAGCGCACCTTGTCGGTCTCGACCCTTATTGAACTCCACTCATTACGATCCACCTCAACCACGAAATTATTGTGATTGACCGTGGAGTCGATATCGCTCCACATCTCGTCGTCATAATATGCGGATCCGACCGAATTGACAAACGTATTGATCATCTCCGAGCAGATGTCGGCCAACATGTCCGACATGCTGTCGAGCGAACCGGCCGCGGACGACACATAGGGATGTATCCGGCGGGCGATACGGTCGGACATTCTTACCTTTTCCTTATAGAGCACCTCAAGATTGCTGAAGAGACTCTGCAGAAGCATCTGATTCAGTCCACGCTTCACGAAATCGCCGTAATGATCCACCGCAAGATGCGACCCGATCCATGTCTTTTCGACGGCATCCGCAATGAGCATACTGAAATTCATCACCTTAGGTGGATTTATTATATCCTCCACAGTTATGCCGAAAGGCTCGAGCCTTGACTCAAGCTCAGCGTCAGTCGCACAATTGTATGCCTCGCGCAGGAGAGCCTTGTTCTCTTCGAACGACAGTCCGGGGTCGACCTCCGCTTTCGCTCGAATGGCGAATAGCATGCTCAGGTCGGTTTCCTCGACAAGACGCATGTCGTTTATGGTGTCGAGCACCACGTCATGCAGTGTCTCTTCCTCAACTGTCAGCGCCGAGATAAAGTCGCTGAAAAAATACTTGTCCTTGCCGAACAGGGCATCGAACGCGAGATTGATGCTGCCCGCTATGTTCAGTTGCCGGCGGAGTTCCGCGTCTGCGTTGTCATCATGATAGAAATCATGAAGCACCTTGACAAGACACTCGAAAGTTTCGCCGAGTATTCGCGAGAACTGTATGTTGCGCACGGTGTTCATGCTGCGGCTCGAACGGGTCAGATTGCGGATTATATAGACAGAGCCATCGCGCGGAACCCATCGGGTCGAACCGTCGGAAGCCCTCTCACCATAGCCTATCACCTCGCGCCATGAGACTTCGGGATCCGCGAAATGATTGCGCACGAAGTCGGCGTCCTTGAAGGTCTCCTTGAGTTCATCGAAAAATTTCACATACTCTTCGGTGATGCCGAGCTCGCCCTGCAATCTGCCTTCCTTGTCATATACCAGCGACCAGAGGCCTGTGACCGGGTCTTTCGTCTGATATCCATAGTACAGGCCGTCCTGACACGAATACTCATAAGAACGCAACAGATAGGTATTTCTGAATGTCTCGCCCGGAGTCCATGAAAGAAACCAGTTGTCGGCCGCCGACTTGTTCAGAAGGTTCTCGAGATTCCCGAAACGCTTTGTCCATCTGTATTTTTTAGCATCAAGTTTGGAAGCCTCGTCACCCTTGGAGTCATCAGGTGTCATCTTCAAATCCATATTGAATTTTGTCCCTATGATGAACAGCGGGGCGACTTCGGCATTCTGAAGGAAAGAGGCGCGTTCCTGAGGAGTCTTTCCGACAGTCGTCTCGACCCATCCCTTCAGAAGGGAGGGCAGCGTCGTCACCTCGCTCTTTTCCGAATGGTGACAGAAGAGCAGATTGCTTATCAGGAACTGCTGTGAGTATTTATTGAAAAGATATGCCACCTTGCCGCGGAGCATCATCTCACAGGCGTCGAGCTCCGTGATGAAATCCGCCTCAATCATCTTGCGGCTCCTCGAGCCGGGAAAGTCAAGAATATCAAGATACTCAAGGAAAGGTTTCTCCGCGACGAGAGCCGCCTTGGCGTCGGAGCCACCGGATATCGTGAAAGCGACCTCCATCGCAAGCGCGCAGAACTCGCTTTTCTTGACTCCAGAAACCTCCCGCCCGTTTTCTGTCAGGACAATCATGTCAGGGACCTTGGCCGATACGATGGTCCGCTTGTTCCCCTTGTCGTCCTTGACCGTAGAAAGTCCGAACAGCTCATATATACGGTCAACATGAAGGATCGTACCCGGCGCGCGAAGCACTGCATCCATCTTGATATACACCGTCTTGCTGAACTCAAGAGACTTGAGGCAGGCCATAATGATGTTGAAGACCTCTGTCAATTTCGGCTGAGCGTTCCATAAGTAGCTGAACACCTCGGACCACTCCGAAGGATCCACGCCCGATATTATAGCGGAAAGAGTCTCGAAATACCGGTTGTCTTTCAAAGCCTCCCGGAACGCCTCTCCGCGCTGAAGCATATTCATGCCGAAATATTCCTTCAGCTCATAGATCTCGTCCTCCGTTATGACCTCCTGACATTTCTGACGGTTGCCATATTTGTTCTTCAGACGCTCTATCTCGGCGATTATCGAATCCGATTTCGGCAACGTATGATTCTGGACATCGTTGAAGTATGTGTCGACAATCACCATGACGACATCGATTGGGCTGAGCAACTCCACACGCACAGGAAAATCGTCATTCTTCCAGACCTTATCAGTCGTGAAACGCGATATGAGACTCGTGGCCTCCTTTCCCTGGCCCAATGGATTGATGTATTCAAGGAAACCGGTCGCCTCTCCTCGGGCGTCATATACGTTCAAAACGCTTTTCTCGCTCGTCAGAAGGCAGTCGACCATATACGACTTTCCAACCTGGCTCTCGCCGAAGACCGCCGCAGCGGCCTTTACCCCGTTGGCCCTTGCCACTCTCTTGAGCAAAATTCGGTTTCTGATAAGTCTCTCGCGTGTGTCCTCAAGCTGTCCCTTACGGAGATATACGTGCGCCCAGTCAAGACCTTTTGCATTGGCCTTGAGCTGCGCCTCTATTGTCTTGTCTATATCTTTCATGATGTCACTGTCCGATATGAAGTTTGAAAATACCGGTGTCAAGCCAGTTCGTATCGTCTTCCGACCATGTCTGAAGCGCGAGTTCGAACATGGCGGGAGATATGTCGTCACGATTGCTGTCCTCGACAGAATCGATCTTCAGACCCTCCTTATCCTCATGATACTCCCGCTCGATGCGGAAACGCAACGGCGTCCGTGTCCTTATACGGAACTTTATAGTCTCCATCTCCGACTCGATTGTGCTCGGAGCGATGATCTCATCGGGCGCATCAGGCGGAAGACCGAGTTTGAATCTCGCCGTTTCCTTGGCTTTGTTGCGGATATTCCTGTCGTTGAACTTAAGGACATAGAGAAGGTTGGCCGAATAACCGTTGACGTCGAGCTGACGAGCACCGAACATGACCGGGAAGGCATCGATCTCCTTATAGGCACCGTTGACGTCCGGTGTGAGGATATTGTCGAGTTTGCCGGTGTGCGTATTGATGACACCGATGTATTCCGTCGTCGGGAGCACCTTCATCTTGAGCATATCGACGTTGAGTTTGAACTGACTCAGTTTTCCATTCTCGGCAAGGTACGCGATCAGCGCCCCGACCGCAACCATCGACTTGTTGTCCTTGAAATGACCTATGTCCGTGGAGCCCGGATACCAAGGTCCCACTCTGTACGAGTTCATGGAAATCAGTCGGTTCGGCGCCACCGGATGAAGTCGCCTCAACAGATAATGAACCTGTCTGAGCGAACATGGGCGACCACTGAGCAGGACGATATCGCATTTGAAGGCATGGAACAATGCCGCCCATTTCCTCATCGGACCCTCGAATACCCTGCGTATGATTTCATTAAGGAATTTCGGAGAATAACGAATCGTCAGATCCTCGAACCTGAATCCCATCTGACATGCAAAGAAATCCATCAGAGCCACAGCCGGACGATTTCCCTTGAATATGTCGTCGAAAGAAAGGACCGTCTCATCCTCGTTCCGCTGCAGCTTGTCGAGCAACGTCGCCACAACAGGTTGAAGCACCTGAATCATGAATTCCTTGCGCATACGCTTCTCCTTGACACCCATTGATTGTGTGTCGGAGAAAAAATGGTTCATCCTATCGGCCACGTCCCGGACACCCATCGAACGCAGACGCGCCGTGATGATGCCCGATGCTTCCGGATAATCGGGATTAGGCATGTCAAGGAGCACGTCAATGATCATGCGCTTCACCAGATCGTCACCGGCGATTTTGAAACTTTCCCAGAACAACGGGTTGGGGCGTATGCTCTCGGCGCCATTGACATAATTGCATATCATGATGTCGGTCGTGCCGGCTCCTATATCCAGAGTGGCGACAGTCAACGACGATTTCTCCTCACCGTTGCGGCGACGACCGTAAATCGTGAAGAACTCGTCGGCATTGCCGAGATAACGGCGGAGCTCGCTGTATAGATAGACCATCTGACAGCAGGTGGCCTCATCGTAATTCCAGCTGCGCTTGATATCGAGATTGTCAGCCTTCAATGACAAATCGCGAACTGAAGGGATGATATCTATCTTATCCATATCCCTTTCAGGGTCATAGGGCTCGTTATAGGAACGGGCGTAATAGCGCCTGAGAACTATCGACGCTTCCTCCATGCATTGCCGGAGAGTACGCTGTTCCTCGCGCGTCATGGCCGTGGGGCATGTGAGGATGACACGCTTTATCTCACGCTTACGATGCTCGTCGCCATTGTTCTGCCGGAACTCGCAACTGTTTATCTGCTGGCGCACCTGCAGCAGTATCTCTATGAAACAGAATGTCATCAACGAACTGCGAGAATATGAACTTTTATCGCCCATAGTCTGGGGATTGCTCGCAAAGCGCCCGTCACTATGGAACTGCTGCATGAGGCCCTCATAATCGACAGTCCTCGCCGGGCCTACTATCCGATCTCTCTCCGAAACATATTTCCATTGCGACTTATATGGCTCATGATCCCAGAGAAATCGTTTCGGGCTACTGTGGCTCGTATCGAACTGCGCGGTGACATCCAAGTCATTCTCTCCTGAATAGATGTTGCGGTTCGCTTCCTTGCCAAGACGCACAACACTCGGCCACTTGAACATTCCGTCATTGGTCTCAAGTCCGAATATCTCCTCCTTGAAACATAGACGCATGTCAAACGGATCCTTGTATTGCTCACCTGTCTCAAGATCTCTCATTCTCAATATCGAAGATTTGGAGAAGGAGGAATCAATCGGATCCTCGGCTATAAGGCCGAATGTGCGGGAATTTCCTACATCAAGCACGAGATTCGTGGAGATGGGAGTCTGGCCGGCATCATTGTATAATTTCACATCCGGCAGGAAATTCAAGGCATGAAGATACGTGATGAGGTAAGAGTAATATACCAGGTATTTCATCTTGCCACCTACGGGGAAAGCGTCAAGATTCGTCGAGTTGAACACTTCCTGCAGGTAGAAATTCAGCCAGGGATTATCCTTGGGCTGACAGAATTCGTATGCCTTTAACGGAACAATATTGGTGAGGATATGCTTGCGGGAAGCTTCATCCATAATTTCCAGATCTGCATGGGAAATACCGCACATGGCATAGTTCAGGAACGGTTCGCCTTGAAAAGCGGGCGACTCATGCACGAGTTCGGGATGCGCAGTTGTATCGAAGGCAAGAATCACGCGATAAGCCCTGACCGAACGAGTCGAGCGAGCCTCATTAAGCCGAAGCTTTATACGGCACCAACTTGAAGGCGTCTTTGAAACACCGGATGAATCACGCAACAGATATGGCATCGGGAGCCATTTGTTTTCAATCTGATCCAATGCCGAAAGCTTACGGTCTCCTACCGTTATATCAATCCTATTGACTGACAAAAGCTTATCGACATCCAGCCAATTCATTACGGCTGGATTCAGATACTCCGCGGAAATCTTATTCTGCGCATCAATCAACCCTGCGGCCTTAAGATCCGACCGTTTCAGATATTTGTCCTTATCTGGAAAGTAGTATGTCGGATCAAGAAAGACTTTGTCCTTGAACTTGAACTCGTAAAACCGCTGTGCCTTGACAACATTGCTGTTCAAGTCAATCAGCAGGTCTTCCGGAAGTTCATAAAACTGTATTCCGGTATTGTATATCAGAGAGATTTCATTCATCACTCATTGTTATTGGTTGTTTGTAATTGAGTATCTTTTCACGGCATACTTATCATGACACGAAAAATTTAACTCAAAATTCAATTAAGGCGTTCCAATTATCAAGTATCTTTTCTTAAGAGATATGGATGTATGCTAAACGACTGCTATAATGTGCTTTACAAAAGGCTTCATCCTGCGTTTGCTAAACAAATCGACGCAATTGGGAGCTATTTCTTGCAAAAAAATATGTTTTTGAGCATTATCCTTTTGATTTTCTGAAAATAATATTTAACTTTGCAAGGATTAAGTCTCTCTTAAGAAGAGATATGGATGGAAGAGGGCGGAGGAGAGGGGTGCTGTACGCAGTCGGGAAGGCGGGCTTTATGGCGCGGTGAATTGCGGATTGGAGTGAGATATTGGGGGATTCGTTGGTTTTTTCATTGACTTTGGCTAACTTTGCGGTGTTGGATGCTTCCTTGTGATGAGCGGGGATGCATTATTTCCTTATTTGCGGGCGTGTTACCCGCGTGCGTCACTCCATGTCAAGTAAATGGGGTGACACACGCGGGTCTCGCGCGGATATTGTCGGGCTGTGATACACCTGAGTCTCGCGCTGACCCCTGGCGCCCGGGGACGTGCGCCCCTCCATGCCGTGACGCACGCCACGCCGGACCCCCGAGCGCGTCAGCCACCTATTACTTCTTACTTCTTACTTCCTACTTCTTACTTACTTACGTTCATCTCAGGCTTTTGAGGATGATGGTGTTGGCGCGGTCGACGGCCGAGGTATCGAGGGCGGCGAGATAGATCTGGGTGGTGGCCTCGCTGTCGTGGCCCATGCCTTCGCTGATGACGCTCACGGGTATGCCCTTTGCCTTGGCCGCCGAGGCCCAGCTGTGGCGCGCGACGTAGAGCGTGAGCGGGATCGTGACCCCGGCCATGGGGGCGACACGCTTGAGGCTGCGGTTGATGCTGTAGGCGGCGTTGCGGTAGACGCTCCGCTCGTTGGTACCGGTGCGGCGTATGACGGGCAACAGGTAGCAGCTCTCGCTCGCCGGGTATTTGTCGAGTATCCGCTGCATCTCCCGGGTCCATTCTATCACGAGCAGCTGGCCGGTCTTGCGGCGGCGGTAGGTGACGTATCCGTCTTTGAGGTCGGTCTTTTTCAGGAAGGCCATGTCGATGAAGCTCATGCCGCGCAGGCAGAAGCTCATCATAAACATATCGCGGGCGTAGTCGAGTGCCGGCGACTTCGAGAGGTCGAGCGTCCTGATTTTCTTGAGCGTGGCGAGAGGCAGGGCGCGTTTCACGGTCTTGTCGACGCCGGTGTATACGTGGCGGAACGGCGCGCGGTCGGCCACGATGTCGTCCTCGACGGCGCGGTTGTAGACGGCCCGCAGTATGCGGGTGTAGAACGAGACGGTGTTGGGCGCGACGCCGCGGCCCTTGAGCCAGCCCTCGTACGCCTCCATTGTGCCGGAGGTGAGGCAGTCGAGCATTATGTCTTCCTGCTGGCGGAATTTCTTGAAACTGTTTAGCGTCGAGCGGTAGGTCTCCGAGGTCCGCAGTTTGCCGTTCTGCTTGAGCCGTGCTATGATGCTCTCCATGTAGTTGAACAACGAGTATTCGCGGGCATAGCGGTTGAACTCGTCTATGACGTCGTCGGCCGTGTATTTAAGGCCGTTGGCGTCGAGTCTGCGGCCGATTTTCGTGAGCCGCTCCAGGTCCCAGCGGATGCGGTCGCGGATGGCGAGCAGCGCCGGCCGCCGTTCGCCGTGGCAGCCGGCGGCGACCATCGAGCGGCTTTCGTCCCATTCGGAGGGAAAGACCTTGTAGCCGGCGGCGAGCTGGCGGACTTTTCTTTCATGAGTTATCTGATAATAGATTGCGCCCTTCTGGCCGGAGACCGTCGAGGGCCGGAACTTTACTTTTATAGAGGTCATTGTATCTTTGGTTTTAGATACAACGCGACTGGCGCCCCGGTGGGGCGCATGGCGGCGGTCTGACCGGGGAATCACTCTGACGAGGCGGCGATGAACCGTGCGACGGCGTCGAGGACGTCGGACGAGATTGTCTCGCTTATCTCGGCGTATTCGGCCACCTCGCCCGTCGCGGCATGCTGCATCATGTGGTTGAGCCCCGGCATCGGCATCACCTCGGCGTGCGGCACAAGTCCGCGGATCACCTCAAGGTTGTCGGGCGACACCTGGGTGTCCTTGTCGCCGTTGAGGGCCAGCACGGGGCATCTCACCTTGGCGAGATACAATCTCGGGTCGAGCGCGAGGAAGGCGTCGAGCCATGGAGAGCGCATCCTGTCCACCTGCCTCAGCTGCGGCATGATGGCCGCGGGCACCGATACGCCCTCGCGTGCGGCGAGTGCGTCGATGTCGACGGGGGCGGTCTCTCCCCTCCCCGACTGCTCGGCGATGGCGTCGAATATCAGCTCTATCATCCTGAGGCTGTTGTACATGTCTGCTTCTGAGAGGCCGGACATAGCGAGACTGCGGCGGTTCTGCCTCATGATCGTCTCCCGGCCGGGGATGGCCATGCCGGCCAGCGAGACCACGAAGTCGGCCTTTCCGTCGGCGGCGAGCATGAACGCCACCGTGCCCCCTTCGGAGTGTCCGAGGACTCCCGTCGGGCCTATGCAGCCCACCGAGCGCAGGAAGTCGATGCCGGCGGCCGCGTCGTCGCGGAAAGTGTAGGTCGTGGCGGTCGCGAAGTCGCCGCCGGACCGTCCCGTGCCTCGGTCGTCATAGCGCAGCGTGGCTATTCCGCGGCGGGCGAGATAGTCGGCGATCACGGCGAAGGGCCGGTGGCCGAACAGTTCCTCGTCGCGGTTCTGCGGACCGCTTCCGGTCACCATCACTACGGCCGGAATCTTCCTGCTGTCCGCATCGAGAGGCATTGTGAGCGTCGCACTCATCACGGCTCCATCGCGGGCGGTGAACGCCGTGTCGGTGGCGGTGTATGGGAATGGGGGCGCGGGCGTCTGCGGACGGCGTTCGGCCTCACACGCTTCGGGTGCTTCGGGTGCGAGGTCAAGCGGGAATCGGTATCCGCGCTGGCTGAAATGCCCCTTGATCAAGCCCGACGACACACTGCCAGCGTAGGAGGCACCGATTGAGCTGACTGTGAGCGATATGGAGTCGGCCGAGCAATATGTCACCTCGGTCGGTATGCCCTTCGCTCCCTGCGCGGGCGAATCGAGGGTGCACCGTGTCTCGCCCGATTCCGTTTCCGAAAAGTTAAACACCAGCGGCAGACTGGTGCGGCCCAGCGTGAGTTCGCCTCGCCAGGAACCGTCCAAGGCGAGGGCCTCGGGTGCCGCGGCCGCCATAATGGCCAGCGCCGCCCATATGCATATCAGTCTGTTCATATTCTATTGTTTTTGCAAATTTAGTAAAAATTATCGACATATGCGCTCTAAGATTACATCTTGGAACTTGACGAGCGGAATCAAAATGCGCGGCAGGCTTGTTTTTTTGATAATAGTGATGTATATTTGTGAAAAATTTGAAGTCATGGCACAGAGAGTAAGATATCCGATAGGCGAACAATCGTTCGAACAGCTCCGCAAGCGCGACTGCCTCTATGTCGACAAGACGCGCTTCATAGACCAAATAATCGGAAACGGAGGCAAATATTACTTTCTGGGTCGTCCGCGGCGATTCGGGAAGAGCCTGTTTCTCGACACGCTCAAATGCTTCTTCGAGGGGAAACGCCATCTCTTCGAGGGACTTTACGCCGACTCGATGGAGTGGGACTGGGAGCCGTATCCGGTGCTGAAACTCGACCTCAACAACGAGAAATACAAAACACCGGATGCTCTT
>CAJTXU010000019.1 GCA_910584125.1 uncultured Muribaculaceae bacterium | reverse complement strand
CAAAGGGGTCAGTCCCGCGTGCCCGAAGGGGTCAAACGCACGCGCCTTTTCCAGGGGCAATGCGTGTAGATGTATTTTATCAGCTCGTCTTGATTGACTTCGATTGTTTTCATATCTCTTCGTATTTCACGACCTTTCGGGCGAAGTAGGCGCGGCACTTGACGAGCTTGCCTTTCTTGTCTTTTTCGTGGTCGGTCAGTCGTATCTCATATTCTTCCATGAGGAAGCGGTCAACGTTCTCTTTGCTTGACATGATAAGGTCAAGTGTGGCTTTGTGGGCGACTACATCCTCTTTGGTTGTCTTGAAGTCGTGCGGCTCGTTGCATAGACCATGTTGCCGTAACCGCAGAAGCATCTCTCTTGCCCCTTTGATGTACCATGCCCATATCTGCAATTTTCGCAGATGTGCCGCTTCTGCGAGTCTCATTAAGTTGTCGTTTGTCATAGTGTCCCCGTCGGATTCGACTCCGCAACCCGGCCCATGCGCTGACTCCGCAAAAATGAGCAGAAAAACCGTTGCCTCTACACGGGCAACCAAACAAACCGTCGGGCATTTAGACGGCTCTCGGGGACAAATGGCCGCAACGCATCACTGCGGCGCGGCTCTGATGAATCATATAAAGAATTTCACATTGTTTATCATGAAGAAAACTTGCTGGGTGACTCCGGCGGTTCCGAGGCCGCAACCTATCGGAAACCCGTCCTGCAATCAAGCGTCCGGGGTGCGCGGCGGCGGATATTTCCCCGCGCGGTTTCGGAGTCCTGCCGTCTTTCCGGCTGTCAGAGCTTTGAAGCGAACTTAAAAAAAGGCGGGGCTGGGCGCGGCCAAATCTCACGAGCCACCGCCGCTGTATGGTGGTCCTTGCGCCCCGGCTGGAATTGTGTTGTCTCGATTTCGTACCCTCACAACACATCAAAGAGGGGAAGACCTATCGCCCGTCTTCTCATGGGCTTGATTGGTGGAGACGACGGGAATGACCCCGCAACCGGAAATCTAATAACCCAAATAAATAATCTATATCCAACATTCCGAGCATATCCAAAATGATGCCGACGGCATTTATCGGCGTCTCGTCTCCGTGTCCGGGATTACCCGCCCGGTCGGGGTTGTTCGAATGATGATGCCATGACCCTCACGGGCTTTCTGAGGCACTCTCAATAATGTTTCAAATTCTTAAAATCTGTCTATACTACCCTCACGGGCAGGCTGATTTACTAACAGTTCCTTACAGGTTCTTCTTTACCCATCGAATTGGTAGTATTCTTTCGCCATACTTGACCATCAGCGCGCAGTATGCAAGCGCGATGAAGTTGTAGTGTATGGTCGTTACGTTCTCGTTGAACACCGCCAATGCGGGAAGCATCAGCAGCACCGCGATTGCTCGCGCGATTATTTTCTTTGCCATGTCTATGTTGTGTTTGTTGGTGTTACTTACGCATGTTCCGGCAATGTCTCAGCACCTGGGCGGCGTTGCAGAACCATTTGCCGTTGGCGCTTCCGTTTCTCTTGTCGGCGTCTATCTTGCCGGCGGCGATCAGGTTCTCAAGTTTCTTCTCGCCTCCGACTATCCGCGCCGACAGCTCCTTGCCGAACTTCTGGTCCTCCATGAAGAGCAGTATGTTCTCCAACAGAATCTCCTTGGGATTTACCGCTGTCATCCGTGCCATCACTCGGTCCTCGTTACTGCCACACGTCTGTTGTCAATATCAAGCTTGACGGAGAATTTCCAGCCGTCGAGCCTTTCCCTCATCAGAGTAGTCTTGGGAGCTACCCGTATAGAATTGTAATTGTATTCCGGGATGGGGAAGTAGATGATTTCGCCGGGGTTCATCCCGCGCAACTCCTCGGCTATCCCGAGTGTCGCTGTTCTGATATTCTCTTCCATCTTGGTTTGTATTTGATTGGGAACGACGGATGGATTCGAACCATCGACGCATCTGTTTCGCAGACCGCTCTGCCATCTGAGCTACGCCGTTCTGAAATATATCGTGCTCCGGCTGCGATGCCGGGCCATAATCTCAATTAATCACATGCCGCCACTTTCGGCTGGCCGTCGGCGGCTTGACGGCCTCGTGGCCTTCCGGGCCACTTGCGACGCGCGGGACCATCCTTTCAGCTTGGCCGCTCTACGCGTCTATATTCCCATTGTCTTGCCCGAACGCATCGGGTAGTCACTGTCAAGGTTCTCTACTCTGGTTGTGGAATGGAGGGGAATCGAACCCCTCTCCTGCGTGCGTCCTACTCGCACGCCGTGCTCACTTACACCACATTCCTAAGGCACGCCTCACCTGTCCTCAAAAAAGGACTGTATCTTTCGGCCGGTTGGTTTGACTTTGGAGGGGGGTTACAGTTCGGGCTCTTTGCAGCCCATGTCGGCGATCACAGCGATCGACCCGAGCAGCTTGCGCAGTTGTCCCGCGCGATCCTCTTCCTCGCGGAACCGCTTGTAGTAGTAATCCTCGCCCTTCTTTCCGGATTCGAGTTTCTTGCGGCACTCTTCCAGTTCTCTCTTGCAGTCTTCGAGTTCACTCTTGATCTCGTCGAGTTCGTCTTGCAGACGATAGCCCTCGTCCAATGTGTTGTGCTGCCTGTCGAGCAGGAGACGGCAGACTCCGCGCAGTGTATTGGCATCCGCGTAGTCCAGATTGATGACCTCTTCGGGAGTTTCGGCGACTTCTTCGACGCTTTGGATAGACACGATTGCATTCTGGTATCGGTCTCCGATTCGTTGTGTGATTACGTTGATGTCGTCGTCCTCGTCGCATTCTACGACGACGGCGAGTTTATCGGGAAATGCGGACATATTCAGTCCGTAGAATACGATGTAGTGCGCGATATTACAGAAGGAATCCTTGTCTTTGGCTATGATTGCGTAGGAGGTCTTTTCCTCGTTGCGGTTGTCGGCTGTTGCGTTGATTGCCGATTCTTCACTTGTGGCGATTACCGCCGTCTCTTCTTTCTTCATAGTCGATGTTTTTTGTAGGTTTACGAGTTTGATTTTTCACCCAAATTCACTATATTTGCAGTGTTGTTTGAATGATGATGCAAAGTTAATCGCATTTACGATTATATCCAAACGTATACACGATTATTTTTGCTGATTTAAGGAATTTTAACATATCGAGCTACGAAGATGGAATCGCTAAATTCAAAAATCAGAGAAATAATTGCGACATATAAGATGTCGGATAGGCAGTTCGCAATCAAGATTGGAGTTTCCCAATCTGTAATCGGCTCTATGTTTCAAAAAGGGACAGAGCCTTCGGCAAAAGTAATTCGCAATACACTTGCGGCCTTTCCGGATTTGTCTGCGGATTGGTTTCTCCGAGACAGTGGGGAAATGCTGAAATCTCAGTGTAAAGAGGTGGAGAGAATGAATATGCTCCTCGACACAATCGCTACGCTACAGGGGGCCCTCAACGCAAAGGACACCTCAATCTCATCGCTCAACGAGCGAATCAAGCAACTCGAAAATCAACTCAAATCAAAATAAAATGGTGAGGAAACTTATTCTACTCGCTATGCTGCTGACATCTCTTTCCAGCGTGGCGATGAAAATCGAAAAGGATGAGATAGACGAGTTCACCGGAAATCGAATCGTCTACACCTCGTGGGAGTCTATTCTCGGAGGCAAGAGCCATATTCGGTTCAGACTCCAGGAGGACAAACAGAGTTTCGACTTCAAGCTAATATACGACAATGCAATCGTGATCGGCAGAGACGACAATCTTATGTTCAAGAGTACAAGCGGTGAAATCGGGAAATTCGAATCAGTCTCAACGTATTCGGGAGGTATAGGCGAGGGTGCTGTCGGATTAGCCGGTTCGCAGGCCCATGGAATCAGAGCGACCTATCGCGGTCCTCTCTCTTGGTTCGACGACAACATCGCGGTTCTGATGAGGCTGTACACTACAGACGGCTACATCGACAACAAACTCTCGGAGAATGACGGGCGCAAGCTCTCCAAGCTATATCAGCTCTTCTCATCGACAATTGACGGCAATCCCTCGACAACGATGTTGACCTATAATCTCAAGTTCGTCAAAAAGCGTGTCAAGGGATCCGGATGGGAGGTCGTAAAGGAGGAGACAAAAGAACTCATCACAAAAGAAGAGCTCCAGAAGATAGTGGACGAATGGAAGTCGCAGACCTCGGACACGATGCTCTACGACGTCCAGATCAAGAAGGAAAAATGACGCTCCAATATGAAGGGAACGGTTCTCCGTTCAGCCCCCGAAATTGTCGCAACCGCGCTTCTCGGCCTCAGAATGTTTCCGAATTATTGTCCAACCCATTTTCAAAAACTACATAAAACCCTAAACTACAGTATGATAACGCACCTTGTGTAATTTTGCCGTATGATTTCTATTAACAATCTAAGCGTAGAGTTTTCGGCGAGGCCGTTGTTCAACGACATCAGTTTCGTGATCAACGACAACGACCGTATCGCGCTCACCGGCAAGAACGGTGCCGGCAAGTCGACTTTGCTCAAGATCCTCGCCGGACTCGAGACGCCGACCTCCGGATCAATAGGCAAACCAAACGACCTAACCATCGGTTATCTGCCTCAGCAGATGAACCTTGCGGACGACACCACCCTCATCAACGAGACGCGCAAGGCGTTCGACGACCTGATCTCGATCAAGCAGGAGATTGAGCGCGTGTCGCAGCAGCTCGCCGATTCCGACGACTACGAATCGGAGGCATATCATGCGCTGATCGACCGTCTAACATACCTCAACGAGAGGCTCGACATCGAGGGAGCGTCGAACATGGATGCGGAGATAGAGTCCACATTGACGGGCCTCGGTTTCAGCCGCGAGGATTTCGGACGCGCCACCCGGGAGTTCTCCGGCGGCTGGCGCATGCGCATCGAGCTCGCCAAGATCCTGCTGCGCCGTCCCGACGTGCTGCTTCTCGACGAGCCCACGAACCACCTCGACATAGAGTCCATCCAGTGGCTCGAGCAGTTCATGCTCACCAAGGCCAAGGCCGTGCTGCTCGTCAGCCACGACCGGGCGTTCCTCGACAACGTGACCCGGCGCACCATCGAGATCTCCTGCGGCAAGGCCTACGATTATAAGGTGAACTATTCGAAATTCGTCGAACTCCGCAAGGAGCGCGTCGAGCAGCAGCGCCGCGCCTATGAGAACCAGCAGAAGCAGATAGCCGACATCGAGTCGTTCGTGGAGCGTTTCCGTTACAAGGCCACGAAATCCAATCAGGTGCAGAGCCGCGTCAAACAGCTCGAGAAGATCGTGCCCATCGAGATCGACGAGGTCGACAACTCGCGCCTACGCCTCAAGTTCCCGCCGGCATCGCGCTCGGGCGATTTTCCGCTGATTCTCGAGGATGTCGGCAAGGCATACGGCGACCACCAGGTGTTCGACCACGCCGAGTTCACCATCCGCCGCGGCGAGAAGGTGGCGTTCGTCGGCAAGAACGGCGAGGGAAAGTCAACGCTCGTCAAGTGCATCATGGGCGAGATTCCCTTCACCGGCAACCTGAAGATAGGCCATAACGTCAAGATAGGATATTTCGCGCAGAACCAGGCGCAGCTTCTCGACGGCTCGCTGACGGTGTTCGAGACGATCGACAACGTGGCCACCGGCGACATGCGCACCCGCGTGCGCGACATTCTCGGCGCGTTCATGTTCGGCGGCGAGGCCTCCGACAAGAAGGTCAGCGTCCTATCGGGCGGCGAGAAAACCCGCCTCGCCATGATCAAACTGCTGCTCGAACCAGTGAATTTCCTCATTCTTGACGAGCCCACCAACCATCTCGACATTGTGACCAAGGACGTGCTGAAGGAGGCGATACGCGATTTCAACGGCACGGTGATTGTCGTGAGCCACGACCGTTATTTCCTCGACGGTCTCGTCGACAAGGTCTATGAGTTCGGCGGCGGCCACGTCCGCGAGAATCTCGGCGGCATCTACGACTTCCTGCGCAAGAAGAACCTCGACAGCCTTCGCCAGCTCGAGTTAAGCAAGTCGCCGACAGGCAGCAGGAACACCGACACGACGACCGGAAGGCCCACCGAGTCTCAGTCGGCCGCCAATCAGACGCCCACCGCCCCCGACGCCAAGGCCGGGCGCAAGCTCAGCTATGCAGAGCAGAAGGAGCGCGCCCGCATGATCAGCCGTGCCGAGAAGGCGGTGAAAGCGGCCGAGCAGGAGGTGGAGACCAAGGAGAAAGAACTCGCCGACGCGGAGGCAGCCCTCGCGGTCGGTGACTCGTCGCCCCAGACTCTCGAACGCTACGACAAGGCCAAGCGCGGTCTCGAGACCGCCATGGCATACTGGGAGAAAGCCACTATGGATCTTGAAGAACTTCAAAACTGAGGTCTTAGGTCTGAGATATGGGTCTGAGGTCTGAGGTCTGAGGCTTAAAGCATAGTCCGAGACTATCGTTGTGACATTGCCCGTTTTACTTCTTTCTTCTTACTTTACGTATTACTTAATACTTCTTACTTATTACTTATTATGAGTATGAAACACGGAATCAATCTTGACAATCTCGACACCTCGGCCGACCCCCGGCAGGATTTCTACCGATATGCAGCCGGCGGATGGAAGGAACGCCATCCGCTCAAACCCGAAGAGGCGTCGAATGGTATATTCAAGCTCCTTGACGACGAGGCTCGCGAGAACACAAGGAGAATCTTCCAGAGTCTTGCCGAAGACCCGGACTCGAAGGTAAGGGGCACGATCGCGCAGAAGATCTCCGACCTCTATTCGCAGGCCATGGACATGGACCGCCGCAACCGTGAGGGCAGTGCCCCGATCCAGCCCATGATTGAGCGCATCGAGCGGACAACGCGCGAAAACCTGTCGGAGACAATGGCATGGCTCGCCCTGGGCATCGACAATGCGTTCATCAATCTTGCCATGGGCGGAGATCCGCGCGATTCCGACGTATACATCATTCATCTCGGAGAAACTGGCCTCGGACTCGGCGACCGCGACTATTATCTTGTGGACGACGACAACAACCGGCGTATTCTCGACGCATATCGCGACTACATCTTCAAGATCATGAGGCTCTCGGGCTTCGACGACGCAGGTGCCGGGCGCATCCGCGATAACGTAATCGCCATCGAGACCGAGTTCGCGCGCCACAAGAAGGCGCGCGAGGACTGGCGCGACCCGCTGAAGAGCTTCAACATACGCCCGTTCGAGGAGGTATGCCGCGAGTCGTCGTTCGACATAAAGGGCATTCTGTCGCACCTCGGCATCGAGGGCATAACTGAGATAAACGTCCTCTCGCCCGGCTACAACGATTTCATCAACAGCTATATCCACACCCTCTCCGAGCGGCAGATAAAGGACATGCTGCTCTTCGGAGCCATCTCGTCGTCGACCGGAGTCCTCTCCGACGACTTCGCCATGGCCGACTTCGAGATGTACGGACGCGTCATGTCGGGCAAGGAAGACAGAGACCCGCTCTGGAAACGGGCCATGTCGATTCCGTGCTCGATGTTTGGCGAGGCCGTGGGCCAGCTTTATGTCAAGCGCCATTTCTCGGAAGAGAGCAAGACATACATGGTGACGCTCGTAGAGAATCTCCGCCGCTCGCTCGGCCGCCATATTGAGAATCTGTCATGGATGAGCCCCGAGACAAAGGCCAAGGCGCTCGAGAAGCTCTCGACCCTGAAGGCCAAGATCGGTTATCCCGACAAGTGGAAGGATTACTCCGAGATCGAGATCGACCCCGCGCGGTCGTACCACGACAATGTGCTCGCCGCCTCGATATGGTACACCCTCGACAATTTCAAGAAATTCCACAAACCGGTCGACAAGGAGGAGTGGTTCATGTTCCCCCAGACGGTCAACGCCTATTACTCGCCGCGCAACAACGAGATATGCTTCCCGGCCGGAATACTCCAGCCGCCATTCTTCGACATCACGGCCGACGACGCGCTCAACTACGGCGCCATCGGCGTGATCATCGGCCATGAACTGACGCATGGCTTCGACGACAGCGGCAGGAAGTATGACCGCTACGGCAACCTCAACGACTGGTGGACGGCCGAGGACGAGCGGAAGTTCAACGCCCTGACCGAGAGGCTCGTTCAGCAGTTTGACGCCGTCGAGGTCGCACCCGGAATACACGCCAACGGCACATTCACTCTCGGCGAGAACATCGCCGACCAAGGCGGTCTGCGTGTCGCGCTCACGGCTTTTCTCGACGCGACCCGCGACATGGACAGGCGGGAGATCGACGGTTTCTCGCCCCTGCAGAGGTTCTATCTTTCGTATGGAGGCGTATGGGCGGGCAACATAAGGCCCGAGAACATTCTGCTCCGCACCCAGACCGATCCGCATTCGCTGGCCATGAACCGCGTCAACGTCGCGCTCAAGAACATCACACCCTTCTACGAGGCGTTCTCGGTCAAGGAGGGCGACGACATGTATATCCACGAATCTGAAAGAATCGTGATATGGTAAATCTCGGACTCATAGGGCGACGACTCGGTCATTCCTTCTCCAAACGTTTTTTCGAGACTAAATTCAGCCGTGAGAACATAGAGGGGTCATACGGTCTCTATGAACTCGGGGATATCTCGGAGTTTCCCGACTTCATTGCGTCCCATCCCGAGCTAGACGGTCTGAATGTGACAATTCCATACAAGGAGTCAGTTATCCCCTATCTCGATGACATTTCTGACGATGCCCGCGAGATAGGGGCGGTGAATGTGATCAAAATCACGCGCGGTCATTCAGGCGTTCCGTTCCTCAAGGGATACAACACTGACTGGAAGGGATTCATAATCAGTTTTAAGCCTATCTTGAGCACCGATGTGTACTCTGCCCTCGTGTTCGGCACGGGCGGAGCCGCGAAGGCCGTGGGATACGCTCTCTCCTCAATCGGAATCGACGTCACATACGTTTCACGCAATCCGCGCGGCAAAGAGGATACGATAAGTTACGGAGACATAAACAAGAGTATGCTTGAACGGTATCATCTGATAGTCAACGCCACTCCCCTCGGCATGTATCCCGATACAGCGTCAGCCCCCGACATCCCCTATGGCGATATAAACGATAGCCATATGTGTCTGGATATCGTTTACAACCCCGGCGTGACGGAGTTTATGCGGCGATGCGCCGAAAACGGCGCGGCTGTTAAAAACGGATTGGGAATGCTCATAAGCCAAGCCGAACAGGCCTGGCAGATATGGCAGACCCAAGCTGTCGAACTGGATTAGACAACTGAAAAGCCGGAAGCCATGTATGCCACGATGCTCACCCCTTTCATAGGCCTTGTCATCGGCATACTCGCGGGTATGTCGGGAGCAGGCATCGGCGTTTTCGCCATCGCGGCTCTCTGCGCCTCTGGGGTCTGGTTGCTGACAATACGAGCCAGCCGAGACCCGGTCAAGGGTTTCGCAAGAAACGGATACCACTTCGTGTGGATCTTCCTCGCCTTCCTCTCGGTCGGCGTTCTGACCTATGATATCAACCGTCCATGGCAGACCGACGGCGACCTCTCACGGTTCTACGCGGCCGACGGTTCGATAAGAAGCCTGACGCAGTCCACGGCCGGCGACCGCGCCGTTATCGAGGTCAGGCGGCTGATTATGGCGGACGGGAACGCCATGCCTGCCGTAAACCTCAAGATTCGGCTGTACAGCGACGCGATAGGCGCCCGTGTCGACGACGACGTCATCATCCCTCTGCATCTCGAACCTATCGAAGACTCCCCCGACATATTCTCGAAAGGATATGCGTCGGCCATGAGAAGCAAGGGGATATGCTATTCCACAAGGTGCGCCGGAAACGAGATCAGCGTCTACGGCCATACATCGACTTTCACCGGCATGGCTCTCGACCTGCGCGACCAGATCGAGGGATTCATCGAGAAGACTTCTCTCGACCGCGCCACCATCAATTTCCTGATAACCATACTGCTCGGCGATCGCGCGTTTCTCGACCGTGAGACGCGCGAGCTGTTCGCCGACGCCGGCGTGTCGCACATCCTGGCTATGAGCGGAATGCATGTTGCTATAATTTCGGGCATAATCCTCTGGCTGCTTTTCCCGGTCAATTTCTTCGGACATTACAGGCTGAGACTTCTGCTGTCGGTCGTGATCCTGCTCCTTTACGCCTTCGTCACGGGCTGGCAGCCTTCGACGGTCCGCGCCACGCTCATGATGGCGGCGATGGCGGTGGCCGTGTGTCTCGAACGCAAGAACAGTGCCTGGAACTCACTGATACTAGCCACGTTCGTCATCCTGCTCTTCAATCCGCTCTCTCTCCTTGATGTCGGTCTGCAGCTGAGTTTCCTCTGCGTGGCGTCGCTGATATTTCTGGTGAATCCGCTCAATCCTATCGACCATCACGACCATCCGGTCCTTTACCGCGTTTGCTCCGTGATGCTTACAGCAGTCGCCGCGACATTCGGCACATGGTGTGTCAGCGCGAGCTATTTCGGGACTTTTCCGCTTGTGTTCCTGCCCGCTAACATCCTTGTCCTGCCGTTGCTTCCGTTCTATCTCGTTGTGGCAATCTTCTTTTTCGTGTTGGGGGCGTGCGGACTGCCGCTCTCTCCGGTGGCATGGATACTCGACGAGGGCCACGGACTGCTTATCGGCCTGGTGCGCTGGCTTACCGACGGAGGCGGTTCGGCGGTGCGTTTCTCGCCGACGGCCATGACGGTCGTGCTGTGGTTGCTGTTCGCCGCGATGCTGGCGGTGTATCTCAACGGCGACCGGAAGCGGTGGAAGATTGTGGCCTGTTCTCTTTTGGGTGTTTCGTTCGTGGTCTCGGCGGCATTTCAGTCGAATCAGGCCGAGGCCGACGGTTTCATTGTGCGCTCGGGGCTCTCTCCGGTCACCATAGCGACTCGCGTCGGCGGAACGGAGGGCACCGTCGTGTTCCGCCCGGCATCGACAACCCTCTGCGACATAACGGGCGAAGGGATCTCGAGCAGGGTCGCGGTAATAGACGAGAATCCCGACAGCATCACCGTGTCGCGGCTCAAAGACTGCGACATCATTGTCGTTGCGTCGGGATACAGAGGAGATCTCGAGAATCTGTCGCGCGGCTTGTCTCGTGAGGGACGGCTCGTGATACACCAGTCCGTGCGCCGCGCAAGAGAGGTCATTCTGATGCACAAGGCCGACAGCCTCGGCATAGAATGTCATTCCATCAGGCGTGACGGCCCGCTCAGGGTCATAGCTCGGAAACCGTGATGATAGGCTGGCCGAAGAAGGCGCCGAGTTTCGAGAGTGTCGCGATGGTGAAATTATGCTCACCGCTGAGCCATTTGGAAATCTCGCTCGGGCGGCGGCCCAGAGACTCGGCAAACTGCTTTTTCGACAAACCCTCGGCGCGCATCAGGGCCTCTATCCGGTTGGCTATCGCCACCGAAAGCTTGGTGCGCAACTGGAGTTCGGGCGACATGCCGTCGAGGAGCTGCTGGAGGCTGTCATTATCGCTTTTCATAATTCATTAAACCTTATACCTTTGGATATCAAGTAAAAACTTTTCGATAATGATTAACGCGAATCGCCCGCGGATATTGCCTTCCTGCAAAAAAAATGTCCCGTTTCGTCAAGCTCATCGAGATTCCCGAGCTTCTCGAGCTTCTCGAGAGTCCCGAGATTCCCGAATTTCTTCGGGATCAATCCTTGACAAAGACTCCTCCTTCGCCCCAGTCCCAGCAGCCGCCTACGGCGGCTGCGACATTGAATTTGGCTATGCCGAGCTCGGCCGCGTCTTTCTGCGGATCGAGCGTGAAGGCTGCGATGCCGGGGCCTTTGGGTGTCTCGACACTTCTGAGCCGAACGGGCTGCCGGTTATAGCCCGAAGGGGCGCAAGCCACCGCCTCGAGCGCGGTCTCGAGCCATGTGAACTCGGCGCATGACCGGCGGTAGTCTTCGTCTGTCCCGTCAAAGAAGTCACGCGGCTGGCGCGTCACGCGATGTGTCAGTTTCGACGCCAACCGCCCGAGAAGGGTGGTCGCGGATGCCTCCGAATAACCGAAAACGACTATAAAGGGTATTCTCTCATAGACTTCGACGGTGACGTCGAGATGGCTCCGCGAGTAGGAGCCTCCGACAAAACAGGTGCCGAGTCCGGCGTTGACGCATTCCATGACAAACTGCTCCGAGTAATATCCGGCACGCTCGATTGCATGGTCAAACGTCGGATCGATCACCGGAGCCATATAGTTGCGGACGTTGCGGAACATCCCGTAGCTTCGGGAGAATCCCCTCATCGGCGCGCCGTCGCCAAATCTCAACTGGAAATTGAGTCCCGCGTCATGAGTGTTGATATACGTCGCCTCGCTCCTGAGACGGTTCACCAAGCCGGTCTCAATCTCCCTGTCGGCGAAACTTCTCACTGAATGCCGCCCCCTCAGCTGTTCTATCGTGTATGGCATTGTTGCTTTTTACTCCTCCCGTAATACTTATTACTTCTCACTTATTACTTAAGAAAGCGTGGCGTCCCCTGTGCGGAACGCCACGCCTTCTGAGTGGTTGTCAGTCCATTACTTCCTGAAGATCGACATCGAAGCGTTCGAGGAACGACATCGTCTTCGCGATGTAGTCTTCCATCACGACGTCCTCGTCGACGAAGGGCACCTCCTCGCGGAAAGCGGCGAGCACCTTCTCTATGTAGGGCGACGATTTGAGCGGACGGCGGAACTCGATGCCCTGCGCTGCGTTCATCAGCTCTATGGCTGCGATATAGTGCAGGTTGTCGACGATCTTGTGGAGCTTGGTGGCGGCGTTGGCGCCCATCGACACGAGGTCTTCCTGACCGTTTGAGCTGACTATCGAGTCGCACGAAGCGGGCCATGCGTACATCTTGTTCTGGCTCACCATCGACGCGGCGGCATACTGCGGAATCATGAAGCCCGAGTTGAGGCCCGGATGCGCCACGAGGAACTCGGGGAGGCCGCGGAGACCAAGGATAAGCTGCGCCACACGACGCTCGGAGATGTTGCCGAGCTCATGCAGGGCCACGCCCATGTAGTCGAAGGCCAGGGCGAGGGGCTCGCCATGGAAGTTGCCGCCCGACACGACCAGATCCTCGTCGGGGAAGACGGTGGGGTTGTCGGTGACGGAGTTGATCTCGGTGTGCAGCACGTTGGTGACATGGATCATGGCGTCCTTGACCGCGCCGTGCACCTGCGGGATGCATCTGAACGAATAGGGGTCCTGGACGTGCTCCTTGTGGCGCGCGATGATCTCGCTGCCCTTCAGTAGATTGCGGAATACCTTGGCCGTCTCGATCTGGCCGGCGTGTGGACGGACCTTCTGGATGCAGTCGAGGAACGGCTCGATGCGACCGTCGAAAGCCTCGAGCGACATCGCGCCGAACAGGTCGAAGCAGTTGACGATGTGCCATCCCTCGATGAGGGCCTTGATGCCGTTGGCGCTCATGAACTGCGTGCCGTTGAGCAGGGCCAGACCCTCTTTCGATTTCAGTTTGATCGGACGCCAACCCATCTGGGCCAGCATGTCGGTGCTCTTGATGCGGCGTCCCTGGAAGAACACCTCGCCCTCGCCTATCAGAGGCAGGAAGAGATTGGCCAGCGGCGCGAGGTCGCCCGACGCGCCGAGCGAGCCGCGGTCGTTCACCACGGGAATCACGTCGTTGTTGTAGAAGTCGAGGATTCTCTCGACGGTCTCGACCTGGACTCCGCTGAATCCCATCGACAGAGCGTGCGCCTTGAGCAGAAGCATGAGTTTCACGATCTCGGCGTCAACGGGCACGCCTACGCTGCACGAGTGGCTCTTCACCAGGTTCTCCTGGAGTGTCGAGAGCTCGTCGTGCGAGATGTGCTTGCTGCAGAGCGACCCGAAACCGGTGGTCACACCATAGATCGGTTCGGTGTTCTCGTCGGTCTTCCTGTCGAGGAAGTCGCGGCAATGCTGTATTCTTTCACGGGCCTCGGCCGAAAGCGTCAGCCGCGCCTTGCTTTTGAGTATCCTCTCGATAAGGTCGTATGTCAGTTTGCTCGACCCTATTGCGTATGTCTCAAGTATATTCATGGTCATGCTTTAAGTGGTTCTTTAACTATTTTCCCTCGGCTTATCACGGTGTCGACACAGTTCATGCCGACGTAATAGGTCAGGAATTTATATGAGTCGAAATGGAGTATGGCGATATCGGCCGACTTGCCGGCCTCGATAGTACCGGTCTCGGCGGCGAGTCCGACGGCGGCGGCGCCGTTGAGCGTCAGGGCTGTCAGGGCCTCCTCGGGCGACATCTTCATATATATGCACGCCAGGGCGACGGTGAGCGGAATCGAGCCGGAGAAACAGGAACCGGGATTGAGGTCGGTGGCGAGGGCCACGGGCGCCCCTGCGTCGATGAATTTCCTCGCCGGGGCATAGGGCTCGCGGAGCGCGAACGCGGTGAGAGGCAGCAGCGTGGCCACGACGTTCTTCTCGGCCATGGCCCTGACGCCTTCGTCGCTGACGTGCAGCAGGTGGTCGGCCGACACGGCCCCCATCTCGGCGGCGAGTTCGGCGCCTCCGAGCGTCACCATCTCGTCGGCGTGAAGCTTGAGCCGGAAACCGGCATCCTTGGCGGCCTGGAGCAGACGGCGCGACTCGTCAATCTCGAAGACGCCCTTTTCGGTGAATATGTCGAAGAACTCGGCCTTTCCCTTGGCGGCCGGAATCATCTCGCGTATCATCAGGTCGACGTATTCGCCGGTACGCCCTTTGTATTCCTTTGGCACGGCGTGCGCGCCGAGGAATGTCGGCACGACTCGGATGCGCGCGTCGGGATCCGCTGCCAGCGAGTCTATGACGTCGAGCATCTTCATCTCGGTCGCGGTCTCCAGTCCGTAGCCGCTCTTGGCCTCGACGGTGGTGACGCCCATCTCGGTCATGCGGTCGAGAAACCAGCGTGCCTTGTCGGCGAGGTCGGCGGCGCACTCGGTGCGGGTGGCGTTGACGGTCGACTGTATGCCGCCGCCGCGCTCCATGATGCTCATGTAGCTGTCGCCCTTGAGCCTCCAGTCGAACTCCTCGGCGCGATAGCCGCCGAACACGAGATGCGTGTGCGAGTCGACGAAGCCGGGGATCACGGCCGCGCCGCGCGCGTCGATGGTCTTGTCGGCCTCACACCGGGGGGCGTCGGCCATCGGTCCGGCATACGTTATCGTTCCGTCCTCGCAGATGACGCAGGCCTCCGGGATGTGCTTGATGCGCGACATCTCCTCACCCCTCGCGGCCTCGCGGCCGAGGGGGGTGAAGATGTTGGCGTTGATAATTTTCAGTGAACTCATCGCGGTCGGATTTACTTATCGATCACCTTGTCTACGGCCTCGAGGATCTCGGCCTCGCGCGCGCGCGCGTTCTCCGCTATCTCCGCGGCCTCGCCCACGAGCTTGTCGGCGAGTTCGCGGTCCTTGAGTCCGGCGGCGTTGATGCGGACGTTGAGGAAGGCGCCGAGCACGGCCGAGCGTGCGGCGAGCGCACCGACTCCGGCGTCGCTCACCGAGGCGGGGTTGCCCTTGGTGGCCATGGCCTGCAGGAGGTCGAACGCGGCGTAGGCCGCCTTCATCGTGCGCAGGGGCACCTCGGTGGCGTAAAGCGTTGCGGCCTCAAGAGCCTCGGCACGGGCCTTCTTCTCCTCGGGAGTCGCCTTAGGCATGGCGAAGACGCCCATGATGCGGTTGAACGCCTCTGTGTCCTCGTCGACGAGATGGATCAGCCGGTCGAGGATCTCGCGGCCTTTGACGGCATAATCGGAGAACTCCTCCCAACGGTCGTCCCAGCCGGCCTTGTGGGCCGAGAGGTTGGCGACCATGGTGCCCAACGCAGCGGCGAGAGCTCCCATGTAGGCCGAGATCGAGCCGCCGCCCGGGGCGGGCGATTCCGACGCGGTTTCGTCGGCGAAACCACGGCACGTCATGTCGACGAGCTTGCGGCTGTTGTCGTTCGACTCAAGCATGTATTCGATGATCTTCTCCTCGGGGCGGAAGGGTTTGAGTTCGTCGAGCCCCATCGACTTGACGGCGATCTTGATGATTTCCTCGTCAGGGATGCCGAGCGAACGCTGCTGCAGCGTGAGGTAGTGCTTGCCGGCGTCGATGATGGCGCGTTTGGGCACGAGACCGACGATCTCGGTTCCGGTGACGCGTATGCCGCGTTCGCGGGCTGCGCGGCTCACCTCGTCGAATGCCTTATGGAGCGGCGTCTGGCCCATGTCGGTGATGTTCATCGACACCTGGGCGATGCCGTATTCGTCGATGAACCAGCCTATTGCCTTCGTACCCTTGAGCGTTCCGGGAATCATGACGGTGTTGCCCTCGGCGTCCTTGACAGGTTTGCCGGTCACCTTGCCACCCTCGCGCATGGGGCGTCCCTTCTCGCGCACGTCGAACGCGATGGCGTTGGCGCGGCGCGTGGAGGTCGTGTTGAGGTTGAAGTTGACGGCGATGAGGAAATCGCGGGCGCCCACGGCCGTCGCGCCGGTGCGGGCCACGCCCTCGTCATATTCGCGGTCGCCGAAGTCGGGGGCCTTCCCCTCTTTGGTCATGCGCTCTGCGAGGCCCTCGTACTCGCCTTCGCGGCAGACGGCGAGATTCTTGCGCTCGGGTGTGAACGCGGCGGCTTCGTAGCAATATGTCGGGATGTTGAGTTCGGTCGAGATCCTTTCGGCGAGCTTCCGGGCGAGCTCGGCGCACTCCTCGAGCGTGATTCCGCTCACGGGGATCAGCGGGAGCACGTCGGTGGCGCCCATGCGCGGGTGCGCGCCGTGATGCTGGCGCATATCGATGAGTTCGGCGGCCTTGCGCACGCCTCTTACGGCGGCCTCGAGGACGGCCTCGGGTTCGCCGACGAACGTCACGACCGTGCGGTTGGTGGCCTCGCCCGGGTCAACGTCAAGCAGACGCACCTCCCCCCCCTTCTCTATCTCGGCGGTGATGGCGTCGATCACCGCGCGGTCGCGGCCCTCGCTGAAATTAGGCACGCATTCTATGATCTGTTTCATTTCTGTGTCCTTATTTTGAGATGATTTCCTTCAGATATTCCTCGTCAGCTAAGTTGGGCTCGGTGATGACGAATCCGTTCTCGCCCTGGGTCTCGTTCCATTCGCGCACGGTGCTCATGGCGTTCTCGTTGCGCGCCCAGCTGCGGCGTGCCACACCGCCCATCACGTCCCAGAGCATCGCCTTGGTCAGGATGTCGTCGACGCGCTTCGAACCGTCGCACACCATGCCGAAACCGCCGTTGATGGCCTTGCCGATGCCGACGCCGCCGCCGTTGTGCAGTGCGACGAGGCTCATGCCGCGCGCACAGTTTCCGGCGAAGCACTGCACGGCCATGTCGGCCATGATGTTCGAGCCGTCCTTGATGTTGGAGGTCTCGCGGAAGGGCGAGTCAGTGCCGCTGACGTCGTGGTGGTCTCGGCCGAGCATTATCGGGCCTACCTCTCCGTTGCGCACCATCTCGTTGAATTTCAGGGCGATCTTCAGACGCCCCATGGCGTCCTGATAGAGGATGCGGGCCTGAGTGCCGACCACGAGGGCGTTCTTCTCGGCGTCGCGGATCCAGTTGTAGTTGTCGCGGTCCTGGCCGCGGCGGTTCACGTCGATGCACTCCATGGCGGCCTTGTCGGTCTTCACCAGATCTTCGTGCTTGCCGCTGAGGCAGACCCAGCGGAAGGGACCGTAGCCGTAGTCGAACAGCATCGGACCCATGATGTCCTCTACATAGGAGGGCCATATGAAGCCGTCTTTCTCATCGACGCCGTTCTTGGAGATTTCCTTGACGCCTGCGTCGTAGATGGCCTTCATGAACGAGTTGCCGTAGTCGAAGAAGTACGTTCCGCGCGCCACGAGGGCCTTGATGGCCTCGTAGTGACGGCGCAGCGATTCGTCGACGAGCTCGCGGAACCGTGCGGGATTGCTGTGGAGCAGTTCGGTGCGCTCCTCGAAGCTGAGGCCCACCGGGCAGTAGCCGCCTTCGTAGACTGCGTGGCATGACGTCTGGTCACTTAGAAGCTCGATCTTCTTGTCGTGTTTCACGGCATATTCGAGCAGGTCGACCACGTTGCCGTGATATGCCACCGAGATGGGGCGCTTTGCGGCCATTGCCTCCTCGGCGAGGCGGAACGCCTCCTCGATGCTGTCGGTCTTGGCACTCACCCATCCCTGGTCCATGCGCGTCTTGATGCGCGACTCGTCGACCTCGGCGATGATGGCGGCTGCGCCGGCTATCTCGGCGGCCTTGGGCTGTGCGCCGCTCATGCCTCCGAGACCGGACGATACGAAGATGTGGCCGCTCAGGTCGCCGTCCTCGGGCACGCCGAGCTTCATGCGGCCTGCGTTGAGGATCGTGTTGAACGTGCCGTGGACGATGCCCTGCGGACCGATGTACATCCAGCCGCCGGCCGTCATCTGGCCGTAGTTGGCGACACCGAGCTGCATGGCCTCGTGCCAGTCCTCGAGGTTGTCGAACATGCCGACCATCATGGCGTTGGTGATGATGACGCGCGGCGCGTCGGGACGCGACGGGAAGAGGCCGAGCGGGTGGCCCGACTCCATGACGAGGGTCTGGTCCTCGGTGAGTTCCTCGAGATATTTCTTGACAAGACGATACTGCAGCCAGTTCTGCATCACCTGGCCGGTCTCGCCGTAGGTCACGAGTTCATAGGGATAGAGTGCGACGTCGAACGAGAGGTTGTTGTCGATCATCACCTGGAAGGCCTTTCCGGCGAGGCATTTTCCCTTGTATTCGTCGATGGGCTTGGCCTTGAGGTCGCCTTCGGGGCGCCAGCGGTAGGCGTAGATGCGTCCGCGGGTGCGGAGCTCCTCCAGAAATTCGGGGGCAGCCTTCTCGTGAAGCTCCTTCGGCAGGTAGCGGAGGGCGTTCTTGAGCGCGGTTACTGTGCGGGGGGCGTCGAGAGTGTATCCCCGGTCGGGGGCTCTGCGGATACCCTCCTGAAAATCATGCATTTCGGGCCATTCGGCACTGAGCGCGATTTTTGTGTTCATGGATATGTGAGATATAAAGTTATTGAAATTTTTATTGTTCTGAACGTTTAATTTTCAAATTTAATAAAATTTCGGCTAATCCACAATTCACAACACGATTTTTATCGTTTATTATGTGAAATCAATTATAAGGAAATGGAAAAATCGAAAAAGGACAGTCTGGCGTGGAAGACGCTTTCGAGCGAGGTGATCATATCGCGGCCGCCATGGCTGACGGTGCGTCAGGACAGGGTGCAGCTTCCCGACGGGCGGGTGAATCCGGAGTTCTACGTGCTCGAATACCCCGACTGGGTCAATGTGATTGCGATCACCGACGATGGGAAGTTCGTGATGGAGCGTCAGTATCGCCAGGGTCTCGGCGAGACGTGCGTCGAGATCTGCGCCGGAGTCATGGAGAAGGGCGAGGATCCGGAGGCTGCGGCCCGTCGCGAGCTTCAGGAGGAGACGGGATATGTGGGCGGCACGTGGCGCAAGCTGATGACGATATCGGGCAATCCGAGCACGACCGACAACCTGACGCACTGTTTTGTGGCGGAGGGAGTGCATGATTCCGGCCTGCGGCATCTCGACTCGACCGAAGACATAGAGGTTGAGCTGATGACAGAGGCCGAGGTCTACGACCTCCTGCTGCGCGACCGCATCCGCCAATCGCTGATGGCCGCCCCCCTATGGCGCTGGTTCGCCACCCGCAAAGATTAATGTTTATACCCTTCCGCCCGACAGTACCGATTCCGCCTATTTCTCCGGGCAGAGCTGCTCGAGGCAGCGGCCGGCGAAGACGCAGCACTCGTTGCAGCGCTTATGGCCGTTGGCGTCAGTGATGTCGCCGCAGCACACAGTGCCGAACTTTTCCTTGAACCGATTGAACAGTTCCTTCGAAAGTTCGGCCGAGCGCTTCTCGTCGTCGGCATAAAGGAGGCCGAGGGCGATCACCGTACCGGTCAGCGCGCCGCAGGTGCCGTCGCCGAACGTCCGCCCTATTCCGCCTCTGAGTCCCGAAGCGGCGGCCTTGAGGATTGTTTCGTCGGGCATCGGGGTATCCGAGCAGCGGCTTATGCCCACCAACGTGGCCTGCGAGCACGAATACCCTTTCGCCCGCAGGTCAAGAATTGTTTCTTCCGTCTTTCTCATATTCAAAGATGTCTTTGCTTTCGACATTCATCAGCGAAATTAACAAAAATCCTTCATATACGCAAACATCAGCCCCTGTCCTCGTGTGCGCGCCCGGACCATACCGCCCCCAATGCCGCGGCCGACCTTTGATGACGACAATGCCGTCTCAGGCGGGGTTATCTCAGGAGTTTCAGGGCGGCTTCGATGACATTGTCTTTGCCGGTGAGCACGCTTTCGGTCTCTTCGACCACGACGTCGGGCTGTATACCGACGCCGATGAACTCGGTGCCATCGGCGAGCTTCTCATGTCGCGTGCATATGCGGCCATAGTATCCCCAGCCCAGGTCGATGCCTATCGGGTTGCCGGTGCTGCCTCCGGTAGGCGTTCCCACCACCTTGCCTCGGCGCACGTTCTTGAACAGTACGGTGAAGTCTTCGGCGGCCGAGAATGTGGAGCCGTTGACCAAAAGCACTATCAGTTTCTCATATTTGGGAAAATCGGCCTGAAGTAAACATATCGGCACTATCGAATCGGATTCGACCGACTCGCGTCCCCACGGCCTCCCCCAGGACGCGTAGGCGGCCTCGTAGTTGGGAGTCTCCCAGGCCGCCTGCGGAATAGGATCGGTGGCGAGCATCATCATAATAATCTGCCCTACCTGACTGTTGCCTCCCGTGTTGTCGCGGATGTCGATGATCAGGCCGTCGGTGGGCAGAATCTTCTCTCCATAGATTTTATTGCCGAATGTCTCGACGTCGAAGTTGTCGGGCCGGAAGGTCGGTATGCGCAGCAGCCCAATGTTGCCGGGCAACGAATCGAACCGTATCGACATATCCGGTTTTACGATATCCAACGGCGACTGTCGGCTGTCGGTGATGTCGAATGTCTTTCCGTTGCCGTTCCTGAAGGTCAGCTTGACCGGAACGCCCCGGAAACCTTTGGTCAGGTTGATGGTGTTGAACGAATAGGTGTCGGACCACTGAGGTGTGGACAAAGGTATATAAGAAGCAGGTGGTCTATGCCGCCCGGACATAGCAAAAAAAATCGCGACTAATCGATTGATTAGTCGCGACTTTAAATGTTGCCTTGGAAAGACTCGAACTCTCACAAACGGAACCAGAATCCGGTGTGCTACCATTACACCACAAGGCAATTTCTGAATCTCTTTTCAGCGTCTCAGGGTTTGTTCCCTTTTGACGATGCAAAATTACTGCTTTTTTACGACTCCACCAAATTTTTCAGCAAAAAAATTTCAACTTTTTTCATCTTTTTTTGGACCAAAATATATTACCCCTTGATTTGCAGCCCATTATAATGAAAATATTTTTTCGAAAAAAATTTAATCATTGACAGTCCCCCCGGTGCCGTTCTTTCGCGACCGTATTATGTTGATGTCGCCACCTTTCTTATAGGTCTTGCCGTCGGCGCCAGTGGCCTCGATGACGTAGAAGTAGACACCGGGCTTCACGAGCTTGCCTCTGTATTTGCCGTCCCAGCCCTGGGTGGGGTCGTCGAACGAGATGATTTCCGTGCCGTAGCGGTCGAAGATGGTGCAGTGGAATTTTAACAGCGAACGATAACCGACCTTCCACTCGTCGTTGATGCCGTCGTCGTTTGGCGTGAAGGCGTTGGGAATGCGCAGTTCCGACGACCCGATGGCCACGGTGTAGGTCTCGCCGTAGGCCTCGCACGTGCCGTCGGCGTTGCTCCCTACAAACCTGACATAATAGGTGCCCTCGTCGGTAAAGGTATAGTCGAGATTCTGCTCGTTAAAGCGGTAGTCGATATATTCAAACTGCTCGTCGGCCGCAATCTGCCATTCATTATGCACCACGGCGTCGGTGACGTATGCACGGAAACTCATGTCGGCCGGTGCCGAACCGCCGAGTCCCTGCGTGTCGGTCTTGATCATGTTCGAAGCCGGGGCGTCGGGGTCTTCCTCGGGGAGGTTGGTCTGCTCCACCGATGTGTGGACGTCCAAACCGTTGGCATATATAAGAGGAGACTCGACCGTCTGCTCCATGCCCCAGACGGCGAGAAATCGGTCGCCGCGTATCGTCATGGTCGAGTTGCAGTAGAGCGGCGGAGTCAGCATCACCGGGTTGGAGATATGCGCTATCGTCTTGGACTCGGCGGTCTGGAGATAAGCCTCGCCGTCGTCGCTCCATTCAAGGTTGCTGTATCCGATCTCTATCTCGCGGCTCAGTTCTTCCTGACGGCCGTCGATGGTATAGTAATGGATCGCCGGACCGCTACCTTCTATATTGATGCGTGTGTTCTCGCACTCCTGCTCGGAAGCGGCCGACGCTGAACGCAGCACGAGCCGATGGGCCGCATAGTCCACAAGCCAGATGCATGTGGAGCGGTCGCCGTCGCGTATGATGTATCCCATGTCGCCCTGGGGACGGTCCACCACATAGGCGCCGTCTTCCTGACGCACGGCCACGGGTTCGGCGTATCCTCCCCCGAGGTTGCTGTATCGCGACACCTCCACGCCCGCTCCAGCGCCCGAGATCACCATGCGGCTCAGCTGCGATGCGTCGTAGGCCACGAAGACGTGGTCAAGGCCTGTGTTGCGCTCGGGCGTTATGTCTATCACCTGAAGCGAAGACCCCGCGAACGACACCTCGGCCGCCAACGCACAGGCCGCCGGCGCCGCGAGGCCCAGGGTCAATATAACCTTCTTTATGTTGTTCATAACTAATGAACGCCCCCGTCAACGGCATATTGTGATTTGTAAGGATGCGAATTTATCATTAATTTTGCATCATGAACCAGTCATACAACTCCGTTTTACTCGACACGGCGGTGGCCGAACTCGCGAAACTCCCCGGCATCGGCCACAAGACCGCGCTGCGACTCGCGCTACACCTCCTGCGCAAGGAACCCGAGACGGCCATGGCGTTGGGCAACGCCATTATCGAGATGCGCAAGGGCGTGTCTTATTGCCCCGTGTGCCACAACATCAGCGAGGGCGGTCTATGCGGCATCTGCGGCGACAGCCACCGCGACACGCGCACGGTCTGCGTGGTCGAGAATGTCAAGGATGTCATCACGATAGAGCGTACCCACGAGCATCACGGCCTGTACCACGTGCTGGGCGGCTTGATCTCGCCGCTCGACGGCATAGCCCCCTCCGACCTCGAGATCGAGAGCCTCGTGAGCCGCGTGGCCTCGGGCAGCGTCGACGAGGTGATACTCGCCCTCAGCCCGACTATGGAGGGCGACACCACCAATTTCTATATCTACCGCAAGCTGTCGGACCTGCCGGTGAAGATCACCGTTCTGGCGCGCGGCGTCAGCATCGGCAACGAGCTGGAATATACCGACGAACTCACCCTGGGGCGTTCGATTCTGAACCGCACGCCATTTGTCGAAAACGATTGACAATGAGATTTCTTGAAGATGAACTACTGAGGCTCAGAGCCGTGGAACCCGAGGACGCCGAGATGATGTGGCGCGTGGAGTCGGACTCGACGCAATGGCGCGAGAACGGCATGATGGCCCCCTATTCGATGCGCAACCTGCGCGAATATGCTGAGAATTATGACGCCGACCCCATACGCACCGGCCAGCTGCGCCTTATCGCCGAACTGAAAACCGCCGGGGCCGACAAGGCCGAGAGCCGTTTCACGGGTATTGTCGACCTGTTCGACATATCCCCCACCGGCCGAACTGCCTTCGTCGGGATCTATATCCGCGCCGAGCAGCGCGGCAAGGGCTACGCGACGAGGCTCCTGCGTATTCTCGAGGAATATTGCCGGCTCTTGCTCAATCTGCGCATTCTCGCCGGGAAAGTGTCCGAAACTAACATGGCGAGCCGGACGATGTTCGAACATGCGGGCTATCGGCTCGAGGGCGAGCTCAAGCAGTGGCTCCTCAACGGCTCCGAGACCCACTCTCTGCTGATATTCACCAAGGAGCTGGACCTCCCGTCTTAAATCGCGAAATCAGAATGCTGACTCGATGAAGAGCATGCATATCACTCCGGCCACGAGGGCGTATGTGGCGGGTTTCTGGTAGCCGTGCGAATGAGTCTCGGGTATCATCTCGTCGCTGATTACATATAGCATCGAGCCTCCGGCGAGCGAGAGCATGAACGGCAAGAGCAGCGACGAGATGTCGCCGATGAAATAGCCGGCGAAAACACCCGCAACCTCCAGCAGAGCGACGGTCAGGGCAATCAAGGCCGTGTTGAGGAAGCGGACTCCGGCCATAAGCAGCGGGGTCACGACCACCATTCCTTCCGGTATGTTCTGCAGCGCGATGGTCAGCGCCACGGCGAAGGCGTTGCCTGGCTCGCCGTTGAACGAGATGCCGGTGGCCAGTCCCTCAGGCAGTTTGTGGATGGCGATCGCCATGACGAAGAGCAGGGTGCGGTTGAGCGAGGCGTTGTTGACATGACGTTCCTCCTCCTTTATCCCCGAGAGATGATGGAGATGGGGCGTGAAGCGGTCGAGCATCCCGATGAGGGCCACGCCGGCCACGACACCTGCCACTACCTGCCACCACGCCGCTGGGCGGCACATCCCCACAGCCGGCAGGATGAGGCACACGACGGCGGCCGTCAGCATCATGCCGGCGCAGAATCCGAGAAAGACGTCGTTCCACCGATGGGGAATACGCCTCACTATAAGGCCGATCACCGAACCGAACAGCGACGAGAGTCCCAGTCCGGCGGCGCATATCAAGAGATCATTCACACCTTTTCAGCTTAGTTTCACTTTCCAAGTTTAACAAAATTGGGCCCGCACGGGTTCTGACTCATGGCCGGCGGTTGAAAAAATTCAGGGTGCGGAATGATAGAAACCGCGTGATTTACGTTATAACTATGGGCGGCGTCCGCTCTGACAGCGCGGACACGCGCCCGCCACATAACCCTACAAGAACCAAAAGTCATGAACAAGAGAGAATTCAAGAAGTATGCCGACGCCCTCGGAGCCTCGGTTATCGACGAGATGACATCAGCCTATTATAACGTGGCCGGCATCGACCGCGACAAGGTGGCCCAGGCCATCGAGATCACACTCGGAGCCGTCGGCAAGGCGCGCAGTAATTCGAACGTGACGTTCGACCGCGGTCCCAAGGCGTTCGAGAACCCGACCGAATACGCCCGCACGAAGACAAGATTCTTCCGCAGCCTCTTCGACAAGATCGAGACTGAGTTCAACGAGGAGATCAACGAGGCTCTCAAGGTCTTCAACGCCGCCTACCCCGCCGACGAGAGGGAGCGCAACAAACAGTACGCCAACGAAAGATAAAACCCGCTGACCGATGAATCTCTGGGGGAGACTGCTCAGGCTGGCCGGATGGTCGGTCGACATCACGGCGCCGCGCCGCGACAAGTGCGTCATATGCGTGGCCCCGCACACCTCCAACTGGGATTTCATACTCGGTCTCGCCGCATACCGCTCACTGGGAAGGAAAGCCAATTTCCTAATGAAGGAATTCTGGTTTTTCTTCCCGTTGAAGTATCTGCTGACCTCGCTGGGTGGCATCCCGGTTTCGCGCAAGGGTTCGGGCGGTCTGACGCGACACATCGTCGATATGTTCGGCTCCCGCGGCTACATGAATCTCGCCGTCACGCCCGAAGGAACACGCAGCGCGCGCAGCCAATGGCGCACGGGATTCCTGCACATAGCCCTCGACGCTCATGTGCCCGTACAGCTCGGCGTGATCGACTACAAGCGGAAGCGCGTCGTGATCCGCGACGAGTTCACCCCCACCGGCGACGTCGACGCCGACCTCCGCCAGGTCAAGGCCTATTACTCGCGCTGGAAAGAGGCCGCCAGATACCCCGATAAATTCATCTTCTGAACATCAGCCCGCTCGGCGGGCAAATCCAACAACAAGATACCATGAAGTCGTCTGACCTGAAGATATGCCTGTTTCCCATGAACATCAAGTGGGGCGACAAGCAGGCCAACCTCGACTGCCTGAAAGAAGCGGCCGCGAGAGTGCATCCCGAAACCGACCTCCTCATCCTGCCCGAGACATTCTCGACGGGTTTCCCCGTAGGTATGGACAAGGAAGAGGTCCGGCCGCTCGCCGAACGAAACACAGGCCCGACCGTCGATTTCCTCAAGGAACTCGCGGCGAAGCATAAGTTCGCCATCGCCGGAAGCTTCATCGCCGATTCCGGCGGCTCGCTATACAACCGCGCTTTCTTCATCGAGCCGTCGGGCGACGAGACGTTCGAAGACAAGCGACATCTCTTCACCATGGCCGGCGAGAACAAGGTCTTCTCGCGAGGATACGGCAGGCTGAAGATCAGATACCGTGGCTGGAACCTCGCCATGGTGATATGTTACGACATCCGCTTCCCGGTATGGTGCCGCAACGTCCACAACGAGTATGACGCCCTGATAGCCGTGGCCAACTGGCCCGAGGTCAGGGTGAACGCCTGGGAGGCGCTGCTCGCCGCGCGCGCCATCGAGAACGAGGCCTATGTCTGCGCCGTCGACTGCAAGGGCGCCGACCCCAAGGGCTATGACTACAACGGAAGCTCTGCGGTCTACGACTTCAAGGGCCGCGACGTCTCGGTACGCTTCGAGCCCGACGGGCTCGTGTATGCCACACTAAGCCGCGACAGGCTCGATTCGTTCCGCGAGAAATTCCCGGCGTGGGCCGACGCCGACCCTTTCAAACTAATTTAGAGTGCTCTTAGCTCAGCTGCCGAGATAATATGCCCTGACCTCTCCCACAGGGAGTTTGCCGACAAGATAGAGGGGGATGTGGGCCGCGTCGGTCGAGATCCACGTGTCCATGTCGTCGCTCGATTTGCGGCCCCCTTCCTGCGTGAAATTGAAGCGTATGTGCCAGGCCTCGCGCTCGCTCTTGTCCTTTAGCTTGAGTTTCTCCTTGCCGAGACAGTGGATGCGTATCGTCTCCTTTTTGTTGCCTGAGAACACGGTGGCCGTGTAGATTTTGTTGCGGCTCAGCTGACCGTAATCGAGTTTGCGCAGATAATAGAACACCGAAAGCATGTCATAGACCGGTCCGCTGGCCGTGAGTGTGTTCTCAGTGACCTTGGAGGCGCCCTCTTTCATGCGGATGCGCTTGGTGTGGCCTGTGGTGGTGTTTCCCTTGACGGAGTAAGACACTTCGTCGCGGGCATACTTGCCTTTCTCGTGCGTGATCTTGTGATAATAGACAGGTTTGAGGCCATTGACGGTGATGGCTCCCTTCAGAGTGTCGCGGACGCTGTAAATGCGGTCGGCCCAGGGCTTGGTGCGGGCGGCGAGCATCACGTCGTAACGGTCGCCGTGGCGCCTGAGCGAGAGCGTCGCGTCGCCGGCGTCCTTATGTATCAGACCCCACTTGTATGAGATGACATATCGCAGCGTCTCATTCGAAAATGGAGAGGCGGCCCAGGCACTCAGAGCCGTCAGAAATGCCACAGCCGACATGGCAATCGAAATCATCAGTTTCTTCATAGCATCATCAGTTTTTACATTCCTTAGAGCCTCCCCACCCCCTTTAGTTTAACAACGACAGACGAAAACACGCCCTTATATCACTCATAAATTACTCGCTATCGATATAAATGTGGTTCGCTCCGAATTTGGACACAATGATAGCGGTAAATTTCTCAACCAACAAAAAAGCGACGCAAAACGCGCCGCTTTCATTTTATACCGTTTATCCGATTGGCCCGGATTTCTGTCGTGCCGGGACTCAATAGTATTTCGCAAGCTCGGCTTCGAGCACGGCTGCCTGGGTCAAGCCCGATGTGCGCCATTTCATTTCGCCCTGCTTGAAAATCATGAGCGTCGGCACCGAACGCACCGAATATACACTCGCCAGCTCATTGTTCTTGTCGATGTCAATCTTGATGACACGCGCCTTCTCGCCCACGTCCTTGGCCACATCCTCGAGAATGGGATGCATCATCTTGCACGGGCCGCACCATGTGGCGTAGAAGTCGATCAGCACAGGTCTGTCGGACTTTATGATATCTTCAAATTTCTCCATAGTATATCAACGTTTGATTGGTTTTCTATCTTTAAACAACACCGCGCCCGCTAATGTTCAGACTCCGGCACGGACGCCGTCAGTTGAGGATCGGGTGGATCGGTATGTTGAGCCAGGAACGGTAATCGGGACCGAGATTACCGACCTCCCGGCGCCAGAAACTCTCGCCTGAACCGGTCAGCAGCTGTCTGGCGTCGGTGTCGGAACCGATAGCCCAGCCGCGCTGCATGATCTCCGAAGTCAACTGACCCTCCCCCCATCCGCTGTAGCCTAAATAGAAGCGCAGCAGACCGTCGGTCTCGGCGCCTGAGGCCACGAAGTCGCGCAACCGATCGCCATTGCCGCCGACATACAGGCCGGGCAGAATCTCCATGCTGCCGTCGATGATCGACCCGAGCCGATGCAGCAGAAACAGATGGTCGAGCTCAACCGGTCCACCGTTGAAGAGCGGTATCCTTTCGCCTCCTGGCCAGTCGGACACCAGCGCGTCGACATTGGCCGGAAGCTCACGGTTAAGCACAAGGCCCATATGGCCGCCGTGGCCACTGTCGAGAATCAGGACCACCGAACGGCTGAAATTCGGGTCGGTCATCATCGGGGCCGCAATGAGGAGCTGCCCCGCCTTCGGATTCAGTTCGGCGGGCGTCTTGTGGATGAAGCCTTCTATGTCAAAATCATTTTCCATCGTCGTAACTCTTTTACACTATAACGCGACAGGCATCCCCATGTTGTCACTGCCGCATCCATAAAAAACAAGCGGACTCGCCGGTCCGCCTGTCTGTCTCCCTGTGCGGGTCCGATCAGTCGTCTCTCTTACCGAAACCGAAGATTCCCTTGCCGTCTGTCTTGTCCTCGACGAAATCCTCAAGCTTATCCTTCGCGTCGCCGAGTTTGTCCTTGGCGTCGCCGAGCAGGTCCTTGCCTTTCTCCACATATTGCTTTCCGTCGCCGTTCTCGAGCCAGTCTTTGCCCTTGTCGACGGCCACTCGGCCCTTGTCGACGAGCTCGCGGCCCTTGTCGACCATTTCCTGTACCTTCGGGTTGCCCGCGATTTCCTGAGCCTTCGCCTGCAGGTTCTGGGCCGCATCCTTAAAATTCTGCATGTCCATGTTAATACGTTTTATACGCAGCCACCGCTGGCCGCGAAGTTAATTTCAAAGTTTCTCACGACATTATAACAAACGTCCGCGCTCTTTGGGTCACGTCCCGCGTCGCAAAATCAGTTGTGAGAGTGCGGAAATAAGACACGCGCCGGCTTTCTGTTAAAAGGGATTAATTTTAACAATATAGTGTTAAGTCGTGTAATATCGGGAATGCTTTTTGCATTTTAACTTTGAATTTCCGACACGCCGCCCGTCGGCCGTCGCACGGAGTTTTCCATCTCTCTTCCACTTGAATTGAAACACCAACACATCATATATGAATATGAACAGACTTAAAATCTCACTGGCGCTTTGCGGCGCAATCCTCGCCGGCAACGTGATGTCGGCTGCTGAGCCTTCCTTCATCAGGACGGCCTCATCATCGACCCCCGCATTCGAGACAGACTTCACCGACGCGGCTGAAAAGACAGTCAACGCGGTGGTATGCATCAAGAGTTTCTCGTCGCGCCAGCAGAACCCCTATGGCATGCAGGGCGGCTACGACCCCTTCGGCGGCATGTTCGACTTCTTCTTCGGCAACCCTGGCGGCCAGCAGCGTCAGCAGCCCCGCCAGCAGCAGAAGAAGAAATCCGAACCGGTGCAGACCGGCCTCGGCTCGGGCGTCATAATAAGCGAGGACGGCTATATCGTCACCAACAACCACGTCATCGACAACGCCGACAAACTCGAGGTGCTGCTCAACGACAACTCGTCGTATGAGGCACGCATCGTCGGCACCGACGAGGCCTCCGACCTCGCCCTGATCAAGATCGATGCCAAAGGGCTTTCCCCCATCACATTTGGCGACTCAGAATCGGTCAAGATCGGCGAGTGGGTGCTCGCCGTGGGCAATCCCTTCGGTTTCAACTCCACCGTCACGGCCGGAATCGTGAGCGCCAAGGCCCGCAGTCTCGGTGCCAGCAACAAGGGTGGCAACATGTCGATCGAGTCATTCATCCAGACCGACGCGGCCCTCAACCCCGGCAACTCCGGCGGAGCGCTCGTCAACCTCAACGGCGAGCTCATCGGCATCAACTCAGCGATATACAGCAACACCGGCAGCTACTCGGGCTTCTCGTTCGCCATCCCGACCTCTATCGTCAAGAAGGTCATGGCCGATATCCGTCAGTACGGCACTGTGCAACGCGCCATGCTCGGCTGTTCGGTCGTGGAGCTCGACGCTAAGCTCGCCAAGGAGAAGGGCATCACGGCGGTCAAGGCCGGCTGCCTCGTCAAGGACGTCAACGACATGAGCACCGCCAAGGAGCTCGGTCTGAAGGAAGACGACGTCATCACCGCGATCAATGGCGTGGAAGTGCATAATTTCGCTCAACTCGTCGAGCAGATCAGCAAGTTCCGCCCCGGCGACAAGATCAGCGTCACCTATTGCCGCGACAACAAGTCGTACACCAAGACCGGAGTGCTGCGCAACTCGCAGGGCAACACCGCCATCACCAAGAAGGGCGACTTCGCCGAACTCGGATGCGCGTTCATGAAACTTTCGTCAGAGACCAAGCAACATCTCGGCATCTCCAACGGCGTCCAGGTGCAGGGCCTCAAGGGAGGCGCGTTCAGAGACGCAGGCGTCAAGGACGGCTTCATCATCACCGAGATCAACGACGTTCCCGTCAACAACTCCGACGACGTGGAATACCTCTACAACCAAGTGATGAAAGATGAAGACAACGAAAAAGTGCTCTTCCTCAAGGGCGTCTATCCCACCGGAAAGAAATATTATTACGCTGTCAATCTCGAGTCCAACGAGTGACACACGTAAAAGCCTGAAAGCGGGGCCGGAATCCAGATTCCGGCCCCGCCTCAGTTTATGCAAGGTCTTAAGTTAAGTCCAAGAAACTTTATCTCAGACGATTCCCTGGGCGTGCATTGCCTTGGCGACCTTCAGGAAGCCGGCCACGTTGGCACCCTTCACATAGTTGACCGACCCGTCGGGCCGCGTACCATACCTGACGCATTGCGCGTGTATGTCGGCCATGATGTCGCGCAAGCGACGGTCTACCTCCTCCGCGGTCCAGCTAAGTTTCTGGGCGTTCTGCGCCATCTCGAGCCCTGACACCGACACCCCGCCGGCATTGGCAGCCTTGCCGGGCGCGTACAGTATCCCGGCACCAAGAAACTCCGCCACTGCCTCGCGGGTAGACGGCATGTTGGCGCCCTCGCTCACGGCGACGCATCCGTTGGCCAACAGAGCGCGCGCGTCGTCGCCGTCAAGCTCGTTCTGAGTCGCCGAGGGAAGCGCGATGTCGCATTTCACTATCTGCCATGGACGCCTGCCTTCGTAATAGGGGAAGCCCTCCTGCGCGGCAAATTCGCTGATACGGCCGCGGTAGGCGAACTTCAGTTCGAACACGCGATCATACTGTTCACGGGTCAGTCCGTCAGGAATCTCCACCGTGCCGTCGCTGTCGCTGAGCGACACAACCTTCGCGCCGAGGCTGATCAGCTTGTCGGCCGTGTATATCGCCACATTGCCCGAACCGGAAATCGCCACCCGTTTGCCCCGGATGTCGATGCCGCGAGTCGACAGCATGTTGAGCAGGAAATACACGTTGCCGTAACCCGTGGCCTCGGGACGCATCAGCGAGCCACCGAAGTCCATGCCCTTGCCGGTGAATGTGCCGCTGAATTCCCGCTGCATCTTCTTGTACCAGCCGAACATGTATCCCACCTCGCGGCCGCCGACACCTATGTCGCCTGCCGGGACGTCCGTGTCCGCGCCAATATGGCGGTAGAGTTCGTTCATGAAGGCCTGACAGAAACGCATCACCTCCATGTCGCTCTTACCTCGCGGCGAGAAATCGCTGCCTCCTTTGGCCCCGCCCATCGCGAGAGTCGTGAGAGAGTTCTTGAACGTCTGCTCAAAGGCGAGAAACTTCAGAATCGAAAGATTGACCGACGAGTGGAAACGGATGCCTCCCTTATATGGACCTATCGCATTGTTGTGCTGCACGCGATAGCCCATATTGGTGCGCACTCGACCGGCGTCATCTACCCACGACACGCGGAACGTATAGATGCGCTCCGGAATGCACAGACGCTCCAGCAGATTCTGGCTTTCGAATGCCGGATACTCGTTGTAGACATCCTCGATTGAGGTGACGACCTCCTCGACGGCCTGAAGATACTCAGGCTCATTTGGAAACCGGCGGGCGATTTCCGTAAGAAATTCTTTTGCTTTCATACACTTCGGCGGCCTTACGCCGCAAGAACAGTTAGAAATGATATTTAGGGTAATTCTTAAATTGGATTGTAAAACCGACTGCAAAGTTAACAATTTTTTATCGGCCTGCAAAATTTTAAAGCAAAAAGAAATCATCACATCAGAACAAGTCCAATCGCTGAAACGCCGCAATTCACATGGAACGCGCTCTAAACGTTACAGCTCATCATGTTGTCGGCGCAGTCATGCCAATCTGTCTCATCCATAAAATATGTTGAAGTCGAATTTATTTGTTATATTGATGTAAATGAACTATCTTTGCAAATAAAAAGGGAATACCGATATGGAGCAGGACAACACTTACATCCGTTTCGACTGGGCTATCAAGCACATGCTCAGGGACAAAAGCAACTTCGGAATCCTCGAGGGCTTTATCTCCGTACTCCTCAACGAGAAGGTGGAGATTGTGGAACTTCTTGAAAGCGAATCAAATCAAGACTCCGATAATGACAAGTTCAACCGTGTCGACCTCAAGGCGAAGAACAGCAAAGGTCATCTGATTATCGTTGAGGTGCAGCTCACTCGCCAGTTGTATTATCTCCAGCGGATTCTCTACGGCACATGCAAGGCCATCACCGAGCATATCGGGCTGGGCGACCAGTACGACAAGGTGAAGAAAGTCTACTCAATAAGCATCCTCTATTGCGATTTCGGCAAAGGTGATGACTACGTGTATCACGGTGAGACAAGGTTCAGAGGCATTCACACAGGCAACGATCTCCATGTCAATGTCAAAGAGGAGGGCGTAATCGTACCTCACCTGCCACGCGAGGTTTTTCCGGAATATTACCTTGTGAGGGTGAACGCCTACGACAAGATTCCCGACACTCCGCTCGACGAATGGCTCACATATCTGAAGACGGGCAAAGTCAAGGAAGACACCCGCACGCCGGGCCTTCAGGAGGTGAAGCGCAAACTTCAATACCTGTCTATGTCGCCCAAGCAACGCAGGGCTTACGAAGAACATGTGGATACACTCAGGTATCAGGACGATGTGCTTGACACCGCCCGTGAGGAAGGACTTGCCGAGGGTCGCGCCGAGGGACTAGCTCAGGGAATCGAGAAGGGAATCGAAAAGGGAATCGAAACAGTGGCTCGAAATATGATTTCATTGGGTTGGGACAACGATTCGGTCAGCACCGCCACAGGTCTTCCCGAAGCTGTGATTGCTGCAATCCGACAGAACTTGGAACAGCATAGCCGATAATATCCTATGATTTGTCAATGACCGCCGCCGACTGATGTAATCGCCGACGTCACTCATTGTATCATGTAGAAATAACGCTCAGATCGCTGGGCGGCCTGGAATGTGTCGCCCTTCTATACCTGGGGATGCGGCCTAAGCGGTCAAGCGTTCCCCCAATCCCCCGATTCCCCGCTTTTATATTTCAGTTTTTTTCGTTAATTTTGCAGAATGCAAACCAACCACGCGTCATATGATGAAAACATATAGAAGCATTATGGCCGCCATGCTCATCGCATCGGCCGCAAGTGCCTTCGGCTGGGGTCAGAAAGGTCATGATACTGTGGCATATATCGCCGAGTGCCACCTCACGCCCGAGGCGAAAGCCGCCGCCGAGGCCCTGCTCGACGGCAACTCGATTGTCTACTACTCCAACTGGCTCGACAACGCGTCGCACACACCCGAATACGCTTACAGCAAGACATGGCACTACAAGAACGTGGACGCCGACGTCTCTTACGATGACGCCCCGCTCAACGACAAGGGAGACATCGTCACCGCTCTCGACTCGCAGATGTCGATTCTCGCCGACACCACACGCAGCAAGGACGAGCGCTCGCTCGCGCTCAAGATGGTGGTCCATCTGCTCGGCGACATTCATCAGCCCATGCATTTGGGACATGCCTCCGACCTCGGCGGAAACCGCTGGAACGTAAGGTATTTCAGAAATCCGAAAAACCTGCACTCCGTCTGGGACAGCAGCCTCGTGGAGTCCGCCCACAAATGGAGCTACACCGAATGGCAGCAGCAGATCGACCGCGCCTCGGCCGACGAACAGGCCGCCATCCTGTCGCTGACGACGCCCGACGACTGGGCCCGCGAGACATGTGCCATTTCGCGTAAGGTCTACGACAAGACCCCCGAAGACACCAACATCGAATACAACTACATAGCCGAGTGGACTCCCGTGATCGAACGCCAGTTCCTCAGAGGCGGCCTGCGTCTCGCCGACACGTTAAACCGTCTGCTTGGCGCCAACACAGCGACTGCCGATGAATAGATTTCCCGACCTGAACCTGCCCCCGGTGGCGCTCAGGCTCCGTGAGGAGGGTGAAATGACCCGCGTCTACGATCCGCTCCGCGACAAATGGGTGGTGCTCACCCCCGAGGAGTGGGTACGCCAGCATTTCACGGCGTGGCTACAGTCGGAATACCGTTACCCTGCGAGCCTGATGGCCAACGAGATAGGCATCGACCTCAACGGCACCCGCAAACGCTGCGACACGGTGGTGTTCCGCTCCGACGGCTCGCCTCTCGTCATCGTCGAATACAAGGCCCCGAACGTGGCGATCACGCAGGCCGTCTTCGACCAGATCGTGAGATACAACATGCAGCTGCGCGCCACCTACCTCATCGTCTCGAACGGAATGAACCATTACTGCTGCAAGATTGACTACGCTGGCAACAATTACCATTTCATAAGACAGATACCCCAGTACAATTCGACGCTCCTCGGCCAGAGCGAGAATTGACCACTTTCCACATATGGCAGATTACAATTACCTTGAACAGCTGAATCCGCAGCAGCGCGCCGCGGTGGAATACTGTGACGGCCCGGCGCTTGTCATCGCGGGCGCCGGCTCGGGCAAGACGCGCGTGCTGACATACAAGATTGTGCACCTGTTGCGGCTCGGGATAGAACCCTACCGGATTCTCGCGCTCACATTCACCAACAAGGCCGCCCGCGAGATGAAATCGCGCATCTCGCAGGTGGTGGGCGAACGCGTCGCCTCGCGCCTATGGATGGGAACGTTCCACTCCATATTCCTCCGCATACTCCGCCGCCATGCCGACGAAATAGGATACAAAAGCGGGTTCACGATATATGATTCGGCCGATTCGAAAAACCTTGTCAAGCAGATTGTCAAGGAGCTCGGACTCGACGAGAAACAATACAAGGCCGCCTCGGTGGCCGCGCAGATCTCGAACGCCAAGAACGAGATGATGACCCCCGTGCAGTACGAACGTGAATATTACGACTCCGACCGCAAGGCGAAGCGTCCGATGATTTCGCGGATATTCCAGATCTATGCCGACCGCTGCAAGGCCTGCAACGCCATGGACTTCGACGACATCCTCTTCAACATGAACATCCTGCTGCGCGACCACCCTGACATCTGTCACCATTACCAGGAGTTCTTCCGCTACATCCTCGTCGACGAGTATCAGGACACCAACTTTGCCCAGCACCTCGTGGTCTCGCAGCTCGCCAAACCCGACAACATGCTCTGCGTCGTAGGCGACGACGCGCAGAGCATCTATTCGTTCCGCGGCGCCAACATCGCCAACATCATCGGTCTGGAGAAAGCCTACCCCGGTCTGCGCACGTTCAAACTCGAACGCAACTACCGCTCGACCCAGAACATCGTCAACGCCGCCGGAAGCCTCATCGACAAGAACACCCGCCAGTTGCCCAAGCACGTGTATTCGGAGAACGCAAAGGGCGCGCCCGTGGAGATCATACAGACCTACAGCGACATAGAAGAGGCCTATGTGGTGGCCACCGGCATCAACTCGATGAAGTTCACCGAGCATGACAGCTATGACGACTACGCCGTGCTTTACCGCACCAACGCGCAGAGCCGCGTGATCGAGGAGGCGCTGCGCAAACGCAACATGAGCTACCGCATCGTCGGAGGCACCGCCTTCTACCAGCGCAAGGAGATCAAGGACATCATAGGATATTTCCGTCTCGCGGTCAATCCCGACGACGACGAGGCCCTGCGACGCGTCATCAATTTCCCGGCACGCGGCATCGGCGAGACGACCCTCAAGAAACTACAGACCGCCGCCACGGCCGCCAACGTCAGCATCTGGACCGTGCTCGACAACCCCGACCAATATCCGACCGGAGTCAATGCAGGCACAAGAAAGAAGCTCGACGCCTTTACCGATATGATCCATGAGTTCATAGCCGACAACGGGAAGTCGAACGCCTACGAACTCGGCCAGTTCATCTACAACCGCACCGGCATACTGCTGCTCTACGCGCACGACAATACCCCCGAGAGCATCTCGCGCCAGGAAAACCTGTCGGAGATGCTCAACGGCCTCAAGGATTTCGTCGAGATGAACCAGGAAAGCGGAGAGCGCGACACCGATATGGCTTCATTCCTCGCCGAGGTATCGCTCGCCACCGACGCCGACGAAAAAGACAAGACCGACGAACCCAAGGTAACTCTAATGACCGTCCACGCCGCCAAAGGCCTGGAGTTCAAGCATGTCTACATCGTCGGGGCGGAAGAGGAGCTATTCCCGTCGGCAATGGCCATGAACACCATCTCCGAGGTCGAGGAGGAGCGGCGGCTTATGTACGTGGCCATAACCCGCGCCAAGGAGACCTGCGTCATAACATATGCCAAGACACGCTTCCGCAACGGCCAGACCAAGATGTCGTCGCCGTCGAGGTTCCTTTCGGAAATCGACCCGGCATTCACCCACAGCGGCAACTCCGGCAGGGACTTCGGGGAGGATGCGGCCGAGTCGCGTTTCCACAATCCCTATGCCAGCTACATGCGTTCGCAGCCCCGCGAGACGACGCAACCACCGGCCCGGCGGCCAATATACACCGACGACGAGAAGTTCGGTCGGCTTCGCCCCGTGACGTCGCGCACCACCGCGCCCGTCAAGCCTCAGCACACGGCAGCCGAAGTTAACGAAGGGATGGTGATCGAGCACTCGAAACTCGGCCGCGGACGAATCATCAAGACCGGACAGATCAGCGGCGAACCCAGCATCACCGTCGACTTCGGCGCCACCGGCATCAAGAACCTGCTGCTGAAATACGCCAAGTTTCAGATCATCAATGATTAATGATTAGGGGCTGACGCTTTCCGAAGCCCAATCAAAAGCCCCACTGTGGCACGACCGAAGGGAGCGCTCAAATCAATTCTATATTCTCAATTTTAAATTCAAATTATCTTGAAGACACCTTACTATATTGTATATGAAGACCGCCTGCGCGCCAATCTCGAAAAGCTGAAACGCGTCAGCGAGGATGCAGGTCTAAAGATCATAATGGCATTCAAGGCCAACGCGCTTTGGAAGACTTTCCCCGTTATCAAGGAATATTTCACGGCCTCCACCGCAAGCTCACTCAACGAGATGAAACTCTCGCTCGAGTTTCTCGGCAACGATGTGCACGCCTACTGCCCTGTCTATACCGACGAATCCTTTCCTGAGTTTCTCGAGGGCTGCTCGCACATCACGTTCAACTCGCTGGCGCAGTTCCACAAATATTACCCGCAGATGAAAGCCCACGGCCGTCATGTCTCGGTTGGTCTTCGCGTCAATCCGCATTGCAGCGTCATCGAGACCGACATCTATAATCCCTGCAAACCGGGCTCACGGTTCGGCGAGAATCCCGCGAGGCTTGCCGACGGCCTGCCCGAAGGCATCGAGGGACTCCATTTCCACGCCCTCTGCGAGTCATCGAGCTATGATCTCGAGGCCGTGCTCGACGCATTCATCGAGCAGTACGGCCACCTGCTTCCGCAGGTGAAATGGCTCAACATGGGCGGCGGCCATCTCATCACCCGCAAGGACTACGACACCGACCACCTCATCGGCCTCATCCGCAGGCTCCACGATCGCTATCCGCACCTCGAGCTCATCATCGAGCCAGGCAGCGCGTTCACATGGCAGACCGGCGACCTCGTCACCGAAGTGCTCGACGTGGTGGAGGACGCCGGCGTACGGACGGCGATAATAGACGCCTCGTTCGCGTGCCATATGCCCGACTGCCTCGAAATGCCATACAAGCCGGCGATAGCCGAGGCACTCCCCGACGCAGGAGGCGCGACCCGCAACGAGGGGCGCGGCATGAGCCACGAAGGCTACGCCTACCGTCTCGGCGGAAACTCATGCCTCAGCGGCGACTTTGTCGGCGACTGGCGCTTCGCCCGGCCTCTGCAGCCCGGCGACCGACTCACGCTGCTCGACATGAACCACTACACTACGGTCAAGACCAACATGTTCAACGGCATCCAGCACCCGTCGATATGGTTCAAACCCACGGAGGGAGAGCCCGTTCTGTTGCGAGAGTTCACCTACGACGACTACCGCCGGCGCATGGATTGAGAACGCAGTCACGAGTCCCGACGACATCTTGGTGAAAATTTCCGCCGAAAATGTTGCAGGATTTGTTAAATTGAGTTATCTTTGCGTTCAGTAAAGGGCCGGAGGAGACCGACCGATACTTTTTAAACCAACTTAAAACAAGATAGACATATCATGAAGAAACACAATTTCTACGCGGGTCCGAGTATCCTGACCCCCTACACGATCCAGAAGACAGCCGACGCAGTGATCAACTTCGCCGACACCGGTCTCTCGATACTTGAGGTTTCGCACCGCAGCAAGGAGTTCCAGGCAGTCATCGACGAGGCGGCCGCCCTCACCAAGGAACTTCTCAACCTCCCCGAGGGATATCACGTGCTCTTCCTCGGCGGCGGCGCGAGCATGCAGTTCTGCATGGTCCCCTTCAACCTTCTCAACAAGAAGGCCGCTTACATCAACACAGGCACCTGGGCGACCAACGCCATCAAGGAGGCCAAGATTTTCGGCGAGGTAGACGTCATCGCCTCTTCCGAAGACACCAAGTTCAACTACATCCCGAAGAATTTCGTCATTCCTTCGGACGTGGACTATTTCCACTATACATCCAACAACACCATCTACGGAACCGAGATCCGCAAGGACTTCGACAGCCCCGTGCCTATGGTCTGCGACATGTCGTCCGACATCTTCTCGCGTGAGTTCGACGCCTCGAAATACGAGTGCATCTACGCCGGCGCGCAGAAGAACCTCGCCCCCTCGGGCGTGACAATCGTCATCATCAAGGAGGACGCCCTCGGCAAGGTAAACCGCGTGATCCCCACGATGCTCGACTACCGCACACACATCAAGAAGGGCTCGATGTTCAACACGCCTCCCGTGCTGCCCATCTACTCCGCCCTCATGACTCTCCGCTACTACAAGGAGCAGGGCGGCGTCAAGGAGATGGAGCGCCGCGACCTCGAGAAGGCAGCCATCCTCTACGACGAGATCGACCGCAACAAGCTCTTCCGCGGCACAGTGGCCGAAGAAGACCGCTCGATCATGAACGTCTGCTTCGTGATGACTCCCGAATACGCCGAACTCGAGAAGGAATTCCTCGACTTCGCCACATCCAAGGGCATGGTCGGCATCAAGGGCCACCGCTCGGTGGGCGGCTTCCGCGCGTCGCTCTACAACGCGCTCCCCAAGGAAAGCGTCGAGGCTCTTGTGGCCGCAATGAAGGAATTCGAGGCAAAGCATTGAAAAACACAAAGGTGCGGTCGTGTGCCGGCTCCAGTGGCCGGCACCTGACCGGACCGCTCAATCATCCAGGATATGAAGATATTGGTTTTCACCGAGAAGCCTTTCGCCCCTGCGGCTGTCAAGGCTATTGAGAATGTGGTTAACGCATCGGGCAACGAGCTCGAAGTCGTGGAGGGCGGCACACGCGCCGACCTTCTCGAAGCCGTCAAGAACGCCAACGGCCTTATCGTCAGAAGCGACAAGATCGACGGCGACGTCATGGACGCAGCTCCCCAGCTCAAGGTCATCGTGCGCGCCGGCGCCGGATATGACAATATCGACCTCGAGGCCGCCACACGTCACGGCATCTGCGTCATGAACACTCCCGGCCAGAACTCGAACGCCGTCGCCGAGCTCGTATTCGGCATGGTCGTGATGATGTGCCGCAACCAGTATAACGGCAAGTCCGGCACGGAGCTCAAGGGCAAGAGCCTCGGCATCTACGCTTTCGGACAGGTGGGCCGCAACGTGGCCCGCATCGCCAAGGGATTCGGCATGAAGATCGAGGCCCTCGACAAGTTCGTGCCCGACGCAGTCATGGAAGGCGAGGGTGTGAAACCCGTGCATACGCCCGAGGAACTGTTCGCCAACAACGACTTTGTGTCTCTCCACATCCCCGCCACGGCCGAGACCCGCAAGTCAATCGGCTACGATCTGATGATGAAGATGCCCAAGGGAGGCGTGCTAATCAACACAGCCCGCAAGGAGGTCATCGACGAGGAAGGCCTGATGAAGGCCCTCGAGGAGCGTCCCGACCTGCGCTACATCTCCGACATCAAGCCTGACACGGCCGAGGAGTTCGAGAAGAAGTTCGCCGCCCGCGTATTCTTCACACCCAAGAAGATGGGTGCCCAAACCGCCGAGGCCAACTTCAACGCCGGCGTAGCCGCCGCCGAGCAGACCATCGCCTACCTCAAGGACGGCTGGAACAAGTATCAGGTCAACAAGTAAGTTGAAAGTAAAAAGTAATAAGTTATAAGTAATACGGGAGGATTCCACAACCCGTATTACTTATTACTTACAGAATGACTTCTTACTTACAGAATGACTTCTTACTTATAGAAGCCCAGCTTACCATACGCAATTCAGTGCCGCTTTCGCGGCGCCACGAGGGGAGACGACACGTCTCCCCTCTTTCGTTTCGAAACGTGTCGTGGCGCGTGCATAATCCCGCGCATCTTATCCTTTCAGGCTGGACACCCGACTCCATAAGGATGCGTCGGTTGACCCCTATAAGGTCGATATGCCATTTTTCGCGATTGAAACGGGTTCCGTCGAGGCGGTCGATAAAGTCGCCTTTATTCACGTAATCGCCGAAGCCCGCATCGAGAAACGAGGCGGCCAGTTCGTCGCCGACCTCGAAACATTGCGTGCATATGCCGGGACCGAAACGGACTTCCACGCGGTTCGCATCCGCGCCCATGCAGACAAGCTTATTGACAGTGTTGCGTACGATGCCGCCCAAAGTTCCTTTCCAACCGGCATGAGCGGCGGCGACGGCATGAATATCGGGGGCATAAAACAACACCGGGATGCAGTCAGCGGTGCGTATTCCTATGCGCACACCTGGGAGGCGGGTGACGAGTGCGTCGGTGTCCGGGAATTTCATTTCCGGATCAACGACCTCGGCCACATTGAGCGAATGCGTCTGGACTGGAGTCACGACTTCAATACCGTCTATAACAGCTGCTTCGCCGGGGCCCGGCGTGAACCAGCCGAAGCTCGCACGCCCGTCAAATTCAAAAGAAGATTGCAACATTACGTAGAATCACTCTTATTTCTCGCCGCTGACTGAAAAAGCCGGCGTCTCCGGATTGAAATCGATGCCCGGGCGGGCGAAATAACGCTCCAGCGAACCGTCGTCGGCAAGTTCACGGGGCGTTCCGATACGCACTCCGAGCTGACGGTCCACAAGCCACACCTTGTCGGCAAGGGCGAGAGCCATGTTGAGGTCATGGGTCGACTGCAGTATCGTCTTTCCATCCTCATGCGCCAGACGACGGAGCATCCTCATCACGTCTACCTTGCTCGGATAGTCGAGGAAGGCGGTCGGTTCGTCGAGAAAAATGACCTTCGTCTCCTGGGCGAGAGCCTTGGCGATCATAACCTTCTGCCTCTCGCCGTCGCTGAGGGTGTCGACCAGCCGGTCCTTGAGCGAAGCCGTGCCCGTGGCCGCGAGCGCATCCTCAACAATGCGGCGGTCGCGGTCGGCGAGACGCCCCCAGAAACCGGTATATGGGCTCCGGCCGAGAGCCACAAGCTGCTCGACAGTCATCGACGAGACCGAAGGGCGCTCGGTCAGCACCACGCCAATCCTCTTCGACAGCTCAGCGGGCGAAAGCAGCGATATATTCACGCCGTCAATCTGGATGCTTCCGCCCAACGGAGGCATGAACACCGCCAGCGTGCGCAGCAGTGTGGTCTTGCCCGCGCCGTTCGGCCCGAGAAGGCAGGTGAACTCCCCTTTCTTCAGTTGAGCGGTTATATCCCGCTGTATCGCAATACGGCCACGGGAGGTGAAGTAGCCGGTAGTCAGATTCTTCAGTTCCATATGTTTCTTTTAAGAGAACTCATAATCTCTGGAAAAGTTGCGAATTTAAAAAAATTTCATTACTTTTGCAAAGAAAATCACGCCGACATGAATCTGGGTGGAATTCCCTGACAGTCCCGCTACGGTAAAAGTCCGACCACCGGGGTGATTGATAAAAGTAAGTTTTCCACGAGGATGAGAAAGCGACACAAGATAGACATCGCATTGTTGCTCGTGGCTGTTTCGGCAAGTGGTTCCGAAGCGGCCACTGTTGTTGAGACACCCGACACCGCGACCACCCATCTGACCGGAGTCACGGTGGAGGGCACGCGCGACGCCGACGGCATGAAGTCATCGGCACCTGTCCATACGCTCGACGCCGGCAGGATGCTTTCCACGGGCGTCACAGACATCGGCGACGCGATGCGGCGTATGCCTGGCGTCAACCTCCGCGATTACGGAGGCACAGGCGGCATGAAGACCGTGTCGGTCAGAGGCCTTGGCTCGCAGCATATCGGCGTGGTCTACGACGGCGTATCTCTGGGCGACATCCAGGGAGGGCAGATTGACCTCTCCCGTTATTCGCTCGACAATCTGAGCTCCATCTTGCTGACGGTCGGCGACGCCGACGACATCTACATGCCGGCCAGAGCCGTGTCGTCGGCCTCGTCGGTGGTGATAAGTTCGCTGAAGTCGCCCGACATGCATCAGCCGGGCCCGGAATACAAGGTGTCGCTCCGAGCCGGCTCGTTCGGCATGTGGAATCCTGCCGCGCGGTTCGCCGCGAGCAACGGCCGCAATCTCGGCATGTCGGCAAACGCCGATTTCATCCACGCCCGCAACGACTATCCGTTCACGCTCTTCAACGGCGAGGGCACATCGCGCGAACGACGCGTCAACTCACAGATCAATTCGGGGCATGCAGAACTGAACGGCATCTGGAAACCGAACGCCGCAAGCTCGCTGCAGGCCAAGTTCTACTGGTTCGACAACTCGCGTCATCTTCCCGGCCCGGTAATCTACTATAACAATGAGAGCAACGAGCGTCTGCGCGAGCGCAACGTCTTCGGCCAGCTGTCGTATGGCACGCGCCTGTCGTCGAAGGTCTCGGTCAAGGGTCTCTTCAAATACAACTGGGCGTCGACACATTACACCGACAGCGACGGCCGCTACCCCGGCGGCTTCCTCGACCAGCGCTATACCCAGCGCGAGGAATACGGATCGGCCTCGGTGCTCTATCTGCCGTTCGCCGGATTCTCGGCTTCATATGCCGCCGACTTCTGGCACAATTCGCTGTCGAGCAATCTGAAATCTAACCGTCGGCCGTTGCGCAATTCTTTTCTGCAATGCGTCGCGCTCAAATACTCGGTGTGGAGGCTCTCGGTCGTGGCGCGTGGCCTCTGGTCGATAGTCCACGACCGTTCCGAGGGGGCGGACGGCGGCAAGACCTCCGACAGGTTCTCCCCTTCCGTCGGATTCACCGTCCGGCCTCTGGAGGGCGAGCAATGGAGACTCCGCGCCTCGTATAAGAACGTGATGCGCATGCCGACGTTCAACGAACTCTATTTCGACCATTACGGCACGGTGAACCTGAACCCGGAGATCGCCGAGCAGTTCAACATAGGCACCACGTGGAGCCGTCGGCTTGCTTCCTGGCTTCCCGAGTTCGGCCTCACCGCCGACCTCTATCTCAACAATGTGAAGAACAAGATTGTGGCCATGCCCTACAATATGTTCGTATGGACCATGACCAACCTCGGGCGCGTCCGCGTGCTCGGCATCGACGCGACGCTCAACGCCGATTTCCGTCTGACGTCGGCGCATCATCTGGAAGTCTCGGGCAACTACAGCTACCAGCGCGCGGCGCCGCGCACCGACCCGGCGATGCACGACTGGATGAAGCAACTCGCCTACACGCCGCTCAATTCGGGGGCATGGTCGCTGACCTGGAAGAATCCTTGGGTCAACCTCGTAGTGCATGGCTCCGGATGCTCAGCGCGTTATCCGTCGAGCCTCAACGTCGAGGGCACACGCATCCCCGGATATATGGAAGTCGGACTGACGCTCTACCGCGACATTCGCCTCAGACACTGCGCACTTGAGCTTCGCGCCGACATGACCAACCTGCTCGACAAGCAATACGAGATCATAGCCCGCTACCCCATGCCCGGCCGGGCATGGGCACTGAGCGTAGCCATAAGGCACTGAATAAAAACAATAGACAACACACATACCAAACAATCATCACCAACCAATCATTCATGAAAAAGTTTCTCTACATCGCACTCGCGGTGGCCGCTACTGGCCTCGCATCCTGTAGCGACGACGACCCCAAGCGTCCCGTCAACGACAACCCCCTCGCCCCGATCGAGGGCTACGGAGCATACGTCCTCAATCAGGGCAACTACTACAACGGCATCGAAGGCGGACTGAGCGTCATCGACTACGACAGCCCTACGGCCATGAAGAATGTCTTCGTCGCGGCCAACAAGCGCAGCCTCGGCGACACCCCGCAGTGCGGCGTGGCCTACGGCTCGAAGATATATATCGGCACGTCCGTATCGAATACGATTGAGGTGATCGATCGCGCCACCTGCAAGGCGGTCAAGCAGATAAAGCTGGCCGAGAGCTCGATGCCGGGTCGTTCGCCCTACTGCATGATCACCCATAAGGGCAAGGTGTTCATCTCGATGTACGACGGCTATCTCGCACGCCTCGACACGCTCACGCTCGAGATCGACAAGAGCATACCCGTCGGCCCGAACCCCGACCAGATCGCCCTCTACCGAGGCAAGATCTACGTTCCGGTCAGCGACGGAATGAACTGGCCCAACTACGGCACCACCGCCTGCGTGGTCGACCCGCAGAGCATGACAGTGGAGCGCACTTTCACCGTCGGTCTGAACCCGACGCAGTTCGTCGAGGCAGACGACCGTCTCTTCGTACTCTGCAAGGGAAACTACTCGACCGACCCGACGACGCTCGTGCCTTCATGGCTTTATGAGGTAAAATGGGACGAGCAAAAGAATGATTATAAAACTGTACCTGTGTGTACAGCCTCCATTGTCTGCGAGATCGACGACCGCATCGCCGTAATCAACCAGCCCTGGACCGAAGGCGACCCGATCATCGAATACAAGCTGTACGACCCCGAGAGCGGCAAGACCACGGAATGGAACATCCAGCATGTCGACTATGCGAACGCCATCTTCTACGACGATGAGGCCGACCGCGTGCTGATAGCCTCATACGTGATGAACGGCAAATATCCCAGCTACGACCTGCCGGGTTACGTCAACGTATACGACGACCGTTTCCGCTTCCAGACAAAATATGAGATCGGAGCGGCGGGTCCGGCATGCATTTTCACGCATACGAAATGATTCTGAAATTTTTTTCTGCTGTAATACCGGCGGTGGCGTTGCTGTTGCTTTCCTCATGCGGGGGAAGGACCGGCGCCACCGCCACTCCTGACTCAGGCCGTGAGATCGAGATGAGACACGCGCGCAACATCAGCATGTCGGAGCTCGACGACGGCGTGACTCTCGTCTCTCTACGCAATCCATGGGACACAACCCGCAACATGGCGCGTTACGCTTTGGTGGAGAAGGGTCATGACGCGCCGGGAACTCTGCCCGAGGGCACGCTGGTGATCAACATACCGCTGGAGCGGTCGGTGGTCTACTCGGCCGTGCATGTGGCCCTGCTCGACGAACTCGGGGCCGGCGCCGCCGTCAACGGCGTGTGTGACGCGGCGTTCATCAACGACACGACGGTGAAGGCCGCGTTGAAGGCCGGACGCATAGCCGACTGCGGCAGCAACCAGACCCCTAACATCGAACTGATTGTGAGTCTGCGGCCGGAGGCGATACTCCTCTCTCCCTATGAGCAGACCGACGAAGTGGCGAGGTACGCCCGCACAGGCATCAATGTGGTGCAGACGGCCGAATATATGGAGGCGACGCCGCTCGCGCGGGCCGAATGGCTGAGATTTTTCGGTCGGCTCTACGGACGCGCCGAGAAGGCAGATTCGCTGTTTGAGGCAGTGGAGAGCAATTATCTCCAGCTTCGCCTTGCAGCGGCGAGGTCCGACCGACGGCCGACAGTGATTTTCGACCGCATATACAGCGGCACGTGGGACGTGCCGACATCAAACTCGGTGACGGGACGGTTTATCGAAGACGCCGGAGGCGCCAACCCGTTCGCCTCGTACACGCAGAGCGGTTCGGCGCGTCTGGCTCCCGAGGAGGTGTTCTACAAAGGCAAGGACGCCGACATATGGCTTGTCAGACACTACGAGCCATCGATGACACTCTCGGCATTGGGTAAGGAAAACAAGATGTACCCGCGGTTCAAGGCTTATGCCGAGGGAAATGTGTTCGGAGCGAACACGGTCGAGGTGCCGATATTCGAGGATGCCGCCTTTCATCCCGACAGGATTCTGAGGGAGATGATCCGGATTCTGCATCCCGACATAGAGCGCACGCCCACCGTCTATTACAAAAAACTAAATTGAACGGGCCATGCGGATGATCCTGCTTGTCGCGGCAACTCTCCTGCTTATCGCAGGCAATCTCTTTTTCGGAGCGATACATATCCCTCCGGCTGATGTCGTGACCGCGCTGACGGGCGATGCGGGCGATGGCCCGATACGCTTCATCGTGCTCGAGAGCCGTCTGCCGCAGGCTCTCACGGCTTTGCTGGCCGGAGCGGCGCTGGCATCGTCGGGACTTATGCTGCAGACAGTGTTCCGCAATCCGCTGGCGGGACCGTCGATCCTGGGCATAACATCGGGCGCGAGTCTTGGCGTGGCTCTGGTGCTGCTTATGTTCGGCGGCGTGATCTCGGTCGGCTTCGAGAGCCTCGGCGGAGGAGTGGCGGTCACCGCAGGCGCGTTGGCCGGTAGTTTCGCGGTCATGCTGCTGCTCATCGCGCTGTCGGCGAGAATCAGAAACAATCTCACACTTCTCATCACCGGCATGATGGCCGGATATCTCGCCTCGTCGCTCGTTACGCTTCTCTCGTCGATTTCCACGGCCCAGAGCATCCGCAGTTATGTCGTCTGGGGCATGGGGACTTTCTCTGGTGTATCGATGTCGCAGATGCCGTGGTTCGCGCTGCTCGTATCCGTCGGTCTGCTGATGTCGATGCTGCTCGCCAAGCCGCTTAACCTCCTTCTGCTCGGCGACAGTTACGCCGCCAATCTCGGCGTCGACGTCAGACGCGTCAGACATATTCTGCTGTTGGCCACAGGGCTGCTGTCGGCCGTGGTCACGGCTTGCTGCGGGCCGATAGGCTTCATCGGGCTGGCGATGCCGCACATAGCGCGGATGTTGTTCCGCACGGACAATCATCTCGTCCTGATGCCGGCCACGATGCTCTGCGGCGCCATTCTCGCGTTGCTGTGCAATCTGCTGAGCGTGCTCCCCGACGGCAATGTAATTCCCGTCAACGCCCTCACCCCGATAGCCGGCGTCCCAGTCGTGATATACGTTATCCTCAAAGCCCGCGGGAGGTAGAACATTGATACGTTCCGGCTTGTTAAGTATTTAACAACTTGTTAGGTATTTAACGACAGGAGGGTTAAATGAGAAAATTCTACACGAGCGACAACGGATTCATAGAAAAGAATGAGCCGGAGCCACGATGCTGGATCAGCGTCGAATGCCCCGACGAGGAAGACCTGCTCTTCCTGCAGCGGGAACTGTGTGTTCCCGAGTCATTTCTCGAGAGCGCGGCCGACGCCGACGAGCGTCCCCGTTTCGACCGCGATGGAGACTGGCTTCTGACGATTCTGCGGGTGCCGCGCCATATCGTCGACGGCAGTCCCGACGATTTCGACACGGTCACGCTGGCCGTGATGACCAAAGGCGACCTGCTTGTCACCATCTGCCACAACAAGACCGAGATGCTCGACGACTTCATCGCCGACACCCGCAAACGGCATATCATAGCTGTCAACAAACCCGATTTCATCCTCAGGCTCATGTATTCGGCCACCTATTGGTTTCTCAATTATCTCAGGGAAATGGACCGGACGGTCGTCAACCAGCTTGCCGACATACAGCACGACGTCCGCAACGAGGACCTTTACCGCCTGATGCGGATCCAGAAATCGCTCGTATATTTCAACACAGCCATCAAGGGCGACACTACACTCGTGAGCCGCGTCAACAAAATGTTCGACGACGAATGCGACCCCGACCTGCTTGAGGATGTTGAGATCGAGCTGCAGCAGGCCCAGAACACAGCCGACATCTATATCGAGATCCTCGACAGCACCATGGACACCCTGACCTCGGTCGTATCCAACAACGTCAACGAGATCATGAAGAAGATGACGAGTATCTCGATCATCCTCATGCTTCCGACGCTGATAGCAAGTTTCTACGGCATGAACGTCGCCGTGGCGTTCGGATCGGGCGGAGAGGCTTTCTGGAAGATCATAGCCTTCTCGATAGGTCTCGCCCTGCTGAGCTACCTGCTTCTGCGCCGCATACGCTGGATATGACGCGCCTCGATGGTCGCGGGATGTTGCATATCTGGCCGATATTTTATAATTTTGAACCGTAAACCAATCAACACAACGATATGAAAGTCGGAATAGTCCAGCATACGTTCGGGCCGGATGTAGATACCAACCGCGCCCGCAACCTCACCGCCATAGAGAGTCTTGCCAGCGAAGGCGCTGAGCTCGTGGTGCTCTCTGAGCTGCATGATTCTCTCTATTTCTGTCAGACAGAAGACGTTGACAACTTCAGGCTCGCCGAGGAGATTCCGAGCGAGTTCACTGATTTCTATGCCGAAGCCGCGCGTTCCAACGGCGTAGTGGTCGTGACGAGCATGTTCGAGCGCCGAGCGCCGGGTCTCTATCACAACACGGCCGTCGTGTTCGACACCGACGGCGAGATTCGCGGCAAGTACCGCAAGATGCATATTCCGGACGACCCTGGATTCTACGAGAAATTCTACTTCACGCCCGGCGACCTCGGCTTCGAGCCGATTGAGACTTCCGTGGGGCGTCTCGGCGTGCTCGTCTGCTGGGACCAGTGGTATCCAGAGGCCGCGCGGCTCATGGCGATGCGCGGCGCGGAGATGCTGATATATCCTACCGCCATCGGCTGGAACCCCGACGACCCCGACGACGAGAAGCAGCGCCAGCGCGACGCATGGATCACGGTGCAGCGATCGCACGCCGTGGCCAACGGCATTCCGGTCGTGTCGGTCAACCGCAACGGTTTCGAGGAGGATCCCTCCAACCAGACGTCGGGAATAGACTTCTGGGGTTCGAGCTTCGTGGCCGGTCCGCAGGGGGAGATTCTCTTCATGGCGCCCGACGGCGCTTCGTGCGAGGCCGTGGTCGATGTCGATATGGACCGTTCGGAAAACGTGCGCCAATGGTGGCCCTTCCTGCGCGACAGGCGCATAGACTTCTACGGGCCGCTGACGCGCCGTTTCCTCAGAGATTAGCGAGAGTCATCGTGCTGCAGTGCAACGAGCCGTGCTGACGTATCAGAGTGCGGCAGTCCACGGGCACTATCTTATGGCCGGGGAAAGCGATCCGCACCGTCTGGCATGCGAGTTCGTCTTTCTCCGGCTGCCCGTACACCGGCATGTAGAGGGCCCTCGGCGTCACGAGCCAGTTGGCATAGGTCGCCGGCAGCCTTTCGCCCTCTTCGTCATATATCGCATCGGGCAACGGAAGCTCCACCAGATTATAGGGCTCGCCCTCGGCGTTGCGGAACATCGACAGTTGCGCCCGCATATGCAGCAGTTCCTCGAAATGCGGGTCGTCGACGTCCCGGCATCCGGTAAAAAAGATTACATTGCCCGGGGCGAAACGGCAGAGTGTGTCGATGTGCGAGTCGGTGTCGTCGCCGGCCAGGGCTCCATGGTCGAGCCAGAGGATATGGTCGACTCCCAATTCGCGGGTCAGTTCCTCTCCTATCTCGGCGCGGGTGCCCCCGCCGTTGCGGTTGGGCGACAGCAGGCAGCGCGACGTCGTGAGCAACGTGCCGTTGCCGTCGGTCTCTATCGAGCCCCCCTCGAGGATGAACTCGCGGCGGTTGCGGTAGACGCCCACAGGAAATATCCTCGACTTCTCTAGCCCGAGATTGACGAGGTTGTCGCGGTCGGCGGCGAACTTGAGCCCCCAGCCGTTGAATCCGAAGTCAATCTCGCGGATACGGCCGTGACGGCGCACGGTCACCGGACCGTAATCGCGCGTCCAGGTGTCGTTGACGGGCAGCTGTATCAGGCGCGTGTTGTCGGTCGGAATGTCCGAAAGCAGTCTTTCGGCCTCGGCCTTGTCGGACACGATGAGCCATATGCGCTCGCCGTTTTCCTCAAGCGCGCGTATTATGCGGCGATACTGGTCAACCGCCTCGTCAAGTATGTAGTTCCAATCAGTGCCTGCATGCGGCAGCGCGAGCAGAACGGGACCGTCGAGTTCCCATTCGGCGATATATTCGATATCTCGGTTCATGTTTCAAAATTAGCAAAAAATACCGAGACTGCAAAATGCGGTCATTTGTCGGCTTTCTCCCCGGCTATGGCCGTGAGACGGGTCTCCATGCGCCGCGCGAGGGCCGCGTTGGTCCTGATGAAGTGGATTATCTCGTGGTCGGGAGCCTCCGAAGGTTCGACGGGCGACAGCATCTGGTAATTGGCCACGAACGAGAAGCAGTCTTCGAGCAGCTGTGGCCAGAGCGAGAGATCCATGCGCGACTGCAGCGAGTCGAGATATAGACTCAGCGAGTAGGCGCACTTCATCATCGAGACGATGGCGCTGCGGCCGCTGTGGTCGCCCGGAAGTCCCGAGGGCTTGTACATGTCGGCCATGTCGTCGGCCGTGAAGTTCTCGTTATAGGAGAGCCGCGCGTCGCGCTTCGACAGAGGTGTCGTCACCGCGTAGCAATACGACAGGAACAGGTTGAGCTTATGGATGAAGACGGGGATATTCTTGACAAGTCGGTCGCGCTGGGCCTGCTCATGAAGCTGCCGTTGCTTCTCGAGCTCGGTGTCGATGTCGATCTCGGACTTCATGGAGCCGACGGCGTTCAGGAAGAAGCCGATGGTGACCAGTCCGAGCAATACCTCGACCGCCGTCACCCATTGCGCGGCCATGCCCATTGGAGTGTAGTCGCCGAAACCGAGCGTCGTGATTGTCACGATGCTGTAATAGAGCCAACCGCCTAAACCGGTTGTGCCGCCGTCGGGGATTCTGAACTGACCGTCGGGCATGGCCCAATAGAAAAGAGCGAAGACAGGAACAAGGCATATATAGAGCGAGATCCACACGATGGGCCTTATATTGGAGACCGCGTGCCAGAAGTGTCTGAGCCTTCTCGATGCTGTACCAGATTGAGACATAACTTATAGTGATTAGAATTCAATCCCGATTAATCCCGATTAATCCCGATTCATCCCGATTTAACCCGATTCATCCCCTCTTAAGAGAACGTCGGGCGGCGTCCGGAGGTTGAATCTGTCGAAAAGTTTATTTCGTGGATTTTGAAAAATTCGCTATATTTGCATTGCGGAATGTCTCCGGCGCGCGCCGCCGGAGACTCCGAGCGTATAATCAGTTCAACATCACCTAAATGAGTCAGCCTGCTTTCACACATCTTCACGTACATTCGCAATACAGCCTTCTCGACGGGAAGGCGACGATTCCCGAACTCGTCGACAAATGCCTTGCCACCGGTATGCGTGGCATCGCCCTGACCGACCATGGCAATATGTTCGGCATCAAGGAGTTTTTCAATTACGTGGAGAAGAAGAACGGCGGACTCCCCGACGGCGAGAAATTCAAGCCTATCCTCGGCTGCGAGATGTATGTGGCACGCGAGAGCATGCTCGACAAGAAGGACAAGACCGACAACGGCTATCACCTCATCGTGCTGGCCAAGAACCTCAAGGGATACCACAATCTCGTGAAGCTTGTCAGCAAGGCCTGGACCGACGGATATTACTACAAGCCCCGCACCGACCGCAAGGAACTCGCCGCCCACCGCGAGGGCCTGATCGTATGCTCGGCGTGTCTCGGCGGCGAGGTGCCCCAGATGATTATGCACGAGGAGTTAGACAAGGCCGAGGAACGTATCCGATGGTATAAGGAGACGTTCGGCGACGACTACTATCTCGAGCTTCAGAGGCATCAGACGTTCAAGGAGAACGCCAACCGCGAAGTCTATGTCGAGCAGTGCAAGGTCAACGATCGCCTGCTCGAGTATTCCAAAAAATACGGCATCAGGGTCGTGGCCACCAATGACGTGCACTTCACCAACGAAGAGGACGGAGAGGCTCACGACCGCCTCATATGCGTGTCCATGCAGAAGAAGTTTTCCGAACCGCGACTGCATTACACCAAGCAGGAATGGCTCAAGACGCCCGAGGAGATGTTCGAGATTTTTAAGGATATCCCCGAAGCGCTCGAGAACACGCAGGAGATTCTCGACAAGGTGGAGTTCTACTCCATCAACCACGCCCCCATCATGCCCTTCTTCAGCATCCCCGAGGAATTCGGCACCGAGGAGGAATACCGCGCCCGGCTCTCCGAGCAGGACCTCTTCGATGAGTTCACGCAGGATGAGAACGGCAACGTCGTGCTCAGTCCCGAGGACGCGGCGAAGAAGATCGAGCGTCTCGGGGGCTACGACAAGCTTTACCGCATCAAGTTCGAGGCCGACTACCTCTCTAAGCTCACCATCGAGGGGGCCAAGGAACGATATGGCGACCCGGTGCCTCCCGACGTGATGGAGCGGCTTAAATTCGAGCTCTATATAATGAAGACGATGGGTTTTCCGGGTTACTTCCTCATCGTGCAGGACTTCATCAACACCGCGCGCAAGAAGCTCGGCGTCAGCGTCGGCCCGGGACGTGGTTCCGCGGCCGGTTCGGCGGCCGCCTACTGCCTCGGCATCACGCAGATCGACCCAATCAAGTATGACCTGCTGTTCGAGCGTTTCCTGAATCCCGACCGCATTTCGCTGCCCGATATCGATGTCGATTTCGATGACGACGGGCGTTACGAGGTGCTGAAATACGTCACGGAGAAATATGGCGCCGAGAAGGTGGCCCACATCATTACGTTCGGCACGATGGCCACCAAGATGGTGATCAAGGATGTCGCCAAGGTGCTTGAGGTGCCGCTGTCGGAGTCGAACCGTCTCGCGCGCCTTGTCCCCGACCGTCTTCCGGAGGTCGACGGCAAGACCCCGAAAATCAATTTCAAGAACTGTCTGAAATACGTACCGGAGTTCGCCGCCGAGAAACAGAACCCCGACGAGGGAATCCGTGAGACGATGAAATATGCCGAGCAGCTCGAGGGCAACATCCGCAATACCGGCGTGCACGCCTGCGGTGTCATCATCAGCCGCGACGACATAACCGACTGGGTGCCGGTCTCGGTGAGCAACGACCCCGACGGCTCGAAGGTGATCTCGACCCAGTACGAAGGCAGCATCATCGAGGACACCGGCCTGATCAAGATGGACTTCCTCGGCCTCAAGACCCTCTCGATCATCAAGGAGACTCTCTACAACATAAAGAGCCGCACGGGCGAGGACCTAGACATAGACCATATCCCGCTCGACGACCAGGCCACGTTCGACCTCTACTGCAAGGGCAACACCACCTCGACGTTCCAGTTCGAGTCGGCCGGAATGCAGAACTCCCTGCGCAGCCTGAGGCCATCGAAGTTCGAAGACCTCATCGCCATGAACGCCCTCTACCGTCCTGGCCCGATGGATTACATCCCGACGTTCATCGCCCGCAAGCACGGCGAGGAAGAGATCGTCTACGACATCCCCTGCATGAAGCAGTATCTTGAGGAGACCTATGGAGTCACCGTCTACCAGGAGCAGGTGATGCTTCTGTCGCGTCTGCTTGCCAATTTCACCCGAGGCGAGAGCGATATGCTCCGCAAGGCCATGGGTAAGAAGCAGATAGACAAGATGCAGAAGCTCAAGAAGAAATTCATGGAGCAGGGCATCGCCAACGGTCACCCGGAAGACAAGCTCAACAAGATCTGGGAGGACTGGGAGAAGTTCGCATCCTACGCCTTCAACAAGAGCCACGCCACCTGCTACACCTGGGTGGCCTATCAGACGGCCTATCTCAAGGCCCACTACCCCGCCGAATACATGGCTGGCGTGCTGAGCCGCAACCTCACGATGAACGACAAGCTGCGCAAGGTGATGGACGAGTGCAAGCGCATGGGTCTCACCGTGCTCGGTCCGGACATCAACGAGTCGTCCGAGAAGTTCAGCGTCAACAAGAAGGGCGAGATCCGCTTCGGACTCGGCGCCGTGAAGGGTGTCGGTGTCAACGCCGTCAACGCGATTATTTTCGAGCGCAATCAGAACGGTCCGTTCAAGAATGTATACGATTTCGTGGAGCGCGTCAATCTCAGCGCCTGCAACCGATCGGCCATCGAGAACCTCGCCATGGCCGGAGCGTTCGACAGTTTCGGAATGCCGCGCGAGACGTTCGTCACCCAGGTGATGGACAATACCTACGCCGACGTCCTCGTCAAGTACGGCCAGCGGATTCAGAACAACAAGAACTCGCTTCAGCTGTCGCTCTTCGGCGACACCGACGAGATCGAGACCGCGAAGCCTCCATTGCCCGAGGTCGTGCCCTGGACACGTCTCGCCCTCCTCGAGAAGGAGAAGGAACTCGTCACGATGTATCTCTCGGCTCATCCGCTCGACCCATACTATATGGAACTCACCTATGGCTGCAACACAAGCTGCGAGTCGTTCAAGGATGCCGAGCGTCCGGGCAACAAGGTCTCCATGGGGGGCCTCGTCACAAAAGTGACTACAAAAATCTCGCGCACCGGCAAGGAGTTCTCGATCATCGAGCTGGAAGACTTCTCGGGAAAAGCCGAAATCAGACTTTTCGGACTCAACCATCGTAACTGGAAGGATAAGTTTGTCGAGGGTGAGCCGGTGTTGATACATCTCAACTACCAACCGGGCAAATATGATCCGACGAGAGTGGACATGTCGATTGAGAGCATCTCTCCGCTCGAAGGCATCAAGGGCACGGTGGCCGACGTGCTGACCGTGTTCATGGACATGCATTACGACAATCCTGACTTCTTCGCCCGCGTCAATGCTCTTGAAGACAAGTCTCGCCCCGGCGAGTTCAACATCGAGCTGATCGACGCCGACACACGCCAGACGCTGAGGGTGCGCTCGCGCCGTCAGGTCCCCGTCAACCGCGAGATGATCAACCTTCTCAACGAGTCGGGCCTCCGATTCAGGGTGACGGATTCGAAAGGCAGGTGATCAAAAATCGGATAATCGGATAATTGGACGATTGGGTGATTGGACTGGGCCGTGTCAGGTTGGGTGAGCGGCTGCATCGCAGCCGCTTCCACGAGACTGAAAACGTAGAAACAACTCTAAATCTTTAACCAAAAAAACAAAAGAAAAAATGGCAATCAAATTTGACGACAAGACAGCCAAAGAGGCTATCGAATCAGGCAAAGTGGTGGTGATCGACTTCTGGGCGACATGGTGTGGCCCCTGCATGAAGCTCGGCCCGGTTATAGAGGAACTCGCCGAGAAATATGGCGACCGCGCCGTAATCGGCAAACTCAACATCGACGAGGAGACGGAAGTCGTGGCCGAGAACCGCATCCGCAGCATCCCGACGGTGCTATTCTTCAAGAACGGTGAGGTTCAGGATCGCTCGGTAGGTCTCGTGAAGCTCGCCGATCTGGAGGCTCACCTCCTCCCCCTCCTCGACTGATACGCAATGAATGATGATGAATGATTAGGGACGTCCGCGCGTCAGCCCTAATCATTCATCATTTATCATTACCCCGCACTGAGGAAGATCATGACGAGAAGCTGGGCTATCACGACGCGCGAGAACATGGCCAGCGGATAGACCGTGGCGTAGCTGACGGCCGGATTGTCGCCCGGCAATGATTCGTTGGCATAGTTCAGAGCCATAGGATTCGCCATCGCCCCGCACAGCATTCCGCATGCCGAACCGAAATCGAGTCTCCCCCACCTCATGGCCGCCACCGCCATGACCAGCACTGGAATCACCGTAATCATAAAACCGATTCCTATCCATATCCAGCCGTCGCCTCCGGTCAAAGTCTCGACTATGTTCGCCCCTGCGCTCAGCCCCAGACATGCCAGATAGAGCGACAGTCCGATGCCGCGCAGCATGAGGTTTGCACTTCGCGTCGTATACGTGACGAGATGAAACCGCGGGCCGAACCGGCCCATCAGAATGCCCACCACTATCGGTCCTCCGGCGAGACCGAGCTTCACCGGCGACGAAATGCCCGGTATCATGATGGGTATCGAGCCCAACAGAAGACCGAGCACGATGCCGATGAATATCGCCGCGAGATTCGGGTCCTTCAGCTTGACCTCCACATTTCCAACCACTTTCTCCACCTTCTCTATCTGCGGTTTTTTGCCGACCACCGTCAGCACGTCGCCAAGCTGCAGCACGAGCCCCGGCGTAGCCAGCAGGCGAACGCCGCTGCGCATTACGCGCGTGATGTTGATGCCGTAGGTATTGCGCAGGTGCAGCGACCCGAGCTTCTTGCCGTTGATCTCGGGGCGGCTCACCACCACCGGTTTCGACGTCAGCGTGGAGTCGATCTTGTTCCAGTCGATGTCGTCGCTGTTCCAGTCGCGCAACTCATGCTCGCCGAAGAGCACCGTGAGATGCGGCACGTCTGCTGGGGTAGTGATCACCATGATACGGTCGCCCTGGCGCAGCTGCGTGTCGGATGTCGGAATCGACACCTCGCCCGCGCGCCACAGCCTTGAGATAACGAATTTGTCTGACACGAGACGCGCGGCCTCGCGCACGCTCTTGCCGTATACGGCCGGATTGCGTATCAGGAATGTCGCGATGAAAGTCTGGTCGTCATCGTCATGCCCGGCCTCGGATATGTCGGCCGGACGCACGAACAGCTTCCGCACCGCGATCATGGCGAGAATCACGCCCACGACTCCGAGCGGATACGTCACCGCGCAGCTCAGCGCGGCCCCGTTGGCCGACAGACCCGTCTGCTGCAGCGCCTGTTGCGCCGCTCCGAGCGCCGGGGTGTTGGTGGTGGCCCCGCACAGGATGCCGACCATATCGGCCATCGGGACGTTGAACAGATAGACGAAGCCTATCGCCATACCCGTGCCGAGAAGCACAGTCACAAGCCCCAGCAGATTGAGGCGCACGCCTCCCTTGCGAAACGAGCTGAAGAAGCCCGGGCCCACCTTTAGGCCGAGCTCGTAGACGAACAGCACCAGACCGAAGCTCTCGGCGTAGACAAGCATCGAGTCGTCGATCGAAAAACCGAGATGACCGAACAGAATGCCCACGAAGAAGACCCATGTCACTCCTAAAGTGACACCTTTGACACTGAGTTTGCCAAGCCCGAGCCCCGCCGCTATGATCAGCGACAATATTATCACCGCCTGCACCGGCGTGTGGTCGACAAATACCGATTTTATCCAGTCCATAAGCTGTTTTCAGATTTGTTTAGACTGCAAAATTACTGCTTTTGGCCGAACCTGCAAAAGAGATTCGTCAAATTCAACCTTTCAGGCACGCGAATTGTTAAGATGTAAAAAGAAATTTTAAAAATGCACTTCCTTTACACATCCCCGTCCACGCGAAGACGGATGTGCCGGAATTGCCATCATTCACGATTACATTCTAATCAAGGATACTATGAATTTCAACAATTTCACCATCAAATCGCAGGAGGTCGTGCAGAAGGCCATCGACTACGCAAAGCAGGCGGGCCAGCAGCAGATCGAGCCTGTGCATCTGCTGAAAGCCATAATCTCCGAGGGCGAGACCATCGTAAACTTCATCTTCCAGAAGATGGGGGCGAACCTCAACGGAGTGAAGATGGGCGTCGAGCAGACCATAGCCACCCTGCCCAGGGTGAGCGGAGGAGATGTCTTCCTGAGCCGCGAGTCCAACGACGCGCTGCAGAAGGCCGTGGACTTCTCCAAGTCGCAGGGCGACGAGTATGTCTCGGTCGAGGCTATGCTCATGGGCATATTCCTGGCCAAGTGCAAGGCATCGCAGCTGCTCAAGGACAACGGCATCGACGAGAAAGGCCTCAAGGCCGCCATCGCCGAGCTCCGCAAGGGCAACAAGGTCAAGGACCAGAGCGCCGAGGAGTCCTATCAGGCCCTCGGCAAATACGCCATAAATCTCAACGACCGTGCGCGCAATGGCAAACTCGACCCCGTCATCGGGCGTGACGAGGAGATCCGCCGCGTGCTCCAGATCCTGTCTCGGCGCACGAAGAACAATCCCATGCTCATCGGCGAGCCCGGAACGGGCAAGACAGCCATAGCCGAGGGTCTCGCCATGCGGATAGTGCGCGGCGACGTACCCGAGAACCTGAAGTCTAAACAGATCTTCTCGCTCGACATGGGCGCCCTCGTGGCCGGTGCGAAATACAAGGGTGAGTTCGAGGAACGCCTCAAGGCTATCGTCAACGAGGTCACTCAGAGCGACGGAGAGATCATCCTCTTCATCGACGAGATCCATACACTTGTCGGCGCCGGAAAGGGCGAGGGAGCGATGGACGCCGCCAACATCCTCAAACCTGCTCTGGCACGAGGCGAACTCCGATCGATCGGAGCCACGACGCTCGACGAGTATCAGAAATATTTTGAGAAAGACAAGGCGCTCGAACGCCGCTTCCAGAAAGTCATGGTCGACGAACCCGACGAGATGTCGGCGATCTCTATCCTCCGAGGCCTGAAGGAACGTTACGAGAACCATCATAAGGTGCGCATCATGGACGAGGCCATCATCGCCGCCGTCCAGCTCTCTGTGCGCTATATCACCGACCGCTTCCTGCCCGACAAGGCAATCGACCTCATCGACGAGGCCGCCTCGAAGCTGCGTCTCGAGATGGACTCGCAGCCCCAGGCCCTCGACGAGGCGTCGCGCAAGATCAAGCAGCTCGAGATCGAACGCGAGGCGATAAAGCGCGAGAACGACACCTATAAGCTCAAGGAAATCGACGAGGACCTCGCCAACCTGCGCGACACCGAGAAATCACTGCGCGCCAAGTGGCAGGCCGAGAAGACCGAGATCAACCGCATCCAGCAGAACAAAATCGACATCGAGCAGCTCAACTACGAGGCCGACCGCGCCGAGCGCGAGGGCGACTATGCCAAGGTGGCCGAGATCAGATATTCCAAGATCAAGCAGAAGGAAGATGAGAACGTGGCCATTCAGGCTCGCCTCAAGGAGCTGCAGGGCGAAGGCGCCATGATCAAGGAGGAGGTTGACGCCGAGGATATCGCCGAGGTCGTTAGCCGCTGGACCGGCATCCCCGTCAAGAAGATGGCCCAGAGCGAGAAGGAGAAGCTGCTTCATCTCGAAGAGGAGCTGCATCGTCGCGTGGTGGGTCAGGAAGACGCGATCCGCGCCGTCTCCGACGCCGTGCGCCGTTCGCGCGCAGGACTCAACGACCCGCGCCGTCCCATCGGTTCGTTCATCTTCCTCGGCACCACCGGCGTCGGCAAGACAGAGCTCGCCAAGGCTTTGGCCGAATACCTCTTCGACGACGAGGACATGATGACCCGCATCGACATGTCGGAGTATATGGAGAAGCACAGTGTGTCGCGTCTCGTCGGTGCGCCTCCGGGATATGTAGGCTACGAAGAAGGCGGACAGCTCACCGAGGCAGTGCGACGCAAACCCTACAGCGTCGTGCTCTTCGACGAAATCGAGAAGGCCAACCCCGACGTGTTCAACATCCTGCTTCAGGTGCTCGACGACGGCCGTCTCACCGACAACAAGGGCCGCTTCATCAATTTCAAGAACACGATCATCATCATGACCTCCAATATGGGCAGCGACATCATCCGCGACAAATTCGCCGGTTTCAACGACAAGACCGACGAGGAGAAGCAGGAGATCATCGCCACGACCAAGCAGGACGTCATGGACCGTCTGAAACAGATTATTCGTCCCGAGTTCCTCAACCGTATCGACGAGACTGTGATGTTCACTCCTCTCGACAAGAAGGAGATACTCGAAATCGTGAGCCTGCAGGTCAACAGCGTGAAGAAGATGCTTGCCGCCAACGGAATCAAGCTCGAGATCACGCGCGAGGCACTCGATCTGCTCGCCGACGACGGCTATGACCCGGAATTCGGCGCACGTCCCGTAAAGCGTACCATCCAACGGCTGGTGCTCAACCAGCTGTCGAAAGACATCCTGGCTCAGAAAGTAGACCGCGAGCATCCCATCACCATCGACCGCGAAGGCGACGAGCTCGTGTTCCGCAACTGAACGCACCCCAACTATAGCTGAAAATGATTAAGGATTGGAGGCACCGCATAAGCCTTCGATCCTTAATCATTTTTTCGTTTTGCCATTTTATCACTAATTTTTGGTTACCCTCGTCTCAGGAACGTGCGCATATACAAACAGATGCACACTCGCAAGAGTGCACATCTTTTGTGACTCCTACAGGATTCAAACCTGTAACCTTCTGATCCGTAGTCAGATGC
>CAJTXU010000018.1 GCA_910584125.1 uncultured Muribaculaceae bacterium | reverse complement strand
CTCCTTCCTTATGGGTATAGACAATCGCCGGTTTGCCGTACTGGTCGGTACCCATCTTAGCATCCGTGCATATCACATTTTGCGGAAATGCCTGAAAGAACTTGTTGCCGGGTACCTTCGTGGCGTTGTCGATTACGGACTGCGTGAAAAGTTCCTCGTCAAAGGAAAGATTCTTCTTGTCGCTATGCTTCTGGAGAATGATAAGGTCAGACCCTGCATCAGTCCCGGCGTTATCGCTGAACGTGTCGTTCGGCAGACGCAACGCCGCCACGAGGTCGGCACGTTTCATCATCTCCAGTCTGACAAACGGGGATGCGGCGTTCATGACACCCTGCGATGCGATAAACGCTACCAGCCCTCCCTCGCGCACAGAATCAAGGGCTTTGAGAAAGAAATAGTTGTGTATCGCTTTCGATGCCTGACGGTAAGGAATATCCTTGCTGACGGCATACACCGGGTCAGGCACGGCAAAATTGCCGAAGGGGATATTGGAGGCGGCGACATCGAAATAACCGTTGAAGTCGCGCTCTATCTTCTCAAACCCTTCTATGCGTGTCAGTATTGAAGGGTGCAGGGCTGAAAGGATTTTGCCCGTGAGCAAATCCTTTTCGTATGCAAGCACCTCCGTATCGGGATATATGTCGTTACGCAGAAATGAATCTATAAATGCACCCTGACCGGCTGACGGTTCAAGAAAACTCCGTACCTCTATACCCGCCTGTTTCAGAGAGCCGGATATGGCATCAATGACAGGTGCAGGTGTATAGAAAGCCGTCAGAACGGAGGCTTTCAGAGAATCCATATACCGGGCGAACTCCTTGTCGTCCTTTGAATAGTCGTGAATCAATCGGCGCAGTTCAACGGTCGGGGCAAATAATTCAATATCCGTTTTGCTCCATTTGGCGGCATCCTCTAAATCGTTGGCGTCGTTGAGGATACATTTCAGACCTCCAAATCCGGCATACTTGCGCAACACCGCTATTTCCTCAGCGGTCTGCGCTCCACGCCCGGCCACACCAAGACGAAAAGCCATCCTAATCGCCTCGATGTTGTCGCGCATGGTCTGGAGGCGGTTATAAGCCATAGCCGTCAAGTATTTCGGTGATTGTTCCGAGCAGTTCGGTCAGCATCGGCTGATGGGTCTCCCTGTCAAGGAAGTCGCCGTTGACCTCGTAGCGGTCAAGTATGTCGCTGACAGGTTTCTGACCGAGCAGATGAACGGCGAAGTCAGGCATATACTCCGGCGGCAGACGCAGCCAGAGGTTTTCCTCCACCACATTATATATAATGTCGTAGCGCGACACATACAGTCCGGCAAGGAGTGTGCGCATTGCCAGCTCACGGGCAATCGGAACGGGCTTGCCATCCATACGAGCCGACACGAATGTGTCGTATGCGTCGTCCGAGCGGGTTTCTATGAAATTCTTATTGTCTCTCTGGGGAAAATGATGGTCAATGAGATGACCTCGGAGATAGACTTGGAAAAAGTCTGCCTCCGGCAATTCTATGTTATGTTTCATCGGGGAATGCGGATATAGTGGTTGCCGGAATCCTTCTCTGTGCCGGTGTGTGAGGCGTACAATGAAAAAGGACACCGGGTATCCCTCCCGATGTCCAACCACTAAATCCGCGTCAAAAATGAAACAAAAACATAATGACGCTGAATCAATGGCAAAGATAATAAATTATCCTGACACGGGAGGAATAGTTATGGTTATTCTGTCTTGATTTCAAGAGGATTTAGGCGTGTTTAACCGTTTTTGCCTTGTTCCCATTACGGTAACGGCGGCTTTTCTTCTTGCCGCCTTTGGGCTTACACCCCTTGCCGGAACTGTCGGGAGCGAAGGCGTCGATGACGCGCTTGACTATGAGGTTGTATAGCTTTTCCTCGTCTCGGCTGAGATCCGTGGGGTGCAGTCCGGTGGTTACGATGCCGAAGCCGTTATACACGCTTTCACCGTTGCGGAAATTGTGGCACTTGGAGGGCTTGCCTTCGCCCACCGAGCGGCCCCACCTGCTGTTGTAGCGCAGCATCTCCATATTGCGGAGCATCGCTTTCCATACTCCGCCGGGGACGGTGTTCTGCATTACTATCGGGTAGGATATGAGTTTCTTGGCATACAGGCGGTATGCAGTAAGTATAGTTTTCTCGTGGTCGTAGCCCAACTCACAGGCAGCCTGAATCATCAGGGCCGGAAGGTTGAACAGGGGGCAGCGGTCGGTTATCAGACCAATATAGCTGTCTCCCTCACGCCGTTCTCCGGCGGCAGGTGCGGGTACGCCGGCACATTCCGCATCTACGGCGGCTTCTGCCTCGGCTATTTCCTCGACTGTGGGCGCACCCTTCAGTTCAGCACATTCCTCGGCAGCCTTTACGAGGGCGTTGTAGATGGATTCCTCCAGCCATTTCTCGTATTCCTTGCGGTTCTGAGGCCCGTGGTTCACGGCATGGACGATGGCTTTCTTTTTCAGCACGGGGAGCCATGCACGGCGGGTTTCCACAGGAGAGGCGATGAAGTAGTAGAGGCTCAGGAAGTCGAGGTCGCCGGTAATGTCGGGGTGCATGGCATTCACGACTGTCGCACTCCTCTTCCACAGCGACTTGATGGTTTCGAGCTGTCGGGTGTCCTCCGCTGATTTCTTGTAGCCGACCAGCTCATCGTAGTCGCGCATGGCGAACTTGAAGTTATGGGCATAGGCGAGGCGGCTCTCCATCGTGGTGGAGAGTACGAAACTCTCCTGCGGCGAGAAGGTAGCCTCAACGAGCTGTCCGTTTGTCCATGTCACGGCATAGCCGTTGCCGAGATAGTAGCCGTCGTGTTTTTCATTCGCGCCGATGGCTTTGGCGATTGTGTCCGCCGTGATCTGATGGTCTGTCACGACGGTTATGAGATTTTTCTGTTTCATTTTTGCTTTTTTATTTGGGTGGATATTTTGGATCAGTGGTTTTCTGAAATAGCGCCGGAGATTCCGGACTCTCCGGGATGCCGTTTCGGGGGTGCAGGGTCTTATCCCTGCTTTTTGAAGATTACATCTTCGGGCCTTTCGGTTTGCGCTGCTGGCGCATCTGGTTTTCGTTTTTGGGTGCCGTCTGATATTTCTGGAGAGGTTCGGCGACGTGCTTTGTCGCCTCGTTGGTCAGACCGTTGTTGTTGACGGCCTTCTGGGTCTTGGATTCCTCGGCGACCTTAACGCGGGGGTCATTGAGCGATGTGTTGGGACGCTGTTTCTCCGGGTTGAACCAGAGATAGACGGTGCATGGCTGGCCCTTGTCGTCGATGCGGTTGGTAAGTTCGGCCACGCGCCCCTCTGAGTAATCCTTCTGCTGCTGTTCCGTGAGAGGGATTTTCGCCCATTTTGTAAGGGGCTTGATTTTGCCGTCCTTCGTGAGCCACGACGACTGCTGCTGATTCGTGGTGCCGCTTTGTGTCTGTGTCTGCGACTGCGCCTGTTCCTGTTTTCTTACCGCGCCGGGAACGAACTCGACGCCCTTGCGGTCTGCCGACACCTGAAGCACCACGTTATAAGTTTTGCCGTTCTTGTCGGTTATCTCTTTCGGAGGGAGTGCCTTCCCTTCTTTGAGTTGCATGACCTCGGCTACGGTCAGTTTGGTCTGGCCCACGGTATCGCGGACAAACACATCCTTGACTGGGACGGAGACTATTTCGTTGGTGTAGCGGTCGATGCTGACGTATGACGGCACTTTGTCGCCGTTCCTGTCGGTCAATTCCACTACCTTGCCGAGATTGCCGGTCTCACGCAGCCCAGCTTTCTCATCTTTGGAGAAGTTGTAGCCTTTGAACTCCTGATCGAGTTTCGGCTCCTTGTGGATGAAGTGGGGTACCACCTTTACATTGCCGTCAGCGTCGGTTCGGAATGACAGTCGTGCGTCAATGGGAAATTTTTCTCCGGCGAATGTCGGCGTGACGGTCACGACCCTTGACTTGCGGTTGTAGAGCATCTCGCGGAGGTCTCCCGATTTTTCCAGCTCGTCGCGGTCGATGCCCCATTTCTCCTTGAGATTCGCCCAGTCGATTTTGCTCTCGTCGATGGCGGAGTGTCTGGTTTCCTTTGCGGATACCTGTGCGTTGGATTGCGCCTGCTGTTCCTCCTGCGGGGAGCGTGCCGGCGACTGCTTGGGCGTTTCGGTCGTCTGTGCCGCCTCCTGCCTGTTGTCCTGCGTAGCCTGCGGTAGATCGACCTTGTTGTTCTTCAGCATATCGGCGTTTGCCACGGGGTCTTTTGCGAAGTCCCCGATTACGGTGCCGACTGTCTCGTAGCGGTCGGCGGGGACACGGAAGAATCCGAAGGTCGTGGGATTCTTGCACTGGCGCACGAAGTTGGAGAGGAAAGCCTCCAGCGGGTTCTGTCCTTTGGAGAATTTCACGAGGTCTGAAAGTTTCGCCGACTTTACATCGGTCATCTTTGGTGTGCCGTCCTCGTTGAGTCCGGTCACCGCGCCTACCTGCCCGGTGTCGTTGTTGCGGGCGATAAGCACTTCTTCTAAGTTCTGGTCTTTTGCCATAAATTAAAAAGTGTTTTGGGGTTTGATACTTGCGCCACCGAAGTGACGCGGGATTATTTTGTGTTGTAGGTGTGTCATGCGTTCTGCACGGAGAATAATTCTATCACGTCGGCTTTGCGATATTTCACCTTGCAGTTCTTGCCGGAGCCGGTCTTGATATAGGCAATCATGCCACATTTGCGATATTCGTACATCGTGCGTCTTGAAACATGGTATCTTTCGCAGACCTGCTGTTCCGTCCACGTTTCTTCCTCCGGGTCAAGGATGCCGAAGCCCTGAAAAGCCTCCGTAACCTTTTTCGCCACATGGTCAATCTTGCTGTCAAGACCCGTCTTGACATTCCTGACCTCCGATGCCAGCTCACGGATGAGCCGGACAAGTGTCGTGTATTCCTCCGTTCTCATTGCCCGCGATTTTTGTAAAGGTGGTTCATCATACGGAAAAAGATTTTCATCATCAGTCTGGCCTTATACTCGCGGATTGTCTCGGCGATGGAATTGAGCATTTTTGTTATCATATTCTTTTTCGGATTTAATGTTATGCCGCAAAGTTCGCCATAAGCCGAAACCCTGCTGAGGTACTCCTCAGGTAGTTCCCTGTTTTTTTAAGACACGTTAAGATTTAGTTGTGGCTATCCATACTCCTTTTGACAGAGCATAGGGGTCAGTCCGCCAGTCCGTTACAGCGGATTGGCATGACGGTGTGTGCCGCTAAAAAATTCAGGGATAAATCCAATTAGGCGATATTAAGGGTCTATCAGGAAATGTCATGACTTATATCCTGAAAATGCCCAATCGGTTGTCATGGGGAAAGCCCGGCACCGTATCGGATTCGATATAGAAACAACCGGAATATGGCTGATTGTTTCCGACAATTTTCCAAGTTGGGAAATGTTGGGAAACTTCATTGAAATATCGGGAACACGCTGACAGACAGCAATCTTTTTCGCCACATGGATGGTTATACGTTCAAAGCGTAAGACAGCCGAGTGCCTCAAACGCTTTACTCAAAATCCCAGCCGAAATATAGATACCGGCGACCCGCAGTCCGGAATGTGGGCCACCATCTCTGTATTCGGTCAAATCACCCACTAATCCCGTTAAAAGATGAAAAGAACATACACAATCCGTGGTGATTCTATATTACCACAATGGGCAGATACACCCCCGAAAAGCAATAAATTTACGTTTCCGTATTTGACATACCAAAGAGATGCCTATGGCAAAGCAAACCGGAGAATCGACTGATAGAGATATTCTAAACAGAATACTCTCAATCCTCGAAAAACAAGGAAAACCCTGTGAAAACTCTCTTAGAAATAGGGTGTATGATAATCAGGCGATAATGGAATTACTCAATATTAAACATAAGTATCTTAAAATGCTCCGTGATAAAGGATTTCTGGGATATTCCAGATGCGGAGACAAATACTGGTACTCTCAATCCGATGTGGATCTTTTCCTCAGCCGGTTCCATTATGAGGCTTTTGCCACTCCATTACCTTCTGTATAAATAAAAAACAGTTGACACATAATCGGGTCAACTGTTTTTTTATGGACGATATGTCTATAATCTAAAAGAGGATAAGCCAGAAAGTCGGTTAAGTTCAGTGGACAAGGTTTCAGGAAGAAAACGAGCATATACTTTCTCAGTTATATCTGTACTTCCATGACCGAGAAGGCGACTGACAACTGACATGGAAAGCCCTTCATTCAAGGCATAAACGGCGAATGTATGGCGGGCAACGTGCATAGTCAGCGGGAAACTAAGCTCCAGTTCCTCTCCCACAACTGTCAAGGACTGGTTAATACTTCTTGTCGCCGTATTTCTGACTTTATATAATGCCTCATCATCATCTATATCCAGATTCTCTTTTACAAGGTTGAATACAAATTTGGAATCCCCGTTTTTCTCTTTCCATGCTTCAAGTAATTCAATAGCCGGGTCAGACAACGGAATTATATGGCGTTTCCCTGTCTTAATCATGACCTTTCTTAATTCTTTTTTCTTCAAATCGACATTAGTCCATTGAAGCGTCATAATATCTACGACTCGAAGACCGCAAGCGTGAAAGGCGAAAAGAAACATTTCGATATATTCCTTACGACGGGGTTCCTTACAATGATGGTAGTATTCTATCAACTTTGCCAATTCTTCTTGCGAAAGGCTCTTGCCGTCATAAGAAGACTCATCACCGGATAGATTAGGCTTGACTGCAATACGCATGTCTTGTATTCTCGCATTTAATGCCGCATCTATTATATGTAGTTCTGCGGCATAAGCACAGGCTTTGAGAATAGGGGTCAGAGCATGGTTGATGGTGTGGTCGCTATTCTGTTTTATTTCACGACGCCATTCTATATATTCTTCAAGCAGCTCAATAGAAATCTCTCCAAGATAGATTCCATCGGATTTATATGTTCCACGTTCTTTTGAACGCAGGAACTCCTTAAACATATTCATGCCGCTTTTCCCGTTTTCATAGCGACTACGGCCGATACGGTTTCGGGAATATTCGGAATCCAGCCTGTCAGTAACGAACTCAACAAAGTCCTTACCGTTATCTTTCCTTACGGCAATAGGCTTTTCAAGAAGGAAGCCATCTATGACTTCTTCCGTTATTTGATGCGGATTGTTTTGGGCAAATTCGGCAAGTAAAGAATCTGTCCTTTCTACTCTGGCAAGTAATACACTGTTGATGCGCTTGGACTCCGAGCCGTAGGATGGGCGAACACCACCGCGCCCGGCGTGAAGATTCTGGTTCCAGTCTGCAATCTTCACGAAGATATTGGTAGTGCGTCGGATCACCTTACGGTTCCAAGTATATTCTATGTCCACCGGATAAGCCTTGTTCTTATCCGGATTTTTTGGTGTCCTGAGACGGTATTTCCCTAATGGGTATAATCTCTTTGTCCTTCCCATAGGCCGTTATTTGTTTGTATTTTTACGATATTCCCACATGTCTGCAAAGGTAGTGAATTATATACAAACAAAACGGAAAAATCGGGGCAAATGTTGTATTTTACACAAACAAATTCGGCTATTTTAGACCATAAAACACCAGCCATACAAACAAATTCTAATTGCTTATATGGCTGGTAATCAGTATGTTATGCGTAAATTTGAGTCTTAATACTCGTCCTCGTTGAAGAAGAAGTCGTCTTTGCTGGGGTAGTCGGGCCAGATGTCCTCGATCGACTCGTAGATCTCGCCTTCGTCCTCGATCTCCTGAAGGTTCTCTATCACTTCGAGCGGTGCGCCCGAACGCATCGCAAAGTCTATCAGTTCCTCTTTCGTGGCGGGCCACGGCGCGTCCTCAAGCTTGGACGCCAACTCTAATGTCCAATACATATCGTTGTGCTTTTTTGTTTCCTATTTTGTTTTGCTCTGTTTATGGTCGGTTCGCTGCATGTTTGCAACAGGTTTCCTTTTTATTTCCCAAAACGGATTTATTCGCTGTTTTGTTTTCCGTCTCTCCGCAAAAGAGCGTTATCCGCTCTTCTCCGCCGAGGCCGGCCCACAAAACGGCATCCCGTCCCTTTGCACAGAACGCAGCCGGGAGCGTTTTATTTTTTCCAGACCACCTCTTCCTCACCGGCCATGAAGTTGAAGTAACGCGCGGCGATGAAGAGATAGTCCGACAGGCGGTTGACATACCGTATCACGGCGGGGTCGACATACTCAGTGTCGGCGAGGTCGAGTATGCGTCGCTCGGCGCGGCGGCAGACGGTGCGCGCTATGTGGGCCTCGGATGCGAGGGGGCTACCGCCTGGCAGCACGAAAGCCCGAATCTTGGGCGTCTGCTCGTCAAGAGCGTCTATCCACCCTTCGAGCGTCTGCATCCTCTCGGTGTCGATCGACTCGCAGCGGGGTTCGGCGCCGGGAGCGGGAGCCGTGGCCAGATAACCACCGACGTTGAAAAGCTCGTTCTGCACGTCGCGCAGCTGGCCTTTCACCTCGGCGTCGCATCGCGGATCGGAGGCTATCGCCCCGAGAAACGACGACAGCTCGTCGATGGTGCCGTAGGCCTCGAGCCTAACCGAATTCTTCTTCACTCTCTCTCCGCCTACGAGCGAGGTCGTGCCCTGGTCGCCCGTGCGGGTGTATAGCTGACTTTTCATGGTGTGTCTACTGTGTGTTGTCCGTTTTCATTTGTAACGCAAAGGGGCCGCAATTGTTGCCGAGCGACATCACATCGCCGCCCGTGGGCGTCTGGAATATCCTGAGCCCGAACTCGGCGACGACGGCGTAGACATGGTCGAAGATCTCGGCCTGCGTATGCTCGAAATCCTTCCAGCCGGTGTGGGAGGTGAAGAAATAGAGCTGCACGGGCAGACCCGACTGTGTCGGCTCCATCTGCCTCACCATGTGGAGCATCTTCGCGTTCACGTCCGGATGATGCGAGATGTATCGTTCGAGATAGCGGCGCAACAGGGCGAGGTTGACCTGTCTCGCGGCCCGGTCGACGCCGAGGCCCTCGAGCCAGCCGCAGCTGTCGAGCGCAGCAAGCTCGGCCGCGGTGCAGAACCGCACGCTGTTCATGTCGATATAAATAGAGCGACTCACCCGTCGGCCGCCCGACTGACGCATCGGCTGATAGTTGCGGAACGACTCGGAGATCAGCGTGTAGGGCGGGATGGTCGAGATCGAGTTGTCCCAGTTGCGGACCTTGACCGTGGTGAGCGACACGTCCACCACCTCGCCGTCGGCCCCGTGGCGGTTCACGACAATCCAGTCGCCGCGGCGCAGCATCTTGTTGGCCGACAGCTGGATCGAGGCCACAAGACCGAGTATCGTGTCGCGGAACACAAGCATCAGCACTGCCGCCGACGCACCCAGAGCCGTGATTATCGCCAGAGGCTGCTTGCCGATCAGCACGCTGATGCCGACTATCACGCCGAGTCCGACGGCTATGAGCTTGAACATCTCGAAGATGCCTTTGACTGCGTAAGCCCTGAATTTCGGCCGCTTATAGAAGGCTTCGTAGAGATTGCCGAAAAATATGACCACTATACGCGTCGCCGCCCATATTATATAGAAGGTAGCCAGCGTGGCGATCCAGTGCACGTAATCGTAATTGTGCACACGGAAGAAGGCGGGCAGAAGTCGGCTCACCGTTATGGCCGGCGCGAGCTGCGAGACGACGCGCATGAACCGGTGGTCGAACAGGTCGTCGTCCCATTTGGTGGGCGTCTTGTCGATGATGACGCCCAACAGATAGAGCAGCCACTTGCAAACATAATAGGAGATGACCGCCATCACGGCTATCGACAACAGGATGAGACACGTCACGACCGCGTCCTGATATGGCCCCGAGACGTGCGCGTAGAGAAACCGCTTGATGATTATGATTATGCTGTCCATAAGGTTCTAACGCGCGCCCGTCCCGAATATTTTCCATCCCTCCCACCGAGGCGCCCCCTCCGGTCGAGCCTCGTCCCGTCGCGTCTCGTCCCGGTCGCGCCTCATCCGGGTCGCGTAGCCACTGTGGCGCGACCGGAGGGAGCGCAAGAAACAAAACTCAATTTAATTTTGCATTTTGACAAAAATTTTGTAACTTTGCGTTGTGAAACGGCCTTCCCACGTCGGAGAGCCGCGACACAGTGGATAAATTTGGCTGCTTGCAACCACTGAAAAAAATGCTAAAACTGCTCCATCGGCGGGGGAATCCACGCCGAAGACAGCTTGGGCAATTTTTCAGAACGGCAATCGCAAGAAGCGGTTGTCTTTTTTTATGCGCCGGGTCTGTCCACACAACTCAACTTAAAACACAAAGACAGAAATGGATAGGAATTTTCTCTTCACGTCGGAGTCGGTGTCTGAGGGACACCCCGACAAAGTCGCCGACCAGATCAGCGACAATCTTCTCGACGAGTTCCTGGCCCGCGACCCGCAGAGCCACGTGGCCATCGAGACGCTCGTCACGACGGGCCAGGTGGTCGTGGCCGGCGAAGTCACATCGGAGGCATACGTCGATGTACAGGCCACAACCCGCAAGCTCATCACCGACATAGGCTACAACCGCGGCGCCTACCGCTTCGACGGCGACGCGTGCGGCATCCTCACCGCCATCCACGAGCAGAGCGGCGACATCAACCGTGGCGTGCGCCGGGCCCTCGAGGAGGGACTACAGGAAGAAGACCTGCAGGGAGCCGGCGACCAGGGCATGATGTTCGGATACGCCGTCAACGAGACAGCCGAATATATGCCGCTGACGCTCAGCCTCTCGCATCTGATCCTGCGCGAGCTCGCCGACATCCGCCGCGAGGGCAAGGATATGGCCTATTACCGCAAGGGCAAGCTGGTGAGCTATCTGCGCCCCGACGCAAAGAGCCAGGTCACGGTTGAATACGGCCCCGACCATCGTCCCGTGCGCGTGCACACCATCGTGGTCTCGACCCAGCACGACGACTTCATCCCCGCCCTCGACGAGTCTGAGGAGGCCCAGCTGCAGGCCGACCGCGAGATGCTCGCCACAATCCGCGCCGACGTCGAGCGCGTGCTCATCCCCCGCGTGGTGGCGAAACTCCCCGAGGAGACTCGCCGCCTGTTCGAGGCGGGATACACGCTGCACGTCAACCCCACGGGCAAGTTCGTCATCGGAGGCCCCCACGGCGACACCGGCCTCACGGGCCGCAAGATCATAGTCGACACCTACGGCGGACGCGGCGCGCACGGCGGCGGTGCCTTCTCGGGCAAGGACCCCTCCAAGGTCGACCGCTCGGCGGCATACGCCTGCCGCCACATCGCCAAGAACATGGTGGCCGCCGGAGTCGCCGACGAGATGCTCGTGCAGGTGGCATACGCCATCGGCAAGGCCGACCCGGTGAGCGTCTTCGTCGACACCTACGGCACCGGCAGGACAGGCCGCAGCGACTCCGAGATCGCCGACATCATAGCCGACATGTTCGACATGCGCCCCCGCGCCATCGAGAAGCGCCTCAAGCTCCGCGAGCCGATATATCTCGAGACGGCCGCATACGGCCACGTGGGCCGCGAGCCGCGCTGGGTCGAGAAGACATTCCGCAACCGTTACGAGGAGGCTCCGATCGTGCGCCGCGTCGAGCTCTTCACCTGGGAGAAACTCGATATGGTCGACGCCATCAAGGCCCGCTTCGGCCTCTGACGGCCCGGCGGGACACCCATTTATCAATTAAATTGTTGGAAAATCGCGAATAATTTTGGCAATTTTTGTCAAAAGTGTTATCTTTGCACGTTTAAGTGTGCGAACCGCCCCCGCGCGGGGCGCGACGCACGCTCCGTCCGACGCCGCCCAGCCATGCGCTCCGGACATCATGAACGATTGAAAGATAATTAAAAACGACCAATATAACGAATGGCAACATTAGAGAAAATCAGAAGTAAGTCAGTGTTTCTGATCGTAGTGATCGGAGTGGCGCTGCTCGCGTTCATCGTCGGCGACGCGCTGACCAACAGCCAGAACATCTTCGGCGACCGCACCACGGTGGCCAAGATGGGAGGCGCGAAAATCGACATCACCCAATACCAGCGCAAGCGTGAGGAACTCAACAACCAGCTCGAGGAGGCACGCCGCAACAACCCCCAGCAGTTCGCCAACTTCGACACGCAGGTGCTCTCGGAGATGGCCATCGAGCAGCTGATGCAGGAGGCCCTCGTGCTCAACGCCGCCGACAAGGCCGGCATCCGCAGCTCGGGCAACGCCCTGAGGTTCTACATGCTCGAGAATCCCCGCAACCCCGAGGTGATGAAGATCGTGCAGCAGCTCAACGCCTCGGGCCTGAGCGTGCAGACGCCCCAGCAGGCATATGAGGTGATATTCAACCCCCAGCGCAACGGTATGACCGCCGCGCAGATGGAGCCGTTCCAGCGCGCATGGCTCGCCGCCGAGAAGGCCACCGACAAGATTGTCAAGCAGCAGATATACCAGCGCCTCGTGGTCGGCTCGGTCCGTGCAAACGACCTCGACAAGAAGGCGATGTACGACGACTATGTGGCCACTTCGAACGTGGACGTGGCCTTCCTCCCCTTCGGCAACCTCGACGAGAAAACTTATCCCGTCACCGAGCAGGAGATAAAAGACCGCTATAACAAGGACAAGGGCGAGTTCATGGTCGACGAGCCGACTCGCGAAATCAGCTTCATCGCCGTCAACATCGCCCCCTCGCAGGCCGACCAGAAGGCCAGCAAGGAGCTCGCCGCCAAGACTGTGGCCGCCCTCAACTCGGGCGCACAGCTTCCGAAGGAGATCAAGAAGGAGGGCGTCAACGTCACCCGCCGCGCTCTGCGCGCCGCCGACCTGCCCGCCAACGTCAAGGAGATCGTGACCGGTGCCTCCGACAGCGCCCGCGTGGTCTACGACAACATCCAGGGCTTTGAGATCGTAAGGGTCGTTGCCCGCGAGGCCAAAGTCGACTCGATCCAGCTCAACGTGATCTCGACCGCCAGCGACGCCATCGGCAAGCGCGTGCTCGCCGCCGTCAACTCGGGACTCGCCGCCGACTCGGTGGCCAAGCGCTTCCCCGCCGACAGCGTGGCCACACAGCTCAACCAGTGGATTCCCCTCTTCACGGCCCAGGGCGAGACCAACGCCCTGCCCAAGGCCCAGCTTGACACACTCCGTGCCGCCGGCGGCAAGTTCGTCGCCCTCCAGCAGGGCCCCCAGGGCATGCTGCTCGCGCAGATCGTGAAGCAGAACGCCCCCGTCACCGTCTACGAGTATGACGAGGCGCTCTATACGCTCACTCCCAGCCAGAAGACAAAGGCCGACGAGCGCGCCAAGTTCGAGAAGTTCCTCGGCGCCAACAACACCGCCGAGAAGTTCAACGCCAACGCCGCCAAGGCCGGCTACAACCTGCAGAACTTCTCCGTGACCAGCTCGACTCCCGCCGTTCCCCGCTTCCAGGGCATGGACCAGTACTATCCCGAGTCGCGCCAGGTGGTGCGCTGGGTGATGATCGACGGCGAGAAGGGCGAGGTAAGCCACATCTACAACAACAACGACCCGACGCGCCCCGCGATGTACGCCGTAGCCATCGACGACGCATATGACGATTACGCCCCCGTCACCAACAAGGGCGTCCACGACATGCTCGCGCAGCGCGTCCGTGCCGACAAGGCCGGCGACAAGCTCGTCAAGCAGTACAGCTCCAAGACCCAGAGCCTCCAGAGCGCGGCCCAGGCCATGGGAGTCCAGGTGCGCAACATCCCGTCGTTCCGCTTCGGCCGCAACGCAGGTGTCAACGACCCTGAGGTGGTCGGCATGATCGCCGGCGCGAAGGCCGACAAGAAGGTCGTGATCACCAAGGGCGCCGACGGTGTCTACGTCTATCAGGTGACAGGCCAGAAGAAGGAGAACTTCCCCTACAACGAGCAGATGTACGACCAGCAGTACTACCAGCTCGTCAGCCCCGACCTGATCAAGATGATCCAGGGCACTGACAAAGTCAAGAACAACATATACAAATTCGAGGGAGGCGAATAAAGGCCGCCCGTACACATACGCAAAGGAGCGGCCCCCGCGGTTTGCTCCTTTGTTTTTAGTGTTGATATGGATAAGAAGAAACTCATCGGCATGAATCTCGCCGAGCTGCAGGACGTGGCCTACAAGGGAGGCATGCCCCGATTCGTGGGCCGTCAGCTCGCCGAATGGATATATGCCAAGGGAGCCGTCGGCTTCGACGAGATGGTCAACATCTCGAAGAAGAACAAGCAATGGCTCTCCGACAATTTCGAGATAGGCCGCGAGGCTCCTGTCAAGGCCACGCGCTCGGCCGACGGCACTGTGAAGTATCTCTTCGCCGCCGGCGAGGGCCGCAGCGTTGAGTCGGTCTACATCCCCGACCATGACCGGGCCACGCTCTGCGTGTCGAGCCAGGTGGGATGCAAGATGAACTGCTATTTCTGCGCCACGGGCAAGATGGGCTTCAAGGCCAACCTCGACGCCGCCGGCATCATCAACCAGATTCTGAGCGTGCCCCCGCGCCCGGCGCAGGGACAGGCGCCGATGAACCCGCTCACCAACGTCGTGTTCATGGGCATGGGCGAGCCTCTCGACAACTTCGCGGCCGTGCTGCGCGTCATCGAGATCCTCACCGCCCCGTGGGGTCTGGCGTGGAGCCCCAAGCGCATCACGGTCTCGACCGTCGGCAAGCTGCCGCAGCTCAAGGAGCTCCTGGACCGCACGCAGGTGCACGTGGCCATCAGCGTCCACACCGCCGACACCACACAGCGCGAGTCGATGATGCCCGCCCAGAAGGCCTTCCCCATCTCGAGCGTGATGCGCTGCCTGCAGGGCTACGACTTCAGCCACCAGCGGCGCCTATCGCTCGAATACATCGTGTGGTGCGGCGTCAACGACGACATCGCCCACGCCGACATGCTCGTCAAGCTGATCGGCAAGACCGACTGCCGCGTCAACCTGATCCGCTTCCACGCCATCCCCGGCGTCGAGCTGCACCCTGCCAGCGAGGAGCGCATGATCATGCTCCGCAACTATCTGAACCAAAAAGGAATCACGGCCACCATACGCGCCTCGCGCGGCGAAGACATCGACGCCGCCTGCGGCATGCTGGCCGCCAAAAGCTGATTAGACCGCCATGAACAGACATATACGCGTGGCCATCACCCAGGGCGACTTCAACGGAGTCGGCCCGGAGGTGGCCGTCAAATCGGTGGCCGCCGAGGGCATCACCGACATCTTCACCCCTATCCTATTCGCCGACTGGCGCATCGTGGAGCACGCATGTCGCAGGTCGGGCATCGACCTCTCGCCGTTCCGCCGCGTGGAGAGCGTCGCGGAGGCCCGCGACGGCCAGGTCAACGTGGTCGACCTGCATCTGGACGACGCCACCGTGACGCCCGGACACCCCACGCCCGCCTCGGGCGCCGGAGCCGTGGCCTCGCTTGAGGCCGCCACGGCCGCACTGCTCGACGGCTCGGCCGACGTGCTCGTCACGGCCCCCATCTGCAAGGAGGCCGCCCAGTGCGACGCTTTCCGGTACGCGGGCCATACCGAATATCTCGACGCCAAGGCAGGCCCGGGCCACAAGGCCCAGATGATCCTCTTCGACGACATGATCCGCGTGGCCCTCGTCACGACCCACCTGCCGCTGCGCGACGTCCCCGCCGCCATCACCCGCCAGAACGTGGCCGACTCGGCGACGCGCCTCGCCGCCACCCTCACCGCCGATTTCGGTATCGACCGCCCCAAGATCGCCGTCCTCTCGCTCAATCCCCATTGCGGCGACGGCGGCCTGCTCGGCGACGAGGAGAAGGAGGTCATCGCGCCGGCCATAGCCGACTGCACGGCGCGCGGCGCGCTCGTGTTCGGCCCCTACGCGGCCGACGGGTTCTTCGGCTCGGGCTCGTTCATCAGTTTCGACGGCGTTCTGGCCATGTACCACGACCAGGGTCTCGCGCCGTTCAAGGCCCTGGCACGCGCCAACGGCGTGAACTTCACGGCCGGACTCCCGTTCGTCCGCACAAGTCCCGACCACGGCACCGCCTACGACATCGCCTGGAAGGACGAGGCCGACCCGACGTCGATGCGCGACGCAATCTACCGCGCCATCGACATCTTCCGCTGTCGCGCACGCCATGCGGAGGCGTCGTCCAACCCGCTGAAGCGCCAGAGCCTCGACAAGCCCGGACGCAACGGCGGCAAGAGCCGTCCGCAGCCCGCCCAGCAGGGCGCCGAAACCTCCAAGAGCCAGGAGCAGGAGCCGAAACCCGAAACCGAAAACGCCCCCGACAAGCAGCAATGAACTTCGGAATCATAGCGGCCGGCGAGGGCAGCCGCCTCGTCCAGGAGGGCGTGGCGAGGCCCAAGCCGCTGGTCGATATCGACGGCCGGCCGATGATCGAACGTCTCGTCGACATCTTCTGCACGCTCGGCGCCGACAGGATTTCGGTGATCGTCAACGACCGAATGCCTGAGGTGGCCGATTTCCTGCGCGGACTCACGCCCCGCGTCCCGGCCCGGCTGGAACTTGTCGTGAAGAGCACCCCCTCGTCGATGCACAGCTTCCACGAACTCGGGCGCCTGCTGCGCGGCTCGGGACGATTCGTGCTCACGACGGTCGACACCATATTCCGCGCCGACGACTTCGCCCGCTATGTCGGCGACTTCGCCGCCGCATCGGCCGACACCGACGGCATGATGGCAGTGACGCGCCACATCGACGACGAGAAGCCTCTCTATGTCGAGACCGACGACGCGATGCGCATCACGGCCTTCCGCGACGAGGCATGGCCCGGGGCCCGTTTCGTCTCGGGCGGAATATACGGCCTTGACGACCGCGCCGTCGACGTGCTCGACCGCTGCGTGGCCGACGGCACCCGGCGCATGCGCAACTACCAGCGCGCGCTCGTGGCCGCCGGGCTGCGTCTCAAGGCCTACGACATGGGCAAGATCATCGACGTCGACCATGCCGACGACATACGCAAGGCCCGCGAATTCTTAAGCGGCGACCGGAGCGCGACGCCCATCCCAACCAACTGAAGGCAGATATGTCAGAAACAAGAATAGCCGGGGTGATGCGCGCCGGCGCTTACTCACCCAACAACATAGGCAACGACGCGGCGATCTTCAACGCCGCCGCCGACCAGCTGCGCCGCCGCGGCTGCGAGGTGACGGTCTACAGCGAGGAGCAGTTCCGCACGGCCGACATCTCGGAAGACATCGTGCTCGCCATGTGCCGCGAGCAGGCCTCGGTCGGCAAGCTCGTCGCCCTCGAGGAGCAGGGCCGCCTCGTGGTCAACAGCGGCCACGGCATCAGCAACTGCACCCGCGAGCGCATGACGCGCATATTGCTCGGCAACGGAATCCCCCACCCCGAGAGCCTCATCGTCAACACCAACGAGGACGTGCGTCCCCGTCTCGCCGAGGCCGGGTTCGGACCCTGCTGGATCAAGCGCGGCGACTTACACGCCATTCACAAGGAGGACGTCACCTACTGCCGCCATGCCGAGGAGGCGCAGGACGTGCTGCACGAATACTTCTACCGAGGCATCAGTCGCGCCGTCATAAACCGGCATCTCGTCGGCGACCTCGTGAAGTTCTATGGCGTGGCCGGACAGCCCTTCTTCCACTGGTTCTACCCCTACGACACGGGGCACTCCAAATACGGATACGAGGCCGTCAACGGCAAGTCGCAGGGATACGCGTTCGACGAACGCGAGCTCCGCGACATCTGCGGCCGGGCCGCGGACGTGATGGACGTCCGCATATACGGCGGCGACTGCATAGTCGACGCCGACGGCTCGATCAGCATAATCGATTTCAACGACTGGCCCAGCTTCGCCCCGTGCCGCGCCGAGGCCGGCGCGGCGATCGCCAAGTGCGTCATCAAGGCCATAAGAGAATGGAAAAAGAAATGACCGACAGCAGAAAAGAAGAAAAAACCGACCTGAGGTCGACCTACCGCTCGACGCTCAAGTCGATGGACACCGAGGAACACATCGACCTCTTCTTCTACAGGCCGATAGGATTCGCATGGGCTGTGATAGCCAAGAAATTGGGCATCACCCCCAACGCCATCACCATCGCCTCGATATTCCTCGGCGTCGGCGCGGGCGTCTGCTTCTATTTCAACAGCATCTGGATCAACCTGCTCGGCGTGCTGCTGCTCGTATGGGCAGACTCGTTCGACAGTGCCGACGGCCAGCTGGCCCGCATGACCGGCCGCTACTCTCGCCTCGGGCGAATACTCGACGGCCTGAGCGGCGACCTCTGGTTCACGGCCATCTACGCCGCCATCTGCCTGCGCGAGAACGCGACGCCCGGCTTTTTCGCCGACCATCCGTGGGTGATCTGGGCGGTGGCCGTCGTCACGGCCGTATGCCACGGCGTCCAGGCCGCCATGGCCGACTGCTACCGGCAGTTCCACCTCTATTTCCTCAAGGGCGAGAAAGGGAGCGAGCTCGAGAGCTCCGACGACCTGCGCCGCCGCTTCGCAAGCCTCTCCTGGAGGCACGACTTCTGGAGCAAGCTCGTCATGGCCTTCTATCTCAACTATACAGTGGGCCAGGAGAAACGCACGCCCCGGATGCAGCGGCTCCGCGCCGCGCTGCGCCGCAGGTTCGGCACCGATATTCCCCGGACGTTCCGCGACGAGTTCCGCGCCCTCAGCCTGCCGCTGATGAAATACACCAACATCCTGTCGTTCAACGTGCGCACCATCGCGCTGTTCATCGCCATCCTGCTCTTCAGGATGCCGTGGCTCTACTTCGCGTTCGAGCTCACGGTGCTCAACGTCCTGCTCGTCTATATGATGAGACGCCACGAACGCATATGCACCATACTCACCGAAAGACTTAACGATCCCGACCATGAATATTGACATATCCAAAGTAAAAGGCATCATCTTCGACTACGGTGGCACCCTCGACACCGGAGGCGACCACTGGAGCGAGATCATCTGGCAGTCCTACCGCGCGTCGGACGTGGCGATCAGCAAGCCCGAGTTCCGCGAGGCATACGTCTTCGCCGAGCGCGAGCTCGCCCGCGAGCGCCACATCCTGCCGGCCCACGACTTCCACGACATGCTGCTCATAAAGACACGCATCGAGCTCGAATGGCTCGCGGGCCAGGGCCTCATGTCGCCCGACGCCGTCGAGGAGAAGTCGGCCGCGACCGCCCGCTACTGCTACAACGCGGCGCGCGCCAGCGTCGAGGCGGCCATCCCGGTGCTCGAGGCCCTCTCCGAACGATACCCCATCGTGCTCGTGTCGAACTTCTACGGCAACATCGAGACCGTGCTCGAGGACTTCGGCGTCCGCCGCTTCTTCGACGCCATCATCGAGAGCGCCGTGCTCGGCATCCGCAAACCCGACCCTCGCATCTTCGAGCACGGCGTCAAGGCCCTCGGCCTGCTGCCCGAGCAGACACTCGTCATCGGCGACTCCTACCGCAAGGACATCGTGCCGGCCGAGTCGCTCGGCTGTCAGGCCATATGGCTCAAGGGAAAGGGCTGGACCGAGGAGGAGGACGCGCAGCTGCATCCCAACACGATCCACAAGCTCAACGAAGTGCTCGGGATTCTGCTCTGAGCCCCGTTCACAAAATTTCACAATACCAAAGCCGCATCCGCTGCGGTTTCACATAAATTAAACGAATAACGCCTAAATTGACACTATTTAAGAAACGGATTGATAATTTATGGTGAAAAAACTTTGTGGATTGCAAAATTGGAGGTAACTTTACAACATCTATCCCCGTGCCCCGCGGGGCGACCGTAAACAATCATAACAACACTATACAAGACTATGTCAACACAGCAAGCACAAGCGCCCAAGGGCAAGCTCGGCGTGATGGTGGTGGGACTCGGAGCGGTCTCGTCGACTTTCATCACGGGCGTGCTCATGACCCGCAAGGGTCTGGCCAAGCCCGTCGGATCGATGACCCAGTATGACAAGATCCGCGTGGGCCGCGGCGCAGACAAGAAATACCTGCATTACAAGGACATCGTGCCTCTGGCCGAGCTCGACGACATCGTGTTCGCGGCCTGGGACGTGTATCCCGCCAACGCATATGAGTCGGCTCTCAACGCCGAGGTGCTCAAGGAGAAGGACATCGACCCCGTCCGCGCGGAGCTCGAGGCCATCAAGCCCCTGCTGGCCGCGTTCGACCGCAATTACGCCAAGCGTCTCGACGGCGACAACGTCAAGACTGTCTCCGACCGCTGGGACATGACCAGGCAGATCCGCGAGGACATCCGCCGGTTCAAGCAGGAGTCGGGCGTGGAGCGCGTGGTCGTGCTCTGGGCCGCCTCGACCGAGGTCTACGTGCCCGTCGACGAGAAGATCCACGGCAGCCTCGCCGCTCTTGAGGCCGCCATGAAGGCCGACGACCGCGACCACATCGCCCCCTCGATGTGCTACGCGTACGCCGCCCTGTCGGAGGGATGCCCCTTCATCATGGGCGCCCCAAACACCACCGTCGACATCCCCGCCATGTGGGAGCTCGCCGAGAAGACCGGAATGCCCATCGCCGGCAAGGACTTCAAGACCGGCCAGACGCTCGTCAAGTCAGGATTCGCGCCCATCATCGGCACGCGCTGCCTCGGCCTGAGCGGCTGGTTCTCGACCAACATCCTCGGCAACCGCGACGGCCTCGTGCTCGACGAGCCCGCCAACTTCCGCACCAAGGAGGTCTCCAAGCTCTCGACGCTCGAGAGCATCCTCGTGCCCGAGGACCAGCCTGACCTCTACGGCCACGGCAACGACGAGGACACGCAGTATTACCACAAGGTGCGCATCAACTACTATCCCCCGCGCAACGACAACAAGGAGGGCTGGGACAATATCGACATCTTCGGCTGGATGGGATACCCGATGCAGATCAAGATCAATTTCCTCTGCCGCGACTCGATCCTGGCCGCGCCCCTCTGTCTCGACCTCGTGCTGCTCAGCGACCTCGCGATGCGCGCCGGCCGCAGCGGCACCCAACGCTTCCTGAGCTTCTTCCTCAAGAGCCCGATGCACGACTACACGCGCGGTGAGGTGCCCGTCAACCACCTCTTCCAGCAGTACACCATGCTCAAGAACGCCATCCGCGAAATGGGCGGCTACGAGGGCGACGAGGAAATCGACTGACCCCCGCGAAGCCTCCGATTGGTGAAAATATCTTAAAACAGGCGCCTTCCCCGGCCGGGGAGGGCGTCTGTCTCGATTATATTGATTAATTTTGCATTCCGGTTGCGTCGCCGACATCCGTCGCGCCGCGCCGCTAAGCCGACATTGAAATGAGAATAGACTTACTTACAGTGGTCCCCGAGATGTTGGAGGCCTTTTTCGGATGTTCGATCCTGAAGCGCGCCCAGGAGAAGGGGCTGGCCGAGATCGTGGTCCACAATCTGCGCGACTACACCACAAGCCGCCACCGCAAGGTCGACGACTATCCCTTCGGCGGCGAGGCGGGGATGGTGATGCAGGTCCAGCCCATCGACGCATGCATCTCGGCGCTGAAGACCGAGCGCGACTACGACGAGGTGATCTTCATGACCCCCGACGGCGAGACTTTCTCGCAGCCCATGGCCAACTCGCTCTCGCTGATGGAGAACATCATCATACTCTGCGGGCATTACAAGGGCGTGGATTTCCGCGTCCGCGAGCATCTCGTCACCAAGGAGATATCGATCGGCGACTATGTGCTGACGGGCGGCGAACTGCCCGGCGCCGTGGTGGCCGACGCCGTAGTGCGCCTGCTGCCGGGAGTCATCGGCGACGAGCAGTCGGCGCTCTCCGACTCGTTCCAGGACGGACTGCTGGCCCCGCCGGTCTATTCGCGTCCCGCCGAATACAATGGCTGGCGCGTCCCCGACATACTGCTTTCGGGCCACGAGGCCAAGATAGCCGAGTGGCGCTACGAGCAGGCGCTCGAGCGCACGCGCCGCCTGCGCCCCGACCTGCTCAAGGAAAGTAATAAGTAAAAAGCAATAAGTAATATGGGAACGATTAAAGGGTGCCCGCCGCGTATTACTTCTTACTTATAACTTCTCACTTAACAAGCGCGTATTACTTCTTACTTATTACTTCTTACTTATATAACTTATTACTTCTTTCTTACAAGTTATTACTTAATTGAACATAGCCAATCTCAACATAAGCGCGGTGGCGTCATGGCCGTCGCGGATTGCCGGACGCCGCGGGGTGAAGTCGCCGCTGCGGCGCGAACTGCGTTCGCTCACGCTGCCTATACTCGTCGAGACTCTGCTCATCATGACTCTCGGAGCGGTCGATACGTTTATGCTCTCGCGCCATTCGGACGCGAGCGTGGCGGCCGTGGGCCTCGCCAACCAGATGATAACGTTCACGTTCATCATCTTCGAGGTCATAAATCTCGGCACGTCGGTGCTCTGCAGCCAGTATCTCGGCGCGCGGATGCGCGACCGCATGGAGACCGTGGTCGGCGTCTCGCTCGTGGTCAATCTCATCTCGGGCGTCGCCGTCAGCGCGCTGCTGTATGCCTACGCACCTGAAATTCTGACAGCCCTCGGCCTCGACGGCTCGATGCTGGCCGAAGGCGTGTCGTATATGGAGATCGTAGGCGCCTTCGCCTTCTTCCAGGCCCTGCAGCTGACGCTATCGGCCGTGCTGCGCTCGAACAACAAGGCGGTATACCCTATGATGGTGATTCTCGTGGTGAACTGCCTCAACATTCTGGGCAACTACATGCTGATATTCGGCGAGTTCGGCGCTCCGGCGCTCGGCGTCCGTGGCGCGGCGGTATCGACGGCCACGTGCCGCATGGTGGCCATGGTGATCTTGGCGGTCATCGTGTTCCGCACCACCGTGCGTCGCTTTCCCGTCCACATCTTCCGCCGCTGGCCCCGCGAGGAGTTCCGCAACCTTATGAAGATCGGCCTCCCCTCGGCCGGCGAGCAGATGAGCTACAGTTGCTCGCAGCTCGTGATAGCCTACGTCATCACATCGCTCGGCATGGAGTCGCTGGCGGCGCGCACCTATTGCGTCAACATCATCATGTACGTCTATCTCTTCTCTATAGCCATCTCGCACGCGGGGGCCATCAGCGTCGGCCATCTCGTGGGCGCCGGACGCTGGCAGGGCGCCTATCTCATGGGCCGCTACGTGATGCGAGTCGCGCTGACATGGACGCTGGTGTTCTCGGTGGCCATCGCGCTGGCCGGGACATCGATCATGGCCATGCTCACCGAGAACCCCGAGATCACGGCCCTCTGCACGGCCATCCTCTGGATCGACGTCGCCCTTGAGATCGGCCGTCCGGTCAACATCCTCTTCGTCAACGTGCTCCAGGCCGCGGGCGACGTCAACTATCCCTTCTATGTCGGACTGATATGGATGTGGTCGGTGGCCGTGGTGGGAGCCTACCTGTTCGGCATCACGTTCGGCTTCGGCATCTTAGGCATGTGGTGGATGTTCGCGCTCGACGAGAACATCCGCGCCATCGTCTTCATCCGCCGCTGGGAGTCGCGCCGCTGGCAGCACAAAGGCTTCACCGCCGCCCTCGCCTGACCCACTCCGGCAACGGCCGGACATACCAAAAAAGCAACGCCAACAACAAGCCCTTGACCCAAGCCATAAGACCATCGTCTGCCCCGGTCTAACCTTTGATTCCAAGCATACAGATAATCAATGTTTTGCAAAAATCCAAGGGAATAAACGTCCGAATTCTGATAAAATCCAAGGGAATAACCTGCCGAATTCTGATAAAATCCAAGGGAATCAACGAGGCAGCGACGTAGTCGCGTGGATTCGACCTAATGTCCGACAGGACATCTTGTGTGTAGCCGTGGGTATGACTCCGACGGCGCGAAGCGCGTCGTCGGAGTCATACCCACGGTAGGCGGGTCGCTTGATTTAACTGCCGGCATCCTATGGCGTTGCCGTGAGGGCGGTAGTCAGGCGGTCGAAATATCTGTTTTCTATGTCATGCTGACGTCCGAGGGCTTCAACCTCCTTTTCAAGCTGTGCAATCTCTGATTCAATCGCCGTCGCCTGCTGTCGCAGTTCCGCAGTCGCCCTCCTCTCGCTCTCCGCGAGATAAGGTAAGACTCTGCCATCATAGGCTTCCCGGACCGCCACAGTCAATGGCTGTTCAATCATCCTCATGGCCACAGCTTTCGACGCCTCGAACATACGGGCTTTTCTCGTGTCGTTCTTAATCCACGTGGATTCCACACCGGCAAGAGCCGCCTCGCGGAACATCGCATTGCGTATCGCGTCGCCCGGTGATTCGAAGACCTGACAGCTCAGCCTGATATCCGGATCCGGGAAATGCTGTGTCATCGAGTTGCGTGTCGCGAACTCCCCAACCGCATCCTTAACGCGATGCGATAGACGCGACATGACCTCCCCAAGAACCCATACAAGACTGCTTACCACAGGATTGACAAACTGCTTGAGGCTGTCGATGCCGGCATATAGACGGTCTTTGTCCGACACGAACACGTTCATTTTCACGCCGGTCACGCTCGTCTCCAGCGCGAGATAGTCGCCCACCTTGAATGTCGCCTGTCTCATGAGCTGCGTGTCGAGCGTATTCTTCCAGCCTGCATCCACCTGCCTTACGAAATCGGAATATACATCAGGCAGCATTCCGCGTATGTTCTGCCTGAGGCCTTCGAACAGGGCGTCGATGTATCGGATTCGGTCGTCGACGTCCCTCTTGCGGTCGGCTGCCGAAGCAATCCGCGATTGGAGGGAGGCTGTCTGAATCCCGAAGTCGGCGTCTCGGGCCTGCCGCATGGCGGCCACCTGTGCGCGTGCATCCTCAAGCTGTTTTGTCACCGCCTTGCTACGCAGTTCATCGGCCTGTTCGCCGATATGGCGTCCGAGATCGCCCATCACAGCCTCGAATCCGCTCTCGGCCCCGTAATCGACATCCGGATGCCAGTCCTTATGATCGGTGAAGCCGTTGGCGAACTCCTGATAGAGCGACGAGACCTGATGAATCGACGACGCAGGGAAACCCTCATCGCCCCGTCGGCCGATGGCGTCGTCAAGTTTCAGCTTCACCACCTCCGCCAGATGCGCGCGCTCGTCATGTCTCACCAGATCGATGCGGTTGATGCACACGAACGAGTCGAGGATCACATGTCCGAGATAACCCGCGATGAACTCCTTGTCTCTCTGCGTCAGTCCGCGCTCGCCGCAGATGTAGACAACGACGACGGCGTCCCTGATCGATTCGATGGTCTTACGGTTGTCGGCATCGTCGGCCGAGAGCCCGAGAGTGTCGACTATGCAGAGATTGTTCTGCTTCAGGAAGTCCGACGGGACGTAAAGCTCGGCCTCCCTGACGTTCTCGAATCGGCTTATGCGACCCGTGGCCCGACGCTCCCTGAAGTCGTCGGTGTTGAAAGCCGAGAAGCCGAGATACTCCTCGTAGGTCATCTCCTTCTCCGTGCCGTCGGCATATTTCACCACCGCCTTCCGTTTGCGGCCATACTTGATCTTGGTGATCACGGCCGTGCTCGGATTGACCGACACGGGCAGGAACCTCGCGCCGAGCATGGCGTTGACGAACGAGCTCTTGCCGACGGAATAGTCTCCGACCACGGCTATCGTGAACTCACTGCTGTTCGCGGCCGCGTAAGTTCTGCGGATGCTGTCGGCCAACGCGCCGACAGCACCCGCGTATGGTTCCTGCAACGACTGCGGACGTTCGGCCAGCACGCGCTGGATCTCCCCGTCGTCATACCTGCGGCCCGACGTGACAATCCTGAAAAGCGAGCTGAACCGCTTCCTGATGTAATCGAACAGTCCCATTGGAAATTACGCTTGCGTTACGAAAGAATTTTCCTTATATGCTCCAGATTCCGTTCAAGCTGATCACGGTAGTAATCGACCACTTCCTCCTCTATGCGGGAATCCCGGCTACGGATCAGCGAAAGCGAGGCGTACCACACGAGGACGGCGGTTCCGACCGCCGTGAGCGCCCTGCTCAGGAAGCCCATGTCCGAGAGCCAGCCCAGCAGGAAGAAACATGCCGCAAGCGAGACAGCCGTCACCAGCCAGCCCCACAGCATCGACGGCTTCGAGAACGCGCGTTCCGTGAAACCGATTCCATTCACATAATCCCTGAACTCCCGCGCCGCCTCCGGACGCTCCTTCTCGAGGCTTTCATACCACACGTGCGGCGCAAGTTCGCCGTCGAACCATTCGTCGCTGCCGTTGCGGAAGGCCTTGACCACGGCGCTGTTGTCAAACTCGGGCATACGGTACTGTCTGCGCACCGCAGCAAGTGTCTCGCGGCTCACCGTGGCCCACCGCTTCTCGAATGTAGCTGTTGTCGCCTCCATGGTCAGAATCCTTTGAATTCATCGAGGCACAGTTCCTTGCCGAACACCACCGAATAGGCGTCTCTCGCCTCGCCGAACATCGCGTCGAGTATGACTCCGAACCTCTCCTTCTCGGCCTCCAGATTAAAGCTGTGGCTTTCCCGCGCCGAGATGATCTCGTTCATTCTGGTCTCCTCGTCCTGCAGGCGGCTCCGCATGGCGTCGGTCTGTTCCCGCTTCTTGTCGCCAATCTTGACCGCGATGGCCTTGTTGAGGTCCTTGCGCGACTCCACCAGTTTCTCCCTGATGCCGGCCACGACCGATTCCTTCGTACTGGCCAGAATCTTCCTGACGGTCTCCTTCTGGTTGGCTTTGCCCTGAAAGAATTCGATGGCGAGCGCGATGATTATGCCCAGACCGCCGTCGATCATCGAAATGAGCACAACCTGCCATATCGTGTTGAACAGAGTCTTCTTGATATATTCCACCCAGTTGCTCTTGCCCTCGAGCGCACCCTTGGTCACGGCGCTGTAGTCGCCCAGATAGGTCGATATGGCGAGCTGCAGCCAGCTCTTGTCCGACTCGCCGACCTCCGGGCTAACGTCGGTCACCTTCTTCGACAGGTCGCGGAACAGGCTCTCCGTGTTGCCGAGCGAGACATTGAGCTGCTCCTGGCATTCGTCGACCACCTTGTCGATCACCACTCTGTTGTCGTTGATATAGTCTGTGACCTTGTCGGCGAAATGATCGGTTACGGCCGTGATGAACTTCCCCACGAACCGCTCCATCGATTTCTTCTTCTGTTCCTTGGAGCCGAAGGGATTGATCTGCTTGAGGCCGTTGAGCATGTATTCGAAAGTGCCGACGTCGATTTTGGCCGCGATCTGCGCCATGTCCTCGTCCCACGACTTCTCGATCGCCTCCGCACAGCCTGACAACACCTCGGTGATCTTGTTCTGGATCTTGAGCGAGCTGTTGTCGAAAGTCGCCTCGGTGATGTCGATGCTCTTGCGGATATCAGCGATTATGTCCTCGCATTCGGCCCTCTTCTCCTCGTCGAGACTTATGTCTGCCTCGTAGGCATTGAGATATCCCTCCACCTGCTTGCGCGCGCTGCGCCATGTCGACGCCATCTGTGCGAAGCACTTCTGATACTGGGCCAGGCATTTCTCGTCGGTGGTGAGGAATCGCTCAAGCTCCTGCTCAAAAGGCCGGAACATGCTGCCCTCGAGCATCATGCGGCGCTCGTCGGCCGAAAGCTCCCTCTCCTTCTGGAAAATCTGGTCGTAAATCATGCCGGTCTGCGCGCACAGCGCCCAGAGCGCGCTGATGGGGAACACGCGGCGCGAATACAGGTCGGCGTTGAAATTCCCCTCGGCGTCGGTGAACACTCTGGAGAGGTCGGTCTTCACCTTGTCGAGGAACTGCTCGCGCTCGTATACCGGCACCAGATCATACTTGTTGATGAGGAAGAACACGTTGTTGGGGCAGTTTCTGAAATTCGCCTCGATATAGGCGCGGTCGTCCGAATTGCTGCCGCGCTCGGGCAGGCAGTAGATTATGGCCTGCGCCTCCTCGGCGATGTTCAGCGCCAGGTCGGTGGCTATCTTCTTGTCCTCGAGTCCCGGGGAGTCGATAATGGTCACGCCGCCCTCCATAAGGCGTTTCGAACAGCGCATCACGGCATACTTGACTTCGGCGAAGCGACGGACTGTTCCGGTCTCGGCCACCTCTTCCTCGTCGGCGCGCGTGTACTTGTATTTTTCCTTGAACTCGTCGATGTCCATCTCGACACATTCGCCGGGTATGACCGAGCCGTCGTCTGCCACCTTGTCGGCCATGTAGACCTTGGCCTTGCTCTCGTCCTCGCCATACTGTATGAAGGTGAGTATGGCCGTCGTCGGCGTCACGGCCTTGGGCAGTATCTCGGCGCCCACGAGGGCGTTGATGATCGTGCTCTTGCCGCATGTGAAGGCTCCCATGACGGCCACCTTGAACAGACCGTCGCGCACCTGCGTGGCTTCCTGCTCGCACCTCGTCTGCTCCAGACTCATGCCGAGTCCCTTGACTCCGCCGGCGACGCCGGCCTCGTTGCTTCCCGCCAGGGCCCCGACATTGGTCAGGGCCGACACGAGTTTCTGCTGTTTTTCCTTGCTGTATCCCATTATGCTTTCTTCTGTTTCAAATCAATGTATCAATGTAATCGACGGTTTCCGACACCTTGGCCAGACGCGACATCTCCTCGGCGAGGATTGTCCGCACCTGCTCGGTCGTATCGTCGTAGTATCCCATTATTTCCTTACGGTATGCATCGGCCACGCGCCCGAAGTTGGCCGACGCCTGCGCGAGGAGCTCGTTCTTGTTGCCATCGACGATTCCGGCGATCTTGCGCGAGAGCTCTTCTTTGTATTCCCGGTCGAATTTCTTCTTGCCGAAGACCTTGATGAGTTCCGACGAGAGAATCGCGGCGATGCCGACGGGGGCGCAGAATATCGTCGAGATGACGCCTCCGATGGTCAGCGCGTCGGTCAGGCCGTTGCCGGCCGTTGTCTTGCGCGCGAAGAATGTGTGGACGCTGAAGGCCCCCTCGAGGTGTCTGCCCAGATCGCTGTCGAGGTCTATGCGCCCGATGTCGCGGGCAACCCTCTTGAGGTCGAGGCCCATCATGTCGACTATCGTCGAGGTCTCGCGCTCGAATACCTTGGACAGGGAGGAATTGCAGTCGTCGGTGAACTGGTCCCAGACATATGTCAGATAGCGCGGCAGGGCCTTGGCGTCTCGCTTTATGTCGGCGGAGTGCTCGATGTCCTCGGTCAGCGACTTCGTGAGCAGCTGGGCGAACCGCTCGGCCTCCTCGCGATAGCGTGCCACAAGCGGAGTTTTGAGGAATAGGTCGATGTAATTCTCGATGTGGCTGCGGCTGCGGCCCAGCAACGCGATGTCGGATTCGAGGCTCTTCACGGCCTCGTCGGCGTGCCGGCGCAGGCTTTCGACCGTCTGGCGTTTACGCGTGAGTTCCTCTTCAAGCACAGTCGACCGGTAGCGGTCGAGATCCTCGACATGCAGTTCGCGGAATGCCATGGCGTTCCGGCATGTCTGCTCAAGGATGGCCGCCGGCGTGACCTCGCTGCCCGAGTATGCAGCACGCAACTCTTCCGGCACCTCGTCGGTGAAGATCGGGAATACCGCGTGTTCGCGACCCATGATGCGGCGCACGCGCTCCACCGACTCCTCCCATTCCCCGACGGGCACATACTGGGCGTTTCCGATGCCGACCAAGAGCCTTGACGGCGAGAATATCGGCGTCATGAGCTCGCTGACGAATCTCTGTTCCCTCTGGCCGAGGATTCGGTTGGCGTTGACCACCAGCACGGCCCTGTCGGCTCCGAGCAGCATGCTCCGCCACGTGTCCGTATCGACCGAGTTGTATTCGGGAGCATATACAAGCGTAAGCCTCAGATTCTTCAGCAGGTCGTTCTCCACCACGACAACGCTCTCGGTGTCGCCATGCGCAACGGCGCTCCTGAACTGCTCTTCGTCGACGCACAGCTCGCCATAACGGCCCGACAGCGTGTATTCCCTTTCACCGTGGCGCATCTCGGCCTTGAACGTTGTGTCGAAGCCTAACCGCAGATCGAGGCCCGCGAGCGTTGAGAGCAACTGCTCGGCACTGCGCTTGTCGGTCGTGACCACGCAGACCGATATCTCTTTGTTGTGTTCGATATGCAGGCTGTCAATCAGACAGTCGATGTCGGCATACCGTGTCAGATCCAGACGCCCGGCCACCTCAAGTGCCTCGCCCTTTGTAAGTTTCTTTTTCATTTCGGACCTCGCTTATTTGAATACGGTTAATAACGCGTTGACCTTCTCCTTGAGCACCTCGTCGGAATAGGGCGCGGTTCCTGCCGGGACCTCCTTGCCTGTGAGCGAATAATACATCCTCGACTCGGTGAAGTATTGCAGGGCCTTCAGCCGCTTGGGTGTGAGCGGATGGCTGAGCATTATCTCGCCCATCGCGCCGAGCTTCATGTTCTCGAGGCTTTCAAGAGACTGGTCGATGTAGGTGTCGAGATCCACGTTGGATACGTTGGCGAACGCGCTCTCGAGCTTCATCAGCGCGCGTTGCGCCACCCGAATGTCGCCGCAGCAGAGCAGACCGGCGCGGTCGGCGGTGATCTCGGAATAGCGCGACCAGGTCGAGAGCGGGATGTTGACCACCTGCATCAACATCGGCCCCACCACGGGGATGAGGGTGCTCAACTGGGCGAGCTGCCGGCCTATCATGTGATAGACAAGGTGCTCCATGGCGAGATGTCCGCATTCATGGCCTATGATGAAGGTGAGCTCCTCATTGGTTAGCAGGTGCGTGCTGAGGTCGCTTATCAGCAGATAGGGGTTGTCGACGGTGCCCGAGGCGTAAGCGTTGATGCCAGGCATCCGCGCCGACACGACTCCGTGCGGTATGCTGATGCCCAGAGTCTTGCAGCAATGTCTGAGTATCGAGAAGATCTCCGGGAAGTTGTTGGCGTCAATCACGATGCCGGTGCTGATTTCCTGACCGCTCTCGATATTCACCAGCAGGTCGGCGAGTTTGTTCATGGCTTTCTGCACATGTGTGGCCTCCATGGCCTTGATGATCCCCGAGTCTATGGGATGGGCGAAGTCCATGCGTTTCCCATACAGGCTTCCGGAGATTTCCTTTTCGTTGGCGATGAATTCCTGCAGCGACGGGTAAGTTAGTTTGTTGAATTCCAAGTTCATATCATGGTAGGTTGTCAGTTCGATTTCAAGGCCGGATGGCCCGGCCTCGGTCAGCCGGGTCTTCCGGAACTGTCGCGGCAAAACGCAACAATATGCAAATATAGCTAAAATTTATGAAACACAAAGGAATGCGCAAGAAAAATCGTCCTGAACCACCATATCCAATCTTGAATTCAAAGCCATCCCTAACCTCTGACCTCAGACCTCAGCGACCTTGATGACCTTAAAGACCTCACCTACCGGAGCTCGGAGATGAGATGGCGGATGGCCTGCAGGGGACTGATGAAGAGCATGCGCGGCCCGACATATCTCATCACGTCGCGTATCTTAGTGCGCTTGTCGGGCGCGTAGCAATGGATCTCACACCGCCGGCAGCTCCCCTTCGCGTTCCCTTTGGGACAATGGTCGAGACGTTTGTGCGCATATTCGAGCAGGCCGGCGCAGTCGGCGCACAGGTCCGTGCCGAGTGCGCCGTGATGGCGCCGGCAATAGACGGCAATCATCATCGCCACTGTCTTCTTCTCCCTCTCTATCCGGTCCATGCTTAGGAGTCAACTGGTCACTTGGCGACGATGCGGACCGCCGCGCCGCCGCCCGAGGCAAGGTTGAGCCTCAGTTTCGTGCGCGGGGTGACGTCGAGCGTGCGGATGCGGTAGCTCTGCGGCTTGCGGTCATACGACGCGTCCTTGCCGTCTTCGTAGACAGTGGCCACATACTTGCCGGCGGGCAGGAAATCGAGGCTGACCACGGCCGTGCGGGGATTCTCGTCGGTGATGGCGCCGACATACCAGTCGGCCGAGTTCTTGTCGCGGCGCGCCACGGAGATGTAATCGCCCGGCTCACCCTCGAGCCAGCGGGTATCGGCCCAGTCGACGGGCACATCCTTGATGAACTGGAAGGCGTCCGGGAAACGGCGGTAGTTCTCGGGCAGGTCGCACGCCATCTGCAGCGGCGAGTACATGGTGAGATAGAGCGCCAGCTGGCGGGCAAGCGTCGTGCCGCCGTGGCTGGTGTTGCCCGCGCCGTAATAGCTCATGTCGTTCTCGAAGAGTCCCGGCGTGTAGTCCATCGGGCCTCCCTTGAGGCGCGTGAATGGCAGGATCACCGTATGCTCCGGGGTGTTGCCGCCCATGCTCTCGAACTCGCCGCCGCGCGCCGACTCTTGGGCCACCCAGTTGGGCCAAGTGCGCGCCATGCCCGTGGGGCGCACGGCCTCGTGGCTGTCGACCATGATGCCGAAATCGGCCGCGCGTTCGGCCACATGGATGTAATGGTCCACCATCCACTGCGACGAGTGCGACTCGCTGCGGGGTATGACCTTGCCGACATATCCGGTCTTGACCGACTTGTATCCGTTGTCTTTCATGAACTGGAACGCGCGGTCGAGCTGGCGCTCGTAGTCGGCCGCGTTGGCCGCCGTCTCGTGGTGCATGATCAGCTCGACGCCCTTGCCGGCGGCGTATTCGCGAAGCATGGCGACATCGAAATCGGGATACGCCTTGTCGAAGAGATACTGGCGGTTCTTGCGGTATCCGGCCCAGTCTTCCCAACCCTCGTTCCAGCCTTCGACGAGGATGGCCGGGATGCCGTTCTCGGACGCGAAGTCTATGTATCGCTTCACGTTGTCGTTGTTGGCCGGATGACGACCGTTGGGACGGAGCGAGCTGTAGTCGGTGACGCCGGGCTTGGCGAGCGCGTCGTCGGAGTATGCCCAGGTCTTGCCGCCGGTGAACATCTCCCACCACACGCCCATGAATTTCTGCGGTTTGATCCATGAGGTGTCCTCGATGCGCGAGGGCTCGTTGAGGTTGTAGATCAGCTGGGATGCAAGTATGTCGGTGCCTTTGTCGCCGATTATGAGTGTGCGCCAGGGCGTGTTGAAGGGCACCTGCACGTATCCCGTCACGCCATGGACGTCGGGCGAGATGTGGCTTGTGAAGGTGAGCGTGGCCGGATCGACGTCGAGGGCCATGGAGCCGTAGCCTTTCAGCGCGGCCTCGTGGATGTTGACATAGAGGCTGCCGTCGCCGCTCTTGAGCATCGCAGGGGTCTGGACGGCGAGACCCGGAATCAGCGAGCTCTCGCCGTGCGTCACATGGGCGAGGGCCTCGGCGAGACCGGAGACCGGAGCCGTGGTGTAGAGACGCTCGTCGGTGTCGTAGTCGCCCGGTATGACGTAGGCGGTCATGTCGTCGGCGAGGCGGAACTGCGTCCCCTCGCCGGTGAGTGTCAGATAATTGGACACGCTTTCGGCCGGAAGCTCGTATCGGAAACCGAGTCCGTCGTCGAAGACGCGGACGCGCACGGTCATCGACAGGCGCGGATCCTTGCTGTCGGTCACGGTATATGCGCGCTCGTTGTAATTCTCTCGTATGTCGGCATATTCGCCCCACACTGGCTGCCAAGTGGAGTCGTGCGAGGTCACGTCGCCGGCGGTGACGACGGCGTTCTCGCCATATTTCGCCTCCTTGGCCGTGAGCCCGAGCGCGGAGGGCTTTATGACCTCGCGGCCGTTGAAACTTACTGTATACACGGGATGCCCGGCAGTGTCGGCATACATATCGAAGATTATCCTGCCGTCGGGCGAGGAGACGCTCTGGGCGAACGCCGTGAGGGCTCCAAGACCGAGAGTGAGAAGGTAGATGCGTTTCATACCGCAAAATAAACGAATCGCGGCGAAAACTCCAAATATTCACCGCAATTCTTTTGATTTGAGCTCGGCCCGTAACAGAAACAGCAATATCATATCAAGACACGCCGGTGCGGTCATGAGATGATATCCGGCTGATTGGACGACACCTGCTTAAACGTACAGTTCCTATGTTTTGTCTTGAATCTTCGCTTAGCCTTTTCAAACTCGGTGTTCGCATTGTTGGCGGGAAAGGACTTGGCGACTATTCTTGCGTGGACCTCATTGACCGAGGGATGCTTGAAAAGCTTGTTGTCGAGTGTGGCGTCGAGTTGTGCGAGAGCGTGAATCACGTCTTTGCCCTTAAGCTCCACAAATATGCTTTTCCACATCTCTACATTCCCGTCAACGCTGTCCTGACTGGCAAGAATAAGGAAATCGCATTTGTTTCCAACCTTGATTATATCACCGTCCACCTGATATACGGCAGACTGGCGACGTTTGCCGAAACATAACCTGTAAGTGGTGTTCGTCTCCTTTATCGACAGATTCTCTCTTTCGACCAAAGGCAGTTTCGGAGTATGCGTCCTCGCCAGGACCGTATGCAATGACTCTGACATATTATTGGCAAATAATGTCGTTAAGTCTGTCAAGATCTTCCTCCACAGTCTGGGAGACTGTGTCGAGATTCATGCCGTTGACCATGTAGATCTCCGAATCTATTACATTGACAGCCGTACCCTCGGGTGTCAGATAATATGCCGATATACTGCCCTTGGGAAGTATGTATTCTTCGGGCACTATCCTGACAGTTGCCTCCGCATCAATCGCGTATGCTTCTGACGCCGCCATCAGTACGTTGAGGGCAGATAATACATATGGGCTATGGGTCGTCATCGATACCATGGAGCGATTCTTGTCAAATTTCCCGTTGGCGGCCTTGATAGCCGCTACGATATGTCGTAAGAGGCCGGCCTGGGATTCCGGAAAGAGATTCTGTTCAATCTCCTCTATAAAGAATACAGCCCCCTGATATGTCATCAGATTCTTGCTCAGTTTGCTTTCCGTCACAACCTTGTTTATGTCGGAGTCATCTTCGAGAAGGGAACTGACAATATCCATCAGGTCGCTTTTGCTCATATTGGCTTTCGTCCCGACCGCACTTGTCAATGCATTGATCATAACTTCAAGAGGCAGAGCCGACTGAACACCGCTTGACGCATAGAACGGCGAAAATTCCTTATTCTGGGAAGTAAGGCGTATCTGCTCCCCTCTCGCATTGTCATAGAAGAACTCCATGTCCGGAGTCACCACGAGCGGAAGAGGATTGGTCGGACTGTATGATTCCCGGACTTCATCCCATTCGAAGATAAAGTTGAAAAGCAAATCGAAATCCTTGGGACGATACCATGATTCGATTCCTTTTATTGCGGATATCAGGTTTCGCTCCGAAGGGATGAAACTCAATCTTGCGTTATATGGCGACGCGTCAGATATCGGCTCGATTCTGGCGTTTGCTTTATGGTCGCCCTTGAACTCTATCTTGAAGGAGTCACCAACATAAACAATTTCGCTGTCCTTGGAAAAGAACTTGGGGTCAAATCTATAGAATTTGATAAGCTCCTGGACAAAACGATAATAATGAGTGTAGAGATAGATGCTGGATGTCCCGTTCTTCCTTTTTCCTATTGAAAGCAATTTCTCAACCCATCGGCAATGGCTGCAAATTTTCATCAGAGTGCTTTTTCCAGTACTCTGCTTGCCTATGAACAGGTTGACTGTCTTCAATTCAATAATTCCGGTGTCAACAATCGGACCTATTGATTTTATCTGAATCGTCGCCATAAGTCTATTAAAATTTTCTCAAAAGGATATACTCAGAAAGTATTGAGTCCATATGCCGGATCTCTTAACCGACAAAATTAACAATAATTTTTGATGCTGCAAAATTATTGACAGGGATTGTCTGTAATTGAGCGCGCCTCTTTCGGCGACAGACTGCAAATCGGAAAATCCCCGAAGCTTAGCGCACAGGGGATTTTACACCAACCTCGGGACTCAGGCTCATAGCTGCATGCCTCCGCAGTCCAAGATTGCAGAGGCATGCATTCATGATCTCAAACGTATAGGTCCGTCATTTTGCAGGAACGCTATATTTGATACAATATTCGGACATATACCTTATCTTATTGAGATTTAAATTCTTATCACGCTTCGTTACTTAAGAATGAGGACTTTTCTTCCACCTCTGACATATATTCCAGGTGAAGGATCAACAACCTTTCGTCCAAGTAAATCATAGATGGATTCGTCTATCTTATCATCTGGGCGGATTACCTCAACACTGACTGTTATGACTTTATCCTTATACGTCATCTCAGGCAACCATTCCTTCTCCTCACGGTTGCCGGCCTTATCGGTAGCTACCACGAAGAAGCCATATTCGACGCCCTGTTCAACAGGAAGCCATATCTCGGTTTCGGTAAGATCGTTACCAACACACTCCCATAAGCCATCTTCGCCTATGCGACGATAGAGCGTATACTTCCACACGCCAGCTCGGTTATCGGAACCCTGCCATTTTATATGGAGTCGATTGTCACCATCATTTTCTGCTTCAGTTATGCAGCTTGCCGGGTCAATATAATCTGTGACATTCATCCACTCGGGAGTAACGATAGGCGGATTGCTGTCGAACGTTATAGAGGCGGAGTTGCTGACAGTTGTGCCGTCGGTTAAGCTATCAAGCAGCGGGATTTTGTACGAAACGCAACCCTGTCCGTCGCCATCGGCATTATTCACCGGCAACAGGCCATACATCTCCCCGACGATAGGTTCGAGTGTGAGTGGGTCGATGGCACGGATAGTCCACACCGATTCGCCTGTATCGTAATTGAGCGTGTGATTAATCTCGGCGAGAGCGTTGGTAGACGGTCGAAGATCGATAGTCTTGGTAAATTCGGCTTCCTCTCCTGCTTCTATATTAAATTTGCCGAATCTTATCTTGCCCGGACGGAATCCAGAAAGATCAAAAATTTTCTTATCGAATTGAGAGCGCAGTACGACAGCATTGGCGGGCATAGTGGCCATAGTGGAGTCGTTCTCAAATTCGATTATGTATTCCAGTTCTTTGTCATTCCTTCCTATGAACAGGCTGCCTGATTCATGGGTGAAACCTATTATATCATTGGGATCCCAAGAAAGAGGTATGTGGTTCAGGCTGTAACCGGAAGGTTGAGGACAATCTCTCCCGCCTTGTTCCTGCATATCACGGTACAACTCGTAAGATGGTTTCAGACGGTCAGGTGCAAATGTCATAGCGAGATCCATGGATATTTCACCGGGAGATCTGAATCTTTCTTGTCTATATTTCCAATTATAATCCGAGATATCTTTACCGAGAGGAACAGTGCCATTCTCAACATATATTTCGTCCCGTATTTTTGATGTGCCGATGGTAATGCCTGCGAAGACCTCGCCAATTGCCAAGGATAACTTGACCATGAATTTCTGCCATCTCGATTTCGGTATATTGGTATTATCGAGAATATCTGATACATCCTGAATATCAACGTTATTCTCACCATCGCAATAATTATCGCTGAAATTGACTGCGGGGTCGAGTTTTATGCCGCTTCGGTACGGTCGACTGGCAGCTGTCTCATGCGCAGTATAACTTAATGGCTGTCCTGGCCACGCATAGAAATGCCATTTGTCCAACCCCCACGAATCGTCTTCAAACAATACGGACAGCTCAATAGTTTTGGTCTCCCTCGGGCCCAGATAGGGAAGCACCAGCGGCATGAAGTTCCCGCTAAGTCCCATACCGGCCAGATTGTCTACGGTAACACTCAGAGGAATAGAGTCCATACCGAATTGTGAGACATAGCCCACATCAAAGTTCTCGAAGCGAAGACCAACTACATAAGGGCTACATACCGCTATATTAAGTGGAATCAATGCACTTCCCACATTGCCGGTGTTGGTGATATTGACTCTGATTTTGTGGGGATTTACACCGTCCTTAAAAACATTATAGTCAAGTTCAGTCTTAATCGGTGAAAAGTCCGGATGTTCGAGTTTAAGCGCACGTGCGGCGGTGAATGTCCGTTTGTCATCAATATCTGTATCGAATGCCAGCTGTAAGTCATATTCGCCAATAGGAAGCATTCTCTGGCTCATCAGATTGAACTGAGCTATAGCATAGCCTCCTGAACGCACTACAAGTGAATCGCACTCGAATGTTTCCCCATCTTTCACAATGGCCGCTCCTTTCAAATCCTCAAAGCCGTTGCCATAGAGATCCATATTGATAAGACCTACGTTTGCAGAGGAAGTCGGTGTATGACTGATTAAAGTATAGCGATCTATTTTCTCATAAAGAAGTTCCACACCTCTTCTGTTGTCTGATTGTTGGTCATGCACAGCTACGAGCAGCTTGTCATTGCCCGGGGCGCGACATCCATGCTTCACGATAGAATTGCTACCCTGCGACTTAAGCAGCAGAGTCCCATCGGAAGAGAAGACATTTATAGTCGCCGCGCGGTCAAGACTGAATACGAGACTGTCGCCATACTCGGCCTTTACCTGATACCACTTTATTTCGTCACGTCCTATCACACCCACCTTCTCCTTCATCCCGGGGCTGAGATACTTGATAGGAGACACTTCCCGATAACTGTTTACGTCGACGTATGGTGCGGACTGAAGTATAAAGCCGGTCCCGTTTTTAGCAAACAAGAAATTCAGATTATTCACCGAGAAGGCGTTAAGCTTGCCGTCATCCCCCTTCGCAAGGCTGAATTCTGCCGAACGGAAAGGATATGTGGGCAGGTCGAGAAGACATACAACCGAGCATACGCGGGAGGGAGGATCCAGTTTTGTCTCCGCGATGTCTTCAAAGTTGTCGTTAACCCAGTAGCTGTAACCAGTGAGCATGTCACCTTCCATGGGGGTCTTGATGAATAGCCTCGATAGCGAGTTCGCGGTAATACCGTGAGAGCCGGTAAGAATGAAGCTTATGGTGTGTAGGCCATCGGCTATTCTATTCACATCCAAGTCGGTGTGCATGATTCCATTGGTGAATGGGCCACCTGATTCCACTATTTTCACTCCGTCAAACATGAAGTAACCGTTCATCAAGTCGAGGTCGCTGCTCTGTGGAATTTTTATGAAGAAATCCTCAATCATGCATGTCATCGCGCCGTCTCGTGATACATAATACACACCAAGAGAGTGCAGTCCGTAAGAAATATCGGGCGAGGAGAGGTCAATCATCACTGTGCCGAGACCATTGGTGATACTGTTGCTTGCCTTGGGCTTGCCGTCGATGAACATATGCATCGCTCCTTGGCTAAGTTCAGCGTTCTTATAGAAGCAGGCGGATTTCACCGAGGAGAGCACTCCCTGCGTGTCACTTGCCATACAGTGCAGCCAATGTATGCCGTTGGTTAGCTTCGAAGCATCAATTTCTCCTGAGATTGACTGCGACAGAAACACTCCATGCTCGCTATCGTTGTCAAACCAATAGAAGGTCTGACTCTGCGCACCTGCGGACGTAACGCACAATAAGGCAAACAGCCATATCAATATCAATATCTTATCCGTACGCATAGCATCACTCATTAATTTTTACTTCGATGTCAACGCTAAGCTTGCCGTCGGGAGTGGTGCGCGGAGCAACTTCGAATTTTACTATCTGCGGATTGGTTGTCTCGGCAGAGAAGGGGAGCCGGCCACCATATATGCCTATTTCCGTGCCGTCACGTCCTTTGTATTCCTTAAGAGGATCGATTAACTCATAGAAAGTACCATCTTTGAAGGGGCTGTCATAAGTTAACGTCTCAATTTTATGATTGTTATTCATGGTGTTTGAATAGCCGAACGGTTGCTTTGCACTAGATCCAATCCAGACGCAGTTGTAGGCTACGCTTTTGTTGCCAAAATGCAGTTTGGAACTGTTGACTTCGCTTGACTGAAAAATTAGGCAATTATTAAGGAAACAGTAACTGATTTCGCCTGTTGAATCGCCACCCGTGCTGTTTATGATAACACAGTTATTAATCTCGAATGAAGTATCCTTCCACGTATTATTTGGCCATAGAAATTTGGTCATAACAGAATTGGCCATGTTTATATCGCATTTTTGCAATCCGCTATGGCCCGCCATATTTAATTCCTCAAAAGAGCAGTGTAGGATTGTTATATTTTCGAGTGTGGTTTTATAAACGTAGTTTTTGATTCCCAGTAGCCCAAAACGGCATTTAATAAGCTGAATTCCTGACGAATGGCCGTTCCACCTAATTGCTGAATTATGCTGAAGACCTTCGAGGATGAGTTTGTTTTCGTCAGTTGCCCTTGCTCCAATCTCGAAATCGCCGATGAGGATTGTAGGTAACTGGTTGTCGGTCGCTTCGGTAGTACCCATTCCTGCACCGCGGACTGTGATGTTCTTGTCGATGTCTACAGCAGTGAACTGTCCGGAAGACAGGGTGATGATGTCTCCTTCGACTGCCTCGGCATAGGCATCCATGAAACCAGAGGCTCCGCGGAAAGTCTTGACAGTTTCCCCATGCGAAAGCACCGCAATCTGGGATGTTTGGGCCTGAATGGCAATCGCCATGACAGCGAGCATGACGATGAGCATGAATCTTTTCATGTTGTTAGATAGTTGCGCCGCAGTGGTCCCGCCTCCGGCAGGTTGTCTGTACATACAAAAAGCGTAGGAACCTTACTATTGCCGTTCCCAGTCAAAGGCTCTCGCATTGCCTAACCATGTAGAACGGCAATGTGTAGAGCCTACGCTTGAATATGTAACACTTCCCTCTTCCTTGCGAAATCAGGAAAGAGTAATACATACCACGCGCATCTACCATTGCTACGCTCTTGACATGGTTGTTAGAATTTGCGAGATTCTTGACTGTCAAGAACAAGCGCAGAATAAACGCTTCTCCAATAAAATATTGCAGAGCAAAGTGCTCCGCTATGTCACGACCCTCCCTCAAGCCCTTACCGGACTCTACAGACGGTGTGCACTGCAAAGTAAGCTAAAATTCTTCAGATACACAAATTTTTAATCCAAAATTCGACAATATAGGTCGTTGCCAGGTACGACTTTTCATTTAAATAGACTCGTTTTTCTTAAGAAATCGCTGTTTTATAGCGAATGATATTCTATGCCCAACAGTTAACCCTGTTGTTTATTTACTTGATTTTCAGTGCAACAAGTTGACTTGCTGAACGACGTATGATTGGCGCGAATTGTTTTGTCGGCGCGGGCGGCGCGGCTGGGGGCATCACGTGAGGAGATAGTTGGCGTTTCGCCCCCGCTCGCCGCTGTCGCGCAACATGCCTTTGCTTATCAAGTCGTTGATGTCCCTTAACGCGGTGTCCTGCGAGCAGCCGCATATTTTGGCCCATTGGGAAGTGGTGAGTTTCCCTTCGAAACCATCCCACAGTCGATTTATGATCTTCCGTTGTCGTTCGTTTATTTCAACGGTTCTGAACCTGTCCCAATAGGCGGCCTTCTGCAGCGTGCGTCCGATTGCGTCCGAAGCTCGCGTTATGGCCGATTCAAGGCAATCGAAAAACCATAGCAGCCATGCCGTGATGTCAAGGCCTCCCTTTTGGGTGCGTTCGAGCATATCATAATATGATTTCTTATTGCGGTTGATTTCGGCCGACATGCTGTAGTAGCGTGCGGAATCGTCGTCAAGTCGGGCAAGCATCATGTCGGAGAGAGTCCGGCTGATGCGGCCGTTCCCGTCATCGAACGGATGTACGGATACGAACCACTGATGCGCCACTCCCGCCATTATGAACGGCGGGAATTCCGCCCGGTTGCACCAGTCGATCAGCCGTTTCATTTCGCTCGGAACGTCAGCGGAAGCCGGGGATTCGTAATGCACCTTTTCGTGTCCGATCGCTCCCAACACCACCTGCATTGGTTCTTCGCCATTCCGCCAGTCGGCGACAGTGATGGTGTGCATACCGCTCCGTCCAGTCGGAAAAAGCGCGGCGTGCCAACCGAAAAACCGTTCTTCGGTCAATGGCGCGCGGCAGTTGCGCACGGCGTCCATCATCACCTCGACGAGACCCTCGACATAATGGTCTTCCACCAACATTCCGTCTTCCTCGACCCCGAGGAGACGTGCTATGATGCTTCTCACTGAATCCGGATTGAGATACAATCCCTCGATTTCCGACGAATTTGTCAGTTCGTCGGTCAATGCCGAAAGTGAAGACCTGGTCCGTTCATCGAAACCGAGCATCGACATTCTGCCGTGCAACAACCCGTGCAACCGGCTGAGCCGGGTCACCGGTTCAAGCAGAGTGCCGGCGTCCCAGCGGAAATCAGGCCAACCGGCACATTGCCAGATATAGCCGCTATGTCCATATCTCTTTCTCATACCGCAAAATTAAAGAAATGCGGCGAATATCTCAGCCCAAGCGCCGATACGCAGGACGCTTTTTGGTAATGTGAAATTATTTTCGTAATTTTAGGCTCTTTTTAAAACCAAGTATTATGAAACTGATTTTATCATTGTTAGTCGCGTGCGCGCTCGCTCTCGGGGCCTTCGCGCAGGACGACGCCGAGACAACCCGCTTCGCCTACGTGAAGACCTCGGGCGTGAACCTGCGCATCGAGCCCTCCACCTCGTCTATTGTCGCCGGAAAGGCCGACCATGGCGACATGTATCTCATCACGGACTCAAACGGAGATTGGCTCCAGATCGAAGACAGCAACGGCCCCGAATCGGATTTTTACTGGATATCGTCGAAATTCGTCGACATCCTCAACTACGACCTTTTTCCTGAGGAGAAGCTGAACTCGCTCTATGATTTCGATGACGGAGTGAATTTCGGTATGCTCGAATTTCAGAAGAACGGCATGGACGAATATGGCAATACCGTCGTGGAATACAGCTATATGGTCAAGAACCGCGAGCTGCAGGAGTCAGGAGGCAACGGAGTCGTGCTGAACGAGTCCGGGAGGGTGCTTTATCTCGGCGGCGGAACACTGACGGCCCCCGAAGGTTGGGAGGACTATCCTCTCGTGTTCGACAAGAAGCAGGGCAAGCTCTATTTCTGCGGCCTCCTCTGGCAGGCGGAATAACCCAGGCAACAGCCATCTCCCCCAAAGTGATTCCTACAGAAATCACTTCGCGTGAATGATCTTTATAGAAATCATTTCGGGTGAATGATCTTTATAGAAATCATTTCGGGTGAATGATCTTTATAGAAATCATTTCGGGTGAATGATCTTTATAGAAATCACTTTGGGGCAGCGGCTCAGTTACGTGGAATCTATGAATATAACCGTAGAGACAACCTGACTAAAACTCGGAGCCTGGCGACTGCGTAGCCACCGGGGATGGCGACTGTCCCAGTCGCCGGGATATGTGCTCGCGATAGCGAGCATTCCTGTTGTCAAAAAGAAACATGACATATGATTATTCATGCTCGCTATCGCGAGCATCCTACAAAAATCTCACTGTTGTCCGTTCAGTCTTTGTCGAGCATTTCACGGGTTGCCTTGTCGAAATCAGAGTCTATCCGCTGGGTCGGATTGAAGAGGTCGTATTCCGACTCGGCTTTCTCTCTGGCCTGCGCGTGTGATACGCTGCCGCGGTCGGGCAGGATCTTATAGTCGTTGAACGTCAGAAATTTGTTGACGCTCGCGGCAAACTGCTCCATGTTGAAGACGTTGCCTCGCTCTATCTGCCCCTCGATATAGTCGAAATAAGACGTGACGGTACGCTCAAGCGAACGGATTTCCTTCTCTGTCAGATAGTTTTTCGCTATGCTGACATCGGATTTCAGTATGCGCCCGTCGGGAGCGTATTTCCATGTGGTAAGGCCCATATGCGGTTTTGTATGGTCTGCCCCTGCATAGACAATCTCTGCCGCCGTGTGCCCGGTGATAGCGTAATGGAAACGGTTCTGTACCATAGCGTAGAAGTCTCTTGTGGTCGGCGCAAACCGATCGTAATCGATACTGCACTCGGCATAGATGTCGGTGATCTGTTGCCATATGCGCCGCTTGCTGGCACGGATGGAGCGAACCCGCTCCAGAAGTTCGCGGAAATAATCGCGACCGAAAGCGGCGTTGCCTTGTTTCAGACGTTCGTCATCAAGCACGAATCCTTTGCGGATGAACTCGTTGAGAACGCGCGTGGCCCATTGGCGGAAGAGGGTGGCTTTACGGCTGTTCACGCGATACCCGACACTGATTATGGCATCGAGGGAATAGAAAATCCGTTCTCTTTCCACCTGACGCTGTCCCTCTGTTTGAACTGTTCGAATTTTTCGAATAGTTGCCATCTCGCTCAGTTCTCCCGAGGAGAAAATTTCTTTCAGGTGATAGTTGATGGTGTTGACTTCTACGTCAAACAACTGCGCCATAGCCTTCTGCGTCAGCCATAGAGTTTCTTCTTCGACTACGGCCTGCACGTTTCCCGAATTGTCAGGAAGGTTGTATAGTATGAACTGGATTTCTTTTGCCATGAGGTCGGCTGTTGAACTTAAAAGAATAGTTTTGCGACTGCATTTGGTGTCAGTAGTTGCAAATTTAGTGATTTATCCCGACATTCCAATAAGATTTGCTTAAAAACATCCGCGTCAGGGACATAGAAAATCAATCTGACACCGATGGAGTTATCTTGGGCGACTGGGACAGTCGCCGTCCCCGGTGGGCTAACGCAACTGCCAGTGTCAGGGGGGGGAAATTCAAAATTCAACATCCCAGAATGCAACAAGGTGTCGTCACCGACACATATTTCTCACCCGCCTACTGTGGGTATGACGTCCAACGATGCGCTTCGCGCCGTCGGAGTCGTACCCACGGCTACGCACAAGATGTCCTTGACATGGAGTGGTCACATAGCTCTCGCGCACAAATTCTTGGGTGTCCGGGGACGGTCGCCCTTCCATGCCGGGACGCTCGCCGCGTCGCTTGGGACGGCCGCCCCTCCATGCTGGGACGCGTGCCATGCAGCCGCGGGAAGCGGATGCCGTGCCGCCGTGGGACGCGCGTCGTGTCGCTTCGGGTCGGCGTCAGAAGGAGACGGCGACCTGGAGAGAGACGCGGTTGTTCGAGAGGCGCTCGCGGCCGAAGGTGTTCTTCTGGCCGTAGACGTATTCGGCGCCGACGAGCAGCAGCCGGTTGAGCCTCCACATCACGTTGGCCAAAGCGTACTGGCCATATTTCAGCTGGTCGGCGTAGTCGATGCCGAACGAAGAGTTGCCGTAGGGGTCGACGTAATTGCGGATGAAACTGTAGACCACCGTCGAGAAGACATTCGTCCGCCAGTTGTATTGCACGCCGAGTATCGTGCCCCACGACACCGGCTCTTTCAGACTGCCGGGACGCGACATGTCGGGCACGAGGTCGAGACCCATGTTGCGGTTCTCCTGCAGATAGCTCGATATGCCCTTGCCGCCCTGGGCCATGCCGTAGACGACGGTCTTGCCGAACGTGGCCGCGCCCGTGACCTTGAGACCCCAGCCGAACCGGTTGCGGTTGCGGCCCTCCACAAAGTCGCGGTAGGTCAACACGCGCCCTATCGCAGAGAGCCGGATATGGTCTGACGAGTTGAACGCGTAGGTCACGTACATCGGCACGTCGGGCACTCGCTGACGCACGTTCCGCACTCCATCCTCCTCCATGCCGTCGGGCACGTAGAGCGACATGTCGTTGGTCGGGGCCTCTATGCCGAGTCCGAGCCGGATGTGCTTCGATACGAATTTCTGATAGTGCACCAGCACGTTGTTATGGCCTCCCGACGCGATCGGGCCATGGCCGTCGATGGTGTAGGGGTCGGCCGCACGGTCGTTGTAGAGACTCGACGTGTAGCCGAGCGTGAAGCCCCGGTAACGCAGATAGGCGTTGTCGGCGTGCACCTTATAGGAATTGCCCGGTTCGCCGTCGAGGGCCAGCGAGAAGAAAAGGCCGGCCTGGTTGGCCGAGTTCGGAAAACCGATTATGTTGAAATAGATGTTGCTGCTCTGGGCCGTGATCTGGAATGCCTGGCTGTCGCCCGGAGGCGCCTTCTGAATCTCCGCCACCGACATGCCCTGCGGATTGTCCGACGGATTCCCCCAGTCGTAGCAGAGCCCGAGCTTAAGGTTCGCTCCGACGCTGAAATAGAAATAGCGCTTCCGGCCGATTATGGCGAAAATCGGGTCGTTGAGGAAATCGTTGTCCTGCGGGATGTTCTCGTACAGGAGCTTGTAGGCGTTGACGCTGTCGGTGAGGTTCACCTCGGTACCCACCACATATTTCAGCTTGTCTTTCTTCATGCGGTTGGGATGCTGCTGCGCAAGCGCGGGCATGCAGCAACCCAGAATCGCAATCAGAGTCAGAAAAGTCAGATGTCTGTTCATGATAAGAATTCTAAACGAGATTATCAGTCAGGGCATTCCGCGGATCTCACCAGGCGATGGATATCACATGGCGCCCAAGCTCGCGGGTCAATACACGCGTGTCGTCCGAAGGCCAGGCGGTGACGTCGGCGTATATGCGCCCCGAGCGTTTCGCCAGGGCCTCCTTGCGGGTCCATATGCGCGTGAACTCCAGGTCGGAGTCGGCGGCGGCGAGCACCTCTGCGCGTTGCGCCTCGTCGAGACAGAAATCCATGAGGCTGTCATCGACCGCACCCGTCGCGATCCGTTCGATATCGCACCCCACCGGGTCGCGCGCCACCATGGCCAGAACGGCGCCGTCGCAGTGGGAGAGATTGAAATGCAGCGAAGGGTGGTCGGCGAACCGGGGTTTGCCGCAGTTGTCGTTAACGATGCGGGGCAGCGGCGTGATTCCGGCGAAGTCCTTGATCAGGTCGGCAAGGAGGCTCCGCGCCGCCAGACTCTGCAGGCGGGGCGAGAGTTCGCCGTCGTAAAACCCCACTGCGGCGGCCGTTCCGGAAGGCAGCTCCCCGAGCGGCCGCAATGTCAATGTCAGATCTTCCATTCGATGGTGAGTATGTTTTGATGAAACAGATATTCATATCGCTCGGCGTCGCACGTCTTGCGCACGAGCATCAGACCCAGGCCTGTGCCCGGATCGGACTCCACGGGATTGAAGGGAGCGCCCTCGTCGCGGATCACGGCCCGCACCGATCCGGCCGAGACCGCGACGCGCAGGTCGATGCGCGAACGCGACTTGCGGGCCAGCGCATGCTCGATGATGTTCTTGACGCTCTCCTCGCAGGCCAGCTGCACGCGGACGCACAGCTTGGGGTCGAACCCGCGGCGCCGCATCCAGTCGTCGACCCCGGTCATGGCCTCGTTCATGCTCTGCAGCGAGGGCGCGATCGAGATGTCGAACAGTTCGTCGGGATTGTCGGTGTCTATCAGCACGAGCGGCATATGCCCTCCCCTCTTCGCCAGCGCGAAGGGGAGCAGTATCAGCGCGACGGCCGCCTGCCCGATGGCGAAGCCCCACCATGGATTGACGTCCGCGCCACGGGCCGCGAGCCACGACATGAGCCAGAAGCAAAGCATCGGCAGCAGCGGCTGGCCGAACGAGATGATGTAGGCCAGACCCTTGTGCGAATATATCTGATAGACCGGAATCAGCAGATAGATCGAGCACTGCAGCAGGATATTGGCCGCGTATGCCGGCAGGGCGCGCCTGATCATCGCCAGCGCGTCGCCCCCGTCGATGCCGAACAGCATGGCGATGAAGCCCGGGCAGAAGATCAGGAGCAGGGCGAGCAGCGAGAGACTGACACCCAGGAAGCGGTAGGCGCGCCCCAGCACGAGCGCGACGCCCCGGTTGTCGCCCGAGCCTTTCAGGATGGCCGCGACGGGTTGGAACGACTCCAGCGCGCCCGTCAGGATTATCATAGAGAACATCAGCAGATAGAGGCAGATCGAGAGCGTCACGATGCCGGTCTCGCCCAGATACCTCATGGCCACGAGGTTGTTGCCGAGAATCTGCACGGCGATCAGGGCAGTGGCGATGCCGAAGGGAAGCCCCATCGAGGTGATGCGGCCGAGCGAGGCCACGGTGCGCGGCATGGCGAAGCGGAGCGTGTCGGGCCTCGCGAAGTGCGGGGCAAGCACGGCGAGGGCCACAAGCCAGCTCGTCACGGTGGCGATGGCGGCGCCGGTCATCGACCAGCCGAAGACGACTATCGTCACATAGTCAAGCCCGAGGTTGAACACCATCGAGAGGCAGACGGCGAGCGTGACGCGCTTCGGGGCGCCGTCGAGCGTGACGAACATCTGTAGCACCACCATGAGCATATAGACCGGCGCGGCAAGGATGATGACCCGCAGATAGTCGGCCGTGTATCCCCTGAGGGCCTCCTCGGGGCAGAGCAGACGGGTGAGCGGGTCGAGACAGAGAGTGCCGGCGGCGGCAATCGCAAGGCCGAGGGCCACCGCCGTGGCGGCGACCGTCGAGAAGAGCGACGAGGCGCCGGCCCGGTCGTGGTTGCCGATGGCGATGCCGGCGAGCATCGACCCTCCCACCCCGAGCAGCGAGCAGAGGGCGAAGAGCGTCTGGCTCACCGGAGAGGTGAGGTTGATGGCGCTCATGGCCCCCGCATTGATGAAATGCGAGAGCATGAGGCCGTCGATCAGGGTGCCCACCTGCGAGGCGGCGGCGGTGAGCACCGACGCCAGCAGGAAGCCGCGGAAAGCCTTGGCCACCAGATAGGATGAGCGCCGCGTCGTCATAGGGCGAAATAGTTGAGACCGGCTATCGCCTGGAGGAACCGCTCGACGTACTCGCGCGACGTGTAGTTCCAGCGGAACCCGAGGCGGTAGAGCAGCTGGTTGGTGAAGCTGGAGTCATAGCCGATGTAGGTGGTGGTGAGATTGTCGGAGTCATAGGCCAGAAGCGGCTGCAGGGCGTCGACGCGGGCGGGGTCGTCCATCGCCTCGGTGAGACGGCGGCGGTATTCATCCTCCTCGACGGGCAGGATGCCGAACCCGAGCTGGCCGACGATATGCAGCACGTCGCCCAACGGCAGGCGGTGGTTGTTGCAGGGCTGGAACACGGTGAGCCCGCGGGCCGTGGCCGACAGCATCAGAATCGCGCGGCACACCTCGTCGATCGGCGAGAACTCGCAGGGGGCGTCGAGCGCCGCGAACGGCACGCAGCCCATGGCCACGTAGGCCTTGATGCGCCCCATGAAGGCGTTGCTGCGGAAGTTGATCTGGAACTCGCCGTCGGAGCCTCGGGCCGAGAGGTTGCCCACGCGCATGATCTTGGCGTTGAGGCCGCGGTCGCGCACTGCCGTCAGCAGCAGGTGCTCTGCGTTGTATTTCGAGTGGACATACTGGTTGGAGAGGTTCTGGCCGAAGTCGAGCATCGTCTCGGTGAGCACGGTGTTCGGGTCGGGCGTGCCGTTGACACTCTCGCCGGCCACGCTCACGGTCGAGACGTGCACGATGCGGGCGTTCTCGCGCAGACAGAAGTCCACGAGGTTGCGGACGCTCTCGACGTTGACCTTCTCGATGTCGTCGCCGGCCGAGAAGTGCTTGACGTTGGCGGCGCAGTTGATCACGGTGTCGATCTTTCCGCCGCAGAGTTCGTCGGGCACCGGATCGGTGACGTCGGCCTCGATGACGCTGATGCGTCCGGAGGCGAACTCGCTGTCGAACGTGTCGTCGAAATAGTAGAAGAGCATGGTGCGCAGCCGGCTTTCGGCCGTGACGTCGCCCTTTCGCCTCAGCGTGCAGTATACCTTGGAGTCAGTAGACCTGACGAGCTCTTGCAGCATGTGGATGCCCATGAATCCGGTGGCTCCGGTGAGCAGCACGTCGCCGAGGCTCTGGCTCTCGCCGTCGAGGAACGTGCGGAGGTTGTTGCGTCCAAGCAGTTCGGCGAATTCCGAAGCGGTCTCCGATGCCGCGCCGTCTGCGGGGGCACCCGGCGCGGTCTCGGCCGTCTTGCCCTCGATGAGGGCGGCGATCAGCCGGGGTGTGCGGGCCTCGAACACGTTCTTGTAGCTTACCGGATGGCCGGCGCCCGAGAGGGAGGCGACGACCTTGATGGCGTTGATCGACGTGCCGCCGATGGCGAAGAAGTTGTCGTTGGCTCCGACGCGCCCGCGGTTGAGTATCCGCGCGAATGCGTCGGCAATCTCCTTCTCCAGACCGTCGGTCGGCTCGACGTACGGTTCCTCGTCGGCGACGCGCGGCGCCGGCAGGGCCTTGCGGTTGATCTTGCCGTTGGGCGTGAGCGGCATAGCCTCGACCGGGGTGTAGGCGTCGGGCACCATGTAGTCCGTCAGCGACGAGGCGAGATGCCTGCGCAGGCTCTCGGTGTCGATGTCGCCCTCGGCCGTGAAGTAGAGGCAGAGATGCTGGATGCCGTTAACCTCGCGCACGTCGGCGGCGGCCGTCTTCAGGCCGGGATAGCCCAGGGCCACGTTCTCGATCTCGCCCAGCTCGATGCGCAGGCCGCGCAGCTTGACCTGATGGTCGATGCGGCCCAGGATGGTGACGTCGCCCGAGTCCTCCCAGCGGGCGAGGTCGCCCGTGCGGTATCCGCGCATTCCGTGCCAGTCGACGAATGCCTCGGCCGTCTTGTCGGGCAGGTTGTTGTAGCCCGCGCCGACACCTGCGCCGAAGATGTAGAGCTCGCCGACGGCCCCGACGGGGAGTTCGCCGCCCCAGGCGTCGATGATGCGCTCGCTCTCGTTGTAGAACGGAGGTCCGGCCGTGATAGGACGGTCGGGCAGCAGCAGGTTGTGGTTGCTGCCCACGGTGCATTCGGTCGGGCCGTATTCGTTGACGGCCAGGCCGTCGAATCCGGTGGCGAAGAGCTTGTTGATCAGGCTCGTCTTGAAGCCCTCGCCGCCGATGTTGAGGAGTTTCGCATTGGCTACCGCTCTCGCGAAGTCGGGAAGCTCGAGCATGGCGTCGAGACGGCTCGGGGTGATGTCGAAGGCGTCGACGTTGTTGCGCAGCATCAGCTGCGAGAGCAGCGTGACGTCCTTGCATTCCTCCTCGTTGGCCAACACCAGCGTGTGGCCCGAAGTGAGCGACGTGCCCAGGTCGACCAGCGAGGCGTCGAACGAGATGGTGACTATCAGCATATTGGTCTTGATCTCGGGATGCGGCTGATAGAACTCGCGGTAGTAGCCGTAGAGATAGTCGGCGATGCAGCGGTGGGGAATCATCACGCCCTTGGGCCGTCCCGTGGAACCGGAGGTGTAGATCATATAGGCGATGCTGTCGGGGTCTGTCTCCACGCCGGGACGCGAGCTGTCGGGGTGAGCGATGACTTCGTTGACGTCGAGGGCCTTGCCGGGATACAGCTCCATGCGGTCGGGGGTGGTGATGATGAACCTCGCGCCGGAGTCCTCGGTGATGAGGCGGATGCGGTCGGCGGGATACTCGGGGTCGCAGGGGATGTAGGCGGCCCCGGCCTTCATGATGCCGTAGATGGCCGAGATTAGATACGAGCGACGCGGCAGGAGCACCACGACGCGGTCGCCGGGACGCACGCCGCGGTCGATGAGGCTGTGGGCCACGCGGTTGCACTCCTCGTCAAACTCGCGGAAGGTCATCGACCTGTCGCAGGCCACCAGCGCCCGGGCGTCGGGGGTCTCGTCGGCGCGTAGCTCCATGGCTCCGTGGAAGCTGCGGTAGGGCACCGGGCCGGTCTGGCCGTCGCGGATTTTCATCAGTTCGGCCTCCTGGGCGGCGTCGGTCATCACGCCGTCGGCCACGGTGGCCGCCCCGGTGAGGCTGCCGCTGAGCGTGCGCATCATGGCGAGCAGAAGCTGCATGTCGCGGCGCGAGTAGACCGACGTGTCGTATTCGAGGATCAGTTCGTATTCCGTGTCGCCGGGCTCGAAGACGAGTAGCGTCAGCGGCACTTTTGCCGTATCGAGGCGCAGCTCGACGGGCTCGAGCCTCAGCGGCGTCGAGGCGTCGCCCTCCAGACTTATGCCTCCCTCGTAGACATACATGATCTCGGGACGCACGCCGTGCTTCTCGACCAGGGCCGTGAAGGGATAGAAGTCGTAATCCTGCGCGGTGAGGAACTGGCGCTGGATGTCGCGGGCGAAATCGAGCGGCGTGACGTCGGTGCGCTCGCAGCGCGACACGACGGGCAGCGTCTTGACATACATGCCGGTGGTGGAGAGCAGACGCATGTCGGCGCGGCCGTTGTTGACCGTGGTGATCTGCACGGTCTTCTCGCGTGTGAGGCGGTGGAGCAGCTGCAGCATCGCCGAGAGGAAGTAGTTGCTGGCCGTGATGGCTCCCTTCGAGCAGAAGGCGCGGATCTCGGCTGCGGGCATTCGCAGGCTCAGGCGTCCCATGCCGCCGGCCACGTCGTTGTCGGGCGTCGCGCTGCGCGGGAAGGAGGTGGACTCGGACTCGCCGAGCAGCTCGGCGAACCACTCGCCGGCCTTGTCGGCGGCCTCGCTCTCGAGCAGGTCGGCCTCGTCGAGGGCGTGGTCGAGCGCGCCGTAGGTCTCTTTCTCAAGCGCCTCGCCGCCCCATGCGCGGACGAGGTCGTCGTTGAACACCATCGCCGACACGCCGTCGAAGATGATGTGGTGGGTGTCGCGCATCAGATAGACCTCGTCACCGTAGGTGTATATCGCGCAGCGGATCAGCGGTTCCTCCAGCAGGTTGAAGGGGCGCACGAGGCTCTGGAAGAATCCGGCGTCGGGCCGGCTGTCGAGGCGTGTTATCTCGACCTCGATCTTTGCGTCGTCGTCACGCAGCTGCATCACGTCGGCGCCGCGCATCGTCATGCGTGTCTTAAGGCCGGGATGCGCCTCTATCACCTTGAGCACGGCCTCGCGGAGACGAGCGGGGTCGGTGCCGTCGGGAAGCCGGAACGCCTGCGGGATGTTATACTGCAGGGCGTCGCGGTTCATCTCCCAGTCGATGTAGACTCCACGCTGGTTCTCGGTTAGGGGATAGTAGCGCCGGCGCGGACGGGCGGCCTTTTCCTGACTTGCCTCGGCGGGCTGTCCTTTCGCCTCCAGGCAGGCGGCGATCTCCGACACGGTAGGGGCCGACATCACCTCCTTGGCCGTGATCTTCAGGCCGGTGGCCTTCATGATCGAGGCGGTGAGGCGCATGGCCATGAGCGACGTGAGGCCCTCGGCGACGAGGTTGGAGGTGACGCCGAAACTGTCGTGTTTCAGCACGTCGGCGGCGATATCCATCACCTTGCGCTCCATATCGGTCTTCGGTGCGACAATCTCGGTCGGGGCGACAGCCGGAACGGGCAGTGCCCTGCGGTCGACCTTTCCGTTGGGGGTCAGCGGCATGCTGTCGAGCGGGATGATGACAGAGGGAATCATGAACTCGGTGAGCTCGCCGGCCATGAAGTCGCGGAGCTGGTCGGGGGTGAGGTCGCATCCCTCCTTGGCCACGTAATATCCGGCGAGGTTCTCCATGCCGCCGATTTCCTTGACGGCGGCCACGAACGATTTCACCGACGGATGGCGCGAGGCCACGGCCTCAATCTCGCCGAGCTCGATGCGCAGACCACGCAGCTTGACCATGCCGTCCATACGGCCCAGGAACTCGATCTGGCCGTTGGGCAGGTAGCGGGCCAGGTCGCCGGTGCGGTAGGAGGGCTTGCCGTCGATGGTGATGAATTTGGCGGCCGTGAGGTCGTCGCGGTTGAGGTATCCGGCGGCGACGCCGGCTCCCATTATGACGAGCTCGCCCGGCACACCGGCGGGCACCGGCTCGAGCCGCGCGTCGAGTATGCGCACCTCGTAGCCCGGGATTGGACCTCCGATGACGCGGCCGTCTGTGGCGCCCTCAAGCTCGTAGGCCGTGGCTATGACCGAGCATTCCGTCGGGCCGTAGAGATTGATGAAGCGGTATGGCAGGGGCCCGAGCGGGGGAAGTTTCTCGCCGCCGCCCGAGAAGACACGCACCGAGGGGAGCTCGAACAGCGTGGCCATCTGCCAGGCTATCTGCGTGGTCATGAAGAGGACGCTGAGCCGCTCGCGGTCTATGTAGTCGTGCATGGCGGTGAGGTCGAGGCGCGTCTCGGGGTCGAAGATATGGACCGTCGCGCCGACCTGGAGCGCCGGATAGAGGTCGAGGATGTGGGCGTCGAAGCCGAACGTGGCGTAGGCGCCGGTGCTGTCGGCCTCGGTGAGGCCAATCAGGCTTATGTATGTGGCGCAGAAATTCACCAGGTTGCGCTGGCGCAGCACGACTCCCTTGGGCTTGCCCGTGGAGCCGGAGGTGTAGAGCACCACCATCGGCGATTCGGGCTCGCAGAGGCATACCGGCTCTGGATTCGGATCGAGCGTCGCCAGCACGTCGGCCGACACGACCCTCCCCTTGAATCCGGGAAGTTTCTCGGCCATGAGGCCGCACTCGTCGAGCACGATGCCGAGTCCGGCGTCGCCGACCATGAACTCAAGGCGGTCCTGCGGGAAGTGGGGGTCGAGTGGCATGTAGGCAGCTCCGGCCTTCATGACGGCCAGCGGATATATGGCCATGAGTTCGGAGCGGTCGATCATGATGCCCACGAAGTCGCCGGGCTTGACTCCGGCCTTGTCGCGCAGGTAATGCGCCAGAGCGTCGGAGACACGGTCGAGTTCGGCGTATGAGACTCGGCGGTCGCCGTAGACAATCGCGGTCTTGTCGGGATGGCGGCGTGCGGAAGCCGTGACGAGGCGGGGCACTGTGGCCGTTGGGTCGGCAAGCGACGGCGCGCCGCACGACATCTCCAGCGCCTCGGCGCGGCGAGCGGGCGTGAGCACCGACAGACTCTCGACGGGGGTCGACAGGTCGGAAGCCATCATCTCGCGTAGCACCTCGGCGATCGAGTCGCCGAGCCCGGCCATGAGTTCTTCGCTGAAGAGGTCGCTGCGGTAGGAGAAGTGCAGTTCGGCCTCGTCGCCTTCGAGAAACATCTCAGCCGAGATCTTCTCGCCGGTCGAGACCATGGGCAGCTGGGTGAGCTCGAGCTCCTGGCCGTTGATCTGCGGCGGACCGAGCAGCGCGCCCTGGTATGCGAATATGAAATCGGAGTTGGCACCGAAGTCGGCAGCTGCGTCGGCGAACGAGTAGAGGCCGTTGTCGCGCATCGTCTTCTGCTGGCGCATCAGTCCGGCAATGAGTTCGCCGACGGTCTCGCCGGGTGTGATGGTGATCCGCACGGGCAGCGTGCGCACCATCATCGAGACGGTGTAGCGATGTTCCTTGCCGCGGCCGTTGAAGATGGTGGCGAACGTCAGGTCGTCGCGGCGGTAGAAGCGCGACAGGGCCACGCCGGCGGCCGCCGTGGCGGGGATGCTCTGCGGGAATCCGTTGGCCTTGCACCAGTCGCGGTAGGCGGCTGCGCCGATACCGGCCTTCATGACGAGCGTGCCGAACGTCTCACGGTCGCCGCTGACGTCGGGCAGTATGTCGAAAGTCGGGTTGCCTCCCTCGAGCATGGCGGCGTATGTCTTGCGCTGGGCGTCGAGCTCGGGGGTCTGGCGCAGTTCGGCCTCGCGGGCGGCGACGTCGAAGGCCGACATCTCCTCGACGCCAAGCGGTTCGCCGCGATAGGCGCGGTCGAGCTGCTCCATGAAGGCGCGGCGGCCCAGACCGTCGTAGATGACGTGGTGGACGTCGGTGAAGAGATACACTCCCCTCTCAGTGGTGATCACCCTGAACCGCGACGGCCGTCCGGCCTCGAAGTCGAAGGGCGTCACCAGCGACTCGTACGAGGCGTGGAGCTCGCGCTCAGTGGTGGCGAGCCTCTCGACCTCCACTGTCGAGTCCGGGTCGCTATACATCACCGGCACGCCGTCGGCGTCAGTGGTGATTACGGCCGAGAGCACCGGGTAGGCGTCGACCAGTGTCCGCACCGCCTCGGCGAGGCGGTCGGCGTCGTCGACGGCCGGGAAGAAGTTGAGCTGCGGGATGTGGTAGATGGTGGCCTGCTCGCTCTGGAGAGTCGAGATGTAGATGCCGCTCTGCGTCTGCGACAGCGGCACCGGGCGGGTGCGGTCGGGTATCATTTTATCTTGAATATCTGGGTGAAACCTGTCATGTCGAACACCGTGCGGATCGCGTCGTTGAGATTCGTCACCGTCAGCCCGCAGCCCTCGGCGGTGGCGCGCTTGAGCAGGGTGATGAACGAGCGCAGTCCGGCGCTGCTGATGTATTCCATCCCGGCGCAGTCGATTACGATGTCGCCCGAGAATCCCGGGGCCGGTACGCCGGCGGTCTGCGAGTCGAATTCGGGAGCGGTGAATGTGTCGACACGGCCTTCCACGGCTATCGTCGTGAGGGTGTCATCGGTCTTGATGGTGATTTTCATGATTGTATGTTTGATAGTTTGATTTCGAATATGTTGTTGCCCTCTATATATGAGTGCTTCACCTCGGAGGCGATGCTCCGGATCAGGAAGATGCCGAGACCTCCGACGGGCCGCTGGTCGGCCGGGGCCTTCGTGTTGACTCTCGGCGCGCCGGCCAGGGGGTTGAACTTGGCCGCGGCGTAGGATGTGACGATCCGGATGTCGCTGCCGTCGCACGAGATGGTCAGCGTGAAGCGGTTGCCTCCGGTCGCCTTGCGTGGCGTGTATGCCACGATGTTGGTCATCCATTCCTCGATCACGAGATTGAGGTTGTATGCGGTCTTGGGCCCGAGATCCCATCTCTTGGCGCAGCCGGCTGCGACCTCCGCGGCCTTAGCCACTGACTCGCGGCTGCGCTCCAGGTCGAGACGCAGCGTGTCGGTGCCGAACCGTGCGAGCACCATCGTCATGTCGTCGTGCGAGTCGTCGGGGGCGAACTCCATGATTCGCCCCGATATCTCTTCGGGCCGCTTCGCGGCGGGAAGCTCGTCGGTGTCGACGAGCAGGCGGAGCAGACGGTCGTCGCCGAACTGCTCCCCGTCGCCGTTCTCCGCCTCGGTGAGGCCGTCGGTGTACATGAAGAAGGCGTCGCCGGGGACCACGTGAAATTTCGTTTCGGTATAGTCCATGCCGTCCATGATGCCTATGGGGAGGCCGGGGCGCAGCTTCAGCATGTTCCACGAGCCGCCGCTGCGCAAGACGGGCGGGTTATGCCCGGCGTTGGCTATCGTGAGGCTCATGTTCCTCCTGTCGAACACGCATATCTGCATGGTGACGAACATGTTGCGGGGATTGTTGCGGCACACGGCGTCGTTGAGGTCGCTCAGGATCCCGGCCGGGGCCATGCCGCGGACGAGGTCGATCGAGAGACGTTCCTTGAGCGAGACCATGAGCAGCGACGCGGGCACTCCCTTGCCGCTGACGTCGGCGATCACCATGACGAGCTTCGGGCCGTCGGCCTTCCAGTAATACAGGTCGCCGCTGACGTCGAGCGCGGGCTGGAGATGCGTGGCCAACGCCACCTGCGCGCCTTCGATATCGAGCGTCTCGGGCGGATCGGCGGGCAACATCGCCCTCTGGATTTCGGCGGCCACCTCAAGCTCGCTTTTCATCCGTTTGCGCTCGCTTTCCATACGGCCGCGCTCCAGGGCCTCGCGGGCGGTCTGCTCGACATAGTCGGCTATCGACTTCTCCATATTCAGCATCGCCGTGCGGAGACGGTTGAGGTCGCTGTATCCGCCTACGTCGGGCAGTGGCGTCTCGAAGTCGCCGCGGCCGATGCTGTCGGCCGCCTCCGAGAGTCGGTCGAGCGGGCGCGTCATGCGCCACAGCAGCGTGCGCACCAGTATGATGAGTATGATTGTGCCGCCGAGCATGATGATTATGAAATGGGGACGCGCCTCTTTGAGCACCGACATCAGCGACGACGTCGGGGTGACGGTCATGACGCGCATCGGGAGTCCGGCCACGGGGGTGTATGTCATGATCTTGTCGCCGCTGCCGCCCATAGCCGCTGCCACGTGGCCGTCGTTACCGTTGCCCGGGGCCCGGATCCGGCCCGAGGCGTCGACGAGATATGACCGTGAGTCTTTGTATGGTTTGAGTGCGGCCACGGTGCGGGCCAGTTCACTCAACGATATGTCGGCCGTCACCACGGCGGCGGCTGTCGAGTCGCCGAACACCGGCACGGCGTATGTCACCATCAGCGTCTCGCCGGCCCCGCGGTCCATGTACGCCTGGCTCCAGCATGCCTCGCCTTTTTCGACCGGCTCGCGAAACCATTGCATCTCCGTGTAGGGATATTCGGGCGCTCCGAGCAGTTTCTCTTGCAGGGTGCCGTCGGGGCCGATGCTGACATAGAGCATCCATTCGCGCCGGGGCCCTCCGGGAACATCCGGGTTCAGGGCCACGCCGCCTCCCATGATTAGCGAGTCGCTCTCGGTCATGATGGCGAGCATGCGGCCGACGTCGGCCCTGTCGGCGATGAATCCCTGCTGTTGGATCACAAGCGCCGACCGGCGCACCTGACTTTCGACGTCGCCTATTTCGGACTTGAAATTGGCGACAAGCTGACGCTGCAGCATGGTCATTACGCGCTCGGCCTGCTGTCGCTGGTTGCGCGATACGGTGCGCTCCAGCACGAGGGTCAGCCCCAGCCCGATCACCAGACACACGACGAATACATATATCGACAGTCGATTGGAGAGTTTCATGGGTTTCGACGTTATAAGGTTAATTCGCGTAAAATTAAAAAATATTTGTTATATATGCAAAATTCTGCACATAAAAAAATTCCCGACCCCGAAAAATCGGAAAAATCGGGAAAATCGGGAAAATTGGGAGAAAGCGGGGGAAATCGGGAATTGTACTCCGGGGCCTCAGTCGTCGAGACGCAGCAGACGGCGGAAGCATCTCACGGTCTCGGGGTCGCCCGAATATTTGCCTTTGTCCTCGCTCAGCTTGCAGGTGCGGCAGTAGAAGGGCCATGACTCGGTGATCTTGACCGCGTCGAGCTTTATGACGATGTTCATCGGGCGGACGCCGGGGAAGTCGTTGGTGAAATGGGTGCCGATTCCGAACGACGGGAGACACTTGCCGGCGGCATAGCGCTGGATCTCGATCGCCTTGTCGACGTCGAGCCCGTTGCTGAACACCACCTGTTTCTCTCTCGGGTCGATGTTGAGCGAGCGGTATTTGTCGACGATCAGGTCGAGTTGCTCGAAGTTGTCGCCGCTGTCGACCCTCAGGCCTCTGAACATGTTGGCGTAGTCTTCCGAGAAATTGAGGCTGAAGATCCGCCAGCCGTATGTGTCGTAGAGGAAGGTGCCGAGCGCGCCGCGGTAAGTGCGTTTCCAAGTCTTCATCGCGAGATTGTTGGCCATCTGCGGACCGTACATCCCGGCGAGGGCGCATATCAGCTCATGGGCCATAGTGCCGACGGGGGTCAGGTCGTATTTCATGGCGAGATACACATTGCTGGTGCCGATGAACCGCCCCGGAAACCGGGCGGATTTCTGGCATTCCTTCATCGCCCTCACCACAGTGTCCTGCGCCTCGAAGGAGGCGCGGCGGCGGGTGCCGAAGTCGCTGTAGACACATCCGGCCTCAAGCATCCGGCGGGCCTTGTCGCGCGATGTGTCGTGATAGCGGACGTAATCGAGGCCCGGCGCCTGGCCGGTCATGATGTAGTACAGTTCGGAGATGATGGCGAGCACCTTGACTTCAAGGAGTATGGTGTCGCTCCAGCACCCCTCGAACATGAGGGAGAGATGTCCGTCGCCGTCCTGCTCCACGCTGACCCAGCGGCTGTCGTAGCGGAATCCCTTGAGGAAGCTGTAGAACCATGCCGGGATGTAGCGGCAGCGGCGGCGCATGAACGCGATTTCCCCGTCGGTTATCTCCAAGGTCTCGAGAAGCCGGATCTGACGGCGCAGCTCGTCGGCGAATCCCGGGGGATAGACCGTGTTGTTGCGGTCGGTGAAACGGTATCTGACATAAGCGCGGGGAAAATTCTCGATCACCGCGCAGCACATCGTGAATTTATAGAGGTCGTCGTCGGTGAAATGGTTTATAATCTGTCGCATGGGTAGTGTGTTTAATCGCGTTGGTAGTGTGTTTAATCACATGGGTAGTGTGTTTAATGGCCGGAAGCGGTTCCTTTCTTGATAACGTGCCAACGGTCAAATGGTTTCCGCCCCACTCCGAACAAAAACCGAACATCTCCCGAACAGAATCGGCACCTCTGATCTTAAATTATGGTTCTAAATTCCACAGATATGTCTTAGCCTTTTCACACGAATTTTGTTTTAATTGATTATATTTTGTAACTTTGCGGTCGGATGGCATGGGGTATTCGTGCACACATCAAATCTAATTCGCACCATATGAAAGTTAAAAGTGTAGACATTGAACATTTCCGGGGGCTTGACGACATTCATATTCACCGGCTCGATAAGCATGTGAACCTGTTTGTCGGCATAAACGGCGCCGGAAAGTCAAGCGTGCTTGACGCTATGTCGTTGGTGTTTTCATGGTTCACGGCAAGGATGTCGTCTCCCAAAGGCCGCGGACGCGATATCCCTAAGGATGATATCGCGAAACAATCGCCCGACGGCTGTACGGTCGCATTGGATATTGATGGGGCTGGCGTATGGAAGCTTTATCGCAGTCTTAAATATCGCAAGACCGACAAGTCGGATCTGTCTAATATGACGGCGTTTGTAACCGGACTCCGCGGCAAACTCGACGACCATGCCGATTTAAGCTTGCCGATTGTGGTCCATTATGGCGTCAACAGGGTCATACCGAATATATATCCGCGTCTGCCGAGAGGGAAAAGCGGTTATGTACAATTGGACGCATACACCAATGCCCTGAACGGCACTCAGCTCTTTTCTGATCTCTTCAACTGGTTCAGACTCTCGGAAGATTACGAGAATGAGCGATATAAGGAGAGCCCTGATTATCGCGACCCGGGGCTTGAAGCAGTGAGGGCATGCATGTCAAAGATGATGCCCGATTACCATGACTTGAAAGTCACACGTCGTCCTCTTGCATTGACAATGCGCAAGGGGAACGAGGTCTTCAAAATAAATCAGCTTTCAGACGGAGAGAAATGCTATATATCACTTGTTTGCGACATCGCGCGTCGACTGGCAATCGCGAATCCGTCGGGAAATCCGTTGCAAGGGGAAGGCATCGTCTTGTTAGATGAGATCGAGCTGCATCTGCATCCCAAATGGCAACAGACGGTTGTGTCGAAACTGGTGAGGACATTCCCCAACTGCCAGTTCTTCATCACTACTCATTCGCCGATTGTGGCGTCGGATGTAGACGGATGCGTGTTCGGCATAGATAATGGCGTTGTCACTGAGCGGCAGACATTCGGACGGTAGTCATCCAGCATATTGTCATCGGTATTTGACGTGTCGATGGCACGTAGTCTGCATGTCCAGTCTATAATTGAAGCAGCCTATGACTCGATCTCTCGGTCGGATCAGCAATCATTTTACCGCAATTTTGATGAATTGGTCAGGATATTGGGAGCTGACGATCCAGAGGTGATTGACTTGAGAATAGAGAAGATGCGCAGAGACAAACCGGGGTTGAAATGAAGACAATAGAGAAGGGGGAATCAACGGCGGTCCTGTCACGGGCAATACAGTCTGGATGGAGTTGGAGTGATTTTCATGCCAATGCTAATAATGAATATTCTCAGTTGAGAGAATTGGCGCTTGAAGAGCAACGAAATGAATGCGCCTACGCTGGACTCTGGATTGGAGAGGGCACGACCCGGACGGTACATCTTGACCATTTCCGTAAAAAAGTGTTGTATCCCGAATTGACTTTCGTATGGAAAAATCTATTTGCAGCTGCTAAATGCGACAAGTGGGGCTCTGATTACAAAGATAGTCTTATCTCAGGACCTCGACAGAAAGCAGATATGATGTATGAATCGTTCTGGTCTCCATTGGAAGCGAATCTTACGGAAAAATTCTGGTATCGTACCGATGGGGAAATCGAACCACATCCAACCTTACCGGAAGAAGAGAAAACCATTGCGGCCCAAACGATACAAATGTATAATCTCAACGATGGGGAACTTAAGAACCGCCGGAGGTCGTTGATGCGTCAGGTGCGCGACATGTCGCAACTTGATGCCGAGACTGTGCACGCATTCATGGCTACGGCCGGCTTCTCATTTGTCGTGGATTTTGAACTGAAAAACCGCTGATTACCGCATGCAGAGGGCTGCGCGCGTCCCGGCATGGAAAGGCGGTCCGTACCGGCCGCCCAAGGATTAGTGTAAAAGAATGCCCTCTATGTATTCGGAACTAATAAATTCACAAATACGTTCGCCATATTGAGATAAGTGATGGTCGCGATAATCAATATGAAAGCAAGCACCCCCCAGCATTTCTGCCTTATCGACACTATGCAATATGCCAATAAAGGAATTGCGAGTGCAATCATCAAAGCTGTGTTTCCCCAAGACTCGGCATGTAAATTCCATCCGAGAAGCAGATCGAGGACTATAATAATGGCAATAACCACACAGGGCAGGAACAGCCATCTCAACCTACGCTCCGTCTTTTTGTCAATCTGTTTCATTGTTTAATCGGTTTCCTGATTTTTGATTCCAAAGTTAATCAAAAATATAGTTATTTCAAAATTTAATTTTATTTCGTATCTGCTTCATATCCTGCCAAAGAACAATAACGCAGCGCAAGTATTACCCCGAATTTCGGTTTAATTTCCGGATGCTGAAAAAGGGTCACGCCTGTCGACGCGACCCTCAAGGTATGAGGTTCTCAGATTAAGTGGTCGTCATTCCTCGCCGGTGTGCGGCGTTGTGTCGCAGGGGTAATTTTCCATCGCATCTATTTCCTGGATCATGCGGGTGTTGACACCCTGGATGCGGAAGTAGATGACGGCAACTATCACCAGGACAAGGATAAGCATCGCGCCGACAAACACATACTTAGCCACTGGATTCACCGAGTATCCGAACGCTTCGCCGCCGAAGTATGAGAGCAGGAACCATACGACCCACGCCAGGATCAACGGCATCTCGATGGCGAGCTGAAGTGCGCGCTGACGCTTCTGACGTATCAGGAACTCCCTGAAATCTCGCAGCGTCAGACTGCCGATAAGTTTTTCCGGAACTCTGACGGTCTTGAGGTCGAGGAGAGCGTCGACGACACAAGCCACCGACATTGTGACCGGCATCCATATCGTCATGCCGAACGCATGGCATATGCCGAAAAAGAAGAGTATCAGGAAGGGCGTCAGTATCAGTTCGCCGCCCACGAGCCTGTTGAGTCCCTTCGAGCGCTCTCTCATCACCGACTGCATGAGGCGTCCGTTGATGATGGCATAGTTGTCGAGACTGTTTTTCATCGCGGCCATCTGGTCGCGGAGTTCTTTGATTTCATCCATTGTGTCAATGTTTTGTCGATTCGGTATTGAGTGATTTGAGTTTCTGGCGGATTCTTGTGAGCCTGACGCCCAACGCCTTGACGGAGATGCCGACGATGGCGGCGATTTCCTCATATGGCATATCCTCCAGCCAGAGCAATATGATGGCTCTGTCGAACGGCTCGAGCCTCGTTATGCGGTCGTGGAGCATACGGTTGCTGCGCCCAGTGGCGCTGGTATCGCTGAACACGTCGGCCGACAGGTCGAGCGGTACGGTCTTGACCCGTTTCTTCCGCCTGAGGGTCAGACATGTGTTGAGGCTGACCCGATAGATCCACGACCGCGGACTGCAGTCGCCTCTAAAGCCCTCAAAGCCTTGCCAGAGATTGACGAGTGCCTCCTGAAACAGGTCGTCGGCCTCCTCTTTGGACTCGGCATACATATAGCAAACCGAGTATATGGTCGATCTATGTTCGGTCACAAGACTCCGGAAGTCGAGGTTGTCATTGTTGTCTCTCTTTTTCATTTTCATTTAGACGTTTCTGACCATTAGACGCGAAATCTACCGAAAAACTACATCCCTCGCCGACATTTATTTCCATATTTCATTCCCGAAGACAATACTCTATGGTAGTGGCAGCCGGTTTAATCCTGTTTTTCCAATTCTTTCACAATAATTTGCTTCAATCAGCGTCTTCTAAGAAAATCAGAACTCCAAATCGATTCATCATGAGCATTCCTTGGTATTATCTTCTGGCTTATATACTCTTCGGAGTCCTTCTGCTTTGGATTTTCGACAAGCGTCAGATCATAAAGTCGAAGACTTTGCGCTACTTCACGGTCATCTTCGTCTACACTCTCCTCTGCTGGGGAATCTACGACCTCGTCTTGACATAGGCCCGCTGTCAATTGAAGCAGCCTATGATACGGATAATTTGAGGTGCAAAATCCGCACCCCAAAACCATAAATCACGGCTAAAATCCACGAACCAAGCATACTGTATCGATTATTTTCGTTAACTTTGCAATCAGAATAGCAAGCACCATGAAAGAAACCGAAAATACACTCGATCGGGACAACAGCAGCGACGGGTTTCCTCTGTTGCCTATAGAGAGCCTTATCCATGTGATTCGCGGCCAACAGGTGATGCTGGACAGCGATCTGGCACGCTTATATGGGGTTGAAACACGACGCTTGAATGAACAAGTCAAAAGAAACATCGAACGCTTTCCTGACGACTTTTTAATCCAGCTCACAAAAGAGGAAACACAGGACTTGATGTCGCAAATTGCGACATCAAGTTTGAAATCACAAAATGTGATATCAAGTTGGGGAGGAAGCCGCAAGCCTCCTTATGCGTTCACTGAAAATGGAGTCGCGATGCTAAGTAGTGTGCTCCGCTCCAAGACAGCTATCGAGGTGAACATCCGAATTATGAGGGCCTTCACTGCCATGCGCAGCTTCCTGATAAGTAATGAGCTTATGTTCAAGAGGATTGAAACCATCGAGCATAATTACCTACTTGTAAATCGACATTTGTCCGAGCATGACAGAAAGAAAGCGACAAGTTCACTGCTAAAGACGCTTTTTGTCTGCACCGCTCTCCTCGCCTCCGTCAACGCGATGGCCGACGACACCAAGGAAGTTGATGACGATTTCACCCACCACCGGGCTTCGATAACGGGGGCGCTCACTTCGTCAGACTGCTATCAGCTACAGCTTTCCTATCACTATATGATATGGAGGTTCTTCGGCGTGGGAGGCGGCTTCGGCAACTGGCAGAATTATTACGAAGACGGATATGCCTCGGGCCCGAACTGGGCCATAGATGGCGACGACAACAAGCCCTGGAATCTGTATCTGCGGCCGTCGGTGGTCTTGAAGACACCGCCGCTGGCGCTCGGGCAGGTGCGGCTGTCGCTCTACGCCGAACCGGGCGTGATGATCATGATCCCTTACACAAAGGTATGCATCGAGAAGACGTATGGACTGCAGGTCGTCGACTACGACTATATCAGCACCAACAAGGGCCAATGGCTGGCCGTGGACGTCCATCTCGGCGTCAACGCCGACATCGGTCCATGCGGCGTCAGCATCGGCTACCTCATGTCGAATCTCGACATCTACAGCCAAATGCGTCACCTGTCGTACAACGGCATATCATTCCGCGACTTCTATCCCCGCAAATCATTCACACAAGGCGCATACCTGACGCTGTCGTACAACTTCTGAAACCGACATCAAATTCGAGAATTAAAGGGAAGGGCTTCGACGAGCTTGCCAAAGGCTCTTGAGCAGATACTAAATTCGCCCGTTGACAACGGGCGAATTGTTCATTAAACAGCTGATTTATCAATTATTTTTGGTAACTTTGCACTTAAAACTGAGACACCAATGAACGAAATAGAAAACAACATAAACAACTCACACCCTGATAGGGAGAATGAAATTATTCTCTATCAGCCTGATTCTACCCTGTCATTGGATGTCAGAGTGGAGGATGAGACAGTGTGGCTGACACAGGCGCAGATGACGGAGTTGTTCCAAACTACAAGAAACAACATCACTCTACATATCCGCAATATATTCAAAGAAGGAGAATTAGAGGAATCTTCAGTATGTAAGGAATCCTTACTAACTGCCGCCGACGGCAAACGATACAAGACGAAATTCTATTCGCTTGATGTCATAATATCAGTTGGTTATAGGGTAAAATCCATCCGTGGCACCCAGTTCCGTATATGGGCCAATAAAATTCTGAAAGATTATCTATTGCGCGGTTACAGCGTCAATCAGCGACTGTTATATATGGAGAGCCGCATTGACCGACGTTTGCTGGAACATGATAAAAGGCTTGATGATTTGACTGACAAGGTTGATTTCTTCATCCGCACATCCCTCCCTCCAAAGGAAGGCGTATTCTTCAACGGACAGATATTTGATGCGCATGAATTTATCTGCCGTCTTATCAAGAGCGCGAATAATAGGATTATTCTTATTGACAACTATGTTGATGAATCCGTATTGGTTCAACTCGACAACCGAAACGCAGGTGTGTCGGCACTTATATATACCGGCGAGATAAGCCGCACATTCCGTCAAAGCGTCAACAGGCACAATCGCCAGTATGCACCTATCGAGGTAAAAACCGCAGACCGTATTCATGATAGGTTCCTGATTATTGACGATACGCTTTATCATATAGGGGCATCCATTAAAGACCTCGGCAAGAAGCTATTCGCTTTCTCGAAGATGGAGACCTCGCCAGATGTAATCCTCGACAATATTTAAGGTCGCAAATCGCGACCTTAAAAAACAAGGCACGCAGATTGACGACCTGCAAAAGAAAGTAACTAGCCACAGTACCCGCATCGAGACTCTGGAAACTCAGGCGATGGCGATGGCGACACCGACAAATCCGGACGCGCCGATGCCGAATGTATCGGTGTCAATTCCCGACAACATCGCTACCACCGAAAATGTATCGGGTCTGGTCGATGATGCTATCGAAAAGAATACGGAGGTCATGACAAATGCAATAACGCAGCTATATACAACTGTCTTGCCG
>CAJTXU010000017.1 GCA_910584125.1 uncultured Muribaculaceae bacterium | reverse complement strand
TTTGTTGCTCAGGAACTTATAAATAAAGTTAAATCAAAGTGTTGCGGAATTAAGGCTTAATACTTCATACTTATTACTTTTTACTTATTTCATTTCTTCATGATCTTGGCGAAGGTGTCTTTGAGGCCGACGGTCTTGTTGAAGACGACGCGGTCGGCGTTGGTGTCGGGATCGACGACATAGTAGCCGAGGCGCTGGAACTGGTAGTGGTCGCCGGCCTTGATGCGGGCGGCGAGCCAGGGCTCCATCTTGGCGTTGTGGCGCACCTTGAGCGAGTCGGGGTTGATGAGGTCGCGGAAGTCGCCGTCGTAGGCGCCGGGGTTCTCGACGCTGAAGAGGCGGTCGTAGTCGCGGATCTCGGCGTCGACGGCCGTGGGCACCGATACCCAGTGGAGCGTGCCTTTCACCTTGCGGTCGGCGCCGGGCAGGCCGCTGCGCGTCTCGGGGTCGTAGGTGGCGCGGATCTCGGTGATCTCGCCGTTCTCGTCCTTGACGACGCCGGTGCATTTGATGATGTAGGCACCCTTGAGGCGCACCTCCTTGTCGGGCGAGAGGCGGAAGAACTTCTTGGGAGGATTCTCCATGAAGTCCTCGCGCTCGATCCAGAGCTCGCGGCTGAAGGGCATCTCGTGGGTGCCCTCGGCGGGATTCTCGGGGTTGTTGTCCATCACCATCGTCTCCGACTGACCCTCGGGGTAGTTCTCGAGCACGAGTTTGACGGGGTTCTGGATCACGCTGACGCGCGTGGCCGTCTTGTTGAGGTGCTCGCGGACGGAGTGCTCGAGCAGCTCGATGTGGTTGAGCGCCTCGTAGCGGGTGTAGCCGATGCGGTTGACGAAGTCACGGATCGACTCGGGGGTGTATCCCCGGCGGCGCAGGCCTCTGAGCGTCGGCATGCGGGGGTCGTCCCAGCCGCTGACGAGGCCCTCGCGGACGAGCTGCAGCAGTTTGCGCTTGCTCATCACGGTGTAGGTGAGGTTGAGGCGGTTGAACTCAATCTGTCGCGGGCAGTAGCTCTCGTCGGCGAGTTCCTTGACGAACCATTCGTAGAGCGGGCGGTGGGGCACGAACTCGAGGGTGCAGATCGAGTGGGTGACACCTTCGAAATAGTCGCTCTGGCCGTGGGCGAAGTCATACATGGGGTATACCTTCCAGGTCTCGCCGGTGCGCCAGTGGGGCGTCTTGATGATGCGGTACATGATCGGGTCGCGGAAGTGCATGTTGTCGCTGGCCATGTTGATTTTGGCGCGGAGCACCATCGAGCCCTCGTCGAACTCGCCCCGGTTCATGCGCTCGAACAGGTCGAGGTTCTCCTCGACGGGACGGTCGCGGTAGGGGCTGGGCGTGCCGGGCTGTGTGGGCGTTCCCTTCTGGCTGGCGATCTCCTCGCTGGTCTGCTCGTCGACGTATGCCTTGCCCTCGCGGATCATGCGCAGGGCGAGGTCGTAGAGCTTGGGGAAGTAGTCGCTGGCGTAATAGAGGCGGTCGCCCCAGTCGTAACCGAGCCAGTGGATGTCTTCCTTGATGGCGTTGACATATTCCATATCCTCTTTCTGGGGGTTGGTGTCGTCGAAACGCAGGTTGCACGTTCCGCCGAACTTCTCGGCGGCTCCGAAATCCATGATGAAGGCCTTGGCGTGGCCTATGTGCAGATAGCCGTTGGGTTCGGGCGGGAAACGCGTGTTGAGGCGTCCGCCGTTCTTGCCGGCCGCAAGGTCGGCCGCTATCTCCTGTTCTACGAAATTCAGTCCGGATTCGTTGACTGATTCCTCTTCTTTTATGATTTCCTCCATATAATTCGGCTTTTAAAGTGCAAATTTAGTAAAAATCCCGCAAATATCGGAAATTCTGTCTGCTTAAAATGATGGCGGTTATAATATTTTTGTAAGGGGCGACGTTATAAGGGTGTAGTGATTAAAAAATTAAGCCGCAGGGATCGAGCATCCCGGACGGCGGTTATAAAAAAGTTTGCCTATGGTCAACGATTCCTCAAATTACACAACCAATGAAGTAAAGATAAGCAATATGAGTTCGCCCAAGAATGCTACCTTGAATTTCATCCGTCAGTTTGCCCGCACGTGCGTCACTGTGCAGGGCGTCGCCCTCGGCTCGATGATCCTTAACTGAGGCCGGGCGAGACTGCCGCCCTCATATTCATTCAAAAGACTCGTACCCTACGAAAAACTTCATTCTTCCGGGCGCCGCCCCGCAGGCCGCGCCGCAACGAGATGACATTTATGTCAAAACCAAGGCCGATCTTCCCGAGGGAAGATCGGCCTTGAGTTTTGCCTGCCGGGCCCGGAGAGGGGGGCGGGGGCAAAGCCGTGGAATCAGGAGAGGGTGAGGATGATGTCTTTCTCCTGGGCGATGCGGCGCAGGTTGAGGATCGCGTAGCGCATGCGGCCGAGGGCGGTGTTGATGCTCACGTCGGTGATCTCGGCGATCTCCTTGAAGCTGAGGCCCTGGTAATAGCGCATCTTGAGCACCTCGCGCTGCAGCTCGGGGAGTTCCTCGATGAGGTACTTGACGTCGGCGCGAATCTGGTCGGAGATGATGATGTCCTCGATGGTCTCCTCGCAGAGTTCCTTGCGGTTGAGGATGTCGACGTCGGTGAGGTCGGAGCTCTGGAGGTTTTCCGACTTCTCCTGACGGTAATAGTCGATGATGAGGTTGTGCGCGATACGCGAGATCCAGGCCGGGAACTTGCCGTTCTCGGTGTATCGGCCCTGACGGATTGTCTGTATGGCCTTTACGAAAGTCTCCTGGAAGATGTCGTTGGCGATATCCTCGTTCTTGATGATTCGAAGTATGTAGTTGAATATGCGGTCCTGGTGGCGTTTGAGCAGTGTGTCGAATGCCTCGTTGCTACCTTCCGCGTATGCTCTGACAAGCTGTTCGTCGGTCAGAGTTGAGTAATTTGCCATGCTTCTGATGTTGGTTTGTTTGTGTAAATGTCTTTCGATAGGCAGGCGGGTTTTGAAACTTGCGGGTCTGTAATCATTCAATTTGGGTCAGTGCGTCGCGGGTGGCCCGGGGGCGTTCCGAAACGCGTATGCAAAGATATAACGCTTTTGGATGAAATGCAAGAAAACGTACGAAAAAATTTCGAAAATATTGTTAAAGGGGGCAATATTTTTTGAAATGATCAATGATAAGGGCCTCGGCGCGCGTCCAGACATGTAAGGGCGGACGTCTCGGACGCCCAGGGATCTGTGCGCGAGACGAATATGGTTGCTTCTTGCTCTTACTTCTTTTTCTTTTTTCTTTTTTTCCCTTGTTTTTTTTATTAATTTTGTGTGACCAAAACAACTCTGACCTATATCTGAAAACCCAACCTGTAGTCACGATGAACAAACAGCAGCTCGCAAGTCGCATCTGGGCCTCGGCCAATAAACTCCGCAACAAGATCGACGCCAATGAATATAAGGACTATATTCTCGGGCTGATCTTCTACAAGTTTCTTTGCGACAGGGAAATCTCCACTTTGCGCGAGGATTTCGGTCTCGCCGACGAAGACCTTCGCAACCTTGTGGAGGACTTCTCCGACCCCGATATGGCGACTCTCATCGGCGAATGCCAGAAGAGGATAGGCTACTTCATCGAATACAAAAATCTCTTCACGACATGGCTCGCGGACCCGTCGTCGTTCAGCGTCGCCACACTTTCCGACGCCCTGCGCAGCTTCGAGAGAAACACCGTCGTCAAATACAAGTCTGTGTACGACGGAATCTTCACGACGCTGAGCAACGGACTCGCCAAACTCGGCGACAACCCCTCGGCCCAGACCAAGGCCCTGAGGGAGATAATCTCGCTCATCAAGGATATCCCCACCAACGGCAGCGAGGATTATGACGTGCTCGGCTATGTATATGAATACCTGATCAGCAACTTCGCGGCGAGCGCCGGCAAGAAGGCGGGCGAGTTCTACACTCCCCACGAGGTGGCCATGGTCATGTCGGAGATTGTGGCGCATCACCACCGCGACCGCGACCATATCGATATCTACGACCCCACCTCGGGTTCCGGTTCGCTGCTCATCACCATCGGCAAGGCCGTCAGCAAACACATCATGGGCAAGAACAGCGTCCGCTATTTCGCTCAGGAACTCATGGAGAACACCTACAACCTGACGCGCATGAACCTCGTGATGCGCGGCGTGATAGCCGACAACATCCGCACGCGCTGCGCCGACACACTCGAAGAAGACTGGCCCATGCGCGAGGAGGGCGTCGACATCGACCAGCCCCTCTGTGTCGACGCCGTGGTGAGCAACCCGCCGTATTCACAGCACTGGAACGTCCGCGACAAGGAACTCGACCCTCGGTTTGTCGAATACGGTCTCGCCCCCAAGACCAAGGCCGACTACGCCTTCCTTCTACATGAGCTGCACCACCTTCACCCGCGCGGCATCATGGCGATCGTCCTTCCCCACGGCGTGCTCTTCCGCGGTCGCGCCCGGCGCCTCTATGACGCTGACGGCAGTCTGCTCGACGAGTCCCTGCGCGAGGAGGGCCAGGGCGAAGGCCGGATTCGCTCGCAGCTCATCGAGAAAAACAACATCGACGCCATCATCGGCCTGCCCGCCGGAATCTTCTTCGGCACCGGCATACCGACCATCATCATGGTGCTCCGCAAGAACCGGGGCGACGAGGGCGTGCTCATCATCGACGCCAGCCGCGGCTTCGTCAAGGAGGGGACGCAGAACCGACTGCGGGCCTGCGACATCAAACGCATCACCGACACATACATCTCGCGGCGCAGCGTGCCCGGCTATTCGCGCGAGGTGACACGCGACGAGATTCGCCGCAACGACTACAACCTCAACATCCCGCGCTATGTCGACAGTTCCGACCGCGCCGAGCCCTGCGACATCTACGCCACGATGTTCGGCGGCATTCCGGAGGCGGAGATCGACGCCCTGTCGCGCTACTGGGAGGTGTTCCCCTCGTTGCGCGGAGAGCTCTTCGCCGCCGCCCCGCCGCGACATTCGGCCACCATGCGCGCCGGCGACATAGCCGCCGTCATAGCCGCTAACGCCGACGTCGGCGAATACCGCCGCCGTTTCGACGAGGCTTTCGGCTCGCTGCGCGACATGCTGCGCCAGCGACTCATAGACCATGTCGCCGACGTCGACGAGGTCAGGGACGCCGACATCATCTCGGCAGACATCATAGGTCGCGCCGCCGACGTGCCTCTCCTCGACCCCTACGCAGCCTACCAGATCCTCGCCGACCGCTGGCCTGTCCTCGTCGGAGACATCGAGATCATACAGACTGAGGGCTTCGGAGCCTGCAACGTCATCGAGGCCAACTATCGCGTCGTGAAGAAGAACGACGAGGAACGGGAGGTCCCTGATGGCGAGAAGGGCCGTATAATGCCCTTTGGTCTCGTCCAGCGCGAGCTTCTGGGCGAGAACCTCGACGCGCTGAATATCGAGCGCGATCGTCTTGACGCCGTGCAGACGGAACTCGGCGAGATCCTCGAGTCGCTGACCCCCGACGAGCAGGAGAGCATGCTCAACGACGACAACACCCGCTGGGACACAAAGCGTATCGCGGCGGCGTTCAACACCCTCTGTGACGAACTCGCCATCCGGGGCAACAAGGCCGCGAAGATGGAGCGGTTCTTGGCCGCCGAATTTGAGCCGGAGAGCTACGAGTGGAAGCTGAGGCGCGTCATGTCGCTGCAGGAGACTGAGAAGACGCTTAAGAAGAGCGTGGCCATGCACTAGGCCGGTCTGCTCGCCGACACCAAGGCCACAATCGAGGCCCTCGACATGAAGCAGATCGTGCATCTGCTGACGCAGAAATGGATCGAGCCGATAGCGTCAGCCATCGACTCCATGTGCGACGAGGTCATCTCCGGCCTCGAGGCGGAAGTGCGGAGACTCGCCGACAAATACGCCGAGACGCTTGTGGACATCGACCGCAAAATCTCCGACGCCGAAGGGGCGCTCGCGTCGCTCATCGACAACCTCACCGGACCGGCCGGCGACATGGACGGCCTCCGCGAATTCCAAAAACTGTTGCGCCATGAGTAAGATTATTAGTCATAAAACTTCGGTTATCGCCCAAGAGATCATAGAACCACTATATAACCGGGCATCCACTATTATTGAAGATGCCCGCGTACGTGCATATCGGCAGGTGAACGAAAACCTCGTGCGTCGCAACTGGGAGTTGGGGCAGATTATAGCCGAAGAAGAACTCAACGGACAAGACCGTGCCCAATATGGCGCATCGGTAATCAAGGAGCTTTCCACGCGCCTGACGGCAACGTACGGCAAGGGGTTCTCTAAAAGCTATCTTTACAGTTTTGTCCAGTTCTACAAAACTCATCCATCAATTTTCCAATCAGCGATTGGAAATTCTGTAAAACTGCTTTCATGGACTCATTATTATGTTCTTACACAAGAGCTTAATGATGATGCCCGGCAATGGTATGAAGCCGAGGCGGCCTCGCAGAACTGGAATGTACGCACCCTGCAACGCAACATCAGTTCGCAGTATTACCACCGTCTTCTTGCCTCCCAACGTAAAGACCTTGTGAAGAAAGAGATGTTGCGGCTTACGGCACCCTTGCAGTCGCCCGACCCGACAGAGTTTATAAAAAAACCTGTCGTCGGCGAGTTTCTTGGTTTTACCGCCGATTCCTCCTTCAGAGAGACCGACTTGGAACAGTCAATAATAGACAATCTCGAGAAGTTCCTGCTTGAGCTTGGCAAAGGTTTCGCGTTTGTGGCCCGTCAGCAACACATCCATACCGAGAAAGAGGATTACTATATCGATCTCGTGTTCTACAACATATATCTGAAATGTTACGTATTGATAGATCTGAAGACATCAAAGATACGTCATCAGGACGTCGGACAGATGGATATGTATGTGCGGATGTACGACCAGCTCAAACGGACGGAAGGAGACAATCCGACCATCGGCATCCTCCTGTGCGAGGACACCGACGAAGACATAGCCCGTTTCTCGGTTCTGCACGACAACGACCATATGTTTGCGTCGAAATATATGACATATATGCCGACGGCCGAACAGTTGCGTGCTGAGATAGAGCGTCAGAAAGAGATATTTTACCTCAAAGAGCAGACCGAAAATGAAGAATAACACGCTCACGCCGCAGATCCGCTTCAAAGGCTTTGAAGAAGAATGGAAGAAAGCCACATTATCAACTTGTGGACTTTTTAATCCCAATTGTGCTCTTCCTCTTACCTTTAATTATGTTGATCTGGAGTCGGTTGTCGGAACTCAGATGGTGCGGTATCGTGTAGAAAACAAATATACAGCCCCTTCAAGAGCTCAGCGCGTTGCTCAAAAGGGCGATGTTTTCTATCAGACAGTTCGACCCTATCAAAAGAATAATTACTTGTACGAACTCGATGAAAGCAACTTTGTATTTTCAACAGGTTATGCTCAAATAAGACCTTATATAAATGGGAGATTCCTTTTCTCTTCTATTCAAAGGGATTCTTTCGTTAGTCAGGTTCTATTAAATTGTACCGGTACAAGTTATCCTGCAATTAACACGAATATTTTATCCCAACTTATAATAGTGAAGCCAATTGCTTTATCCGAGCAGTCGGCGATAGGGGAGTATTTTCGGATGGTTGATGAGCTGATAGCGGAGGCGCAGCGGGAGGTGAGCCGATTGGAGAAGATGAAACAGGCCTCATTGCAGAAGATGTTCCCGCGCCCCGGCGAGTCCGTGCCCGAAGTCCGTTTCGCCGGCTTTACCGAGGACTGGAAAACAGTGAGACTTGGGGATTACGCATCCTTTTCCCGGGGACAAGGCTACACTAAAAACGACCTTCAAGAGTCAGGAACACCAATCTTTCTATATGGAAGACTTTACACAAAGTATTCAACTTATGTTGAAAGTGTTGATACATTTTCACATATAACTCCATCTTCTGTGATGAGTAGAGGAAAAGAGATTGTTATGCCTTCTTCCGGAGAAACTGCAGAAGACATAGCAGTAGCATCGGCGATTTTATCAAAAGGCATTATCTTGGGAGGAGGCTTGAATATCATAATACCTAAGGACGGTGTTGATTCAATCTTTTTGGCTTTGTCATTAACGTATGGAAGCGCACATAAGGAATTGGCGAAGAAAGCGCAAGGCAAGAGTGTCGTCCATATATACAATCAAGACATTGCGGATTTGTCAGTTTCTTTCCCTGAATCTCTTGCGGAGCAGGCGGCGATAGGGGAGTATTTCCGGAATCTGGACTCGCTGATCGATGCCAGGCGGAGGCGCGTGGCAAAGCTGCGCGACATCAAGAAGGCATGTCTCGACAAGATGTTTGCCGCCCCAGCCCCCTAATCATTTATCATAAATCATTAATCATCGGAAAAGCCATGATTGCTCCCATCACTCAAGAAACCGAATTTGAAAAGAAACTGACCGCCCTTCTCACCCGCCACGGCTGGGAACCGCAGATTCTCGTCAATCCCACCGAGGAAGACCTCGTGCGCAACTGGGCCGCCATCATCTACAACAACAACCGCGACATAAACAGACTCGGCGACCATCCGCTGACCGACACCGAAATGGCCCAGGTGATCCGGCAGGTCGACGAGTGCCGTACCCCATACGATATCAACCGCCTTATCTCGCACGGTCTCGTGAGCATAAGGCGCGACAACCGCGCCGACCTCATCAATTACGACAAGACCGTCTATCTCAAGATCTTCGACGCCAACGAGGTCCGCTCGGGCAGCAGCGTCTACCAGATAGTGCGCCAGCCACGCTTCCGCACGACCAACCCCCTTCGCGGCGACCGGCGCGGCGACGTGATGCTGCTCATCTTCGGTATGCCGCTGATACACATCGAACTCAAGCGCAGCGGAGTCAACATCTCGCAGGCCGTCACGCAGATAAAACGCTATACGCACGAAGGCGTCTTCAGCCGGGGCATCTTCTCGCTCGTGCAGATCTTCCTGGCCATGACTCCCGAGAAGACCCTCTACTTCGCCAACCCCGGCGCCGAGGAGAATTTCAGCAAGGACTTCCAGTTCCACTGGGCCGACTCCAACAACGTCGAGGCTCGCGACTGGCAGTACATCGCGGCCAACCTGCTCTCGATCCCCATGGCCCACCGCATGGTGGGGCAGTTCACGATTGCCGACGACAAGGACGAGACGCTCAAGGTGCTGCGTCCCTATCAGTATTACGCCGCCAACGCCATCATAGAGCGCGTGGCCGCCGCCGACTGGGACGACCACTCGCACAAAGGGGGCTTCGTGTGGCACACCACCGGCTCGGGCAAGACGATGACCTCGTTCAAGTCCGCGCAGCTCATAGCCCGCACCGGCAAAGCCGACAAGGTCGTTTTTCTGCTCGACCGCATAGAGCTCAGCACGCAGAGCGCCGACGAATACCGGGGCTTCGCGAACGCCGACGACAATGTGCTCGACATGGACGACACTCGTAGCCTCGTGTCGGCGCTCGAGAGCGACGACCACGACAAGTGCCTGATCGTGACCTCCCTGCAGAAGACGTCGCGCGTCGACAACGCGAATGGCGTCGCACAGTCGGTGATCGACGCCATCGGGCGCAAGAAAGTGGTCTACATCATCGACGAGTGTCACCGCAGCACGTTCGGCGAGATGCTGATGGGCATCCGGCGCACGTTCCCGCGCGCGCTGCTGTTCGGCTTCACCGGCACACCGGTGTTCGAAGAGAACGCCCACGGCGAGATCACCACTGGCGTCATCTTCGGCGACATGCTGCACAAATACACGCTGGCCAACGGCATCCCCGACGGCAACGTGCTCGGCTTCGACCTCTACCGCGTCGACACATTCGACCCCGCCGACCTGCGCCGGGAAGTGGCCCTGCGCGAGTGTTGCGTCGAGACAGAGGAGCAGCTCGAGGGCGACGACAGGCTGCGCGAGCGCTACAACGCCGTCATCGCCGAACCTGACATGCTCAAGATCGAGGACAAGGCCCGCTCGGTCTACGACAGCGACGAGCACCACCTCGCCGTGGTGAGCCGCATCATGGAAGACTTCCCCGTCACGAGCCACAACGGCCGCTTCCACGCCATCCTCGCCACGCGCAACATCCCTGAGGCCATAAGATACTACAACCTCTTCCACGAGCTATATCCCGACTTCAACGTCGCCGCGGTGTTCGACGACAATATCGACAACATCGACGGCGCCACCGACAAGGAAGACGCCATAATCGCGATGCTCGACCATTACAACAGGCGGTTCGACACCGACTTCGGGCAGCCGTCCTATGCCCGTTACAAAAAAGATGTCGCCAAGCGCCTCGCCCATAAGCCTCCCTATCTGAGGCTCCACAAGTCGCGTCAGATCAACCTGCTCATAGTCGTGACGCAGATGCTGACCGGCTACGACTCCAAGTGGGTCAACACCCTATATGTCGACAAGGTCATGCAGCACATCGACATAATCCAGGCCTTCTCGCGCACCAACCGCATCTTCGGACCTGAGAAACCGTTCGGCATAATCAAGTATTTCCGCCAGCCCGAGCGGATGAAGCGCAACATCGACGCCGCGCTCGAACTATACGTCGACCAGCCGCTGACGGTTTACACGGACAAGTTGGAGGCCAACCTGGAGAACATCAACAAGGCATTCGGAGCGATCAGTACGCTGTTCGAGGCCGAGGGGGTCAGGGGATACGGTGAGACACTTCATCCTGTGTCACGGCGACCGGGAGCGGATGCTCGACGCCTATTTCAACGACGGCGTAGTGCTCTCGGACAGCCCGGCGACGCCGGAGAACTCAGAAAACTCAGAAAACTCAGAGACGCAGGAGACCCCGGCAGTCAGGGTGCTCACCGAGGCTCAGAAGCGAGAGAACGTGGCGCGGATGGTGATGTCGAAGCTGCGCGGTGTGCCAGACTGGCCCGGCACCGACAAGGCCGTGGACGCCTTCTTCAGGGCGGTAGCCATGGAGTCGAAGCCCTGCTATGACGGCTTGGCGATCGATTTCGGCAAGGCGTTCGACGAACTCTTCGCGCGCGAGCCGGTGAACGTCGTTGACAAGCATGTGCATTTAGGCACACTGCTGATACGCTTCGAGGTGTATCTCAAGAAGCTGCACTGGCTGATGCGCGGTGCCGATGTGTCAGGACGCGAGGGGAGCGAGGCCACGCTGGCCGACGCAATCCATGCCTTCCCCTGTCTCTGGGAACTGCGCACGCGGTCCGAGTCCAAGCTGCGCCGCATCAGGGGGTATCTTGAGGATTTGCGCGAATGGCGGAACTCCGACAGCGGCAACGGCGCGCACGCCTCGGTCTACATGACGGTCGATGAACTCGACCGTCGGCTGACTGAGGTCGTGACCGTCTATCTCTTCGTCACGGGCAGCGTCATGTCGGCCCTCCCGCAGTGAACCGCGCCGATGGCGGTGAGCATTTGGGCATGATATTTGTTATATATTTGATTGGGGCGGCCGAACGGCCCAGCTGCCCAATCACCCAAATGCATTCAATCAATCATATATAATATGGCAAAAGGTAAAATCGGGGTTACTACCGAAAATATCTTCCCCGTTATCAAAAAGTTTCTCTACAGCGACCACGAGATTTTTCTCCGCGAACTTGTGTCGAACGCCATCGACGCCACCCAGAAGCTGAAGACCCTCGCTTCGTTCGGTGAGTTCAAGGGCGAGCTCGGCGAGCTTGACGTCCGTGTCAAAGTTGACAAAGAGGCCGGCACGCTCACCGTCTCCGACCGAGGCATCGGCATGGACGCCGACGATATCGAGAAATACATCAACCAGATCGCCTTCTCGGGAGCCGAGGAGTTCCTCGAGAAATACAAGGACACGGCCAACTCGATCATCGGCCACTTCGGTCTGGGCTTCTATTCGGCCTTCATGGTCTCGAAGAAGGTCGTGATCCGCTCGCTTTCCTATAAGGAGGGCGCCCAGGCCGTGGAATGGAGCTGCGACGGCAGCCCTGAATTCGAGATGCAGCCCGCCGACAAGACCGACCGCGGAACGGACATCATCCTCCACATCGACGACGACAACAAGGAGTTCCTGGAGCAGACGCGCATCGACGCCCTGCTGAAGAAATACTGCCGGTTCCTGCCCGTGCCCGTCATCAGCGGCAAGGTCCAGGAGTGGAAGGATGGCAAATATGTCGACTCCGACAAGGACAACTTGGTCAACGCCACCGAGCCTCTCTGGACCCGCAAGCCCGCCGACCTCTCCGACAAGGACTATCTCGAGTTCTATCACGAGCTCCGTCCCGGCGAGGAAGACCCGATGTTCTGGATACACCTCAACGTCGACTATCCCTTCACGCTGACCGGCATCCTCTACTTCCCGAAGATCCGCAACAACATCGACATCCGCCAGAACCGCATCCAGCTCTACTGCAACCAGGTCTACGTCACCGACCAGGTCGAGGGCGTCGTGCCCGAGTTCATGATGCTGATGCAGGGCGTGATCGACTCGCCCGACATCCCGCTGAACGTCAGCCGCAGCTACCTGCAGGCCGACCAGCAGGTCAAGAAGATTTCGAGCTACATCTCCAAGAAGGTGGCCGAGAAGCTCGACCGCATGTTCAAGGACGACCGCAAGGCCTACGAGCAGAAGTGGAACGACATAGAGGTCTTCATCAAATACGGCATGCTGACCGACGAGAAGTTCTACGAGTCGTCTAAGAAGTTCTTCCTGCTGCGCGACGTGAGCGACAGTTACTACACGCTCGACGAATACCGCAAGCTCGTCGAGTCGGCGCAGACCGACCGCGAGGACAACGTGATCTATCTCTACGCCACCGACCGCAAGGCGCAGTATTCGTATGTGCGCGGCGCCGAGGAGAAGGGCTATAACGTGCTGCTGCTCGACGGCCAGCTCGACCAGCATCTGATCCATATGCTCGAGAGCAAGCTGGAGAAGACGCGTTTCGTGCGCGTAGACAGCGATACCCCCGAGCGTCTGATCGCCAAGGCCGACGCCAAGAGCTCCGACCTCACGCCGCTCGAGGCCGACATACTGACGGGCATGTTCCGCAGCCAGCTGCCCGAGCTGAAGGACACCAACTTCATCGTCGAATACTCGGCGCTTCCGGCCGACGACGCCCCCGCCACGGTGACGCAGAACGAGATGATGCGACGCATGAAGGAGATGGCCGCCATGCAGCCCGGCATGAACTTCTACGGCCAGATGCCGAGCATGTATGCATTGGTTGTCAACACCGAGCAGCCTGCCGTCAAGAAGATTCTCGGCGAGGGCAAGAGCGCTCTCGAGAGTGATGTGGTGCCTTTGCGTGCCGAGATCGAAACCCTCAACAAAGAGATAGAGGCTCTCCGCAAGCAGAAGGAGGACAAGAAGGAAGATGCCGAAAAGGCCGACGTGCAGTCGCAGATCGACGCTAAGGAAAAGATTGTCGATGAAAAGCGCGCAGCCGAACAGACGTTCATCAAGGATTATGCCTCGACCCAGCCGGTGCTCAAGCAGGTCATCGATCTGGCCTTGCTGCAGAGCGGTCTGCTCACAGGCGAGGACCTTACGAAATTCATCCGCCGTTCTTATTCGCTGCTCTGATACGCGACTGAATAGCATAAAAAATCTCCGCATCACATGTGATGCGGAGATTTTTTATGCTTGTTCAGAGTCATCCGGCAAAGCTCGCGCTCTTGCTATCCGTGGATCGGCGTCTGACCGTATGCCGTAGACTCAGGCAAGAAGTTCTCTGGCGAAACCGTAGTCGGGTTCGTTGGTAATCTCGTCGCATAGCGACGTGCCGAGCACGGTGCCGTCGCGGTCAATGACGACGAGGGCGCGCGCATAGAGACCGCGCAGCGGGCCGTCGGTCATCTCGACACCGTAGGTCTTGCCGAAGTCAGAGCGGAATCCGGAGGCTGTCTGGACGTTCTTGATGCCGTTGACGGTGCAGAATCTTGAGGCGGCGAAGGGGAGGTCCATCGACACGCAGAGCACCTTGGTGTCGGGCAGTTCGGAGACCATTGTGTTGAAATGCCTTACCGAAGCGGCGCAGACGTCTGTATCGAGGCTCGGGAAGATGTTGAGCACAAGGCGATGGCCCGCGAAGTCGGAGAGCTTGATGTCAGAGAGGTCCTGGGCCGTGAGAGTGAAGTCGGGGGCTTTTTCGCCGGCCTGGGGCATGCGTCCCGCGAGATTGATGGGGTTGCCCATGAAATTTACTGTTTCCATATTTTCTGTGTTAATATCCATCTGTTATAACGCGTGGGCACGAAAAATGGTTTCCGGACGCGATGTCCGGAAACCCGGTAACGGTGAGATTGTAAGTTAGTGTTAGAGTGCGAGGGGAGTGTATTCGAGGTCGAAGGCCTCGGCCACGGCCTTGAACGTGATCTTGCCGTCAACGACGTTGACGCCGTCGGCCAGACCCTTGTCGCGCTTGCAAGCCTCGACCCAACCGAGGTCGGCGAGACGCACGGCGTAGGGCATCGTGGCGTTGGTGAGGGCGAGTGTCGAGGTGTAGGGCACGGCGCCGGGGATGTTGGCCACGGCATACTGCACGACACCGTCAACGACGTATGTCGGCTCGCTGTGTGTGGTCGGGTGAGTCGTCTCGAAGCAGCCGCCCTGGTCAACGGCGACGTCGACCATCACCGATCCGGGACGCATCAGCTTCACCATGTCGGCCGTGACGAGGTGGGGAGTCTTGGCTCCGGGCACGAGCACCGAACCGATCACGAGGTCGGTCGAGGGGAGTTCCTGCTCGATGTTGTGGCGCGAGGAGTAGAGAGTCTTGACGTTCTTGGGCATCACCTCGGCGCAGTGGCGGAGCACGTTGAGGTTGACGTCGGTGATGGTGACGTCGGCACCGAGACCGGCTGCCATGAGGGCTGCGTTACGGCCGACTACGCCGGCGCCGAGCACGAGCACCTTGGCGGGCTTCACGCCGGGGACGCCGCCCATCAGCACGCCGCGTCCGCCCTGGGGCTTCTCGAGGAAACGGGCTCCTTCCTGGATCGACATGCGGCCTGCGACCTCGCTCATCGGGATGAGCAGCGGCAGACGGTGGTCGCGGTCGGTCACGGTCTCATAGGCGATGCAGGTCGCGCCGCTCTCGAGCATGGCGTCGAGCAGCTCGCGGTCGGAGGCGAAGTGGAAGTATGTGAAGAGCAGCTGGCCCTTGCGGATAAGCTTGTATTCGGGGGCAATCGGTTCCTTCACCTTGATGATCATGTCGGCGGTAGCGTAGACGTCCTCGATGGTGGGGAGGATGGTGGCGCCTGCGGCTACATATTCCGCGTCGGCGAAGCCGCTGCCCTCGCCGGCCGTGTGCTGAACGAACAGTTCATGGCCGTGGGCCACGAGTTCCTTCACTCCCGCGGGGGTCGCGCCCACGCGGTTCTCATTGTTCTTGATCTCTTTTGGGATTCCGATTTTCATAATGCTTGTGTATTAGATTGGGTTCTTATCAGATAGGCCGCCGCGGGCGACGGACAGAGGTTATCTTGTTTTTCGCGCCAAATTTACAACTTTTGCACCAAACGGCAAGCGAAAAATATTATGTTATAAAACATAAAAACGAAAAAAGGGGGCCGTGCCCTTGCGGCACGGCCCTCCCAATCTGTCCTGAGCGCTCCCTTCGGTCGCGCCACGATCGCGCGGGAATCTTACTTGACGAGCACCTTGTAGCTGTCGGTGCCGGCCTTGACTACATAGACGCCGGGCTCGACGATGACGTAGTGCACGCCCTCGGCGGCATTGCCGTTCGAGACGGTCTGTCCCGCGAGGTTGCAGACATTCACTTCCTCACCGGCGTAGCCGGCGATGGCGATGGCTCCCTTGCCGCCGCGGACGTATCTGGAGGCCGCGTCGTCGGCGATGCCGTCGATGGCGTTGGGGTCGTTGGTCAGCATGCGGTAGGCGTCAATCAGAGGAACCGACGACGAGCCCTGCGTGAAGTTGACGTGGAAATAGATCTCCACCCACTTGTGGTTCTTCAGCGTCTCGGGCAGTGGGAAAGAGACGTCGGCCCAGCCTTCGTTGGAGGCCGGAATCTCGATCGTACCGATCGCCTCGGGCTCGGCCGAGTCGTGGCTGCTCGCGTAGACGGTGATCTCGCAGCCGGCAGTGTGCTTGTAAGAGATGAGCTGCAACGTCGGATTGTAGATGTCCTCGGTCGAGAACTTCGGCAGATAGATGAACGAGCTGGTCGGATAATACGAGTTTGTCTCGCCATAGAGAGCGTATCCGCCGTCGGTCGAGACAGCCTCGGCGATGACATTCTCAGGCTTTACAAGGCTCCATTCCGGAGCGTAGTAGCTCGACGAGCCGACCGCGATCGAGTGGTGCAGCTGGCCGTTCTCGAAGTTCTCTCTGATGGGAAGAGCCACGGGCTCGCCGAGAGTGACGCTGAAGCTTTCGATGCTCGAGCCGGAGTTAAGACCGTTGTAGCACTGCACGCCGAGTGTGATCAGTTCCTGAGACGAGCCTGCGGGCACGCTGTAAGTGAAGGAGGTCACGTTCTCCTCGACGTCGACCTGATACCAGTCCTGGTCGTCCTCGTCCCACTCAAATAGGTAGTAGTCGATGTGTCCGGCGTTGACATGGCCGCCGTTGACGCCCTCGGTGACGGGTTCGAAATGAATGGTGGCCGAAAGGTTGTCCTCACTATAGGTGAGAGCCGTGAGCACGGGGGCCTTGGGTGTGTCGAGGCCGCAGTTCACGCCGGTGACGGCGGCGGGGCTTTCGCCTTCGGTGTTCGAGATGACGACGCGGATCTCGCTTGTGCCTTCGGGACATGCGATCTGGAGGGCACCCTGCGAGCCGGGCTTGCCGCTTACAGTCTTGGTCTCGGACGCGCTCGTCACGGTGGCGGTGAGGTCGGTGTTGATGTCGATGTCATTGCCGCTGAAATTCTTCACAGGGAAAGTGAACGAGACGTCGGCCTTGAGTTCGCCGGTCTCGAATCCTTCGGCAGCGAGGTCCTCGACAGCCGCGGGCGATAGGGCGTTGATGTTGCTCTTGCTGATGGCGAGATGGCTCACCTGGAGTCTTAGCTTGTTGGGGTCGGAGACGCCGTGGATGCCGACAAAGTAGCGGCCGGGTTCGTCGATGCTGACGATTTTCGTCAGATTCTGCCATTCGCCGCTCGTCAGTTCGGTGACGGGGAGGACTTCGGTAGTCATGCCTGCGACGGTTCTCTCTCGGCCGATTGAGAGCGCCACTTTCTCCGCATAGCTCGAAGAGCTGTTTCTGGCCGTCAGCACGATTTCATAGTTGCCGGCCTCGCTGAAGTCGACGGCGGGCGATATGATCCAGTCGTCGGCGGAATTTGTGCCGTGATAGCTGAGCTCGAACCAGTCGGTGGCGCCTTCCCACTCCTTATCGTCGTTGTTCTCGTTGAAAGCCACGAAATACTCGAAAGTCGACGTGTTGAGGTCGAGGTCGAGCGGAAGGGAGTAAGCGAACGACGACGACATAGTGGTCTTGAACGATATCGACGCCGCCTCTGAATAAACCTTCTCGTCTCCGTCCAGAATATAGGCCTTGGCCTCGACGCGGTGCGAGCCCAATGCAAGGCCGTTGAAATTCAGAGTCACAGTCTCGCCGGGGGCAGCCTCGGGCACGGAGCCGTAGGTCTGGCCGTCGACGGTGACTTCGGCATAGACCTTGTCGGCGGTCAGCGCGTTGCCGTCGAGATTGTCGGAGGGCATGGTGAGCGTCACCGTGCCGTCACCGCCGTCGAAGACGGGGTCGGAGAGAGCGGGGCGAGCGGGGGCCTCGCCGTTGACCTTGCTGACATAGACGTTCTGGATGAATATGAAAGATCTGTAGGCGGGGGAAGTGGCGTGGAACGCGATGTAGTAGTCCTTGCCTTCCTCCACGGTGAAGAGGGCCTTCTGGGCCTGGAACGTATTGTCAAGCTTGAACGACTGGTCCCAGATCACGTTCTGGCTGAGGGCCTCGACTGTGGGCTCGGTGGCCACGCAGATCTGCATCGACTCCTCGTCATATTTGCTGGCGAGGTTGAAGTTGAGCTGATGGGCGCCGCCGGTCGAGCCGTCGAACACGGGGAGAATCAGCCAGTCGTCGCCGGTCTGGCTGTATGAGTAGGAGTAACGGAATGCGTTGGAAGAGACGGCGCCGTCGGTGGGCATTCCGGAGTCGGCGTGGCTCCAGGTGGTGTTGTCGCCGTTGGAGTCGATCACCGTGCACCAAGAGAATTCGTCGGCGTCAGGCTCGAAGACGTATCCCGTGGGTGTGGGCACGGGCTGCTTCTTGGTGAAGACCTGCGACACCGTTGCCTCTGTCGAGGTGAGGGTCTTGCCGTCGCTTTCGAAAGAGGCGGTCGCGGTGAAAGTGTGGTTGCCGCTTGTGGGCAGAATGGTCCGCAGTGTCTTCGACTCGCCGGGAGCGGCCGAGAACTCGCCGCCCTCCATCAGGTTGCCGTCAAGATAGACCTTGGCGTCGAGCGAGGCGGCCTCGAGGGGCAATCCGGCGAGGTTCTCGGTGGGCATCGTGACGGTCACGCCGCAGTCCAGACCCTCGGTATCGATGGTGATGACAGGAGGCATCGGCTGGTTGTCGTCAAGAACGACGATCGAGACGTCCTTAATGTGGAATTTGTATTTGTCGGCGTCCGAACAGGCGTAGAGGCCGACGTGCCATTCGCCCGCATGCGGGAGCTCGACCATCGCCTCCGCGGTGGCGTATTCCTTGTTAGTGAAATTGATTCTCTCGGCCACGGGAATGGTCATGGCCTCGACGGTGGCTGCGTCACCGACGAAGACCTTGAACGATTCGGGATAGGAGGAGTTCGCGTTCTTGTAGGAGAAGGAGATCTTGCACTTTCCGGCGTTGCAGTTGACGGCGGGAAGCATGCACCAGTCGTTGGCGGCGTTGGCCGTGCTGTAGGTGTAGGTGAAGGAATTGTTGGTGAATGTCCAGGTCTTGTTGTCCTCGTTGAGGTCGAGGATGGAGCATTCGGCGAACTGTTCCTGTGTCGGGGCGAAAGTCACGGGCGCGGTGTAGCCCCCATCCGGGGCGCGATGGCGAGTCGTGTGTGTCTTTCCGAGCTCATAGAGCTGCAACGGCCTTGCCGACTGACCGGATGAGAGGTCGGCGTCGGTTGGCTTCTGGCTGACGGCTTCGTAACCGAAGGCGGTCAGCGCGATCGCGGCGGTCAGGCCGGCGATCGTCAGAGTAGTCTTTTTTGCCATAGGTAAAACTGTTATTGTGTGTTGTAATGTATCTTAGCGCTCCCTTCGGTCGCGCCACGGAGGCTCCGCCTTCGGGGCTCCGCGCTGAGACGCTACAGGAGTGTCTTGCCGAGGGCGAGGTCGAGGATCTGGGTGGTGTCGGAGACGATGTGGTCGGCGTAGGCACTGCGGAGCTCCGACACGGGGCGGAAGCCCCATGTGACGCCCACTGACTCCACGCAGGCGCGTCGCGCCGTCTCCATGTCGACGGCCGAGTCCCCCACCATCATCACCGACGCTTTCGGCGCCGGCGAGTCGCTCAGCACGGCGAACACCACCGACGGGTCGGGCTTCTTGGGTATGCCGGCACGCTCGCCGTGGACCGTCGCGAACGGTATGTCGGGAAAGTAATGCGAGATTATCTTGTCGACGGCCGCCTGGTATTTATTGGAGGCCACGGCCACGCGTATGCCCCGCTGGTTGAGCTGGCCGAGCAGCTCGGGGATGCCGGGGTAGGGCTTGGTGAAGTCGGTGCAGTGGTCGTCGTAGTATTTGCGGAACTCCGCCAACAGACGCTCTATCTCTTCGGGCGAGGCGTCGGAGGCCGCGCGTTCCATGAGCCTTCTCACCCCGTTGCCGACCATGTAGTTGTAGGCCGAAAGGGGATGTTCGGAATATCCGCCGAGCTTCAGGGCGTGGTTGCAGGCGTTGCCGAGATCGGCGATCGTGTTGAGCAAAGTGCCGTCAAGATCGAATATGACGAGTTGTTTCATCGATTATTTTTTTTAATAATCGACAAATTTAGCCATTAAAACTGAAAATCCAAAATTTCTGATGTTAAATTATCGGCCGAGGATGAATTTGCCCTGCATCCCCTCCTTGGGCCAGACGTTGTCTTTGATAATCGACCGGATGGCGCGTTTCAGGATGTTGGGTCTCTTCTGGAACGTCTCGGGAATCTTCTTTCCGGCATAGCGTGGGTCGGCCTTGTCGGCGAGGCGGTGGGCCGTCCAGTCGAAATTGTCGACACGCAGCATGAGGGCCAGAATCTCGGGCTCGAGGTCGGGGGCGGCGTGCGGGGCGTGGATTCCGACATCCTCGGCGGCGGGCGGCGTCTTCTCGAGCCGCGCGGCCTCGCGCTTGGTGAGATATTCGGTGCCGGTGACGTAGAGCTCGGAGTAGGTGTTGATGATGAAGGCCTCGTCGCGGCGGAACTGGTTCATCACGTCCCAGCCGCGGCCGCCGGTCTCGACGTCGAAGGTGACGAGGGCGATGTTGTCGGCCTGAGCCTCGTAGTCGTCGACGCCGGTGAGATAGTAGTTGACCTTGAAGCGGTAGAACTCCACGCGGTCCTTGAAGATGGAATGCAGTGCGGGAGTCCATGGCGACGCGGCCGGGGCGGCGAGCACGTCGACGGCGATCGAGACGTCGTCGTCGTCGCGGGCCCATGTCACCGCCGGGCTGTATCGGCCGCGCAGCGTGTCGGTGGCCGAGACGGTGTGGCGCAGTGCGTCGGGCAGTGGCACGCGGTCGAAGATCTCCAGCCAGTCCGACCACGAGATGTGCCTCTGATAGCGGTCGCTGACGCTGTCGAGTCCGGCGGCGTCGGTGAAATGATAGTACGACCGGGAGGCGAGCACACGCGGACGCAGCCAGCCTTCATATCCCTTGGCCCGGCGCGTGGGCACCATGAAGTCGACCGTCTTCTCGCGGAAGAGCAGCAGCGTGTCGCCGTAGGTGGTGAGCGTCGAGTATTCGCGCATGTAGCCCGTGATGTGGAGCACCTGCCTCTTCTTCGGCTCGACCACGACTTCGGGGAGGATGGTCGTCTGGGAGGTGGGAGAAGCAGGGAGCGTGGGAGCGAGGGAGGCTCCGAGGGCTCCGAGAGCGGCGAGCGTAGGGAGGAGGATGCGCATGGTCAGAACGGATATCCGATGGAGAAATGAAACGAATGGTCGCGGCCCCACTTGGGATGGATCAGAGGCCAGGGCTCCTGGTCGATTGCCGGGTTGTGGGCCTTCATGCCGAGGTCGAGGCGCACGAGGAAGTAGTTGAAGTCAAGGCGCAGGCCGACGCCGTAGGCCGCGGCGAGCTCCTTGTAGAAGGATTTGAAGCGGAACATGCCGTAGGGCTGCGTCTCGTAGTTGTGGATGGTCCAGATGTTGCCGGCGTCGATGAAGACTCCGGCCTCGACTACCCAGAAGAGCTTGGCGCGGTATTCGACGCTCATGTTGAGGCGTATGTCGCCGCACTGGTAGATGAAGTCGCTCACGGAGTTCGTGCCGGGGAACCGTCCTGGACCGAGCGTGCGGACGTCCCAGCCGCGGACGCCGTTGGCGCCGCCGCCGTAGAATCGCTTCTCGAAGGGGAGGATCGAGCTGTTGCCGTAGGGCACGCCGATGCCCAGGCCTAAGTGGCAGGCCAGCGAGTTGCGGCGGTCGAAGATGCGCAGATAGGTGGCGTCGGCGTCGGCGCGGACATACTGCGAGTATCGGATGCCGAACACCTTGTAGGGATTCTCGCGGAACGGCCGGTGGGGCTCGGCGATGCGGCTGATGGCGAAGAGCAGGTTGCCGGCGGTCTCGCCCTGCGCGCGCACGGTCACGATGTCTTTCTGCCGACGGAGGCGGAAGGCCGACGGACGCCGCTTGTTGGTGTAGTAGAAGTTGAAGCCGAGACGCATGATGAAGTGGTCTTCGTAGCTGTATCTCAGCAGCGGGTTGTCGGGTGCGATGAGGTCGAGAAAGTCGTTGGTGCTCTTGGGCAGGTAGACGTAGTTGATGTCGATCGGAGTGAGCGTGTAGCGGAACCGCTGGGAGTGCTCGGTCCATTTGTAGCTCCAGCCGGCCGTCGAGATGATGCGCGTGTATTCTGGGCGCTCCTGATAGTTGATCGATAGGTGCAGCTCGGTCGAGGCCTTGATCTTGCGCTTGAAGCTCTCCTGCAGGAATGGGGCCTTGAACTTGGGGAACGTCACGGAGGTCTCGAGGCCGTACTCCATGAAACGGTTGTGTATGAATCCGTCGAGATGTCCGCCGATGGCCTGGTAGCTTCCGCGGAGCTTGAAGTTGAGCGTCTCCGATCCGCGCCCGGCGTTGCGGTGGGTATAGTTCAGCCCGAGGGCCACGCCGAGGTCTCCCTCGGAGTTGGTGCCCTCCACCTCGAGCGAGATTGACTGCGATTTGCCCGGCGTGAGCAGGACGTAGGCGTCGATGAGGCCCGGGTTGTCGCCCGGCGCGGGGACGAGGCGCACCTGGACGAACTTCAGGATCTGGAGGCGACCGAAGGCCGAGTAAGTGTTGTCGACGTCGCGCTGGCGGAATCGCGTGCCGGGACGCAGGAAGCAGTTCTCGTAGATCACCGACGGCCGCAGGTATTCCTTGCCTTCGTAGAGGATGCGGAGGCCCTTGTAGTCCACGGTGTCGAGGTCCGACCTGCGTCGCGGGCCGAGGTAGTCGTCGCCGTCGAAGTCGGCGATCACGGTGATGTCGCGCAGACGGTACTGTCGGTGGGTGTCGAGGTTGACCTTGCCCGCGTCGGCAGGATAGGGCGGGTGGACGGTCATCGTGAGGTCTACGAGACGCGAGCCGGCGGTGGTGTCGGCGTTGAAGGTGATGAACTCCTTGGAGAACGCCCAGTATCCGCGGTTGCGCAGCCGCTGGGTGATCCACTCGCGCTGCTCCTCGAGCATCTCGCGGTCGAGGCGGCGCCCCGGGCGCACGATGAATCTCATCGAGTCGCGCATCACGAGGTCGCGCAGCGAGTCGTTGGGGAAGACGTAATCGACGCTGTTGATGACGTGAGGACGGCCGGCGTCGAGCGTGTAGCGGAGGCGGATGCGGCGTCCCTTATGGTTGACGGTGGAGTCGATGCTGACCGACGAGCCGAGGAATCCGGCGTTGCGCATGGCGCGCAGCAGCATCGCCGAGTCGGCCTCGGCGGCACCGGCGTCGAACACCACGGGCGCCTCGCCGAGCTTACGCATCCACTTGTTCCACCACTTGGTCGAATCCGTGCCGCTCATGTTGTAGAACCCGAGGCGGAGCCGCGAGATGTGCAGGACGCGGTTGTTGGGCCGCTGCCTGACGTATGTCATCATGTTCTGCGAGGAGAGGGTCTCGGTCGAGTCGTTGACCTTCAGGCGCACGTCGTCGAGCAGATAGTGCCCCTGGGGCACGTATCTGGTCGGCGAGCATGCCGCCAGCGCGGTCAGCGCCACGGCCGCCACAAGCAACTGCACAAACGCTTTCATCGGCGGGGCTTTTTGCGTCCGAAACCGGGGTCGATGCGCACGGCCATGCAGACGGCGAACGTCGCCGCGCAGCTCAGCATCACGAGCCAGAAGAAGTTGACGTAGCCCTGCGGGCCACCGGCGCCGAAGAGGTCGAAGCGCGCGAACGCGTCGTGCAGCCACCCGGCCGCCATGCCGGGCAGCATCATGCCCAGGGCCATGAAGGCGGTGCAGAAGGCGTAGTGTGAGGTCTGGCTCTCGCCGCGGCTGAAATATATCAGATAGAGCATGAAGGCAGTGAACCCGAAGCCGTAGCCGAACTGCTCGATGCCAACGGCCGTGCAGACGAGCGCGAAGTTGTCGGGCTGCGCCATGGCCAGCCAGCAGTAGACGAAGCAGGGGAGCGTCAGGCTCAGCGCCATGGGCCACAGCCAGCGTTTCAGGCCGTCGCGCGCGATGACGAGACCGCCGATGATGCCTCCGGCGAGCAGGGCCACGACGCCGACCGTGCCGTTGACGAAGCCGATCTCGGTGGTCGACAGGGCGAGTCCCCCCTCGGAGAGCGGGGCCTTGAGGAATGGCTGGACGATCTTGATGCAGAGTGCCTCGGGCAGGCGGTATAGCAGCATGAAGGCCAGGGCCGTCAGGATGTGCGGCTTGCGGAAGAAAGTGACGAACGTCATGCCGAAGTCGCGGACAATGGTGCGCGCCGTCACCCCGGCCACGGGGCGGTCGGACGCCGGGCGCGGCATGGCGTAGGTGTGCCATACGGTGACCAGCAGGAAGAACACGGAGAGAATGGCGAAGACGGTCTGCCACGCGGCCGCTATCGACGGGCCCGTCTTCTCAAGGTGACCGGCCAGCATCACGAGGCCTCCCTGGCCTATGACGCTCGCAATGCGGTAGAAGGTGGAGCGCACGCCGACGTAGGCCGCCTGCTCGTGTGGCGTCAGCTCGAGCATGTAATATCCGTCGGCCGCTATGTCGTGGGTCGCCGAGCAGAAGGCCATCAGCCAGAAGCAGACCAGCGTGGCCGAGAAATACCATGACACGGGCAGCAGGAACGCGACGCCGGCCATGGTGAGGGCCATGAGCAGCTGCATAGCGATTGTCCAGAGGCGTTTGGTCTTGAACAGGTCGACAAACGGGCTCCAGAACGGCTTGATGACCCAGGGCAGGTAGAGCCAGCCCGTGTAGAAAGCCATCTCGGCGAGTCCGACGCCGAGGTTTGTATACATCATCACCGTCAGGACGTTGACGGCGAAATAGGGGAGTCCTTCGGCCACGTAGAGCGTCGGTATCCATGCCCAGGGCGAGCGGAGCGCGGCGGGTGGCGTGAGTCTCTTATTGATTTCCATGTCAGTAGAGTTTGTGGATTTTCGTTCCGGGATAATAGAACCGGAGTATTTCCCCGTAATCCTTCCCCTCTTCGGCCATGACGGCGGCGCCGATCTGGCAGAGCCCGACGCCGTGTCCCCATCCGCGGCCGCTCAGGGTGAGGGTCTCGGGAGTCTCGTCGGATATGTCGAACCATGAGCTGCGCAGGCAGTCGCTCTTCAGCAGCCGACGGATCTCGAGCTCCTTGCCCACCGTCAGCTCCGAGCGCGAGCCGGTCAGCTTAAGTTCGACGATGCGGCCCGACGGACCGCGTTTAATCGGCTCGATGTGCAGGATATTGCCTAAATCGATGCCGTAACGCTTCCTGACGTTGTCGGCGATGTCGGCTTTAGAGATGTTTTCGGTCCATTTGAGCGCCGGGGTGTGGCGGTCGTATGCCTTGAGCGCACGGTCGAGCAGCAGATTGGCGTCTTCGGGCGGCATCTGCCCCAGCTTCAAGCACCATGGGTCCTTTTGCGAGACGAGATATGCCGGGTCATGTTCGGCCCAGCAGGAGGAGAAGCGTTCGGTGACGCCTCCGCAGCATTTCGAGAAGCGGGCGTCCGCGAGTTCGGAGCCTCCGTCGCCGTCGGGGTATACGAGCACCTCGCCGCGGCATGCGGTCACGGCGTCCTCGACCTCGCGGATGTGATGCGTCGGCAGACCCTGGTAACGCTGGCAGTGGTCGTCGCTGCAGACATCGAAGCCCCGATGGGAGTCAGACTCCTCCCAGGTCACGATGCGGTCGCGCAGGCGGGTCTTCTGTTCAGGGAAGGGGCAGCGGCAGTTCTGAATCTTGCGCAGCGCCCATGTGCGCGATATGATGGCGTGGGCCATGAGGAAATTCGAGCTGGCGCGGGGATTCATCTCGCTTGCCGTGACCGACTTGACGTACTCCTCGAGCGGGAGCCGGTTGACGACGTGTATGTTGCCCTGAGTCTCGGGGAGAGGGATGATCTCTCCGGCGAAGCGCGCGCTGATGGTGCGGCTCCAGTGGAATCCGTCGCCGATGCGCAGGTTGCGCACCAGCGTGCAGCCTTCCTCGCGCTCCATGTCGGGCTTGCCGTCGGTGATCAGTCCGACTCTGATGTAGGACTCTGTCATGATTCAAACCATTGGGTTACCGGATCGGGCAGTCTGTCGGCGAAAGCCACATCCGAATAAATCGCGCGGGCCGACGCGGCGTCGACGCGTCCGAAGTCCTCGGCCCGAGGGGCGACGAGCAGACCGGCCATGTCTATTGCCCCCGGGCTTATGATAAGACGCTTGTCGGGGGCGGCGTCATAGCAGGCCGGGCGGTGACGGCGGCGCGGCACGGCCACGGCTCGCAGCAACGAGTCCGGGCCGATCCAGAAGTATGTGTTGACCAGACCGCGGTCGGCCCCGCCTGTGTCGGCGTCGACGCCGAACGCCCCCGCCATGCGGGTCAGCGCCCTCATGCCCGTGGCATCGGGAGTGATGACCGCGCTGACGAAGTGGAACGGCAGGTCGAGACCCAACTTGTCTGAAAGAAGAATGCCGGGCCGCGACGACGGGTGCGTCTTCTCGGCCAGCCTCATCAGCGGGAGCTCGGAGGCGAGCACAGCCTGGACGTGCAGATGGTCGGGGGCGGAGGCGCCGGCCCTCGCTCCGTTGAAGAAGAACACGAGGTCGGGGGCGGCCTCGGCCATGACGGCCATGTCGAGCGGCGTCGCTGACTGCGGCGTATGCGACGCGGAGGCCACCGTGAAATGCACCGGCAGGATGGGATAGGGGTTCACCAGCAGTTCCCAGCCGGGCATCCACTCGATCGTGAACTGCTCGGGCGGCCGGTTGCCGCGGCATAGGAAGCAGGGGCGGGCGGCTATCGACGCGGCGTCGACAGCGGCGCCCGTGCTGCGGATGCGCGCCGGGTTATTCTGCACGGCCGCGTCAAGCGCCCCGAGAGAGAGCGGACGCCGCCGGGCGTCGCCCAGGGCGAAGAAGTTTCGCTTCGCGGTCTCCCAGGTGTCGAGCTGGGCCTCTATGATGTTGTTGATGTCTTCGGTCGATAGCCGTCGCGGTGGGGTCATGATGTCGTCGGGGGTTTTGATTAGAAATCGTCTTCGTAGTCGTCGTCGAAGTCGTCGTCGTCATCGTCATCGTCGTCAGGTTCCTCGAGTTCTTCGACTATCGAATTGAAAACGCGGTCGAGAAGCCCGTTGACCGACGTGAAACCTATTCCGGGTTCCGCCATATCGTGGCGCATCCGGGCTGCGAGCTCGAACGTACGGATGTTGTCCTTGTAGGCGTTGTTCTCGTTGATCTTGAATATCGAGAGGGCGGCGTCGGAGTTTCCCTCCCAGCGGCGGCAGAGATACAGTGAATCGAATATTCGGCCTATGGCGTATTCGCGGCTGATGCGCAGGGCCATGGCGTAGTCCTCGCCGTAGCTGACGTTGGGGAAGAGGATGCGGCGGGCCACCGGGGTGAAGAACGCGCGCGGGGCACCGAATCCGTTGACGCGAAGAGCGTTGTTGGGACCGTTCTCGTCGGTCCACTCGTCGTGTCTTATCTCGCCTGGAGGAATGGTCTCGCCCTCGAAATTGACGAGCGTGTAGCTGCCCACCACCAACGCGTAGTTGCCCTTGCGGAATTTGTCGACGATACACTGCACGACATATTCCGATTTGTACAGGTCGTCGGAATCGAGCTGTATGGCGAATCGGCCGCAGCGCGGGTCGAGCAGCGCCTTGTTCCAGCAGCCACCTATGCCGAGGTTCTCGTCGGCCGATGCCTTGATGAGGACGAAACGGGAATTGTCGATTTCCTCCAGGAACTCGCGGGTGCCGTCGGTGGAGTCGTTGTCGACCACGATGACGTTCATCTTGAAATCGGTCTGCTGTTTGAGCGCCGAATAGATTGCGTCGCGGATGGTGCGCTTGCGGTTGCGCACGGGGATTATCACCGACGCCTCCACGGGGAATTCCTCTTCGTCGTAGTTCACCTTCTCGCGGACGGAGGTGTCGACGAGGCCGCCCGTGATGCGCAGGTGCTCTGTGAGGACTTGTTCCATCTGTCTCTGGTAGGTTTCGTTTCGCGGGTCGACGTAGTCGTGCTGAGTCTCGCCGCTGGCGCGCAGGTCGACGCGCTCGGCGGTATACAGATACTCGGGCACCATCGCGATGGCGCGTCCTATCGTCATGCGCAGGCGCAGGGCGTACCAGCCGCCGTCGAGCAGCGCGGACTCGTCGGTAAGGGTCTCGGACGCTGCCAGCACGTCGGCTACGTTGAGCAGCACGAGCGGGCCGAAGTCGAAATCGTCGCGGACGGAGCCAGACTGATAGTCGTTGACGGGGTGTGGCGACAGCGAGCCGTCGGGCATCCTGTCGCGGAACCAGCAGAACGTGAGCGTCGCGTCGACGTCGGCGGCAATTTCGCTGAGCCGGTGCACGCAGTTGGGGTCGAGAGTGATGCGTCGGCCGTCGAGCTGTACGAGTGCGAACTGCTCGAGCGGGGAGCGCAGGATGTCCTCGCGCAGCTGGTTGATGTTCTTGAATCGTATTATGTCCATGTCATTGGGGAGTGTTCTTTCGGATGAAGGCCGCAGGCCTTCACCACGCTACCTAAGTCTATGATCATCGCTCTGCGGAGCCTCCAATCATTAATCATTGGCCAGGGCGTTGAGTATTTTCTTCATCATGGCGGCGCGGTCGGTGGCGGATGTGACGGCCTCGAAGGGCACAGTGACCACTGCCACGCGGCCCTTGCCGCGGCGCACGAGCTGGCCGGCGCGGCGGCCGCTGTCGGAGAATGTGAAGAGTTCGGAGGTACGCGCCGACTCGGCCGGAACCAGGATGTCGGGGCGCTCGACGATGTAGTTGCGGTCGTTGAGTGTGGCCGAATAGTTCACGACCTTGCCGGTGGCGGCGTCGCGCAGACGGCCCGACAGCGAGGAGTCGCTCTCGGCTCCGTCGGCTCCGAGGATCTCGGCGGCGAACTTGCGGTCGGCCGTCGACGAGCGCATGTCGGTGAGGTCGGAGACTGCATACTCGCCGCTGACGATCAGGTCGCCGCCATGCTCCACATACTGGCGGAGCTCCTTCTGCAGGCGTTCGGGGAACGCGGCGTAATGGATGCCGCTGTTGCCACGGCCCACGAGCGTGCGCTTCTGCTTGCCGAGGATGAGGTCGACGACGTCATAGTCGTCGAGCTTGACGTCGCCGTTCTCTACGGCCGCGGCCGAGCATGACACGAATCCGCGTCCGGCGTCGGTCAGGGCGCGGCCGTGGACGGCGGGGTAGTCGAACGTGTTGCCGGCTATGACCTGCGTCACGGCGTTCGAGGCCGACGCGCCGAAGCCGTTGCCGGCCGAGCGGCGGAATTCGGTCTGGTGGCCGACGAACGATATGTCCTTGATGTAGGGCACGCCGAAATCGGCGCGTGAGTCGAAACCGGCGGTGCCGTCGCTCGAGTAGTGGCCGGGCGCGCTGACGCGCGTGAAGCCGTTGACCACAAGCACGGGTTTGGCGTTGCCCGCTGTGGCCTCGCGCAGGGCGAGGGTCTCCGAGGGGAACGACGCGCCGCCCGCGTTGGCGGCCACGATATAGAACGAATGGATGTCATGGTCGGTGACGCGGATGTCGAAATGTGTCGACTTCGTCTCGCCGATCTTGTGGAATCCGAGGTCGTCGCCCGAGCGCTCCATGATGACGTAGCGGTCGGGAACGGCCGTCGGCTCGAGCTTGTCTTCCGTGGGCTTCCAGCTGAGGCGATAATGGTCGGTCTTGGTGCGGCGGATTCGGAAATCCTTGACGGGGAGGGGCTGGATGACGAGCTGTCGCCCCTTGCGCTCGGCCATGAAGCGGGCTATGCCCTTGTAGATGGCGCGGCCCACGGTGAAGCGGAAATTGGGGTCGAGGCCATACATCATGTCGGCGAAGTTCTGGTGGCTCATCAGCTCGATGAGCGTGGTGGGCACCTCGGGTACGCGTGCCTCGACATAAGACTTGTCCCACATCGAGCGGCGCGTCCATTGGGGCTCGTGCTCGCGGCGGATGTCCTTGGTGATCTGCTGCATCACCATGTCGGTGAGCATTCGCGAGTTGATGCGGGGCGTGCCGTCGCGGTATGATGCGCCGTTCTGGGTGAAGTATATGCCGAGCGTGCCGATGAACGAGTCGTCGGCCTTCTTGCCGGCGTCGGTGTGGAGCGCGAAGGCGGCGTCGACGGGGATGTTGAGGCCCTCGGCGTCGGGGAGCACCCTGGATCCGCCGGCGAGATAGTTGACCCAGTGGCCACGGCTGGTGTAGTCGTCCTTATAGTCGTTCGAGCCGTGATAGGGAGAATAGACATATTCGGGGAAGCCGGCCCAGTGGAGCCAGTAGCGTGCCCCTTCGAGGAATCGCGGCATACCCGACGTGCGGAACGTCGGCGCGGGGCCCTTCTTGGCGGGCTCCTGCTGCTTGGCCGGGGCCTCGCCACCCTGCTCGGCGTGGTCGGCTATGTCGTCGCCGCTCTCGTCGATGGTCTCCTCGTCGGTTTCGTCGGTCTCCTCGTCAGACTCCTCGTCGGCCTCGTCGTCGCCCGCGGGGCTCTGCGCGGTGAGGTCCTTCTCGGGAGTGGAGGGGTCATACCATATGTCGGCGCGTCGCGGGCTGCGGGCGATGTTGCCCATTCCGCCGCCGATCTTCACGGCGTCGGCCGTCACGATGGTGCCTGCGGCGCCGTCGGTGAGGTTGGTGAGCGTCACCACCGGCTCCTCGTCGCTGTATCCGCTCTCGAGCGGGAACGTGCCCAGGTAGATCCATGTGCCTCCGCCCATCTTCTGGTTGACCTTGAACTCCTTGGAGCCGCCCGAATAGTTTACCGTATAGCGGGCGTCGGTCGTGGAGTTGGGCAGTGTCTTGTAGCTGACGTAGACGGCATATTCGCCGTCCTCGGGTATGTCGGCATACCATGCGGCCACCGACGGAGTGCCTCCCTTCTGGGTCGCCGTCTGGCGGTAGGTGCCGTTCTCGAACGGATTCTCCGTGTCGCGGAAGTCGGGGAGGTCGTAGATGAATCCCTCGAGTTCGCCTGTGGCCCATTTGTTGACGCCGTTGAGCTCCTTATAGAAAGGCTGCGAGAAGATCTGGCCCTCGTCGTTGGTGTCGTTGTCGACGATCACCTCGTGGCGGTTGGTGTCGCGTTCGCGTGGCAGCATCACGTATGCGCCGGCGTTCTCGAGCATCGGCACGACATAGGGGAGCACGTACGACATCGGGAAGACATCCTCGATGGTCTCGAACAGCACGGGGCGCTGCCATTGCCACGAGCCGTTGTTGTAATAGCGGCCATGCGAATGCCAGAGGGCTATGATGTCGTTGTCCATGCCCTGCGTGGCCTTGACAGTCGGGTGGACCTCGGTGACGAAATCGGGGTTGTGGCGATACTGCTCTGGGAGCTTGTCGACCTTATGGATGTAATATGCCAGCGACTTGTTGCCGACGTTGAGGTTGACGCGGTAGTCGCTGATGGAGTCGGGCATCGACTTGCGCACCATCGTGGCGAGCGAGTCGATCAGCGGGCGCGAGATCGGCATGTAGGTGAAGTTCTCGTTGAGGCTCACGTTGGCCGTGCGGCTTGAGCGGACGGTCTTGACGCTGTTGACGCGCAGACCGCCGGGGTTGAGGTGCGCCGGGATCTGACGGAGCAGACCGGCGTTGACGGCGAGAGTCAGCGAGTCGTTCTGCGGAGTCTCGCGGGGCGTCTCCTTATAGGTGGTGCGGGCCACATTGCGGCGCTTCTTGCGTGTACCCGACGACTTGCGCGAGCCCGACTTCTTGTAGCGTGACGACTTCTTCTTGCCGCTCCGGCTCTTGGACGACTTGCCCTTGGACGAGCGCTTCTTGGACGACTTGCCCTTGGACGACTGCGACGTCCGCGCCTTGGACTTCGTCCGGGAGGCGGCGTAGGAATCGGCGGCGTCGAACGCCGCGAACGTTATCACGATCGAGAGGAAGAGATATAGCAGCTTGCGTAATTTCATATTTCAGGTACTGGGTTTTATCATGCGCAATGAGTCGCCGACGCGGGGCGTGTCGGCGACTGTGGCAATTATAATTGACAAAATTACAAAAATAATCCGACTTTAGGACGCATGGACGACTCTAAAGTTTAAGTCCGCGCCGCTAAATAATGTTAACGCAGTCAGGCCCGCGCTCTTACGCAGTCAGGCCCGCGTCTCGAAAGAGCGCAGGCCTGACAGAGAGCCGGGAGGAGTCTTTTCAGCGGATCAGCGCGCGGACCGCCCATACGAGCAGAATGCCCACCACGACGCTGAGCCCCAGATAGAGCGCGAACGTCGCCCAGTCGCCTTTGTTGCCGAGCACCCACATGTCGTCGGCGAACGACGAGAAGGTGGTGAAACCGCCGCAGAAGCCGGTGATGAGAAGCACGTTCTCTCCGGCCGTCATGACGTGCGCCCGCTCAAGCAGTCCGAACAGCAGACCGATGATAAAGCAACCTATTATATTTACAAGAAACGTGCCCATGGGGAACGGGCCGTGGAACATCGCCGAACTCCATTTGCCGATGAGGAATCGTCCGCACGTGCCGACAAAGCCACCGGCGCCGGCTATCAACATCATTTTGATCATATGCGTGAGTGTTTAAGTTTATAGTCTGTCCCGGCAAAGCCGCGGGACCTGATTTTGACTTTATAGGTGCAAAAAAATGTTTATTCGCCGGCCATGGAGAGACGCCACACGCCGGGTCCTGTCTCGGCGAGGCGCAGCTGACGCTCGGCGAGCAGCAGCGAGGGCTCCTCGGCCTCGAAGGCATCCAGCCCGAACGCCCCGACCGGAATCTCCGCTCCGGCCGCGAGGCGTGAGTAGAGCGCGGGCGTCGTGTCGGGCACGTCGGCGTCGAAGCCGACGACGCGCAGTCCATAGACACGTTGTGGCGCTCCGAGGGGCGCCACAACGGTTGATGTTGACAACAGTCGATGTCTCATGTCTTTCAATTATAATGTTCCAGGGGGTGATGTGCCGGAGCCGGAGGTTTCGGCGCGCCGGGCGCATCCAACGTGTCGGGTTCCTGACGGGGCGGAAGACGCCGCGACTTCGGAGCGCGCCATTCGCACTGGGAATAGATGTTGTAATACTCCATCGAGTCGAACGGCACCGAGCTCAGATAGATGCTGTCGAGCCACAGAGGCAGCCGCGAGCGGTCTCGCACCACCATGTTGCCGAATATCCGGCTCACCGTGCGCGCCGAGTCGGTCTGGATCTTCATGTCGAGCCGCTTGGCAGCGCGCAGCTGGCGCGAGACGTAGCCCGTCGCGCCGTTGTCGTATTCGACGCCGAGAAGCGCCCAGGCGTCGGTCGGCGAGTTGAGGCGGAAACGCAGACGGACGCTGCCGCCGCGCTCCACGTCGCTGACCGGCACCGAGAACTCGAACGCGTCCGAGCCCGACAGACCGCTTATCAGCGACTGGCGCGAGAACGGCCACAGGTCGGAGCTCTCCACCTCGACCGAGCGGTTGCCGGCCACCTGCCTCTTGCGCAGGGCGAGCTCGCGCTCCACCTTGTCGAGCATCTCGTAGTATATGTCGGAATTATGACCATACCACGACATGGTGCTGTCGAACTGCTCGCGCGTGACGCCGTGCTTGCGCAGCACGTATTCCAACAGAGCGTCGCTGCGCTCGTCGCGCGCATATGTCTGCGTAGTGCCCATCGAGGCCTCGGCCAGCTCGAGGTCGGCCACCACGGGCACCATCTCCTTGTCCGACAGCACTCCGTCGGGCCGGCGCACGCAGGCCGACAGCAGCAGGGCGGCGGCAAGGGCGGATATGACGATTCGCGGTCTCATAGCTTTCTATTTCTTTCCTTTACGACCTACGGCCTTTGCCTCCCTGCCGTCGGAATCCGAGCCTATGGCCAGCGAGAAGTCGCGTGAATAGAACAATATCATCATCGCCACGCCGACGCATATCGAGGCGTCGGCCACATTGAAGATATACGCGAAGAACTCGAAATAGTCTCCGCCCACCCACGGCATCCATTCGGGCCAATAGAAGTCGAACAGCGGGAAATAGAACATGTCGACCACCCGCCCCTCGAACCAGGAGGCATAGCCTCCGCCGACGGGGAACAGCGTCGCCGTCTCGGGCGGCATCGGGTTGTTGAATATCTCGCCGTAGAACACGCAGTCGAAGATGTTGCCGGCGGCTCCGGCCGTGATCAGCGCCACGCAGACCATGAAGCCCATGCGGATGTCGCGGCGCTTCGTGAGCTTGACCAGACACCACCCCAGCACGGCCACGGCCGCGATGCGTCCGAACGTGAGCAGGAGCTTGTTCCAGAGCTCGAGGCCGAAAGCCATTCCGTTGTTCTCGATGAACTTGATGTGGAACCACGGGAAGATCTCGTGGTCCTCGCCGAGATAGAAATGGGTCTTGATCCAGATCTTCAGCGCCTGGTCGGCAAGGAGCACCGTCAGGATGATGGCGGCGGCGAGCCAGCCCGCATTGCGCCGCAGAGCCGAGGGGCAGAGCCCCCCGGCTGACGACGCGTTGTCGGGAATTTCAGGAATAATCCGCGATGTCATCTTGTGACACGTGCGTTAAACTTCTCGCCGTCGACGTCGAGCTCGACCACGCCCTCGCCTTCGAGGCGGTCTTCGAGCGCGATGGCGTCGGCGAGCACCTGCGAGGCCACATAGTCGCCGTACTCGGCGAGCGCGGCCTCGACGGCGGGCGTCCTCTCAATCGAGACGCGGACGCGGTCGGTGATTTCGAAGTCCGACGACTTGCGGATGTTCTGGATGCGGTTCACGAGCTCGCGGGCCATGCCCTCGTTGCGCAGCGTCGGGGTCACGGTGACGTCGAGCGCCACGGTGACGTTACCGTCGTTGGCCACGAGCCAGCCTGGGATATCCTCGGGGATCACCTCCACGTCGTCGAGCGTCACCACCGGCGCGCCCGGAAGCGCTGCGAACGTGAATCTGCCCGTCTTCTCGAGTTCAGCGATGTCTTTCTGCTCCATCGAGGTGATGGCCTTGCCGAGGTCTTTCATGATCTTGCCGTATTTCGGGCCGAGCTTCTTGAAGTCGGCCTTGACGCGCTTCACGAGTCCGGACTCCTCGTTGTCGACGATCCGGAGCTCCTTGACGTTGACCTCGCCGAGCACGATGTCGCGCACGCCCTCGAGGGCCGCGCGCTGGGCGGCGTCGACCACGGGCACGAGCAGCGTCTGCAGCGGCTGGCGCACCTTTAGGTTGACCTTGCGGCGCAGCGCGAGGACATTCGACGTCACGGTCTGGGCAAGGTTCATGCGGTTCTCGAGGTCACGGTCTATCGCCGTCTCGTCGGCTACGGGGAAGTCGGCCAGGTGGACCGACGCATAGCCGTCGCCCTCGGTCTTCGGGGCCATAAGGTCGGAATAGAGACGGTCGGCGTAGAAGGGCGAGAAGGGGGCGATGAGCAGGGCCACCGTCTTCAGGCACTCGTAGAGCGTCTGGTAGGCGGCGAGCTTGTCGGTGTCGAGCTCTCCGGCCCAGAAACGCTTGCGGTTCAGGCGCACATACCAGTTGGAGAGGTTGTCGTTGACGAACTCCTCGATGGCGCGGGCGGCCTTGGTCGGCTCGTAGTCGTCGAGGTCGGCCTCGACCTCCTTGACCAGGGAGTTGAGCAGCGACAGGATCCAGCGGTCGATCTCGGGACGCTCGGCGAGAGGCACGGGGGTCTCGGCGCCGGTGAAGCCGTCGACGTTGGCGTAGAGCGAGAAGAACTTATAGGTGTTGTGGAGCGTGGCGAACATCTTGCGGCTCACCTCAGCCACTCCCTCCTCGTCATACTTGAGGTTGTCCCAGGGCGACGAGTTGGATATCATGTACCAGCGCACGGGGTCGACGCCGAAGCGCTCGATATTGTCGAACGGGTCGATGGCGTTGCCCAGGCGCTTCGACATCTTCATGCCGTTCTTGTCGAGCACGAGACCGTTGGATATCACGGCCTTGTATGCCACCGAGCCGAACACCATTCCGGCTATGGCGTGGAGCGTGAAGAACCAGCCGCGTGTCTGGTCGACGCCCTCGGCGATGAAGTCGGCGGGGTAGACCTCGCCGCTGTCGAGAAGCTCCTTGTTCTCGAACGGGTAGTGTATCTGCGCGTAGGGCATGGCACCCGAGTCGAACCAGACGTCGATAAGGTCGGTCTCGCGGCGCATGGGGCGGCCGCTCTCCGAGACGAGCACGATGTCGTCGACATAGGGACGGTGCATGTCGATGCGGTCATAGTTCTCGGCCGTGTACTCTCCGGGCACGAAGCCCTTGTCGGTGAGAGGATTCGACTTCATGAAGCCCTTGGCCACGGACTCGTCGATGCGTCGGCTGAGATCCTCGTAGCTGCCGATGATCAGCTCCTCGCGGCCGTCCTCGGTGCGCCAGATGGGCAACGGAGTGCCCCAGTAGCGCGAGCGCGAGAGGTTCCAGTCCTGCACGTTCTCGAGCCACTTGCCGAAGCGGCCCGTTCCGGTCGAGGCCGGTTTCCACTTGATGGTGTCGTTGAGAGCGATGAGCTGCTCGCGGGCCATGGGCGTGCGGATGAACCAGCTGTCGAGCGGATAGTAGAGGATGGGCTTGTCGGTGCGCCAGCAGTGCGGGTAGTTGTGCACGTGCTTCTCGGTGCGGAACGCGCGGCCCTCCTTCTTGAGCTCCATGCAGAGCTCGACGTTGAGGTCCTCGGCCGCGTTGGCCGCCTTCTCGTCATAACGGCCGTCGACCGTAAACTTAGGGTCGTATGCGTTCTTGACATACTGGCCGGCGTGGCGGCCGTAGAGCTCGGTGTCGACACATGCCGAGACGAACGCCGGGGCCAGCGAGCCGAGTTCGTAGAACTTGCCCTGCAGGTCGACCATCGGGCGCGTCTCGCCCTTGAGGTTGATCATGAAGAGCGCGGGGATTCCGGCGGCCTTTGCCACCTTGGCGTCATCGGCGCCGAACGTCGGCGCGATGTGCACGATGCCCGTACCGTCGTCGGTCGTCACGTAGTCGCCGGGGATGACGCGGAAGGCGAGTTCGGAGATCTCGACGAAGCTGTCGTTGCCCACGGTGTAGACCTTCGCGGGATTGGCCGAGGCATACTCGCGGACGTACTCGGGCGCGAACTCGTCGACCCGTTCGGTCGGCCTCACCCAAGGCATGAGCTGCGCATAGCGCATCCCCACGAGGTCGGAACCCTTCCACTTGCCGACGATCTGCCAGGGCACGGTCTTGTCGCCCGGTTTATAGTCTTCAAGTGCAATCTTTTTCCCTTCTTTCTTGAAATATGTCTCGACGAGCACCTCGGCCATGACGACGGTGAGCTTCTCGCCGGTGTAGGGGTTGTAGGTGCGGACGGCCACATAGTCGAACTTCGGGCCGACGCAGAGGGCCGTGTTGGAGGGGAGAGTCCAGGGGGTGGTGGTCCATGCCATGAAGCAGGGACGTCCCCATCCGGTCATCTCCTCTTTGGGCTGCTTGATGTCGAAGAGCACGGTGGCCGTGAGGTCCTTGACGTCGCGGTAGCAGCCGGGCTGGTTGAGCTCGTGCGAGCTGAGGCCCGTTCCGGCGGCGGGAGAATAGGGCTGGATGGTGTAGCCCTTGTAGAGATATCCTTTCTTATAAAGCTGGGCGAGCAGCCACCATACGGACTCGATGTATCGGTTGTCGTAAGTGATGTAGGGGTTGTCGAGGTCGACCCAGTAGCCCATGCGGTGGGTGAGGTCGGTCCATTCCCTGGTATATTTCATCACCTCGCGGCGGCACGCGGCGTTGTAGGCGTCGACCGAGATCTTGTGGCCGATGTCCTCCTTGGTTATGCCGAGCGACTTCTCGACGCCGAGTTCCACGGGGAGGCCGTGGGTGTCCCATCCGGCCTTGCGCTTGACGTGGAAACCCTTCATGGTCTTGTAGCGGCACACGATGTCCTTGATGGTGCGTGCCATGACGTGGTGGATGCCGGGCATGCCGTTGGCCGACGGCGGGCCCTCGTAAAACACGAATGTCGGGCAACCCTCGCGCTGCTTCATCGAGCGCTCGAAGAGGTTGTGCTCATCCCAGACTCCGAGCATCTCCTTGTTGACGTCGGAAAGACTGAGCTGTCTGTTATATTCCTTGAATTTGCTCATCGGTAGAGTGTTTTAGTTTACTGTTACATTTTGGCGCCTTTGGCACCCTTGGCGCCCTTGGTGCCTCCGCCGAGCGCGAAGATGTTCTGGTCGTAGGTGAAGGTCTTGCGGTCGGTGGCGCGCTTGCGCTTGAGGGCGAGGGCCACGAGGCGGTCCATCAGCTGGGTGAACGTCACGCCCGTGGCCTCCCAGAGATAGAACGACAGCGAGCCGGGGATGGTGTTGATCTCGTTGACGTAGACCGAATTGTCCTTTTCGTCCACCATCACGTCGACGCGGCTCACGCCGTGGCACGACAGCACGCGGAACGTCTCTCCGGCGATGTGGCGTATCTTCTCGCTCATCTCCTCGGGGAGGTTGGCCGGTATGCGCTTCTCGCTGGCCTGCATGCCCTGGCTGGTCTTGGTGCCTCCCATGTACTTGTCTTCATACGAGAGGAACTTGCCGCTCTTGATGGGCTCCTCGCAGACCGAGCTCTGATGGTCGTCGGCGTCGCCGAGAACTGAGCAGTTGATTTCCTTGAGCTGCTCGACCATGTGCTCCACGATGATGCGCTGCGAGAACTTCTCGGCGTTGTTGACGCGCTCGATCAGCTCGCGGCGGTCGGCGGCGGTGCCGATGCCTACCGACGAACCGAGGTTGGCCGGCTTCACGATGACCGGATAGCCGAGGCGCGACTCGATCTTCTCGATCTGGGCATCGCGCGAGGTGTTCCATTCGTTGTCGGTGAACCACACATAGTCCACCACCGGAATGCCCTCAGAGCGGAGGATCATCTTCATCGTGATCTTGTCCATGCCGTTGGCCGACGAGAGGGTGTTGCATCCGGCGAAGGGGATGCCTATCGTCTCGAGCAGGCCCTCGAAGATGCCGTCCTCGCCGTTGGTGCCGTGCAGTACGGGGATGGCGACGTGAAGCTCGGCGACCACCGGATTCTTCTTCGAGAAGAGGCCTGTGTTGACTTTATAGAGGTTGTAGTCGCCGTACTCTGGGCGCATGAAGACCTCCTCGGCCTCGGCGACGAGACGGTCGAGATTGCGGTAATTCTTGAGCTCCAGCAGATTGGAACCCGTATACCATCTGCCTTGCTTGGAGATGTAGACGGGTATGATGTTGTATTTGTCGGCGTCGAAGGCGTTGATGGCCTGCAGCGCTGAAATCACGGAGATCTCGTGCTCTACCGAGCGGCCTCCGAAAAATACTGCTACGTTGGTTTTCATTTTTAAGTCTTGTTGAAAAACGGGCACGACCGACGCCCTTTGTGCTCCGGTCTGTTCCAAAGTGCAAAGTTACGGAAAATTTCCGAAATAAGCAAAGTCAGTGGCGTTTGACGAGCGCGAGGGCCGTCCAGCGGTTGCGGACCAGGCGTGAGCTTTCCTCCAGACCGTGGCGTGCGGCGGCCTCCTCGATCATCGGGATGTCGTCGTCGTAGAATCCGCTGAGCAGCATCGTACCGCCCGGGCGGAGCGCCGCTGCGTAACGGTCGATGTCGCCGAGGATGATGTTGCGGTTGATGTTGGCGAAGAGGAAGTCTGCCTGTCCGAGGCCCGCGAGCGCCGATGCGTCGCCGTGCACGAGATTCATCTGCACGCGGTTGAGGGCCACGTTCTCGAGTGCGTTCTCGTAGGCGGGAAGGTCGATCTCGATGCCGGTGACGGGGCCGGCGCCGCGCATGGCGGCCAGAATGCCGAGGATGCCTGTGCCGGTGCCGACGTCGATGACGCTGCGGCCGGCTATGTCGAGCGCAAGGATGTGGCGCACCATCTGCGAGGTCGTGTCGTGATGGCCGGTGCCGAAAGCCATCTTAGGGTCGATCACTATGTCGAACTCAGCGCGGGGCACGTCGGTGTGGAACGACGAGTGTATCACGCACCGGCCGTCGATGACGATCGGCTTGAAATAATGTTTCTCCCACTCTTCGTTCCAATCCTGTCCGGCCACGAAAGTCGACTTGATGTCGAACAGTGTGTCGATCGGGAAGTCGGCGAGGGCTTCGCGGGCGATTGCCGCGGCGTCACCCGCCGCGACGGGGATGTATGCCGTGAGGCCCGAGGCGTCGGGTTCGAACGATTCGAAACCTGCGTCTGCCAGACAGGCGGCCGCCAGGTCGGTTATGTCTTCGCTGCATGGCGTGGCGTCGACGCGCACGCTATAGTAATCATTCATGTTAAGTTAAGTGATAAGTTAAAAATAATAAGTTAAAAGTAATAAGTAATACGGGAGAGTGTGATAAGGAATAGTGTGATAAGGAATAAGGAATAAGGAATAAGGTATAAGTAAAAAGTAATACGGGCAATGACACTCTCCCGTATTACTTTTTACTTTTTACTTATTACTTAAAACACTTATTACTTCTTACTTATTTTAAAGTCATTTCTTTCCTCTGATGAGCCTTATGCCCTTGCGGGCCGTCGTGAAGAGCGATATGCCCATCAGTATGTAGTCGAGGGTGTTGAGGTTGGAGAATACCTTGGTGGCTATCTGGCCGGCGAGGGCGAGTTTAGAGCTCTTCGACGAGCCTCCCTTATCCTTGCGGCGCGCCGACGGGCTGAGGCCGCGCAACGACTGCATGGCCTTCTCCTTGCAGAATTCCTTCTTGAGCGCCATCATGGCACGCCTGTAACGTAGCTCCTCGATGGTGTAGCCCTTGAACGGAGGCAGCGACACCTCGGGCTGCGGTTGCGGTTTGTCGATTTTCTGTTTCATAGCGGCGTGTTTTAACGGTTTACTTGTTGTCGAAGAAGATTCTGGTGAGCATGCGCGCGATGGGGTTGAGCAGCACCGGCTTGCGGAACAGGTATAGCAGCACGAGCAGCACGCAGATCGCGCCGGCGGTCGAGAGGTATGCCAGCGAGGGGCACATCATCATCTTGAAGACCTCGGCCAGCGAGAAGGCGAGCAGTATCAGCACGACGAACCCGAGCAGGAGACACACGAACCCGAGGATAAGCGTGCCCATCAGCAGCGTGAGCTTCTCGGCCACCGTGAGTTTGGTATATTCGACTTCCATCTTGATCCAGTCTTTCGACTGCTGCAGGACGGAGCGTATCTCTTCCATCATATTTTTCATATACATACAGTTTATAATGAAACGTCGGGAACATGCGTCGTATTATACGGCGGCGTGCGCCTGCCGTATTATGCCACGGGCTCCCCGACCTCAGGCCGGGAAGCCCGTGAATGTATAGGGGCGTCGGTCTGCGCCGGCCCTGAGGCCGTGCGGCGGACGTCATGGTCATGTCATTCCTCGGAAGCTGCGAGCTCGGCCACGAGGGCATCGACCTCTGAGTCGCTGATCCTGACTCCGCGCTTGTTGAGGATGTCGACGATGCGCTTGCGCACGTCGGTGCCCTTCTCGGGGGTGAGGAGCAGAGCCGCTCCGCAGCCTACGATCGCTCCGCCGACGAAGGCGGAGATAAGTGTAAGTGCTCTCATTGGTTCTTCGTGTTTTGTGTCAGATATGCTTCTCAATCTGGTCCTCGATCTCGTCGACGAGTTCGTCCATCTTGTTTTTCTTCAGTATGATGCCCTTGTCGCGGAGGATGTCGACGATCTTGCTGCGGGTGTCCTTGCCTTTCTCGGGGGCGATGAGCAGACCTACAGCGGCTCCGGCAACGGCACCGCCGATTACTGATAAGATTACATGTAATGGTTTCATAACTTGGTATATTTAAATTTATGTATGATGTTTAGTAGACTTTTGTCCCGGATCGGACGCGCTGGGCGTCTGTGAATGGTCCGTTTCATCATTATTAACAAAATTAATGCCAAAAAGATGTGAGGAGGCCTTATTTTTATTGTTTCCGGGTCAATTCGTTGCCGGGCGGGGTCAGTTAGCGGCCATAGAGGCCATGGCCGACGCCGCGCCGTAGTAGTCGGAGACGCCCTGGGCGGTGAGTTCGACGGGCATGAACGAGCCGTCGGGCGTGCGCATGCGCACGTGGCTGTCGTCGATGAAGGTCATGAAGGGCACTTTATCGCCCGCGGGGGTCTCGAAACTCCAGGTCTGGCTCGTGCGGTCGAAGTCGAGGCGGACGCTGTCGCCGGTGGCCTCGTGTGTCACCGTGTAGCCGTTGCCGTCGCAGGCTATCATGTAGCGGCCATGGTCGGTGTCTACAGCCTTGACCGACGCCGAAACGGGATTGTTGCCGCTCCAGAACTCTATCGAGTTGAGCACCAGGACGTCTACGAGGGCCGTGACTTCATAGACGGGAAGAATCCAGAAGCAGAAGAACACGAGTTCGTTGACGAATTTCGGGCCGATGTTGCGGTTCCACGACAGAACGTTGTTGGTGAGTCCGAACGAACCGATGCATGATGTGAACACGAGCGACGAGCCGGCAATCAACAGGGCACTGACGGCAATCTTGAATTTTCTCATATCAGCAATATTGAATGTTTGGTTATTGTGTCAGGCATGTCGCCTCAGTGGAAGGGGCGGCGATGCGGATTCACGAAATTACAAAAAAATCCCGTAATACCCAACCTTGGAGGCCGATTTATTTTTTGACAGGCCCGAATGAGCTGGAATATCCGTCGTTGTGGCCGATGTGGCCTTTGGTGAGTTCGGTAGCGAGTTTGACGACTCCGCCACCGGGCGCGGCGTTGAGGCGGTCGATGGCCTCCATGAGCTTGCGCGAGCGGAGGGTGGCCTGCCGCCGTTGCTCCACGTCCTCGAAGAGAGTCGGGGCCAGCACGCCGGCCTGGGTGATGTCGGAGATCACGACCCCGGCGCGCTTGTATCTGTAGGCCGGGTCGAATATGCTCTCCATCAAGGCCACGGCCGCCGAGGCTATGACGGCCGAGTCGCTCACCGGAGGCGAGAAGCGCGTCGAGGCGGTCGGGGCGTGGTAGCCGCGCTCGGTGTGGAACCGGTTGGTGCAGAGGAAGACGCTCAGCGCGCCGCATTCGCCGCCCATGGCGCGCAGACGCCTGGCGACGTGCCCGCTGTATATCACCATGCGCGACCGCAGATAGTCGTAGTCGTCGATGTCGACGGGAAACGTGCGGCTCTCGCTGATGGAGTCCTGGCGCTTGCGCTCCAGATGCTCGAGCTCAATGCAGGGTTCGCCGTGGAGCTCGCGCCACGAGCGCTCGCCCGTCACGCCGAACTCGCCGCGGACTCGTATGCGGTCCATCGCGGCGAAATCGCCGATGGTGTAGACGCCGTTGAAATATAGGCGCTTGGCTATGCGGCGCCCGATGCCCCACATCTCGTAGACGGGCAGCGAGGCGAGCACGCGCTCCGTCTCCACGGGGTCGTCGAGCAGCACGACCCGCCGTCCCCCTTTCTTTCCGATCTCGGTGGCGACCTTGGCGAGGGTCTTGGTGGGGGCGAACCCGATGGTGACGGGAATGTGCTCCTCGTCCCAGCAGGCGTCGCATATCGCCGCGCCTATCTCGGGGAGCGCCGTGCGCGGGATGCCGTCCATTAGCAGAAACGCCTCGTCGACCGAATAGTCGAGCGTCACGGGCACGAACCGGCGGAAGATGTCGTGGATACGCAGGCTGATGTCGCGATAGAGAAGGTGGTTGCCCGAGAGGGCCACCAGTTCGCCGCGCATGATCATGTCGCGCAGCTCGAACGCTGGCTGTCCCATGCGGACGCCGAGGCGCTTGGCCTCGTTGCTGCGCGCTATGGCGCAGCCGTCGTTGTTGCTCAGCACGACCACCGCCCGCCCCTCGAGCGTCGGGTCGAGCGTTCGTTCGCAGCTTACGAAAAAGTTGTTGCAATCGGCAAGTCCGGTCATATCTTTCAGATCTTGGGTCTTGGGTCTAAGGTCTTGGGTCTAAGGTCTTGGGTCATCCCGTGACTGTTGTGCCGTCTATGCGCACGTATCCCTCGGCGGCGAGGTAGCTTAAAGTTTGCGACAGGGCCGCGCGTGGCACCCGCAGGTCGTGCTCGATGATGCGCACGTCAACCCCGCCCGGCCGGCCGCGGACATACTCGTAGACCTGGCCGACGTAGGCGCGCGGGTCGTCGCCGGCGCCACGCCGCCGGGCGTCGCGGCACACGTCGCAACGCCCGCAGCCCTGCTCGCGCCGCTCGCCGAAGTATTCGAGCATACGGTTCTCGCGGCATTCTTTCGGGTTGAACGCATAGTCGATCATCGCCTCGATGCGGCGGCTCATGATCTCGCGGCGGTCTTCGTAGACGTCGCGGCCTATGACGAGATAGCGCGGCTCCTCGCGCGACGTGGGGAAATACATCAGCGGCACGCGGCTGCGCGGCACGTAGCTCAGCACCTTGGCGCGCGACAGCTCGAGAAGGCTCTCGTAGACCTCGCGCTCGCCGATGCCGAGCGTCGAGGCCAGCGTCGACTCGCTGATCTGCACATACTCGGCGAAGAGGCCGGTGTACAGGCGCAGCAGGCATGTCAGCACGCGGTCGGTCCGCGCGCCGACGCCCTGCAGGTGATAGAGCTCCTCGCGCCGGCAGACGATCATGACACGCGACCGCCGGTCGGCCTCCTCCATGAACTCGAGATAGCCCGCCTGCTGCAGGATGTGCAGCGCGGCCTTGCACTGACGGTCCTGGATGCGGAACACCGCGCAGAACTTCTCGATGTCGAACTCCTTGAGCGTGTCGTAACCTTCGCCTATCGAAAGGTGCAGGTAATTGCACGTCATCTCGTATATGTGGCGGATCACGTCGCGGTCGGGAAAGCGCTCCGACAGGCGGCGACGCAGCACGCCCTGGTCGTTGCGCGACGTCAGCAGCACGGCATAGCTCGTCTTGCCGTCGCGTCCGGCCCGGCCAGCCTCCTGATAGTATTCCTCGAGGCTCGGCGGCAGGTCGTAGTGCACCACGACGCGCACGTCGGGCTTGTCGATGCCCATGCCGAAGGCGTTGGTGGCCACCATGACGCGTATGCCGCCGCTCTTCCAGGCGTTCTGCCGCTCCTCCTTGAGCTCGAAGCCGAGCCCGGCGTGGTAGGCGGCCGACGGGATGCCGGCCGAGTTGAGGTAGTCGGCGATCTCGACCGTGCGCCGGCGGCTGCGCACGTAGACGATGGCCGTGCCCTGCGTGCGGCTCAGGATGTGGAACACCTCGTTGATCTTCGTCTCCGACGGCCTGACGATATAGCTGATGTTCTCGCGCGTGAAGCTCATGCGGAACGTCGCCGGGTCGCGCATGGCGAGCTGCGCCCGGATGTCTTCGGCCACTTCGGGCGTGGCCGTGGCCGTCAGGGCGAGCACCGGCACGTCGGGCTTGAGCTTGCGCAGGCGCCCGATGTTGAGATAGGCTGGACGGAAGTCGTAGCCCCACTGCGAGATGCAGTGGGCCTCGTCGACCACGATGAGGCTCACTTCGGTGCGCCGCAGGTCGGCCATGAAATTCTCGTTGCGCAGACGCTCGGGAGATATGTAGAGGAACTTGGCGCCGCCGTTGACCAGCTTCTCGCGGGCCACCGTGCTCTCGCGGCGCGACATGCCCGAATGCAGGAAGACGGCCTTGATGCGGCGTCGGCGCAGGTTGTCGACCTGGTCTTTCATCAGCGAGATAAGCGGCGTGACCACCACCGTGACGCCCGGCAGCATCATGCCCGGCACCTGGAAGGTTATCGACTTGCCGCCACCGGTGGGCATGAGGCCGAGCGTGTCGCGGCCGGACAGCACCGACTCGACGATGTCGCGCTGGAGCGGACGGAACGACCCGTAGCCCCAGTATTTCCTCAAGGTCTCAGACGCATCCATCGCGGCGGCCCTCCACGGCTTATTTCTTCGTCTCCGACGGGCGGATGTCGCGTATCATGAGCTGGATCGTGTCGACGTTTGCCCCGCGGCGCGTCTGCTCGATGGTGTAGCAGATGTCGATGGGCTTGTGGGCGTGGATGTGCTCGAAATATTGCGACATGTTGAAGGCGATGGCGTTGATGACGTGGCTCGTGCTGTTGTCTTCGAGCTCGAGCTTGATGTGCTCGAGGTTCTTGCCCACGAGCTTGCTCGTGCCGAAGTCGAAGACGTTGCGCGTGCGGAACACCGGCTTCTGGTTGCCCGGGCCGTAGGGATTGAATTTTTTGAGCATAGCCACCAGCTCCGGGCTGATGTCGGCGAACTCGATCTCGGCGTCGATGTCGAGGTGCGGCTCGAGCTGCGTGGGCAGGATGTTGGCGGCCACGTACTCCTCGAAGCGGCGCGTGAACTCGGGGATGTTCTCCTCGCGCATCGAGAGGCCGACGGCGTAGGTGTGGCCTCCGAAATTCTCGAGCAGGTCGCGCGTGGCGTTCACAGCCGAGTATATGTCGAAGCCCTGGACCGAACGCGCCGAGCCGGTGGCGAGGCCGTTGGCCTGCGAGAGCACGACGGCCGGCTTGTAATACAGTTCGGTGAGGCGCGAGGCCACGATGCCGATCACGCCCTTGTGCCAGTCGCGGTTGTAGATCACGATCGAGCGCTTGCCGTTGACGATGCCGACGTTGCGCTCGATCAGCGCGTTGGCCTCCTCGGTGATCTTCTTGTCGATCTCCTTGCGCTCGCGGTTGTGCTGGTCGATGTCCTTGCCGCGCTCGAAGGCCTCGTGAAGGTCGCGGCTCACGAGCAGGTCGACCGTCTCCATGCCGCTCTGCATCCGGCCCGAAGCGTTGATGCGCGGCCCGATCTTGAATATCACCTCGCTTATGGTGATGTCTTTGTTGGTGAGCTTGCAGAGACGGATGATGCTGCGCAGCCCGAGGTTGGGGTTGGAGTTCAGGCGCCGCAGCCCGTGATAGGCCATGACCCGGTTCTCGCCGACGATCGGCACGAGGTCGGAGGCTATCGAGACGGCCACGAGGTCGAGCATCGACTCCAATTCGTTGTGGACGCCCAGGCCGTTGCTCTGAGCGAATCCCTGCATGAACTTGAAACCGACGCCGCACCCGCTCAGGTGGGTGCACGGATAGGTGGTGCCCGGCATCTTGGGGTTGAGGATCGCCACGGCGTCAGGCAGCGTCTCGTCGGGCACGTGGTGGTCGCAGATTATGAAGTCTATGCCCTTGCTCTTGGCGTAGGCGATCTCGTCGATCGACTTTATGCCGCAGTCGAGCACTATGATAAGCTTCACGCCGTTCTCGGCCGCGTAGTCGATGCTCTTGAGCGATATGCCGTATCCTTCATCGTCGCGCGTGGGTATGTAGTACTCCACGTTGGAATAGTAGTTCTGGAGGTATTTGTAGACGAGGGCTACGGCCGTCGTGCCGTCGACGTCATAGTCGCCGTAGATCATGATGCGCTCCTTGGCTCCCATGGCGCGGTTGAGGCGCGTCACGGCCTTGTCCATGTCGGGCATCAGGAACGGGTCGTGAAGGTCGTTGAGCGACGGGGCGAAAAACGACTCCGCGCCCTCGGGCGTCGAGACCCCCCGGCGCACGAGCAGCTCGGCGATAGGCGCCAGTCCACCGCATTTCACCGACATCCGGTCGGCCTCTTCCTTCTGTGCCAGCGTCAGCGGCTGGTAATTCCATTTGCTTATCATAATAACTTTTCCTCCAATTTGCAAAGTTAACACTTTTTTCCGAATTGATGAAATGCTTTTTTCATCCGCCTCGTTCGGGGCGTGTGCCGGCGGGCGATTATTTTCGCCGGCGGTGACGCAAGTTTGCCATATTTTAATTAACTTTGCAGATTAGTTGTGACAATATGGAAAAAGATATCGACATAGACGGATTGAGGCTCCACTACGACGTGACGGGCCCCGAGGGCGCGCCGGCCGTCGTGCTGATGCACGGCTGGGGCTGCGACCACACCACTGTGCGCAGTGTCGCGGCCGTGCTCGAGCCGGCCATGCGGGTCTACAATCTCGACCTCCCCGGCCACGGCCGGAGCGACGAGCCCCCCACGGCATGGGGCGTCGGCGAATATACCGACCTCGTCGAGAAGTTCACGCGCATGCTCGGCATCGACGACCCGGTGCTGATCGGCCACTCGTTCGGCGGCCGCATCGGTCTGCTGATGGCCTCGCGCAACCCGATAAGCCGCATGGTGCTTATCGACGCCGCCGGAATCAAGCCCCGCCGCGGCCCCCGCTATTATATCAAGGTGTATTCGTTCAAGGCGGCCAGACGTCTGCTGCCGCTCGTGCTCGGCCGCCGACGCGGACAGGAGGTGATCGACCGCTGGCGAGGCAAGGCCGGAAGCGCCGACTACCGCAACTCGTCGCCCGTGATGAGGGCTGTGATGAGCCGCTGCGTCAACCAGGACCTCAAGCACGTCATGCCCGCCATAAAGGCCTCGACCCTGCTGATATGGGGCGAGAACGACACCGCGACCCCTCTGGCCGACGCGAAGTATATGGAGCGGCACATCCCCGACGCCGGTCTCGTATCGTTCGAGGGCGCCGGACACTATTCATTCCTCGACAATCCCGGCGGTTTCCGCGCCGTGATGCGCGAATTCTTCAAGAAAGACCTCACCCAAAACAATTGACCATGGCATTCTTCATTGTAATATACGTCGTCTGCGCCCTCTACATGGCGCTTAATTTCAAATACGACCTGCAGATGTTCCAGCAGAACAGCTACAGGCCCGACCGATACTGGAGGTGGCTAAAGCCCAACATCGGCGCCTCGTGGAGGCTCGTCGACGTGGCCTGCCTCTTCCTGATGATGGCGAGCCCGCAGCTGCTCGATTTCCGGCTCTCTGCGCTGCTCGTTGCCGTGACCGCGCTCACCAAGACATTCCTCATCCTCAAGCGCAAGTATAAGAAACCGCTCGTCATGACCCGCCGCGTGTGGAGGCTCTACCTCACGACGCTGCTACTCTCGGTCGGAGCCGTGACGGCGATAGCCATATGCAGCTACGGCAGGTATTGGGGCATATATCCCGGAGCCACGCTCACCGTCGGCGTCACGATGCTGATCTCGGTCTTCTCGTGGGCGTTCGTGCTGGCCGCCAACTTCCTGCTCACGCCGGTCGAGAAGGGCATCCAGCGCCGGTATATAAACGACGCCAAACGAATCCTCCGCTCGATGCCCGACCTGCGCGTCGTGGGCATCACCGGCAGCTATGGCAAGACGAGCACCAAGCACTATCTGACGCGCATCCTCTCCGAGGAGTTCGACGTCGTGATGACCCCCGGGTCGTTCAACACGCCGATGGGTGTCGTGCGGACCGTCCGCGAATACATGAAGCCCTACAATCAGGTGTTCGTATGCGAGATGGGCGCCAAACAGAAAGGAGATATCAAGGAGATATGCGATATAGTGCACCCGACGATGGGCATCGTTACCGCCGTCGGACCGATGCACCTTGAGTCTTTCAAGACTCTCGAGAACGTGCAGGCCACTAAGTTCGAGCTCGTGGACGCCCTCCCGGCCGACGGCTGCGCGGTGATCAACAACGATTTCGAGATGTGCGCCGAGCGTCAGGTCGCCAACACGCGCGCGCTGCGATACGGCATCACCCACACCGACGGCTGCGACTACATCGCCACCGACATACGCTACACGCCCCAGGGCACGGCGTTCACAGTCGAGGGACGCGACGGCACCCGCATCGAGATGGAGACCCGTCTGCTGGGTGAGTGCAACATCTCCGACATACTGGCAGCCGTGGTGATCGCGCTGCAGCTCGGCGTACCGGCCGACAAGATACGGTATGCCGTGGCGACGATCGACCAGGTGGAGCACCGTCTCAGCATCAAGCAGACGCCCGGCGGCGTCACCATCATCGACGACGCCTTCAACTCGAACCCGGCGGGTTCGAAGATGGCCGTAGACGTCCTGGCGCATTTCCGCGACGGCAAGCGCATCATCGTCACGCCCGGCATGATCGAGCTTGGCGACGAGCAATACAACCTCAATAACGCCTTCGGCCGCTACATCGGCGAGAACCTCGACGTGGCCATAGTAGTGGGCGAATACAACCGCGACGCCATCGTGTCGGGCATACGCGAGGGAGGCATGGACGAGAAGAACCTGCACATCGTCGGCAGTTTCAACGAGGCGCAGCAAGTGCTCGGCCGCCTGCTCGCCCCCGGCGACACCGTCCTCTACGAGAACGACCTCCCCGACACCTTCAAATAACCCCCGACACTCCGCATCCACCAAAGGATAATAGCATCATACATACGGCAAATCGCGAAAAAACACTCAGTTTTTTCGCGATTTGCCGTATGTATGATGATTGCTGAAAACTGCAATCAAATGTTATCTTGAATCATATCAATATGTGCCGATTGCAGAATTCCCGCAAATCTTTTGAACTCAGACGATGCACTTCCACGATGTTCAGGGTTTCTATGGGAACAGGAAGTTCCTGAGTGATTTGCTTTCAGCGAGTTGTTTAATCTCTTCGAATAGACGTCGGTAGCTTTGCGGGTCGTAGATGTCGAAGTCGTCTGTAGTTGTGGCTTCGTTCTCGTTTTTGTTTTTGTGGATGAAGCTGTTGCGCGCCCGTATAAGGCGTTTTATGTCATCGCCGACTGGATTTTCTCCGGTCTCGTCGTCGAAGATTGCCTCGATTTTTCTGAATGTCGGCAAATTTCCGTTCCGGCAGTTCTCGTATCGTTCTCTGATATCCTCGTTCAGGTCTGTGTACCATTTTTTCATGATTTCGAACACCTGCTCGAGGGCTATGAAGGCATATGGGATCTGCGAGCTGTCATCGCTCGACATCGCGTCCCTAAGCATCGTGAACGACAGTTCGATCTGCGCCGCGATTTCCTGCATGTCTCCCGCATATGTAGGATCATTCTCGAGTCTTTGCGTATAATCCTCCAGTCGCGACACAAGGTTCTGCTTGTCGCGGTAGCAGCCCACGAGCCAGTGCCTTTCCTTGGCCATTCCGACCATGGCCTTGAGTTCTTCGACCGAGGCGGCAGACTCCTCCGGCTTCTTGGGATACATCGGCGACTCCTTGATATAGTAGCCGAGGCTGCCATAATCGGCTATGGCCTTGCGCATGTTCCAGGCCTTGTTGGAGGAGGTGAACATAATCACATGCTGGGTCGGATTGCTTTTGTGAATCATCTCGAGCACCTTCATGCCTGAAAGTTCGGCGGGATTGACATCTTCCTCACGGTGGCCTCCGAGACGGAGGTCGCATATCACGACGTCATACGGGTCTATGTCTTCGCCCGCGAGCATCGCGGTGTCTTCCTTGTTAAGATAAGGCGACGGCGTGTCGGCGGGGGAGAGCCTCTTCTTGCCTATGACGTCTATCCTGGCGTTCGGGAAGAGGGCGCGGAGAACAGGCAGCCAGATGTCATCTTGATCGTCTATGAGCAATATATTGCATTTTTCGCACATCGGCTTTACACTCGCCCGTTTTGTTATTCCCTGCTGTGTGTCTCCAGAGGCGCTGATGCGCTGCAGATAGCGCATATAGAGCATGTCGCGGTCGATGATTTGCTTCTCGGCTGCGTTGACCTTGACAGTGGACGAGAGCAGACGTTCGATGACGAACGCCCCCCAGTAGTTGGAGATGGTGTGGTTGTCGCTTTCGTCAAGCGGCAGGAGCCGGATGCGGTTCAGAAATCCCGCTCTGTAGTCGTCGCGCGCGAGGGCAGGTGGATTGGAGGGTATGTCTGCTTCGGAAGGAACGAGAGTGACTCCGTCGGTGATGAGAATGCCCGAATATCGCTGGTTTGCACCGGTGGCATAGTCTGAGGCTATGATGTCGTGCAACGGTCTTTCGTCAACGAACACGATCGGCCGCAATGCGTCGTCATCGATTCCTTCGCTGCATACGCACAGGCGGAGCCGCATGGCCTCGTATAGGTTTGATTCGGTGGCACCGACGAAGACGACCGCCGGATTGTCGCCATAGACCTCTTGCGTCTCAGGACTGTCGATGCGGGCTGTGGTGTCCGTCTCTTGACCGCCGAGTGCTTCGGCGAGTAAATCGGGAAGCTGGCTGTAGAAGGCGCTGCGGTTCATGTCTCTCCCGTTGCCGGATGTGTTCTCAACTGCTGTAGCGCCGCTGAAACGTATGTATGGCAACTGATTAACCCGGATGTATTCCTCGAGCTTGCCGAGAACCGTGTGGCCATTGTCGGAACCATTGTTGTCCTTTAGTCCGGCGTGATAATATATCGAAGGGTGCCGACTGAGATGTTTCTCCATGAACCTGCATAATTTCAAGGTTCCGGAGAAATGGCGGCCTACAATGAAGCGGTCGCCGTATTTGCGCTTCATCTCCTCTATGAGCTGAACGTCTCGGCTCTCGCTGTCGTCGAAAAGTATGACGATGCCGGTGTTGTCGGGTGCAGGTATATTGGTCATATGTTGTAGATTCTGAATATGTGTCTGAATATGTTTCTGTCTTCCGTAAGGCTGGCGAGGTCGAGAGAGGCATCTACGGTAAGAACTTCATATGCGCTCAGACAGTTCACACGACGTGGGCCGTCTATCCATCGGGTTTCGACCGACCAGTCGCATACATTTCGAAGAATCTCGCGAACGACAGAGAAATTGCCTCCTCCTTTCTGTAGTTTTTCGCAGAACTTCTTGTAAGTCCGCGATGGCGTGGCATTGCGCTGAGTGAGCGTCACTATTTCCGAACTTCCCCCGTCGGGAGATTTTTCTTTACGATGGGCGATCTCTATGGTCAGTTCCTTCCCTTTATACAATTGCAGCATATCCTTGAATATGCGGGTCAGAGCATCAGACAGGGCGCGCTTGTCACAGTAGAAGTCGACCGTGTTGCCGATTTTGTCATCGAATATTATGCATTGGTCTGCGTGAGGGACGCCGTTTGTGAAATATTCTCTGATGGCCTGCTTACGCGCAAATTCGAAAAGTTCGCGGAGATTGTCAGGCGAAGTCACGCGTACGGAATCCCTGAGCGATTCCGGACTCAGACCGTTGTTGTCATTCTGTCGTAGAACGAATCTCTTGTCTTTGCGGAAGTCCTGGAGCGTGCGGTCGTGATGTTTTCCGCTCCAGTCGGTCCACCCTTCGGTTCCGTTTATGTAGTCTGTGAGCATATCGACAAAGCCCTCTCTGAGCAAGGTGTTGTTTTTCATATTTTTAGCCTCAATGCCGGCTTCTTCGAAAAACTCCTGGCGGCTTCTGTCATAGTCGGTAATCCTGAATCCGTCCATCGTCCAGTCATGGTAGATATATTTCAAGGCGGAATTGGAGTTGAATCTGCGGAAAATATCCTGATAGGCGAGCGGGTTATTCTTGTGATCTCGACGAACGGCTGTCGGTTTGTCTTTTTTCTCCTCGTTACGGATACGGCTGCTGAGTATGCCGAGATTTTTTTTTGCCATCTCTGAGATATGCCCGCCGTACGATAGCCGTATGTGTTTGTTGGCATGTGTCGGCAATCCGATGCGGTGATAGCAGAAAGCCAGAACATACCTGATCCTGCACTTTACACTTCTGTCGACATATGGTCTGATAGCCCTTTCAAGCTTTCTGATAGCCCTTTCAAGCGTTCTGATCACTATATCGGTGAAACCACGCACGAGATTGTCGTCAAGATCGGTACTGTCAAGCAGTTTGACCATGTCGTCGCAAAGTTTATACAGTCTGTTATCAGCGGATCCATCGGCGTTTCTTCTCTTTTCATAGAATTTGGAAATCCTACGCCCGATAAGGTCATCGTCTATTTCGGGTATCCATTGTAAAAAGAGTTCTTTTGCCGACTCCTCGTGTATAATCTTTTTGTATCTTTCTTTGTTTCTTTTCTCGGCTTTGGCCTTGGCCTTGGCAAATGATTGTTTCAGTTCTGGTGACCCTTTCAGGTTTATGCGGTCGTTGAGCAGACGGTTGTCGCCGTATTTCTGCCAGTCCAGGAGAGAGAACGTGAGGAAGAATTGTTCCACGGTCGCCTCGTCGTAGACCTCGTCCTCCTCCTCGTCATCAAATATATTGCCGATGAACTCGTCGCGGTTGTAAATCTGCGTCACATTCTCATCCTTGACGGCATCAAGTATCACACTTCGTTTCATGCTGTAGCTCACGTATGGGCGTGCGTCGATGGCGCGATTCACTGCCTCAAGAGCCTTAAGCGGTTGTTCGGCTGCCAGATACATGTCGGCGAGAATCATATCGGCCTTTCCAAGATAGACGTCTGTCTTTTTGACTATTGCGTCTCGCACGACATACAGATAGCTGAGTGCGAAATCATGTTTTTTTTCTTCAAGATAAGACTTGGACAGGATTTCGAGAAGCTCGCTCAGCTTTTTGTGCGATATATCGAGAATGTGGTTTTTATCGCGTTCATTTAGCATCTGCTCCAGCAGACTGTCCATGCGGTCGGGTGTGCCGAAGTTCCATCCTGACCGAAGCATGCCGATGAAATTCTGACGGCACTCTACGTCGTCCTTGAAATGTTCCAGCTGTTTTAACAGACTCTCTCTGTTATTTCTGATGAACGGGTGTCTGCTCAGCAATATGTCTCGGCTGTAGGGGATGCGTTTTATCGTGTCGAGGTCATACAAGGCGTTCTTTAAGATTACGTCGAGTCCCGTCACATTGCGGGTGTCCATGCCGTCGATAAGTTCGTCGAGACATTTGCGGTCGAAATGCTCTATGTATATCCGGACGACTTTCTCCATAGTGTCGGTAGCTATTGCGAAGCCGCCTTTGTCGGCATAGTGGCGTTTCAACTCCATGGCTTTTGTATGGAACGTAACGACGTATTCATGATTGCCAGCAATCAAGTCAATCAGTTTCTTGACGTCACTGTCGGATCCGGAAGCGAGAAGCTGCAACTGTCGGTATTCTCGTCTCGCCTTATTGAGACCTTTATTGCCGACGTCTTTCACTGTGTCTATCTTTCTTACGGCTTCGTCGATATATTGTTTGAATCCCGTGGCGTCTCCTGTCGCTCTTAGACACATGGCCTTGCGATGGAGCAGCCGTGCTTGTGTGAAGACATTTCCGGGATATTTAATATGGTCGCGCATGTCGAGAACTCGAAGACACTCTCTCAAAAGAGAATCGGAAACGTTGGGGGCCGTGCATAGTTCGGCCGCCATATACAGATAGTCGCTTATAGTGATTATCTGACCGTCACTCAGGTCCACTTTCTTGTCAAAATCAATCGAGCGTGACTCGCGGATTATGCCTTGTGCGAATTCGGCAGCCTTTTCTCCACCTTTGTCCTCAAGAAGTTCAAGACGTTTATATATGCATGTGATGATATCTCGGCGCACAGTGTTGATGTCGGTAGCATTGACACCGAACCTTTCGTCACCGCAGCATGTTTCAAGGAGTTTGCGGAAAAGTCCTGTCGCGCGTCTATACTGTTGGTCAGCCGTAGGCCCTGCGGCTTTGATCCTTTGGTTCACGCACATGTTAAGGAAAGCGGAGAACAGGCGGTCTTCGTACGGGGGCTCGCGCAGGCTTTTGAGTATGACTGCCGCGGGTTCGCACCATTTCCCGATACCGTTATATAGAGAATCGTCTGCGCGTCTGCAGGTGCGCTCTTCCTCGTCGTCTTTCCAATCATGGTAGTCTTCATAGAGGGAGGCGTAATCTCTTAGCCGTTTGAGAGAGATTGATATCGGCGGATTCGACTTGGCGCTTTCATCATCACCGGCGCTTGCGTCAGCACCGGTACGTTCGAGAACGATGGCGAGATGAAGAAGCTTGATATGCTTCAAGATGAGTCCTTTTTCATCCTTGCGTTCCGGATCGGATTCCCACTTTCTTTCAATATAGTCATCATATATGCTCTCGCAGTGGGCATATAACTTGTCATGGAAGACCTTGGTCTTGGTCTGGATCTTGAAATCAATAATTTTATCGCATATCTGTGATATGCAGAATGGGCCACAAAATTTGATTATATCGTCAGCCCTTGAGTTGATGAATTCGCAGAATTCATATATTTCATCAATATCGAAAGTGGATTGCACGTATGTGTTTAGAGCAAACAGATAGGCAGACATCAGCGTCTGGACAGGGAGTCCCCGTTCCGACATGCCGTCACGATACGCGGCGAGAGCTGCCTTGAAGTCATCGGCATCAGAGAGTCGCTCCGCGTCCATGAGACGGGTCATGGCGTAAATCTTGCGCTCGTTCAGCGAGGGATTTCCCGAAGAATCGGGACCAGCTGCCTGTTTGATGTTTTCGGTAATCATAGGGTGGTCTTGAGTTTCGGTATTTTATGCAAATGTAAGCAAAAAAAACGAAACTGCAAAACCTCAGTCAATTTCCTTCGACGAGTTCGTGCCAGTAGGCGCGGGTGAGCTCTATGGTGGAGTCGGATGGCGTCACGAGGATGGGCGAGGGGGTGTCGGGGGCGTCGGGCTCGATGATGGTCTCGGCCCCGCTGCGGTCGTGGAAACGGTAGATTACCGTGCCGGCCGTGCCTTCGTTCTCCATCAGGCCTTCAAGCAGCTGGGCCGGAATTTCGCGCAGGTCGCTTCCGGGGCCGTAGACGGCCAGCCGGTAGTGATGGCCTCCCTGGCCGCGGTCATGGCGCGTGCGCTTGTCGATGCGGTAGACAGTGCCGTGCGTGTCGTCACGCAGACATAGGGTGGGAAGCCAGCCCTGCCGCAGCGACGGTGCCATTGTCTCCACCTCGCGCCGACTCAGACTGTCGATGGCTTTTAGTTCCTTTTGTGAAATATATTGCACATCATAGACGTCATCGTCCACCCAGATGTAGCGACCGTCGTCGAGCGTCCACCCACGCCAGCCGTATTCCGACCATTTTTCGGGGCCTGAAGTCGTGATGACTTTGCGCAGCGAGTCGTCGACGAGTTCGCGATAATATTTCTTCATCTCGTCGGCGTCGCGGATGTCGCGCAGAGGGTAGGGGCGTTGCAGCGGATAGCTGACCAAAGCGGCGAAACCGTCGCTGTCGTTGTCGGCGACGGCACGCACGAGTTTCTTGACCGGCGAGGGTATCGAGTCGCACGCCTCGACGGCAACGACGGCCGTGTCGCGCGCGTCGCCCTTGGAGCCCCGGCCGCATCCGGCGAGCGGGACCGTGAAAGCAAAGGAGAGAAGTGTAGTTATGGTTATGATTTTGGTAGAATGCATGGGGGCTGTGTGTTTGGAATGTAAGTGAGTGGTCTGCCTTTGTCGACGGGGGCTGCCTCGCGCTGCTGCTGTTGCTGCTTGCGGAGATGCAGGTCCATGTCCTTGATGAAGAGAGTCTCGAACTCCTCGATGCGGCGTCGCTGGATCTGCGAGTGTATCTTGCCGCGGTAGCGGGCGTGCGCTATGTAGCTTGAATATATGTCGCGGTTGCCTGCCTTGAGTTTTCTGACCACCGAACTTCGTAACGTGGCGCCGCTGCCGATATTGTATGCCAGGACGCCGAGCAGCAGCGAGTCGGCGCCAAATTTGCGGAAAACGGCGCAGTTTTTGAGCAGGTCCTTGCGCAGCAGCGCGTCGGCATCGGCCTCGCTCATCGCCCTCTTGCGGCTGAATTTCTCGCCGGGGAGCACCTTGTGGCCGTAGCCTACGAGGGGCCAGTGCCTGGGCTGATGCAGGGTCTCGTATTTCTTGATGATCTGGACGGCCTTCTCGAAGTCTGATGTCTCTTCTTTGACTATCGCCTGCGCTGCAGAAGCGGGCACGGCCTGAACGAATTTGTAATGGCCTTCGGAAGCGAACAGCGCGCTTATGGCCAGGATGGCGGTTGATATAGCTGAAACTATTCTCATTTTATGTCTTTTTTACGTACCCGGAACCGGATTCCGGCGAAGTCCCCGCGACTCAGCCAAGCCGCCGGGGATATACGTGTGTTCTGAGGTTAAAACCCTCGGATTCTCGAAAAGTTCAAGTCGTTGTACCGCATCGGGCCGTTGCTATTGCGGATTTTAAGGATTTTTTGTAACTTTGAGCATAATTTCAAACGGAGCCAGGGGCATACGGCCTCTGGAGCCGCCCGTAATAACGCCCTATATGAATCCGACAGAACTCAAAAGCAGGCTCGCAAAGCTATGGAAAGATACATTTCACGACACGGATGAATATATCTCTCTGGTATTCAACAATTATTTCGACCCCGAACTCGTAGCCTACGAGGAGTCGGGCGGCGACGTGGTGGCCGGCCTGATCGGCGTGCCTTATGAATTCGGCAACGCCGAGCTGCGCGTCCGAGGCCTCTATCTCTGCGGACTCGCCACGCGCCCGCAGTTCCGCTCACGGGGCATCATGACGCGTCTGCTCGCACGCATCAACGAGGTGGCCCGCGAAAAGGGCTTCGTATTCACGTTCCTGATTCCGGCCGACGAGGGCCTGCGCAAGTACTACCGCGACCGCGACTACGTCAACGCCTTCTATCGCGTCGTCGATAATTATACGTCTCTCCATGACTTCGACCGCGAGTATGAGTCAGTGCTTCTTGAGCAGAAGGAGAAGGTCGCGGACCTCAAGCGACGCTATTACGCCTCGCTGAAGACGGGATTCCTGCGCGGAACAAACAAGGGTTCGGACGGCGTTCTCGATGGTATAAAAACATTGATACGCTCTATTGAGAATACTCAGCGAGATTTGCAGATAATACATTCGGACCGCGATATTGAGCTTTTGATAGCCGAAAACGGGCTCAGCGGAGGCGTAATTCACTACGTCTTGAACCCGCAGGACGAGGTGACCGCCGTAGCTTTCACGTCGGTTTCCGACGGCGAGGTGAAAGTCCACAAACTTTTCACCGCCGACCTGGCGAGTCGCTTCAAGGTGCTCGGCAGTGTGAAGACGACAAACCGTGAATTGTCGATCGCGCACTATGTTCCTTCGATCGAGATGGACCGCAAGGCTCTTTGGTCGCGCACCTACGGTTCGGTGATGACCGACGCGCGACAGGTACCGTCGATCTCCGTGACCGAGCGCGTCTATTCGCTCGCGGCTCATTCGAGAGTCTATGGAATGGCCCGGATTCTGGACCTTCCTGAGGTTTTAAAATTTCAGGCCGATACCCGGCACGATCTGAAATATTCGATTCTCGTGAAAGCCCCGGATGTCTATACATATGAGCAGATCGACGTCCGCGACGGCAAGTTGAAGCTCAATCGTCTTCCCGCCGATTCGATTCCGGCCGACAAGACGGCGCACGTGATGACTCGGCGCGACATCGGCGAGATTTTGTTCAGGCGTCGCGACACCGACAATATGATCACCGAGGCCTTCGGCATCCCCTCGATTAACGGCGCCATCTCGCTGATGCTCGATTAGAGCCGAGGCTGCGCTCGCCTCGCTTGGCTTTAGATTGGAGCGCTCCCTTCGGTCGCGCCACAGCAGCGCAGGGCCTCTTCCGGCGGAAGCCGGAAGAGGCCCTGCGCTGTCTTGACTTCAGTGGGTGAGAGGAAGGGGGCGTCTCAGGTTAGGTGAGCGGCTGCATTGCAGCCGGTGTTTCAAAGCAGTCCTCCATAGGGGCCGGCTTTCACTCTCGTTCCGCTATTATAGGCTTCTCAAGCCTTTTTGTGTCCTTTGGAGTCCAAAAGTGGCCCTCTTGGGTTTTCTTGGTCCTTTTTGGGTTCTTTTTACCCAGGTTTTAGCTATTTCGACTTGAATCCGGATTCTTTTGATTTATCGCTATCTTGCTGTCATCTCGTGTCTTAGTGTTGATTTATGCTCGATTTAACGGCCTGACGTTCGTGCGAATCTTTTTGCTCGTGCGATTATAGGCAAATATTATATTCTCGCCGACTCCAGTGTGTTCTTTTGATACTTGCCACTCCGGAGGGAGGACAGGGCGTTTTGGACGCCTCAATCCTAAAATTGCAAATTGGTCAAATTGGGACCAAATTTCGTCGGCATATCGGTCGCGATGCGGCAATTTGCAAATCGTAATATCGAATTGCAAATTTTTATCCCTGTTTGCAATTTGCAGTTGATAATTTGAGTTTAATATCGCAAAATATCTTAATGAATAACAGATGAAAACGATTGTTCTGCAATATATAATTTGCAGATGTCTATAATTGAGAAATGCAAAATATCTCTTTTAACATTTATTTGCCTTTAACTTAACACGCATATAAACAATGATATAGCCTCGAAATATCATATACAATATGGAAAAACGGGGTGCATTAAACCTCTTTTGAAGTAATTCAGCGCCGGGTTGCCCTAATTTCTTGTTATTATCAATTTAGTAGGTATTATTAAAGTGAAATTGAAACAGTTGTGTTTTCATTTGCAAAAGCAAATGAGGTTTGAATTCAGCAGGTGTGTAAAATGCAAACTTTGTAAATTGTGAATTTTAATTTGTTATTTACAAATTAAAGTGTTAACTTTGTAATCGGAATTACAAAATTGAATTTGCTCTATGGACGACTTGAATGTGGCGATTCGCCTAAAAGGGTTCATCGAAACGGAGGGTCTCACCCACTCTCAGTTTGCAGACCGCTGCGGAATACCGCGGCCGAGTCTGTCGCAACTGTTGAGTGGCAGAAACAAGAAGATAAGCGACGTTCTGATTGGTCAGATCCACAAGGCGTTCCCTCGGCTGTCGGTGTTGTGGCTTCTTTTCGGCGAGGGTCCTATGATTGAAGGCGATGGCGTTTCGGGTGACTCTTCGGGTTGCGCCACGGGAGGTCTGGCGGATGGAGCATCTGGTTTGGGTGTTGGGAATCCGCAGGCTGTCGGTATGGAAGGCGGTGGAGGCGTGCCTGGAGCTGCGGGAGAGGCTTCATACGCCGAAACAGGGTCTGCGGGGGTGAAAAATCCTTGCGAAAATCCGGGATTTTCGTCCAATCAGGCGGGTCAGAATAAATTTTCGAACGTCAGCGGCTTAAATACCCCTGCTTTTGTGGCCCAAAGTCTTGAAAATAAGCAGGAAGAGCTGGGTTTGAAACTTGCCGAGTTGCAAAAGCAAATAGATAAAATGAAGAAAAATCCGCGCAAAGTCTCGCATATCACGGTCTATTATGACGACTCGACGTTCGAAACGTTCTATCCGAAGGGGTGATCTTGGCGAGGAGGCTGGATTGAGGTTTTTCTAAGTCGGCTTCGCCTCCGCACATGGAGCTTAGGATTCGGAAACTAAAAAATCGGGGAAATGACGAAATCGGGGAAATGAGGAAACTGAAGGAAATTGGGGAAATGGGAATGAGGGAAAGAGGGAATGGGAATTGAAAATGGAAATGCGGGAATGGGGAATGGGGAATAGGGAATAGGGAATGAGGAAATGGGAATGAGGAAATGGGAACGGGAATGGGAACGGGAATGGGAAAGAGGAAATGGGGGTTAAGGGGAATTGGTCTTTTTGACGCTTGTTTAGATTTGAAAAATTCGGTCTGATGGTCGAGATAATCCAAAATATCAAATTCTCATGAATAAACTCTGTGTTTTAATTGCATCGATGTTGATGGCAAACTTTGCTGTCAATGCACAGGAGGCTATCATGCCCGAGGCCTCTCGGATAGTGTCTCCGAAGCTTTCGCCGACGGGCGAAGCGACGTTCAATCTGTATGCTCCCGGCGCGCGCGAAGTGCTGCTGGTCGGCAATGTGACGCGGCACGAAACCGCGGTCGATTCCGCCGGAAATATGCAAAAAGTTCCATTTGTGAAGATGGCGGGAAACAACGGACTCTGGACAGCGACCCTCTCTTCGCTCGAGCCTGATCTGTATACCTACAAGTTCGTGGTCGACGGTGTGGAGACCAATGATCCGAACAATGTCTTCATGGTGCGCGATGTGAAATCGGTGTCGAATATGGTACTCGTTCCGGGCGACGGATCGCGTGAGTATATGGTGTCGGATGTGCCCCATGGCACAGTGAGCGACGTGTGGTATACGACGTCGTTCGACAACGCGCAGCGCCGGATGCGGGTGTACACGCCCGCCGGATACGAGATGTCGGGGAAGTCTTATCCGGTCCTTTATCTGCTTCACGGCATGGGAGGCGACGAATATGCATGGAGCGAGCTCGGACGGGCTGTGCAGATTCTCGACAATCTCATCGCGTCGGGGCGAGCGGAGCCGATGGTCGTCGTGATGCCCAACGGCAATATGGCTCGACATGCGACGCCCGGTGCCGACGGGCTCGGTTTCGAGCAACCCGAATTCAATCTTCCGCACACGATGGACGGCGTGTTCGAGACGCACTTTCCGGAGATTGTCGAGTATGTCGACGGCCACTTCCGCACGAAACGCGACAAAGACTCGCGGGCCATAGCGGGCCTATCTATGGGCGGCATGCATTCGCTGTATACGTCGGCGATTTACCCCGATCTGTTCGGGTATGTCGGACTCTTCTCGGCGGCTGTCAGACCGCACGCGGCCGAGGTCGCCGACATATATAAGGACAGAAAGGGTAGTGTCGGCAGTCAGTTCGCGAAAGGCGTGAAGCAATATTATATTGCTATCGGTGAGGATGACTTCTTGTATGAAGAGAACAAGGACTTCCGTGCGGAACTTGACTCCCTCGGGCTGCCTTATGTCTATAAGGAGTCGAAGTTCGGCCACGAGTGGACCAACTGGCGGCGGTATCTGGTCGACTTCCTGCCACGGCTCTTCAAGTGAGAAAGGTCTTTAAGGTCTTTAAGGTCACAATAAGAGAGAGGCTCCGCATTGGCGGGGCCTCTTACTTTTTACTTTTTACTTTTTACTTTTTATTTCTTACTTCTTTCTTCTTACTTCTTCATCTTCTTCTTACTTCTTGCTTCTTGTATTATTCTTGGCTGTTTTGTTCGAGGGTGCAGAGCCTTTCGGCCATCTTCGCTTCCTGGGGGTTGGCGCCGGGTTTCCAGAACTGAGAGCCTACGAGGCCGTCGGGAAGGTATTGCTGCTTGACGTAATTGCCTGCATAATCATGCGCATATTTATACTCTTTGCCGTAACCCAATTCTTTCATTAGACCGGTGGGAGCGTTGCGCAGATGGAGCGGAACGGGCAGGTCGCCGGTCGAGCGGACCATCTGCTGGGCGTTGTTGACGGCCATGTAGGCGCTGTTGCTTTTGGGTGAGGCGGCGAGATAGATGGCGCATTCTGAAAGTATGATTCTCCCCTCGGGCCAGCCTATTTTCGCAAGCGCGTCAAACGTGGCGTTGGCGAGCAGAAGAGCGTTGGGATTGGCCAGACCGATGTCTTCGGCGGCCAGAATCATCAGACGTCGGGCGATGAATTTCGGATCCTCGCCTCCCTCGACCATGCGGGCGAGCCAGTAGACGGCGCCCTGCGGGTCGCTGCCCCGTACGGACTTGATGAAGGCCGAGATTATGTCGTAATGCATCTCGCCGTTGCGGTCGTAGGCAGCCGGGTTCTCCTGGAGGCACTGCGTGACGTTACGGTCGTCTATGACGATGTCCGCCCCTTCGGGTGCCGACTGCTCGATGAGGTCGAGTATGTTGAGGAGCTTGCGGGCGTCGCCTCCGGCAAAACGGAAGAGCGCCGTTTTCTCCTTGACCTCGATGTTGCGCGCGGCGAGAATCTGGTCTTTCTCAAGCGCGCGTGCGAGCAGACGCTCCATGCCGTCGATGTCAAGCGGTCTGAGCGTGTAGACCTGCGCCCGCGACAGAAGCGGACGTATCACTTCGAACGACGGATTTTCTGTCGTGGCTCCGATCAGCGTCACGGTTCCCTTCTCGACGGCTCCGAGCAGCGAGTCCTGCTGCGACTTGTTGAAGCGGTGGATCTCGTCGATGAACAGGATCGGGCGCCCCTTGACGAATATGCTGCGGGCGTCGGCGGCCGCGCGTTCGAGCACCTCGCGCACGTCTTTGACGCCCGACGTGACGGCCGACAGAGTGTAGAACGGGGCTTCTGTGCGCGCCGCCACGATGCGGGCCAGCGTCGTCTTGCCGACACCCGGAGGGCCCCAGAGGATGAATGAATTCACGCGGCCCGACTCGATCATGCGGCGTATGATGCCGTCGGGGCCGACGAGATGTTCCTGGCCGATGTAGTCCTCGAGGTCGGCCGGGCGGAGGCGTTCGGCGAGCGGAATGTTATGGTTGCTGTTCATCGCGAGCGGAGTTTGTTGATGATGTCGTCAAGATCGATCTGGGCGAGCGTTGGGTGCACCTCGTCGCAATAGTCGGCGATCCGTTCGGCCGGCAGGGTGGTGGTGAGCCCGATTACGTAGGCATCGGCGGCCCTGCCCGCGCGTACGCCCTGAGCCGAGTCCTCGATTACGACGCAGCGCTCAGGCTTGACGCCGAGCAGCGACGCGCCGAGAAGATAGCCCTCCGGGTCGGGTTTCGAGCGGCTCACGCGGTCGGCCGTGACGATATGGTCGAAGCGGCTCTCGAAGCCCGGCAGCTCCTCGCGGAGGTGGCGCATCTTCATGTTGTTGCTGCTCGTCACGAGCACGCGGCCGATGCCTTCGGCGGCAAGACGGCGGAGCGTGCTGTCGGCCCCTGGCAGCAGGGCGTAACGCATCCGCTGTTCCTCGGCGTTGAGTTCGTCGACGATCTGCTGATGCAGTTCTACAGGAAAATTCCTGGCAAGAATCTCGGGCAGCGTCTGCCCCTTGATGCGGATGGCGAAGTTATCGATGCCCGTGGGGTGGCGTCGGTCGATCTCCGACCATATGCGCGTGTATTCGGTCTCGCTGTCGATCAGCACGCCGTCGAGGTCGAAGAGAAATCCTATGTTGTTGTCTTTGTCTTTTACCATATCCTTATAACGCTTCAAGAGCTGTGCGGCGTATGATTCAGACGAAAATGTGGCGATGGTTTTTCAATCGGCGATGGGTGTTTTTACGGCGGGAATTGTTAATTTTGCAGATTGAAATCGAAAACGAAAACCCAAAAGAAGATATGGCACTTGAGATAGAACACAAATTTCTGGTGGAGGAAGACAGCTATATTGAGATGGCCGTCGAAGTCCGTGAGATTCGTCAGGGATATCTGCAGCGCGACCCTGCGCGCACAGTCCGGGTTCGCACAGTCGGTGACCGGGGTTATATCACCGTCAAAGGCATCACCGTGGGCGATACGCGCCGGGAATATGAATATGAGATTCCGGTGGTCGACGCGCGCGATATGCTCGCCATGTGCCTGCCTCCGGTGATAGAGAAGCGCAGGTATGTGGTGCCATTCGCGGGCAAGATATGGGAGGTGGACCGTTTCGGCGGTCCGCTGGCTCCGCTGGTCACGGCCGAGATCGAGCTGTCGGAGCCCGGCGAGCATTACGAGACGCCCCCGTTTGTAGGGCGTGAAGTCACGGGAGACCCCGCTTACTACAACTCCTCACTCGGTACGCCCCGGTCCTGAGGCCGACACAAAAGAGGCCCCGGCCTGATGCCGGAGCCCCGTTGTGACGCGACCAATGTGTGCGCTCTATCAGATGCGCACCTTTCTCACCTCTTTACGGCCGTCGTCGAAGGTGACGGTGACGACATATACGCCATGTCCGAGCCGAGAGATGTCGAGGCTCGCGCCGCGGCCGTCGGCCACGTTGGCGCCGGTCATGTCGGCCACTGTATACTCGGCTTCGGCTCCGAAGCTCATCATGCCCCCGGCCATGGAGATGTCGCCGACAGCAATCTCGTCGATTCCCGAGAAATCGGGCTTGGGATAGCGCGTCCTGAACAGCACGCCCTGGCACATGTATTCGAGATCATATGTGTTCACGTCCTGAGGGGCGTATGTCGTCACGAAGCGGCCGTCGGCGTCGGGCTCGCAGCTCCATTCGTTGTTGATGTTGAGACGCAGGAATTCTATGCCGTCGCCGATGTTGCTGTGCACGCCGACGTTGAATGTGCCCCCTTCGTTGCCGGTCGAGATGTCATACATCAAGATGACCGGGCAATCGGCCTGCATCGCGGCCACGTAGTTGTTGAACGTCCCGCCGGGCACGTAGTAGACCGCGCCGGGCACGACATATTCGGCCTCGTCGCCGCTCGCGGCATCCTGCATCGTGAAGGCCTCGCAGAATATCACGGGCTTGACGTTAGATTCTGCCGACACGCCAACAAGATCGCCCAGAGGCCAAGACTTGGCGAGCGCGTCGGTGGTGCGGACGTAAATCGACGGACTTGTCGTGGCCGTCTCGTCGTAGACCATGGCGGGCTTGTCGCCGATATAGAAGGCGCCGGTCACAAGCTGGCGTATCGCGGGGTTCACGCCGAAGTTGGGCGCGGTCTCGTTCACCGCCGACCAGTAGCGCGTGAGGCGGGGCAGCGACACATCCTGCAGCCACGGACAATCGGAGAAGCATGCGGGCATGATCTCGAGGGAGTTCTCGTCGGAAGTCATCACCAGCTTGGAGAGGTCGACCTTTACGAGGCCGCCGTTGTTGGCGAACATCGCCCGGCCGAGCTTAATGCCGCCGGTGCGTGTCGCGCCCGATGAGAAGTCCACCTGGCGGAAGCCGCAGCCCGCGAAGATGCTGTCGCCCTCGAAGGTCATGTCGGGGCGGAAATTGAATGTGTCGAGGCTTATGCAGTCCTTGAAGGCGCAGTCGTCGAATGTGGTGAATGAACTATGGACGTAAACATTCTTCAGATGCCAGCAGTCGCGCGCGAAGTCAGCGGGGAGCGACAGCGTTGCCGGGAGACTGATCCCCTCGAGTTTCTGGCTGCCGCGGAAGGCTCCGCGGCCCAGTTCGATTTCTCTTGCTGGAAGTTCGAGCGAGGTGAGGCCGCAGTTGCGGAATGCCTGCACTCCGATGGCTGTCACCGCACCGAAATCGATGCTGCGCAGATTGCCCGTGTTGGCGAACGCCCGGTCGCCGATGGTTTTCACGCCAGTGGGTACTGTGAACGACGCGTCCGGACGCGCCGGTGGGAAGCTGATGATCTTCTCGCCCGAATGGGTGAAGAGCACGCCGTTGCGGATGCTGTAGTTCAGGTCCGACTCATTGTATGTGCCGTTGACCTTGAACTCGCGCAGCAGCTTCATGTCGTTGAATCCGCAGTTGGTCTCGGGCTCGTACTGGTTGGGGGAGAGGCCGAGGGCCGTGATTGTCGTGTTGCCAGCGAAGGCGTCGGCACAGATGTCCTTGGTGCTCTTCGACAGGTTGAGCGTACCGTTGGTCACCTCGATGCCTTCGGGCACTCTGGCGATGATCAGCATGGATGATTTCTTGACCAGGATGCCGGCTCCCGTGGCCGAGAAGGCGGTGCTGCCTGTGGCCACCTTGAATGTCTTCAGCTTCGGACAGTTGTTGAAGTTCAGACAGCTCGCCACATAGTCGCCGTAATTCTCGCCGATTGCCTTGACGTTGGCGGGAATCGTGATTTCGGTCACCTCGGTCAGGTTGTCGAGGGCATGGGCCGCGATCGCGGTCACCTTATAGACCGTGCCGTCCTGTTCGTAGGTCTCCTTGAGCACGAGTTTGCCCGAAGAAGGCTGCTGGCCGCCCCACGACATGAGCGTGCAGGTCTTGGCCGACTTGTTGAACTCGCCATAAGTGTAGGTGATGGCGCTCGCACTGAGCGCCGGCAGAAGCATCAGGGCCGCCGCCGGCATTAAGAATTTTCTCATAGTGAAAGTTGTTACCGTTAAAACTCGGCGACAAAGTTACAACATATATCCCGGTCGGGGGCAGCCCTCAGGCTGGTTTGTCGGGCAGGTAGACCATTAGTAGGCCGCCGGACGCCGCCTCCGGCGGGGTCCGGC
>CAJTXU010000016.1 GCA_910584125.1 uncultured Muribaculaceae bacterium | reverse complement strand
CCAAGTGGAGCTGGAGGGGATTGAACCCTCGTCCAAACGCGGAATCAGTAAGCTTTCTACATGCTTAGTCTGTGTCTTGGTTTTCGTGGACGGGCAGGATCACGACCTCCAAACCGTCCCTTAGTCCCTCAGTCTTCAAACTGCGCCCGGAACTTGCGCGGCTCTATTTCCGAATTTCTTAGCACCACTTTGTCCAAACGTCTCGGAACCAGGCAATGGAGTGATGTCTCGTCCCTCTCACTTTGAGAAGGATAAAGGAACCTTACTATACTTCGGGTTACGCAGCGAGAGCGTAATTGTTATTTTCGCCAATTATAGGTCGATGCTCTTGCGATTATAGAGCTTGAACACCAAAGCTCTGCATGCTTACCTACCGCTTCTACACGCTGTCAAAGCCAGTCAGCCCCGGTAGTCGCTTCAAGGCCCCTCCGGACCTTTCGGCTTCCTTTCAACACGCCTCCGCGTGTAAAAGTTTGCAAAGTTAACTCTTTTATCCGAATTATCCAAATTTTTCGCTTAATTTTCTCCGTAATTTTCATGATTTCGATTTTTTTGTTAATTTTGGGTATCGTTTTATGGCGCCGGAAGCCCGCGTGGCCCGCGCCATGTCATTTCCGTCTTATGAATGAAATAGTAAACATATCGCCATATTCGGAGAAGACCGCGCGAGTCACGGTCTATAATCCGGCGATCGCGGCCAAATACCGCCCGGGGCATTTCGTGATTGTGAAGTTCGAGAAGGAGGGCCACCGCATCCCGTTCTCGATAATCTCGGCCGACACGGAGGCGGGCAACATCGACATCATCATCCACCGGGCCGACGGCCTCGACGCCATCCTGGCCATGATCAAGGTGGGGGAGGCCCTGCCCGACATGCTCGGCCCGCTCGGCAATCCGGCGGTGATCGAGCCTGGGAAGACAATCCTCTTCTTCGGCGACGGCGCGGGGGTCGTGCCGCTGCTCCCGCTCGTCGGTGAGGCCAGACGGCTCGGCTGCCGCGTGCTCGCCGTGCTCTCGGAGCATTCGTCGCGTACGCAGTGCCTGCTCGGCGACATCATGAAGGATGCCGACAGCATCCGTACCGTCGCCGACGACGAACTGCTCGAGAACGCCTACGGCGTGATGGACGACGCGCATGTCGACAAGGTGATCATGTCGGGGCCGACGCTGATGATGAAGCGGCTCGCCCGCGAGACCGAGCGCCGGAACATTCCGGCCGACTGCCTGCTCAACATGCTGATGATCGACGGCATAGGCCTCTGCGGCATATGCCGTGTCATTGTGGGCGGCGAGCGCAAGCAGACCTGTATCGACGGGCCGATCTTCAACGCCCACCTCGTGGATTTCGACCAGATGTTCAACCGTCAGAGACTATTCGTATGAACCGCACAGACAGAAACTCAGATTGGCGCAAGGAGTTGCGCGCGGCGATGACGCCCAAGGAGCGCACGTCGATTCCCCGTGTGGTGATGCCCGAACTCGACGCCGCCTACCGCATACATACCGACCGCGAGGTCAATGAGGGGCTCAGTCTCCAGCAGGCCGTGCTCGAGGCCACGAGATGCCTCGACTGCCCCGACCCGGGGTGCATCAAGGGATGCCCCGTACATAATGACATACCTGGATTCATCAAGAACATCGAGCGGCGCCAGTATTCGGAGGCGGTGCGCGTGCTCAACCGCACCACCGTGCTGCCGGCCGTGTGCGGCCGTGTGTGCCCGCAGGAGGTGCAGTGCGAGGCGTCATGCATCTACAACAAGATGGGTCGCCGGCCCGTGGCCATAGGACATCTCGAGCGCTTCGCGGCCGACTTCGAGCGTGAGATCACGGGGTATGTCCCCGCCGAGCGCCGCTGCGCGCCCGACGAGACGGCCAACACGGCACCCGTGCCCTTCCTGCCGATCCGCGTGGCCGTGGTGGGAAGCGGTCCGTCGGGCCTGGCGTTCGCCGGCGACATGCGGATGCGCGGCTACGGCGTCACGGTGTTCGAGGCCCTGAGCCGTTTCGGCGGCGTGCTGCAGTATGGCATACCGGAGTTCTGCCTCCCCAACGAGATCGTAGACCATGAGATCGAGAAGCTCAGGCGGATGGGCGTCGAGTTCCGCAAGGACGTCTTCATCGGCCGGACGTACACCTACGACGAACTTCTCGCCATGGGCTTCAAGGGGATATACGTGGCGACCGGTGCCGGCAAACCCCGTTTCATGGGCATACCGGGCGAGAACCTGCCGGGCGTCATGACGGCCAACGAATATCTGATACGCCTCAACTGCCTGGGCCCCGGCATCTTCGGGGTCAACGGCGTGTCGCTCGACGGCAAGCGCGTGGCCGTGATCGGTGGCGGCAACACGGCCATCGACGCCGTGCGGTATGCCGTGCGCCAGGGGGCCGACCGCGCGATGCTCGTCTACCGCCGCGGTCTCGACGAGATGCCGGCGCGTCAGGAGGAGATACGCCATGCACGCGAGGAGGGAGTGGAGTTCCTCACGCTCTCCAATCCTGTGGAATATCTCGAGAACGAGAAGGGCTGGCTGCGGGCCATGCGACTGCAGAAGATGACGCTCGGCGAACCCGACGAGTCGGGGCGCCGCAGTCCGGTGCCGGTGCCGGGCGAGATCGAGGAGATAGAGGTCGATCTTGTGGTGGTCAGCGTGGGCTACATGCCCAATCCGCCAATGCTGGCCGACGGCGTGGAGCTCAACCGCAAGGGCGAGATAGTGGTCGACGAGACGTCTATGAAGTCGTCGGCCTCGGCGATATACGCGGGCGGCGACATCGTGCGCGGTCCGGCCACGGTGATCCTCGCCATGGGCGACGGGCGCAGGGCCGCCGCCTCTATGGCCGCCGCTTTCGAGAACGCCATGTCGCGCATCGAGCTATGAAGCGCATCGGGATTCTGAGCGACACCCACGGATGCTGGGACGAACGTTTCGAGCGCCATTTCGCCGATTGCGACGAGATATGGCATGCCGGCGACATCGGCGACTGGTCGATTGTGGAGCGGCTGTCGGAGATATGCACTGTGAGGGCGGTGGCGGGCAACATCGACCACGGCGAGGTGAGACGGCGTTGCCCGGAACTGCTGGTGTTCGACGTCGAGGGGGTACGCGTGCTGTTGACGCACATAGGCGGTTATCCCGGCAGATGGTCGAAGGGGATGAAGAACCTGCTGCGCGACGAGCGGGTGCGGCTGATGGTCGATGGCCATTCGCATATCCTGCGAGTCATGTACGACAAGGAGCTCGACCTGCTGCACGTCAACCCCGGCGCGGCGGGCCGCCAGGGCTGGCAGAAACAGCGCACCCTTGTCCGCCTCGTGATCGACGGCGCCGACATGCGCGACTGCGAGGTCATCGAGCTCGGTTAGCTCCTTAATTTCGGCAATAAATTTGCTTTATTGCCGAAATTAAGTTCAGAGGACGAAACGGTCGACGTCTTTGTCGCCGCGGCCGGATAGATTGACCACCACGACGTCGTCGGGGCGGAAGCTTATCTTCTCGAGCGCGGCCAGCGCGTGGCTGCTCTCCATGGCAGGTATTATGCCCTCCATGCGGCTCAGCCGTATGCCGGCCTCCACGGCCTCGCGGTCGGTTGCCGCCAGCACCTGCGTGCGTCCACTGTCGGCGAGAAATGCCTGCAGCGGTCCGACGCCCGGATAGTCGAGACCGGCCGAGATCGAGTAAGGCTCGATGACGTTGCCCTCCTCGTCCTGGATCAAGAGCGTGCGCGAGCCGTGCAGCACGCCCGGCGCGCCGCATGTCATCGTAGCCGCATGCTCGCCCGAGTCGAGTCCGTGGCCGGCGGCCTCCACGGCCACAAGCTTCACAGCCGGGTTGTCGAGGTAATGGAAGAACGCCCCCGCCGCGTTGCTGCCTCCGCCCACGCAGGCTATAACGTAATCGGGCGAATCCTTGCCCGACTGTTCGGGCACCTGAGTGAGCAGTTCCTCGCTGATCACCGACTGAAACCGCGCCACGATCGCGGGGTAGGGATGCGGCCCGACGGCACTGCCTATCAGATAGAAAGCTTCGGGATGGTTCATCCAGTACTGCAGTGCGCCGTCTACGGCCCCCATCAGAGTGTCGCACTCCACATCGGGCGCCACGACCTCCGCGCCGAGCATACGCATCCGCTTCACGTTGGCGCTCTGGCGGCGTATGTCCTCGGCACCCATGAAGACAGTGCAGCGCATCCCCATCAGTGCGCAAACCGTGGCCGTCGCCACGCCGTGCTGGCCGGCCCCCGTCTCGGCGATTATGTGGGTCTTGCCCATGCGGCGCGCAAGCAGCGCGAGACCCAGGGCGTTGTTGATCTTGTGCGCGCCGGTGTGGTTGAGGTCTTCGCGCTTGAGGTATATCCTCGCGCCGTAACGTTCGCTGAGACGCCGCGCGTAATAGAGAGGGGAGGGGCGCCCGACATAGGTCTTGAGCAGGTGGCGGAACTCACGGTGGAATTCCGGATCGGCCATCGCCGCGCGGTATGCCTCCATCAGTTCGTCGAGATTCTTGCGCAGGCCGTCGGGCACGAAGGCGCCTCCGAAGAGGCTGCCGCCATAGAATCCGTCGTTGTCCACCGGGAGCCCGAACTGGCGCGACGCCTTCGGGCATGTGTCTGCCGTCGGGGCGGGATTGAGTGTAGCTGTTTCTTTCATATTCATTCGGTATTTCTCTGTTTGCAAAAGAGTGACGGCCGGAGGATTCACATCCTTCGGCCGCCCATGCTGATTACAAGACGAATTTAACTAACGCCACATGAGTACGTTGGTTGACACGCGCGCACCGGGCTTGCCGCAGGATGTTTCCGTGCGGCTCCACCATCGTATGCTGTTCGCGGTCTTATTCATGACTTTTTAAATGTTTTTGCAAAGTTAATCAATATTTATCAATCAAACAAACTTTCGATTAAAAAAGTTTAAAAGTTGTGTGGCGGCGTCGGTGAACTTTAGCGGGGGTTAAATGTAATATCAATAGAAAACGTCAACAACAGGGTGCTACGGCGTCCCGCTGAAACAGGAGATTTTATTATGGACATATCAATCACGGCAATTCATTTCGACCTCACCGAGGGTCTGAAGAAGATGATAAACGAGCGTATCGACGAACTCAAGGATTTCTACGGCAGAATCACCAACGCCACTGTCACGCTGCGCGAGATAAAGCCGGGCATTCCCGACAACAAGGAGGTCATGGTGAGCCTCATGTTCCCTGACGCGCCCGACCAGGTGGCCGTAAAGACCGGAGATTCGTATTCGGAGGCGATGGACTCGTGTCTCGACGCCCTCAAGAGGCAGCTCGAGAGGCTCAAGGAGCGCAACCGCCAGAATTGAATTCGGCTAATACATGCATAGCTTAAGCCTCGCGCAGGTGTGACCTGCGCGGGGCTTTCGTCTGTCGGAGAATCCGGCGTGGAGTTTTCGGCTGTCGTTCAACCGGCCTTCGGGCCGTCGCCGAACATGTGCGAGAACGCCCGCTCGAGTCTTTGCTGTCCGTATTGGTAGTGGTCTCCCGGTACGATTTCGAACTCCGTGCTGACGCCTGCCTCTGCGAGTAGCGACACGACTTTGCGCGTATAGATGAGCACACTTCTGAACTCCGGGACGCGCGAGTCGGCCTCCCGGTCGCCGAGCAGGAAGTATGCGCGTCCCTTGCCTGCGGGTACGCCATGCGTCTCCATCCAACGGACGAAACCATCGTACCAGAACGAGCCCGAGAGCGAGATGATGTTGTCGAACACGGGGCATGTCATCCATTGCCACAGGGTGAAAAGGCCTGATAGCGAGACGCCGGCGAGGGTCCGCGAGGCGTCTCGGCTTATGCCGAGGGCGGATTCCACGGCGGGCATTATTTGCTTTTCGAGACGTTCGAGAAAGGCGCCGGCGTCGCCCTTGAAGTCCGGGCAGCCGCGCGGCACGCCCGGCGCCGGCCACGGCGCCATATCGTCGTCCCAGTCCATGCCGCTGATCACGGCCACGCTGACGTCATAGGTTTTCGACGCCCATTCGCCCCACTCGCCGGCCGACTGCATCGGATAGAGCAGGTAACATATGCGGTCGTCGCGGTTTCCCGCGACATCCACCCGCAGATTGTCGATATATAAAGTCTTCATGACCGTATAACAAACTTGGAGGGACTTGGGTCCAAGGTCTCGGGTCATAGGTCTTGGGTCGGAAGTCTAAAGTCTAAGGAAGGTCTTGGGTCTGAGGCCTTGGACTTAGATATTAGCTTTTTATTTTGAGGCCCAAGACCCAAGACATCAAAAGAAAAAAGTAATGTCTAAGCCTCAGACCCAAGACCTAAGACAACCTCAAGACCCCAGACCCCAGACCCCAGCCCCAAGCCCACAGTTGTTACTTTTTTATGAAATATTGGCACGCGATTTGTTATATGATTGGCAAACATAAGTTATTTTAATGAAGAACGACTTTTCAAAACAGTTCCGCCCCATGCTTGAGATCGCTCTCGCTGAGGCGAATCGATTCAACTCTCCTGTCATCATGGCCGAGCATTTCCTGCTCGGTTCGCTGAGACAGACAGACGGTTACGCGGTCAAGATCCTCAGCCAGATCAACGTCCCCATCGACAAGATCATCGCCGAGCTCGAGGAGTACCTGTCCGAGCCGCATCCCGCCGGAGAGGTCACCACACTGTTCGAACAGCAGTACAAGATAAGTCTTGGCGCCATACGTCATCTTCAGCTCGCCACGTCCGAGGCCCGCAAAATGAACTCGCACGTGATCGGAAGCGAGCATATCCTCCTCTCGTTGCTACACGACAAGCGCGCCATGGACTCGAGCGTGCTCCAGCATATCAAGGAAGAATATCTCAATTTCGACATCTCGGTGCAGAACATCGCAGACTTCTCCGAGATGCCCGAGATGGGCAAGGACTTCGGTCCGGTCCAGGAAGACGATGACGACGATGACGACGAGGGCGACAGCGGCCTGGCGTCGCCTTCGGGCCGTCAGCGCCAGAGCTCGCGCATGACCACCGGCAAGAGCGGCCGCAAGAGCGACACCCCCGCGCTCGACAAGTACGGCTATGACATGACCAAGGCCGCCGCCGAGGGCAAGCTCGACCCCGTGGTGGGGCGCGAGGCCGAGATCGAGCGCCTCGCCCAGATCCTCTCGCGCCGCAAGAAGAACAACCCCGTGCTGATCGGCGAGCCCGGCGTCGGCAAGTCGGCCATAGTCGAGGGCCTCGCCCTGCGCATCGTGCAGCGCAAGGTGTCGCGCGTGCTTTTCGACAAGCGCGTCGTCGGACTCGACATGACCGGCATGGTGGCCGGCACGAAATATCGCGGACAGTTCGAGGAGCGCATCAAGACCGTTCTCGACGAACTCTCCAAGAATCCCGACATCATCCTCTTCATCGATGAGATCCACACCATCGTCGGCGCCGGCAGCACGCCCGGCACGATGGACGCCGCCAACATCCTCAAGCCCGCTCTGGCGCGCGGCGAGATACAGTGCATCGGTGCCACGACCCTCGACGAGTACCGTCAGAACATCGAGAAAGACGGAGCTCTGGAGCGGCGATTCCAGAAGGTGATGGTCGAGCCGACGTCGCCCGAGGAGACCCTCGAGATTCTGCGTCAGGTCAAGGACAAATATGAGGCGCACCACAACGTGCGGTATACCGACGAGGCCCTCGAGGCCTGCGTCTCGCTCACCGAGCGCTACGTCAGCGACCGCAACTTCCCCGACAAGGCGCTCGACGCCCTCGACGAGGCCGGAAGCCGCGTGCACATCACCAACATAGAGGTGCCCGAGGAGATCGCGCAGCTTGAGCAGACCGTCGACACGCTGACGCAGCAGAAGATGAAAGCCGCCAAGCAGCAGGACTACGAGAAGGCCGCCGCCCTGCGCGACCAGGTGATGAAGACCAAGTCAGACCTCGAGGCCGCCAAGAAGAGATGGGAGGAGAGCCTCAACAACGACTGGCAGACCGTCGACGACGACAAGGTGGCCGAGGTCGTGGCCCTCATGACCGGCGTGCCCACCCAGCGCATCGCGCAGGCCGAGGGCTCGCGGCTCATCAAGATGGGCGACGCCCTCAAAGGCTCGGTCGTAGGCCAGGACGACGCCATCCGCAAGGTGGTGAAGGCCATCCAGCGCAACCGCATCGGCCTCAAAGACCCCGACAAGCCCATCGGAACGTTCATGTTCCTCGGTCCTACGGGTGTCGGCAAGACGCTTCTGGCCAAGAAGATAGCCGAATACCTCTTCGACTCATCCGACGCCCTGATCCGCGTCGACATGAGCGAGTTCATGGAGAAGTTCACCGTCTCGCGCCTCGTCGGTGCCCCTCCGGGATACGTCGGATACGAGGAGGGTGGCCAGCTGACGGAGAAGGTGCGCCGCAAGCCCTACTCGGTGGTGCTGCTCGACGAGATTGAGAAGGCGCATCCCGACGTGTTCAACCTGCTGCTGCAGGTCATGGACGAAGGGCGGCTCACCGACTCGCTCGGTCGCAAGATCGACTTCAAGAACACGATCCTCATCATGACGAGCAACGTCGGCTCGCGCCAGCTCAAGGACTTCGGCTCCGGCATCGGCTTCAACACGGCCGAGAACAGCAAGGAGCAGGCCCACGGCGTGATATCGAAGGCCCTCAACCGCGCGTTCTCGCCCGAGTTCCTCAACCGCGTCGACGACATCGTGATGTTCGACCAGCTGAGCCGCGACGACATATTCAGCATCATCGATATCGAGCTGCGCGAGTTCTTCTCGCGTGTCGAGAAACTGGGCTATCATCTCGAGCTCAGCGACGAGGCGCGCAACTTCATCGCCGGCAAGGGATATGACAAGAACTTCGGCGCGCGGCCCCTGAAGCGCTCGATCCAGAAATATCTGGAGGACGAGCTCGCCGAACTCATGCTCTCGCTCGGCGCCGACGGCCAGATAGGAGGCACGATCGCCGTCACCTACAAGGAAGGCGACGAGAAGCTCACGCTCGAGTACAAGCCCGTGGTGTGACGACACTCAGCATAACGACGGGGAGAACCGACGGCAAGTCCGGAGGTCCTCCCCGTTTTTCGTATGGGGGTGGGCACGGGGGTGGGGCGGTATAACCGACAGTTTTTGCCCTATAAATTTCGGATTTACGCGAATTTTTTGTAATTTTGTAAATTGGAGTGCGGACCAGGCGCGCGAGTGCCTTCCCGACGCCAGAGACAATAATTTTCAAAAGAATAATGCAAGGAGACGACAAGATAATTCCGATCAACATAGAGTCGGAAATGAAGAGCGCCTACATCGACTATTCGATGTCGGTGATCGTATCCCGCGCCCTTCCCGACGTGCGCGACGGCTTCAAGCCCGTGCACCGCAGGGTGCTGTTCGGCATGAACGAACTCGGTAACACTTTTTCAGGAGACACCAAGAAATCGGCCAGAATCGTCGGTGAGGTGATGGGTAAGTACCATCCCCACGGAGACTCGTCGATCTATCTCACCATGGTCCGCATGGCCCAGGAGTGGTCGCTGCGCTACCCGCTGGTGTTCGGACAGGGCAACTTCGGCTCGATCGACGGAGACTCTCCCGCCGCCATGCGTTACACCGAGGTCAAGCTCGCCAAGATGGGAGAGGAGCTGCTGCGCGACCTCGACAAGGAGACGGTTGACTTCGTGCCGAACTTCGACAACACGCTGTTCGAGCCCTCGGTGCTTCCGACCCGCATCCCGAACCTTCTGGTCAACGGGGCGGCCGGCATCGCCGTCGGCATGGCCACCAACATGCCTCCCCACAACCTCACCGAGGCCCTCGACGCCTCGATAGCCCTGGTCGACAATCCGGAGCTGACGGTCGACGGCCTCATGGAATATGTCAAGGCCCCCGACTTCCCCACGGGCGGCGAGATCTTCGGCTTGCAGGGCGTCCGCGACGCCTACGAGACGGGCCGCGGCCGCATCGTGGTCCGCGCCAAGGCCGAGATCGAGACCGAAGGCAACCACGACGTGATAGTCGTCTCCGAGATACCATACGGCGTGCTCAAGGGCGAGCTCGTCAAGTCCATAATCCAACTCGCCGAGGAGAAGAAGATCGAGGGCATCGCCGACGTCACCGACACGTCGGCCCGCGGCAAGATCAACATCGTGATCGACGTCAAGCGCGAGGCCAACGCCAAGGTGGTGCTCAACAAGCTCTTCAAGCTCACGCAGCTTCAGACGTCGTTCAGCGTCAACAACGTCGCCCTCGTCAACGGACGCCCCAAGACGCTCACGCTCAAGGAGATCCTTGAGGCGTTCGTGGACCATCGCCGCGAGGTCGTGCTGCGCCGCACGCGCTACGACCTGCGCAAGGCCGAGGAGCGCGCCCACATCCTCAAGGGATTGATGATCGCCACCGACAACATCGACGAGGTGATCGCCATAATACGCGGCAGCGAGACCACCGACGAGGCCCGCGCGCGCCTCTCCGAGCGCTTCGGACTCGACGAGGTCCAGACCCGCGCCATCGTCGAGATGCGCCTCCGCCAGCTCACCGGACTCGAGATGGAGAAACTGCGCGCCGAGTACGACGAACTGATGAAACTCATCGCGCACTACAACGACATCCTCAACAACGAGCACGTGCTCCGCGAGGTCATCAAGGAGGAGCTCGTCGAGATCCGCGACAAATACGGCGACGAGCGCCGGACGAAGATAAACCCCTTCTCGGGCGACCTCAATTCGGAAGACCTCATCTCTGACGACCGCATGATCATCACGATCTCGCATCTCGGATACATCAAGCGCACGCCGCTGCGCGAGTTCCGCGCCCAGCACCGCGGCGGCGTCGGCGCCAAGGGCAGCTCGACGCGCGACGAGGACTTCATCGAGCACATATATCCCGCCACGAACCTCAACTACATGCTCTTCTTCACCGAGAAGGGCCGCTGCTACTGGCTCAAGGTCTACGAGATTCCCGAAATGGCCAAGAACTCCAAGGGACGCGCCATACAGAATCTGCTGCAGATCGACGCCGACGACCGCGTCAACGCCTTCATCCGCGTCAAGGGCCTCACCGATCCGGCATACAACACGACGCACAACCTCGTGTTCGGCACCAAGCGCGGCTTCATCAAGAAGACGCAGCTCTCGGCCTACTCGCATCCGCGTGCCATAGGCGTCAACGCCATCGTGATGCGCGAGGACGACGAGGTGGTTGACGTACGCCTCACCGACGGCAACTCCGAGATCATCATGGCCAACCGCGGCGGCCGCGCCATCCGCTTCAACGAGAAGACAGTGCGCAGCATGGGCCGCATGTCGCAGGGCGTCAAGGCCATGAACCTCGACGAGGGCGACGAGGTGGTCGGCATGATCACCATGACCGGAGCCCCCGAGGAGACCGTCATGGTCGTCTCGCAGAACGGCTACGGCAAGCGTTCGGCGCTCGACGACTACCGCATCACCAACCGAGGTGGCAAGGGCGTCAAGACCATGAACATCACCGACAAGACCGGCGAACTCGTGGCCATCAAGAACGTCAATGACGGCAATGACCTGATGATCATCAACCAGAGCGGCGTCACGCTGCGCCTCTCGGTGGCCGACGTGCGCGTCATGGGCCGCGCCACCCAGGGCGTCAAGCTCATCGACCTCGGCAAGCGCGGCGACACGATCGCCTCGGTATGCAAGGTAGACTCCGAGCCTGAGGAGGAGGTCGAGAACGAGATCGAGCAGGACCCCGAGGCAACCGAAGCTACAACAGCTATCGAGACTCCCGAGACTCCCGAGAATCTCGAGAATCGTGAGTCGCTTGAGACTCCCGAGGCTCCCGCCGAGTGACTTTGAAATCCAATCAAACAAAACTTATACAGCTATGAAGAAAATTCTGACAATGGCTCTCTGTCTCGCGGCTGTGGGATCGATGAGCGCCCAGAAGGCGGCGGTCGACCAGGCCGCCAAGATGTCGGGCAAGCTCGACAAGATAGGCGAGGCCCGCGCGCTCATCAAGGACGCCGCCGCCAATCCCGAGACGTCGGGCGACGTCCGCACATACTATGTGGCCGGCAAGCTCGAGTTCGACGCCTTCGACGAGGGATTCAAGAAGCGTGCCATCAATCCCGATGATCCCGCCGTGAACCTCATCGACATGGGCAACCAGCTCGTCAACGGTTACGAGATGTTCCTCAAGGCCCTTCCCCTCGACTCAGTCCCCAACGAGAAGGGTCAGGTTAAGCCCAAGCACTCCAAGGAGATGCTCGGCAAGATCCTCGGCCACCACAACGACTACTTCCAGTTCGGCGGCGAGATGTTCAACAACAAGCACTACTACCCCGAGGCCTACAACGCGTTCATGATCTACGGAGACATGCCCTCGCAGCCCTGGGCCGACAAGACCGTGAAGGCGACGCCTGACTCCGTCGTGGCCCTCGCTTACCACTACGCAGGTATCGGCGCATACTCTGGCAACGCCCTCGACAAGGCTCTCGCGGCGTTCGAGAAGGCACGCAAGGCCGGAATCACCGACCCGCAGAACTACGTCTATGAGATCGCATGCTGGCAGAACCTCGCCCTTCGCGACTCCACGCTCGAAGACCGCGCGAAGAAGGAGATCGAGGCCATTGCACGCCACGGCTATGAGTCGTTCGGCATCAGCAACCCCCTCTTTCTCAACAATCTCGTCAACTCGATGCTGCAGCAGGAGCGTTATGACGACGCCGTGGCCATCGTGACCGAGCAGATCGGCAAGACTCCCGACAAGGCATTCCTCTACGGCCTGCGCGGATACATCTACGACCGCAAGAACGACGACAAGGCCTCGCTCGCCGACTACCGCAAGGCAGCCGAGTTCGCCGACGCCGACATCGAGACCCTCAAGAACGCCGCCAAGAAGCTCTATACCTCCGGTTCGGCCGTATGGAACAACATCGAGGGCAACCAGCCCGAAGCGCGTCAGGACGTGAAGGTCAACTACTGGGAGGCAGCCAAGGCCATCGCCGAGCGTGCCAAGGCGCTTGACGCCGCCGACACCGACGTCGACCGCATCCTCGACAGCATCAACTACGCGCTCGAGACCTATTTCTGATTAACAAGCAAGCCTTAGGTCTTAGACCTTAGACCTAAGACCTAAGGCCTAAGACCTATAAAGCGGAATCCCTCGCGGGGTTCCGCTTTTTTTAGCATTTGCCCGCGGCGGAACGTGGCCGTCTGACGAAAAGCTGTTAATTTTCGACTACAATCGAACATAAGTCAACTTAAACATCTCAGACTATGATTGAAGAAACAGATTTCCGTCAGGTGGCCACGGCATGGGCCGAACACAAGAGCCGCTATGTGAAGCGGTCGACCATCTGCAACTACGAGCTCACGCTCCGCAACCATCTGCTCCCCGCGTTCGGCGCGTCGCGCGACGTCACCGAGGAGGCCGTGCAGAGATTCGTGATGGAGAAACTGCGTGCCGGGCTCTCGCACAAGAGCGTGCACGACATGGTGGTCGTGCTCAAGATGGTGTCGCGTTTCGGGGCGAAGCATTTCGGCATGAAGTCGCTCGACTGGGAGATAAGGTTCCCGACTCCCCGCACCGGCGCCGAACTGCCGGTGCTCTCGCTGCGTCACCACCGCCGGCTGCTCGAATACGTGAAGCGCAACCTGACCAGCCGCAACCTCGGCATACTGATCTGCCTGCACACCGGCATCAGGATAGGGGAGGTCTGCTCCCTGACGTGGGGTGACATCGACACCGCCGCCGGAGTCATATCGATCAACAAAACCATAGGCCGCGTATACGTCGTGGAGGAGGAGGGTGGCGGGCACACCGAGCTTTCAGTCACGTCGCCCAAGACGCGCAACTCCTACCGCGAGATTCCGATGACGCGCGACCTCCTGCAGGTGCTCCGTCCGCTGAAGGGCAAGGCCTTCGCGTCCGACTACGTGGTCACCAACCGGGCCAAGCCCACCGAGCCGCGGACCTACCGTGCATATTTCAGCCGTCTGCTCACCAAGCTCAACATCCCGCACCTCAGGTTCCACGGCCTGCGCCACACGTTCGCCACGCGGTGCATCGAGGGGAAGGCCGACTACAAGACGGTGAGCGTCCTGCTCGGCCACTCCAAGATCTCGACGACGCTCGACCTCTACGTGCATCCCGGCAACGACCAGAAGAAGCGGTGCATCGACCGCATGATGAAGCGGCTGGATAATTCATGATGCATAATGCGTGATTCATAATGCAAATTACCCCATGCCTGTAGAAAGACATGGGGTAATCGTTAGAATCTCAGGGTCTAAGTCGCATCGGCCTTAGAGACCTTAAAGACCTTAGCCTACTATTTCTGCACCTTCAGGTACTTGTCGAGGAAGCGGAAGAACGTGCGCTGCCACAGGATGGCGTTCTGGGGCTTGAGCACCCAGTGGTTCTCGTCGGGGAAGACGAGCATCTCGGCCTCGAGGCCGTGCATCTTGGCGGCGTTGAACGCCTGCATTCCCTGCGAGGCGAGGATGCGGTAGTCGAGCTCGCCCACCGTGATCAGCATCGGGGCCTGCCACTCGTTGACGAAGCGGTGGGGCGAGTTGGCGTAAGTGCGCTGCGCCGTTGCGTTCTCCTTGTCCCAGTAGGGGCCGCCGAGATCGAAGTCGGCGAACCACATCTCCTCCGTCTCGAGGTACTGCGCCTCGACGTTGAAGATGCCGGCGTGGGCCACGAGCGCGGCGTAGCGGCCGTTGTTGTGGCCGGCGAGCCAGTAGACCGAGAAGCCTCCGTAGCTTGCGCCGATGGCGCCCACATGGTCGGCGTCAACGTAGGGACGCGACTTGATGTAGTCGGTGGCCGCGAAATAGTCCTGCATGTTCTGGCCGCCGTAGTCGCCCGAAATCTGACGGTTCCAGGCCGTGCCGAATCCCGGCACGCCGTGGCGGTTGGGGGCGATGACCACATAGCCGTGGGCGGCCATGATCATGAAGTTCCAGCGGTAGCTCCAGAACTGGCTGACGGCCTGCTGCGGGCCTCCCTGGCAATAGAGGATGGCGGGATACTTCTTGTTGGGGTCAAAGTCGGGGGGCAGGATCTCCCAGCAGGTCATCTGGCCGCCGTCGGTGGTCGGCACGATCACCTTGTTGACCTCGCCGAGCTTGAGCTGGCCGAGGAGTTCCTTGTTGACCTCGGTGAGGGCCTTGTTCTGGTCCTTGGCCACGAGATAAATCTCGTTGGGCTCGCGCATCGAGTGGCGCAGGGCGATGGCGGCGTTGTCGGCCACGGGCACGACGCCCGCGTAGTCACACTGTCCGGTGGCTATCGTGTCGATGGCGCAGGTCTTGACGTCGATCGTGAAGACCGGGGCCGTGCCCTGATAGTAGCCTGTGAACCAGATGCTGGCGCCGTTCTTGGCCCATGCTATCTGCTCGGGCCAGTAGTCCCAGTTCTCGGTGAGGTCGCGTGTCTGGCGGCTCTGCATGTCCATCACCATCAGGCGCTTCTTGTCGCTCTCGTACTTGGCCGTCGGCATCGACAGCCAGGCCAGCTGCTTGCCGTCGGGCGAGAAGGCGGGGTCGGTGTCATAACCGGGGAAGCCCTCTTTGGTGAGCTGCTCGGTCTTGCCGCTCGCCAGGTCGTAGAGATAGAGGTTGGAGTCGGTCGAGAAGACATAGTCCATGCCCTTGAGCTTGCGGCTCACGTACACGAGCTGCTTGCCGTCGGGGCTCCATGCGAACGACTCGGCGCCGCCGAACGGGCGCACCGGGCATTCGAAAGGCTCTCCGGCCATGATGTCCTTGGCGTTCTTGAGCTCGCCGTCGAGCTCGGCCACGAAGGGATGCGGGATCTTGGTCACCCACTCGTCCCAGTGCTTGTAGCCGAGGTCGTCGATCACGCGGCCCGTCGTCTTGGGCAGGTCCTTGAAGAGGGTCGAGTCGTTCTTGTTGTAGTCGTCGATGGCCGAGGCGTAGACCACGTGCTTGCCGTCGGGGCTGATCTTGAAGCACTCGATGCCGTTCTTGACGTCGGAGATGCGCTTCTGCTGCGAGCCGTCGGCGTTCATCGTGAAGATCTGGGTGGCGTCGCTCTTGTCGTCGTGGCGCAGGAAGGCGATCTTCTTGCCCTCCTCGATCCACTGCAGGTTGGACTCCGACGAGGCCGTCTTCGTCAGACGCTGCATGTTCTTGCCGTCGGCGTCCATGATGTAGACCTCCGAGTTGCCCTTGTTCTCCTCGATGTCCTCGTAGGTCAGCGTGAAGATGATGCGGGTTCCGTCGGGCGAGGGTGTGGCCTCGGCCACGCGTCCGAACGCCTCGAGCACCTCGGGCGTCAACATGCCGTTCTCAATCTTGATTTCCGGCTTTTCAATCACTTTGGCGTCGCCCCCGCCGCTCTTGTCGGAGCAGGCGGTCAGCGCCAGCGGCAATAGCATTGCACACATTTTCAATCCTGTTTTGTTCATGATCAACAGTGTTTTTTGGTATTATGGGTTTTCTTTCTGTTTCTGTCGTTTCTGTCGTTCCGGCCTCCGCCACCCCGCGACGGATACAGCGCCTCGATCAGGTCGGGGCGGCGCATGCGGCGGAGTTCGTCGACAATCTGGCGGCGGCACTCCGGCTTGTACCAGAAGAAGAACTGGCGCTGGGCGAGCTTCTCCTTGTCGGTGCGGGCCGTGTAGACTTTCTCGCCCGTATAGGGATGATAGCCGCTGTAATATATCTCGGTGGCGACTGTCATGGGCGTGGGTGTGAAATCCTGCACCTGCTCGAGGTGGAAGTCGAGTTCCTTGGTCAGGGCGGCGAGCTCGGCCATGTTCTCCTCGCGGCACGCCGGGTGCGACGAGATGAAATAGGGGATCAGCTGCTGTCGCAGCCCGGCCTCGGCGTTGGTCTTGTCGAAGATGCGCTTGAACTTGCGGAACTGTTCGAAACCGGGCTTGCGCATACAGCGCAGCACCTCGTCGGACGTATGCTCCGGGGCTACCTTCAGCCGGCCGCTGACGTGGTCGGTGATGAGCTCGCGGATGTAGCGCCGGTTGACGGCGTCGGTCTCCGGCCGGCCCGAGGGTGCCATGGCCAGGTCGTAACGCACGCCGCTGCCTATGAACGACTTCTTGACGCCCGGCAGCGCGTCGACGGCGTGGTAGACGTCGAGCAGCCGCGAGTGGTCGTTGTCGAGGTTGGGGCAGGGCTTCGGGTGGAGGCACGACGGGCGGGCGCACCGGCGGCACACCTCGCGGTCGCGGCCCCCCATGGCGTACATGTTGGCCGAGGGTCCCCCGAGGTCGGAGATGTAGCCCTTGAAGTCATGCATACGCGTCACCTGTCTGGCCTCGCGCACGATTGACTCCTTCGAGCGGGAGGCGATGAACTTCCCCTGGTGGGCCGAGATTGTGCAGAACGCGCAGCCGCCGAAGCAGCCCCGGTGCATGCACACCGAGTGGCGGATCATCTCGTAGGCCGGTATGGTCTTGCCTTTGTATCTCGGGTGGGGCAGGCGCGTGTAGGGGAGGTCGAACGAGGCGTCGATCTCGGCGGTGGTCATCGGCGGGTACATCGGGTTGATGCGAACCATGCGTCCGCGCGCCGACTGCCATATCACGCGCCCCTCGTAACGGTTGGACTCCTCCTCGACGTGCCGGAAATTGAGCGCCTGCAGCTTCGGCTCGCGCAGGCAGTCCTCGTAGGGGCTGAGCACGATGTCGCCCTCGGCCGGGGCACCCGTGCTGATGAAGGCCGTCTGGGGCACGTCGGTGATGTCTGTGATCCTCTCACCGGCGTCGAGCCGGCGGGCCAGCTCGGTCATGGTGCGCTCGCCCATGCCGTACGACACCATGTCGGCCGGCGCGTCGAGCAGTATCGAGGGGCGCAGCCGGTCTTCCCAATAGTCGTAGTGCGACACTCGTCTGAGCGACGCCTCGATGCCCCCGGCTATGACGGGCACGTCGGGGAAAAGCTCCTTGAGTATGCGGGTGTATACGATGGTGGGCATGTCGGGGCGCATTCCGTGGCGGCCGCCGGCGGTGTAGGCGTCGTCGTGGCGCAGACGGCGGGCGGCCGTGTAGTGGTTCACCATCGAGTCCATCGCTCCGGCCGAGACGCCGAAGAAGAGGCGCGGACGTCCCAGTTTTTTGAAGTCGCGCAGGTCGTCGCGCCAGTTGGGCTGTGGCACGATGGCAACGCGCCAGCCCGCCTTCTGCAGCGTGCGGCCTATGACCGCCGCGCCGAACGACGGATGGTCGACATACGCGTCGCCCGAGAAGATGATGATGTCGGCCCGGTCCCATCCCAGCGCGTCCATCTCGTCGCGCGAGGTAGGCAGGAAATCCGTCTTCAGCGGCATGGTCTGCGGCGCCGGGGCTTCTGTCTTATTACTGTGTCGCATGTTCCGATTCCTTTAAGATCGACTCGCGGAGGTCCTGGAGGTTGATGAGCTCGTCGCGCAGCTGGGCGGCCTCGATGAAGTCGGTGCGCTTGGCGGCGGCCGTCATGTCGCGCTTCAACTTCTCGATCCTTGTCTCGATCTCGGGCAGGCTCATGTATTCGATCACCGGATCGGCCGCGAACGGCGACTCGTGTTCCTCCTCTATATACGGGCGCGGCGCGGGCTGCGGGTGCCCGGCGGCCTGTGGGGCGGCGGCTCTCGCTGCCGGCGACTTCGCGCGTCCCTTACCCTTGTCGGCCTCCTTGCCCTCGTAGATCTCGATGAGGTCGTTGCCCTTCTTCTTGACTATCGGGGTCGGCGTGATGCCGTGGTCGAGGTTGTATTTCATCTGTTTGGCGCGTCGGCGTTCGGTCTCGTCGATGGTGCGCTGCATCGAGTCGGTGATCTTGTCGGCATACATCAGGACCTTGCCGTGGACGTTTCGGGCCGCGCGGCCGGCGGTCTGCGTCAGCGAGCGGTGGTTGCGCAGGAACCCCTCCTTGTCGGCGTCGAGGATTGCCACGAGGCTCACCTGCGGCAGGTCGAGGCCCTCGCGTAGCAGGTTGACGCCGATCAGCACGTCATACGTCCCCTCGCGCAGGTCCTCGAGAATGCGGATGCGCTCCAGCGTGTCGACGTCGCTGTGGATGTAGGCCGAGTTGATGCCCCATTTGATGAGGTGGCGGTTCAGTTCCTCGGCCATGCGCTTGGTCAGCGTCGTGACGAGTGTGCGCTCGCCGGCCTCGATGCGGAGTCGTATCTCCTCCATAAGGTCGTCGATCTGGTTGAGGGTAGGGCGGATCTCGATCTCGGGGTCGAGCAGGCCGGTGGGGCGGATCACCTGCTCGGTGAATATTCCCTCGGTCTGCTGCATCTCGTAGTCGCCGGGCGTGGCGCTGACGTATATCACCTGGGGCGTGAGGCGTTCGAACTCCTCGAACTTCAGGGGGCGGTTGTCGATGGCGGCCGGCAGTCGGAAACCGTACTCCACGAGGTTCATCTTGCGCGACAGGTCGCCGCCGTTCATGCCGCGGATCTGCGGCAGCGTGACGTGGCTCTCGTCGATGATGGTCAGGAAGTCCTTGGGGAAATAGTCGAGCAGGCAGAACGGGCGCATGCCCGGTTCGCGGCCGTCGAAATAGCGCGAGTAGTTCTCGATGCCGCTGCAGTGGCCGAGTTCCTTGATCATCTCCAGGTCGTACGTGACGCGTTCGCGCAGGCGTTCTGCCTCGACGATTCGTCCCTCACGTCGGAAGAACTCGCACTGCGCCCCGAGGTCGAGCGCGATCTGGTCGACGGCGCGCATGGTGCGCTCTTTCGAGGGCACGAAGATGTTGGCGGGGTAGATGTTGAAGCCCTCCAGATCGGTGAGGGGAGCGCCCGAGGCGGGGTCTACGGTCTGGATCTTCTCGATCTCGTCGCCCCAGAACATCACGCGCAGCTGGATCTCCTCGAACGATAGCATAATGTCGACTGTGTCGCCCTTGACGCGGAACTCGCCGCGCCGGAGGTCGACCTCGGTGCGGCTGTAGAGCGAGTCGACGAGCTTGCGAAGGAAGACGTTGCGCTGTATGCGGTCGCCCACTGCGATGCGCACTACAGTCTGGGCGAAATCCTCGGGATTGCCCATGCCGTAGATGCAGCTCACCGACGAGACCACCACCACGTCGCGCCGCCCCGACAGCAGGGCCGCGGCCGTGGAGAGCCGGAGCTTGTCGATCTGCTCGTTGATCATCAGGTCTTTCTCGATATACTTGTCCGAGCCCGGGATGTAGGCCTCCGGCTGGTAGTAGTCGTAATAGCTCACGAAATACTGCACCGAGTTCTCGGGGAAGAAATTCTTGAACTCGCTGTATAGCTGGGCGGCGAGCGTCTTGTTGTGCGACAGTATGAGCGTGGGGCGCTGCACCCTGGCTATGACGTTGGCCATGGTGAAGGTCTTGCCGCTGCCCGTCACGCCGAGCAGCGTCTGATGCTTCTGCCCGGCGAGCACGCCCTCCGAAAGCTCGGCGATGGCTTCGGGCTGGTCGCCCGTGGGCATGTATTCACTCGTTAACTTGAAATCCATATGGTTCTTAATGAAGTAATAAGTATTAAGTAAGAAGTAATACGGGAATCGTGAGCCTCCCGTATTTCTTTTACTTATTCCTTATGACATGTGCGCTGACTTATTACTTAACCTGCAAATGTAGGCAAAAAATCGTAAAGTTGCAATAGGCCGGAGGGGCCGGCGGCGATTTTAACTTAAAATAACGCGATATTTGGGCGATCCGCGATGTTTGACCGCCGTGGATTTTGTTTTCCCAAGATTTTGAACTAACTTTGCAAGATTAATTCTGAGAATTGTTTTTACAGATATAAAATTTTTAAGAAAATGAGAAAGAATATTGTTGCAGGCAACTGGAAAATGAACACCGTGCTCGAAGAGGGCGTTGAGCTGGCCAACAACGTCAACTCTCTGCTTGAGGGCAAGACGGTGAACTGCGATGTGATCGTATGCGTGCCCTTCACGCATCTGACATCGGTCAACGCCGTCCTCAACCCCGAATGCGTGGCGCTGGGCGCGGAGAACTGCTCGGAGCACGCCAAGGGCGCGTACACCGGCGAGGTCAGCGCCTCGATGGTGAAGTCGACGGGCGCGCGCTACGTGATATTGGGTCACAGCGAGCGTCGCCAGTATTTCGGCGAGAACAACGAGCAGCTGCTTGCCAAGACAAAAATAGCGCTCGAGAACGGTCTTCTTCCTATCTTCTGCGTGGGCGAGGTGCTCGAGCAGCGTGAGGACGGCTCGTACAACGACGTCGTGAAGGCTCAGGTCGAGGCTCTCTTCTCTCTTTCGGCCGAAGATTTCGGCAAGATCGTTATCGCATACGAGCCGGTGTGGGCCATCGGCACGGGCAAGACCGCCACAGCCGAGCAGGCACAGGAGATGCACGCCCACATCCGCGGCGTGATCGCCGAGAAGTATGGCAAGGAGGTTGCCGACAACACGTCGATCCTCTACGGCGGCAGCTGCAAGCCGGGCAACGCGCGCGAGATCTTCGCCAAGCCTGACGTTGACGGCGGCCTGATCGGCGGCGCGGCCCTCAAGGCCGAGGACTTCATGGGCATCATCGAGGCCTTCAACTGACAGGGCGCCCCCTCGGCGGGCTTTCCGCCTCCCGGAGTCGGGAGGTTCTCTTCAATCGACTGATATGAATTTGAAACGAATATTCATCTGCATAGGTCTGGCCGGGAGCCTCGTGTTCCCGGCCATGGCCCAGTCTCCGTCGGAATCTTCGGGCGAGAACGCTCCGGCTAACGCCATCGAGAAGATCGTAGGGGAGTCTTCGGGCAATGTCACTATCGACATTCCCGACAACATCTTGCGCGAGCTCCTGAAGGAGGAGCAGCACAGTCAGCGCCGGCAGCATCAGGATCTCCGTCCGGGCATCAACAAGGTGTCGGGCTTCAGGGTCCAGGTGTTCGGCGACGGCCACAACCAGCACACTCTCGAGTCGCGCGCGCGTGCCCGGGGCAACGCGGTGGTGGCCAAGTTCCCCAAATACCGCGGGCAGGTATATTCCTATTCAAGTTCACCCAACTGGTACACCCGTGTGGGCAATTTCCGCACACAGGCCGAGGCATCGGCCGCTCTGTCCGAGCTGAAGCGGGCATTCCCGCAGTATGCCTCGGAGATGAGGGTGGTGAAAAGCCAGATTGTCATTATCAAGTAAGCAAATGGCGCAGGTAAGAAAACACGATCCGGAACTTGTGGCTGAAATCGCGGCCCACTACGAGGCGATATTGCGTCTCGTGGGCGAGGATCCGACGCGCGAGGGGCTTGTGAAGACACCGGTGCGCGCGGCCAAGGCGTTGCTCGACGTAACTTCGGGTTACCGCACCGATCCGCTGGCTGTGGCGCGTCAGGCTGTGTTTGAGCATGCGGGTTCGCGGATGGTGATAGTCAAGGATATCGAGTTCTACAGTCTCTGCGAGCACCATATATTGCCCTTTTTCGGCAAGGTGTCGATCGGTTACATTCCCGACGGGAAGATGATCGGTCTCTCGAAACTGGCCCGAATCGTGGAGTGTTTCGCGCGGCGGCTGCAGGTGCAGGAGCGTCTCACGGCGCAGGTCTGCAGTCTGTTGTCGGAAGCCATGCCGACGCGGGGTGTGATAGTTGCCTGCTCGGCCGGGCATCTCTGCATGAAGATGCGCGGAGTCGAGAAGCAGGACGCCTCGACGGTGACCTTCGACTACAACGGCGAGTTCGAGACCGACGCCGGCCTCCGCGAGGAGTTCATGCGCCTTTGCGGACAATGATTTAAGTAAGAAGTAATACTCTAAGTAAGAAGTAATACTCTAAGTAAGAAGTAATACTCTAAGTAAGAAGTAATACTCTAAGTAAGAAGTATTAAGTAAAAAGTAATACGTAATACTCTAAGTAAGAAGTATTAAGTAAAAAGTAATACGTAATACGCTAAGTAAAAAGTAAAAAGTAATACGGGTCATCGCTTCTGCGACGTCCCGTATTACTTTTTACTTTTTACTTATTACTTATTACTTTTGATATGGTTTTATCCCGTATTACTTTTTACTTTTTACTTATTACTTTTGATATGGTTTTGTCCCGTATTACTTTTTACTTTTTACTTATTACTTTTGATATGGTTTTGCCGCGTTTCGCGTGACCGGCGTGCATCTTCGCTCTGCCGCCGTTGCCGTCATATTTCTGGATGTACTGGTTCTCGAGGTAGATGACGTAGTTGTCCTCGCCGATGATGTTCTTGAGCTGGGAGAGATAGGACTTCTTAGCCGCAATCCTCTTCTCTTTCATCGCCTTGCGCTGGGCCATGCGCTGCTCGCGGTCGGCGCCCTTGTCGGCCTTGCGCTCGGCTTTCATCGTCTGGCGCTCGGCCTTCATGGCCTGACGCTCGGCGCGGGTACGCTTGTTGAGAGCGCTGACCTCCTTCTTCTGTGTCTCTGTGAGGTTGATGCCCTCGAACGCCCTGTCGGCGCGGCGGCCCTCCATAGTCTTCATGCCCGCCTTGCGGAACTTGCGGCTCTTGCCGAGGTCGCAGGTCTTCTCGGTCTTCGCCTTGGTGTCGGCGGTGTCGGCGGTGTCGGTCTGTGCGAACGAGGTGGCGGCCATAAGCGCGAATGCCGCGAGCGCTATGCTGAATGCTTTCTTCATCATGATTGTCAAATGTTTAGAATGTTTCGTTTTCGGTTATGTTACGCCACTTTGACCAATACAGCAGCCAGTCGTTTAAGTACAAGACTCGGATTAACAATGTTTTAACACAGACGCTCCTTAATGGCGAAAAATTGTTAAAGTCAGTATGCGTCGATTAAACCAAATTCGGCGCTACGCAATGTTGAGTGTTGAATGTTGCAATATCGCGTGAGCCCACTGGGTATGGCGACTGTCGCAGATTGGCTTACGCAGTCGCCCAGCGTCGAGTCTTTAGTCAGGATGGTCCCTAAGGACATTAGGTCGACGCTGCCCCTTAACTCCGTATGTCCAAATTAGCCAAAAAGGTTCCGGCGCAGACCCGCCGGAACCTTTTAAGTTCAATATTATGTCTATGGAAATATCTCTAAGCCTTAGACCTCAGGCCTCAGAATTTCCATAAGACTTCAGACCAAGACCTAAGACCTCAGCCTGATTACCAGATGATGACGCGCTCGGACTCGGGGCGGAACATCTTGTCGCCTTCCTTGATGCCGAACGCCTTGAGGAAGGGCTCGATGTTCTTGAGCGATACGTTCACGCGGTTGATGCCGAGCGAGTGGACGTCGCCTGTGGTGAGGTTGCGGATCTCCTCGTCGCGGATGTTGGTGGCCCAGAGGTTGGCGAAGTTCATGTAGAATATCTGCGCGGGATCGAAGCCCTCGATCTTGGCGGCGTCGGATGTGATGTCGACGCCTTTTTTCTTCTGGCTGTCGAGCCATGCGGTGTATGCGATGCGCAGACCGCCCTGGTCGGCGATGTTCTCGCCCAGAGTGTACTCGCCGTTGGCGTGCAGGCCGGGAAGAACCTCAACCGCGCTGTACTGGTCGGCGAGACCCTTGGTGAGGGCGTCGAACGCGGCCTTGTCTTCGGCCGTCCACCAGTTGACCATGTTGCCGTCGGCGTCGAAGTTGCAGCCCTGGTCGTCGAAACCGTGCGTGAGCTCGTGGCCGATCACCACGCCGATGCCGCCGTAGTTCTCTGCGTCGCTCGACTCAGGATCGAAGAAGGGAGCCTGCAGGATGCCGGCGGGGAACACGATCTCGTTGTTGATCGGGTTGTAGTATGCGTTGATGGTCTGCGGAGTCATGCCCCACTCGGTGCGGTCGACGGGCTTGCCCCACTTCTCGAGGTAGCGCTGCAGGGCCCATTCGCCGGCGTTGTCCATATTCTCGTAGTAGGAGAGGGCAGGGTCGATCTCGAGAAGCGAGTAGTCTTTCCACTTGTCGGGATAACCGATCTTGACGGTGATCGAGTTGAGCTTGCGCAGGGCGGCCACCTTGGTGTCGTCGGTCATCCAGGGGAGGTTGATGATGTGCTTGCCAAGGGCGTTGCGCAGGTTCTCGACGAGACCCTCCATGTAAATCTTGGAGCTCTCGGGGAAGTACTGCTCGACATAGAGCTTGCCGATTCCCTCGCCCATGACGCCCTCGACTTTAGAGAGCGACTTCTTCCAGCGGGGACGCTGCTGCTGAACGCCCGACATCACCTTGTTGAACTCGAACGAGGCGTCGGCGAAGTCATCGCTGAGGTAGGGGGCCGCACCGCCCACCACCTTCCAGAGGTAGAGGTCTTTCTTCTCACGGTCAGTGAGGCTCTTCATCAGGTTGTCGGCCTGCTTTACGGTGTTGATCTCGGTGACGATCAGCGTCTCGGGCACGGGGAGACCGAGGTCCTCGATCATGCCGCGCACGGGGAGATTGGGATACATCTCCTCGATCTGGGCCAGCGAGCGGGGATTGTACATCAAGGGGATGTTGCGGCTCTGCTCCTTGGTCCATGTGGAGTCGGCCATGAGGGTCTCGATCTTGATCACGTTCTTGGCGATGCGCCTGGCGTCCTTCTTGCTGTAGCCGGCCAGCTGCATGTCGCGTTCTATGAGGCGGATGTAGGCCTCGCGCACTTCCTTGTTGCGCTTGTCGTTGAGCAGGTAGTAGTCGCGGTCGCCAAGGCCGAGGCCTGCGCTGCCGACATACATGGCGTATACCTGGCTGTTGGCGAGGTCTTCCATCATGCTGACGCCGAAGAGAGGTGACGACTCATGGCGCTGCATCCAGCGGAAGAGTCCGGCCATGTCCTCGGGCTTGGCGTTCTCGATGCGGGCGATCTTGGCCTTGAGAGGCGCGGCGCCCTCGCGGTTGCGGCGCACGGAGTCCATGCCCTGCTCGTAGATCGTGGCGATCTTGAAGGCATCGGTGCCCTTGGCAGGGTTGGTGGCGGCCAGACCCATGACGATGCGCTGCACGCGATGCTCGCTCGAGTCGTTGAGGATGTTGAACTGACCGTAGCGCGAATACTCGGGGGTCAGCGGGTGGTCTTTCTGCCATTTCGTGTTGACATGGTGGTAGAAGTCTGTCTTCGCGGGGATGCTGTTGTCAAGTCCCTTGAGGTCAAGACTCTTTGTGTGCTCCTGGGCGGCTGCGGGCATTGCCCACATGCCGGCGGTAACGCACACGGCTGCTGTTAAGGTTGTCTTTAGATTCATGATAATTAAAGTTATTTAATCACAATGTTTGATTCAATCCAATTTTTACCGGCGGCACGTCTCCATGACGTCGAGCAGGGTCTGGGCCTTTCTGCGGGTCTCCTCCCACTCGGCGTCGGGATCTGAGTCGCCCATTATGCCGCCTCCGACGTAGAGGCAGTATCGCGAGGGCTCCCATCTCATCGAGCGCAGGTTGACGAAGAGCCGCAGGTCGCCGTTTTCGGAATAGGCCCCGCAATATCCGCCGTAATATCCGCGCGTGAAGTTCTCGGTGGTCTTTATGAGCGATATAGCCTCCCGCTGCGGCAGTCCGGCCAGGGCCGGAGTGGGCGAGAGGGCCGCCACGATGTCGCCGATGCTTCCCCCTGCGGGCACCCTGAACGAGAAGCGCGACATCATGTGCTCCACGGGTCCGGCGACGAGCAGCTTCATTCCCTTGGCCTTGACGTCGTCGGCGTTGCGCTCGAGAACAGACTGGATGTAGCGTCTCACGACCTCGTGCTCGTGAATGTCTTTCTTGCTCCAGAGCGACAGGTCGCCGGCGGGGCGTGTCCCTGCGAGGGCCATCGTGCGCCAGCGGTCGAAATAACGCTCCACCAGCACCTCGGGCGTGGCGCCGATCCAGGTGCCGGCTTCGGGCGTGTGGAACATGAACACGAACGCGTCGGGATATGCGTCGGAAAGCACTGTCAGCATTCGGCTCGCCGAGATGCGGGCCTCGCCTGTGATGACGCGGGCCAGGACGCACTTCTCGAGGCGCCCCGACCTGATCTCGGCGATAATGGCCTCGGCCTGCGCCCGGTGCTCGTCGCGCGTGGTGGAGGCCACGGGCAGCGCGGGGGCCGTGTCGCCTCCGCCGGCATAGCAGCGGTCGAGCTCGCCGTCGAGCTGGTCGAGGGTGAGTCGGCGTTCGAACGGGATGGAGAGGCAGCCCCCCTCAGCCGGGTCGAAAGGCGCTATGACGAAGCAGTCGGGGTGTATCCCCTTGTATAAGCTCTCCGAACACGCGCACAGGAATCGGGCGCGGCGGGGCAGGCGGTATGCGAATATATTCATAGGCTTCCGGTTTCTTCTTTTTTCATCTCGGCGATGAAGTCGAACGGCATCGCCTCCGTTATGACGGCGTCGATCATCGCCCCCTCGGGCGCGTCGCAGCCCTCGACACGATAGGTCAGGTCGACCTCGGGAGAGTCCCACTGCGAGCGGCATATGGCTGTGTCGCCCTCGTATTCGTCGACGATCAGCCGCACCTCGCGGCCCACCATGGCGGCGTTGAGCTCTTCGGAAATCTCCTGCTGCACCTCCATGAGGCGGTCGAGGCGCGCCTGCTTGGTCTGCGGGGGGACGTCGTCGGCATAGTTGAGGGCGGCGTAGGTGTCTTCCTCTTCCGAATATGCGAATGCGCCCATGCGGTCGAACCTGACGCGGCGCACGAAGTCGAGCAACTGGTCGAAATCCTCATCGGTCTCGCCCGGAAAGCCGACCATCAGCGTGGTGCGCAACTTGATGCCGGGCACACGGCGTCTGATCTCGTCGAGCAGGCGCAGGGTGCCCTCGCGGTCGATGTGGCGGCGCATCCGCGCGAGCTGGCTGTCGGAGATGTGCTGCAGGGCGATGTCGAGATACTTGCAGACGTTCGGGCGGCGGGCCATGACGTCGAGCACGTCCATCGGGAAATCGGCGGGATAGGCGTAATGGAGCCTGATCCACTCGACGCCCTCGATGTCGGCCATGCGGTCGACGAGTCTGGCGAGGCGGTGCTCGCCGTAGAGGTCGAGGCCGTAGCTCGACAGGTCCTGGGCGATGACGTTCAGCTCGCGGACGCCTCCGGCCACAAGCTGGCGCGCCTCGGCAAGGATCTCCTCCTCGGGCCGCGAGCGGTGGCGCCCGGTGATGAGCGGAATCGCGCAGAAGGCGCAGAAGCGGTTGCAACCCTCCGATATCTTTATATACGCGCTGTGGGGCGGGGTGGTGAGCGTGCGCTCCCACTCTGCGGGCCGCGAGGCCGCCTTGAGGTCGGGGAGGTCGCGGGCGAAGGCGTCCCAGTCGAACTTGCCGTAGATCATGTCGATCTCGGGCATCTCGTCGGAGAGTTCGCCGCGGTATCTCTCGGTGAGGCATCCCATGGCGGCGATGCGGCCTATGTCGCCGCGTTCGCGCAGCTCGGCGAGCTCAAGCAGCATGTTGACCGACTCCTCCTTGGCGTCGCCGATGAATCCGCACGTGTTGACCATGACGTATTCTCCCCGGGGCGTCTCGGGATTGTGGGCCACGGTGTAGCCCTTGGCCTCCAGACGGCGGATCAGCCGCTCGGAGTCGATGAGATTCTTGGAGCATCCCATCGAGATGATGTCAATATGGTTTTTCTTGTATCCCATCTTTGAATGCTTAATGCATGATGCTCAATGCATGATGCATAATTGCGGTGGTTCAGGGTTCAGATGGCCTCGCCGAAGAGCGACCTCACGAATTCGTCGGAGTGGAAAATCTGGAGGTCCTCCATCTTCTCGCCCAGGCCGATGTATTTGACTGGAATCTTGAACTGGTCGCTGATTCCGATCACGACGCCTCCCTTCGAGGTGCCGTCGAGCTTGGTGATGGCGAGGTTGTTGACGTCGGTGGCGGCGACGAACTGCCGGGCCTGTTCGAAGGCGTTCTGGCCCGTGGAGCCGTCGAGCACGAGCAGGATCTCGTGGGGCGCGTCGGGCACGACACGCTTCATGACGTTCTTGACCTTGGTGAGCTCGTTCATGAGGCCGACCTTGTTGTGCAGGCGTCCGGCGGTGTCGATGATCACGACGTCTGCGCCGCGGGCCTTGGCCGATGTGAGCGTGTCGAACGCCACGGCCGCCGGGTCGCTGCCCATCTTCTGCTTGACGACGGGCACGCCCACGCGCTCGCCCCAGATGTCGAGCTGCTCGATGGCGGCGGCGCGGAACGTGTCAGCGGCGCCGAGCACCACCTCGTTGCCGGCCTCCTTGTATTTATAGGCGAGTTTGCCGATGGTCGTGGTCTTGCCGACGCCGTTGACGCCGACGACGAGAATCACGTACGGGTCATCCCCCTTGCGGACCTCGAAGTCGCCGAGCGACTCGTCGGAGCCGGGCTTGGCGAGCATGTCGGAGACCTCCTCGACGAGGAGACGGCGGAGTTCGCTGCTGCCGACATACTTGTCGCGCGCCACGCGTTCCTGCAGGCGCTCGATGATCTTGATGGTCGTGTCGGTGCCGACATCGCTTGTGATGAACGCCTCCTCGAGGTTGTCGAGCACTTCGTCGTCGACCTTGCTCTTTCCGGCTATCGCATGTGTTATCTTGTCCCACACGCCTTCCTTGGTTTTCTTCAGGCCGCTGTCAAGGGTCTCTTTTTCTTTCTTCTTTCTTGAAAAAAAATCTTTAAATCCCATTGTCTGTCTTTCGTTTCTCTTCAATCGTCAAAGTTAACAATTTTTATCGAGATAAAAAAACGTTTGGCGGCACTTTTGGGACTTTTCGCCCGCGCCATGCGGTATCGGGGCGGAATCGCGCCGCGATTCCGCCCCGTCGCGGTCACATCCCGATGCCTCCGCCCCCTTTGGAGCCGGTCGATTTGGTGTCGTCGTTCTCGAGGTCGGCGCCGGTCTTCTTGACCTGGTCGCTGAGGTGGCCGAAGTTCCACGACAGTGATATGCCGACATACCAGTTGCGGTTGCGCCAGGTGGTGCGGTATCTCGTTGTGTCGGTGTCGATGTGCGACTTGAAGCTGGTGTATTTCGTCAGGAAGTTTCCGGCGTTGACAGCCACGGTGAGGGCGTCGTCCTTGAGGAAAGCGCGGCTGATGCCGAGGCCGTAGTAATACCAGCCGGAGTTGCCGCCCTGCAGGGTGACGTTTCCGGTAGACTGGCCGCCGAAGAGCGAGTATTTCACGGCCCAGGGTCCGGTGTAGCTGTAGTTGGCTCCATACTGGCCGTTCCAGCCGTGGTTCTTCAGGTCGCCGCGGCCCGACTTGATGCTGGTGAAGTTGACGCTTCCGTTTAGCTGCAGCGACATTCGCGGGGTGATGTTCCAGTTGAGGAATCCCGACAGCTCGGCCTTGCGGTTCTTGCCGAAGTTGCCGTAGCTCTCGCACGAGACGCCGTCGCTGAACGAAGTGAATTCCTCGATCGTGTTGTCCGACTGGTATCCGGCCAGTGAGACGCTGCCGCCGAGCGTGCGGCCGAAGTTGGAGTATGTGAGCGTCAGGCTGTTGTATCGCTCGCTCTCGAGGTCGGGGTTGCCGACGCGGATGTTGGTCTGGGTGAGGCGGAACTCGGAGGGGTCGAGCTGGCTGATGGTGGGGCGGCTGATGCGCATCTGGTAGGCGAGGCGCAGATTGGTGGCCGGGCCGAACATGTAGGTCACCGCGGCGTTGGGCACCACGTCGTCGAGGTTGCGGCGGAAGTCGGGGTGGTTGCCGCCAAGGAAGTCGAGGCCCATGTAGGTGTGCTCGTATCGCAGACCGCCGGTGAGGGAGACGTTGCCGAACGTGCCGCTGTATGCGGCGTATGCGGCGTAGACGTCCTGGATCTGGCGGGTGTCGCCGGTGTCGTCGGGCTGCGGCAACATCGTGTCGGGTGTCTCGCCGGCCGACATGGAGTTGATCACCGAGTTGCGGCGGAAAATTCCCTTGGCTCCGGCCTCGACGGTGTGGCGGCCGTCGGCGAGGGGCAGTTTCCAATCGGCCGTGGCGGTGTGTTCGCGCTGGTAGGTGTTCTTATAGTTCTTCTGCCAGGGGTCGAGGCTTATGTCGCCCTCGAGCACGCTGTTCTCGTAGTCGAGGTTCCAGGGGTTGCGGCCGTAGCTGAAGCGGTAGGCGAGCGTCAGCGACTGGCCGGCGTCGGAGAGCCGGCGTCGGTAGCTGGCGTTGCCGCTCGCGCCGAGATTGGTCATCGTCCCGCCCATCTTCTGGTGCGTGGCCCAAGTCATGCCGCCGTCGCGACTATACATCCGCGTCACCAGGTCGATGTTGCGGATCTTGCCGTCGACGTCGTTCATGTCGGCGCCTATGGTGAAGAGGTCGCGGTCGGTCGGTTCGTACGAGAGGTTGAGCGTCGCGCCCACGTAGTCGAACGTCACGCGCTGGTCCATGTGCGTGGTCTGGCGGTGGAAGAGGTCGGAGGCGAGGTCTATGGTCTCGGTGTCGGAGTTGGAGTGCTGCGACATCATGTTGTTGTTGGCGTAGTTGACGCTGGCGTCGGCGGTGACCTTGCCGTATTTCATGCGGCCGTAGGCCGAGGCGGCGAGATTCTGGGCGGTGTACGACAGTGATACCGAACCGGCATAACCGTTCTTGGTCTGCTTGCGCTCGGTGATGAGGTTGAGGATGCCGCCGGTGCCTTCGGCGTCGTATTCGGCGCCCGGCTCGGTGATGACCTCGATCCTCGACACCGATTCGGAGGGCATGGCCTTGAGCACCTTGGAGGCGTTGGCCGTCAGCATCGGGTCTTCCTTGCCGTTGACGTAGATGCGGAAGTCCTGGCTCCCCTTGATGTAGATGTTGTCCTGGCCGTCGACCGTGACCATCGGCACCTTGCGCAGGGCGTCGAGCACGCTCTGGCCTTTGGAGGTGTCGTCCTGCTCGAGGTCGTAGGTCAGCTTGGCACCGTCGGTCTTCACCACCTCTTTCTTGGCGGTGATGACGAGTTCGTCGAGTTCGTCATAGAGCGACGGCATGGTGTCGGTGGCTTCGACCGGAATCTCCGTCGCGGGGGTCTGGGCGGCCGCCTGAAGGGATGCGGCCAGCGGAGCGGCGGCCGCGAGGGTCACCGCCATATATCTGTTGGCTTTCATATATGTGGTTGTCTTACTGCTGGTTGAGAAACCGCTCGTACATGGCCTTGAGTTCGTCGGGTGTGACCTTCAGGGCCGACAGGCGATCCATAAAATATTTAATCTCCTTATTGAAGAAAGTCTTCTTTCTCATCTCGAGCACTTTTTCGCGGCAGTCGTCGGCATAGAAATATCCGATGCCTCGCTGGTTGAAGATTATGCCTTCCTGCTGCAGCTGGGCGTACGAGCGCATCACGGTGTTGGCGTTGACGCCGGTCTTGGCCGCATAGTCGCGCACCGAGAGCAGACGGTCGCCCGGGCCGGACTCGCCGCGCTCCACTCCGTCCATGATCTGGTCGGCGAGCTGGATGTATATCGGTTTGTTTTCGTTGAAATCCATTTACGTAAGAGGTGATTGAAGAGGGCATTCCGGATCGGTGTCAGACGAGGGTGAGGCGCTTGAATCTGATGAAGGCCCAGATGGTGATGCCCGTGGCGATGAGAGTCATTATTGTGACTACCGACCATAAGAACGCCTTCGGGTCGTAGACCTCGAGCTCGAGGCCAACCTTGAACATGCCCCATGCCAGGAACGAGAGCGCTATCTGCAGCGCGGCGATGAGACAGAACGTCTTGAGGAACGATTTTTTCGGCCAGTTCACCGCCCCGAAGATGAAAAACGACTCGTTTAGCAGGAAGAAGGCGAGCATCGAGCAGAAGGTGCAGGTGTCGGACTCGGTCCAGTTGGCGAATGGGTTGTAAAGGTCTGTCCATATGTCGAATCTTATTCCCATCATAAGAATGTCAGTGTAACCGTACACGAAGTAACCGAGCGCGCAGAGCAGGATCATGCCGGGCAGCACGAGGATGAGTCGGGGCAGGAACTTGTCGGCGGCGCGGGCGGGCGTCATCAGCAGGGCGGTGCGTCCCTCCTTGCGTGTGAGCTCGCTGAACATGAGCGAGGCCACGAGCGAGCATGCGATCCACGCCAGCACGAGGTAGAAAACGAAGTTTCCGGCCGCAGGGGCTCCGCCGAAGAATCCCGACCAGAGGCCGAGCACGGCGCAGAGCCCGAGGAATCCACCGGCGGTGACGAGAAGCGACTTGCGCTGCTCGGAGGCGATCTTGCCGCACATCATCAGGAATCTGTTGTTGCCGGCGGCAGTTGTCTTTACTACAGTATCGTTATATGTTGCTTCCATTATCTTCGATTTTTGATTGTTGTAAGAATGTGCACATTATTGCACTTCTTTGAGTTTGTTCGATTCGATGTCTCCCGTGCCCTCTTTCTGCAGCATCGAGGTCTTGCACTTGCCTGCGAGGTAGATGTCGCCGGTGCCGTATGTTCCGGCATCCACGAGGTCGGCCGTTATGTCCTTGATCTCGATGTCGCCGGTGCCGTCGGTGCGGATATACGACGAGACGCAGTTGAGGCGGTCGACCTCGATGTCGCCTGTGCCTTCGGAGGTGGCGGTGAATATGCTGCACTTCGCGCCCTCGCATTCGATGTCACCGGTGCCGCATGTGGTGAGCGTGAGTTCCTTGACGTCGGAGGTGTCGATCGTTATGTCGCCCGTGCCGTAGGTGGTGAACTTGCTCACTCCGGGATAGGAGACCACGAGTTTAGAGTGGGTGTTGTTGTTGAATCCGTTTATGTTCTTCCCTTCTTTCTGTGTGACGACGAGTGTGCCCTCCTGCACGTAGATATCGATTTTGTCAATCTGGCTTTCGGGGGCGTAGAGCGTGAAGCTCGCCGGGCCGTCGGTGTACTCGATGTCGGTGCAGGCCAGAGTCTGGATCTCGTTGAAATCGCCGCGGACCGAGATCCGCTTGCTCACCTTGTCTTTTTCAGAGTAAACCCTCACTCCGCACGATGTGAATGCTGTGGCGGCCAGAATGGCCAGCGCGAAATATCCTGTCTTTTTCATTTCTGTCGATTTTATTGTTTGTGTTTCTTGTCGGCTTCGGCCTGTACGAGCTCGAAGAGGGTCTCGAGGTTAACCTCGGTCTCGTCGGCGGCGTCGGTTAGGGGTTCGGCGATGTTGAAGCCGCCGGGCACCTCGAGGCTGATCAGCGCGCGGGCAGCGCGGTAGCGGTCGGTGGTGAAGTTGAAGCGGTATCGCGAGGCTACGTCGATCAGCGAGCTGTCGAGCAGCACGCCCTTGCGGTCGGTGATGATGACGTGGTCGAGAATCTTGTCGACGTCATAGACCTGATGGGTTGAGATGAGGATGCTCTTGTCGTCGGTCATGCACTCGGCAACGGCCTTGCGGAAGTTTCTCTTGGCACTGATGTCGAGGCCGTTGGTGGGTTCGTCGAGGATGAGCAGGCTCGTGTTGCAGGCCATCGCGAAACTGATGAATGCCTTCTTCTTCTGGCCCATCGAGAGTTTGCCGAGATGTATGTCGGGCGTGAGGTCGAATATGTCGAGATAGCGCACCATTGCCTCGTGGTTGAATGCGGGGTAGAAGGGGGCGTTGACCTTCACATACTCGTCGAGGGTGACACCGGGAAGGGTGAACTCTTCGGGAACGAGGAATACGTCCTCGAGAAATCCGACCTTGCGGTCCGTAGGGTTGTATCCGCGGAAGTCGATGGTGCCGGTGGAGGGGCGGAGCAGGCCGCAGATCAGATATATGAGAGTGGACTTGCCGGCGCCGTTCTTGCCGAGCAGTCCGCAGACGGTTCCCTGTTCGAGCGACATCGAGAAATTCTCGATGAGTCTTGATTTGCGAGAGTAGCTGTAACTCAGATTTTCGATTTTCAGCATATGATTCGGTTTAGTTTTAGACATGTTTGCTGTATTGCCTTAGTGTACTACTGTACTAAGACACTGCAAAATTATAATGAAAAATCGAGACCGCCAAATAAAATCGAAAAAAAATTGAAAAAAATTTCGGGGAAAATAGGTACAGTTCCAAAGTTCCGAGGATTCGACCTAATGTCTGATAGGAGACATTTTGTGTGTAGCCGTGGGTATGTGTCCGGCGGAGGCTTCACCCCGCCGGACACATACCCACGGCTACACACAAGATGCCTTTCAGGCATGAAATAATTACCAGATGTCCAGCTAAATACCGATTATCTTATTACTTTATACTTTATACTTGCTTTGGTCAGCGTTTCCGGGGCAGGATCTCGATCCAGTAATCGTCGGGGTCGTTGATGAAGTAGATGCCCATCGCGGGATTCTCGAAGCATACCCAGCCGTTGGCCTTATGGTATTCGTGGACCGCCTCGAAATCATCTTCGTCGAGACGCAGGGCGAGATGTGACTCGTTCTCTCCGAGCTCGTACGCCTGCGGGTGGTCGCGTAGCCATGTCAGCTCGAGGCGGAAAGCACCCGAAGGGGCCTCAAGATAATTGATGATGAACTCGCCGTCGGGCTGTACGATCTCACCGGTCTTGCGCAGGCCGAGTGCGCGCGAGTAGAAGTCGAGAGACTTCGCCAGGTCGGTGACGTTGATGTTGAAATGGTCAAAATGACATTTTATTTCCATAGTACATATGTATTAAAAAAGGGAATCGGGCGTGGGCCTTGCGGTCACGTCCGATTCCTATTCTGTTGATTCACGCGTTCATAAGCACTTGCATGAGAGTGCTTACTTCACTTCCTCGAAGTCGACGTCGGTCACGTCCTTCTCGTCGTTGTGGGGCTGTGCGCCAGCACCCGGCTGCGCACCGGCTGCGCCGGCGGCGTTCTGCGCGTTGTAGATATCCTGCGCGGCTGCCTGGAACGCATCGGTCACGGCCTTCACGGCGGAGTCAATGTCCTCGACAAGCTGCTGTTTGTGGACATCCTTCAGACGCTGCAGAGCGGACTCGACGTTAGCCTTCTTGTCGGCCGGAATCTTGTCGCCCAGTTCGCTGAGCTGCTTCTCGGTCTGGAAGATCACGGAGTCGGCGTGGTTGAGTTTGTCGGCACGCTCCTTAGCCTTGCGGTCGGCCTCCTCGTTGGCTTTCGCCTCGTCGCGCATACGCTGGATTTCGCTGTCGCTCAGACCGCTCGAAGCCTCGATGCGGATCGACTGCTCCTTGCCCGTGGCCTTATCCTTGGCCGTGACGTTGAGGATACCGTTGGCATCGACCTCGAAGGTCACCTCGATCTGAGGCACTCCGCGCGGTGCGGGAGCGATGCCGCCGAGGTTGAACTCGCCGAGCAGCTTGTCGTCGGCAGCCATGGGGCGCTCGCCCTGAAGCACGCGGATGGTCACCTCGGGCTGGTTGTCGGCCGCCGTCGAGAACGTCTCGCTCTTGCGGGTCGGGATGGTGGTGTTGGCGTCGATCAGCTTGGTCATCACGCCGCCCATTGTCTCGATACCGATCGAGAGGGGCACGACGTCAAGCAGAAGCACATCCTTGACATCGCCGCTGAGCACGCCGCCCTGGATTGCCGCACCTATGGCCACGACCTCATCGGGGTTGACGCCCTTGTTGGGCTCCTTGCCGAAGATTTCCTTCACCTTGGCCTGGATGGCCGGGATACGTGTCGAACCACCCACGAGGATTACCTCGTCGATCTCGCTGGCGCTGAGGCCGGCGTCCTTGAGCGCGTTGAGGCAGGGCTGTGCCACAGCGTCGATGAGTCTCGACGAGAGGGCCTCGAACTTGGCGCGGCTCAGAGTCTTCACGAGGTGCTTCGGGCCGCTGGCCGTAGCCGTGATGTAGGGGAGGTTGATCTCGGTCGAAGTCGAGCTCGAGAGTTCGATCTTGGCCTTCTCGGCAGCCTCCTTCAGACGCTGCATGGCCATCGGGTCCTGACGCAGGTCGACTCCCTCGTCGTTCTTGAACTCGTCGGCGAGCCAGTCGATGATGACGTGGTCGAAGTCATCGCCGCCGAGGTGGGTGTCGCCGTTGGTCGACTTCACCTCGAACACGCCGTCGCCCAGCTCAAGGATGGAGATATCGAACGTACCGCCGCCGAGGTCGAAGACCGCGATCTTCTGCTCCTTGGTCGACTTGTCGAGACCGTATGCGAGCGCGGCCGCCGTAGGCTCGTTGATGATACGCATCACCTTGAGGCCAGCGATCTCGCCGGCGTCCTTGGTGGCCTGGCGCTGCGAGTCGTCGAAGTATGCGGGCACGGTGATTATGGCCTCTGTCACGGGCTGTCCGAGGTAGTCCTCGGCTGTCTTCTTCATCTTCTGGAGAATCATCGCCGAGATCTCCTGCGGAGTGTAGTCTCGGCCGTCGATGTCGACCTTCGGCATGTCGTTCTGGCATACCACCTTATAGGGGACACGCTTGATCTCGTCTGCGACCTGGTCGCATTTCTCGCCCATAAACCTCTTGATCGAGTAGATGGTGCGCGTGGGGTTGGTGATGGCCTGGCGCTTCGCGGGGTCGCCGACCTTGCGCTCGCCGCCGTCGACGAACGCCACTACCGAAGGTGTCGTGTTGCGGCCTTCGTTGTTGGGTATGACTACAGGATCCTTGCCTTCAAGCACTGCTACGCATGAATTGGTCGTTCCCAAGTCTATTCCAATTATCTTTCCCATGATTCTTTATGTTTTTATAGTTTATTATTTCTATCGTTGTCCGGCCAGGGCAGACCGGAATGTCTCGCGTGGAAAGTCTCGCCCCGCGGAGGGGGCTTTCTCTCTCCGTTCATCTTATAAACAATTTATATGCTAAATGGATTAAAAAAATCCGATTTGTTTCGCTTGTCAGCGTAAGTATCTGAATATTAACTATGTATTTCGGCTATAAGAGGGCGGGAGAGTGTGACAGCGATGTGACAGAATTGGCAAATTTTAAATAAAATTGGCCAAAAAGGCCTTAAATTCGCGAAATATTATTAAATTTGCATTCTGATTCGGAGAGGTCAAGGCATGAATCTGCCTGCGGCGGTTCCCCGGATTGACTGCGCCTGGCCCACGCGGGCCTCGCGGACGTGTGTCCGCGGAAGCGGCACCCAAAAACGAATGTCTTAAAATATGAAGCCTTTACAACAGAAGCTATCAGCCTACGATGCCCCGCAGAAAGCGAAGGCAGCCGGCGTCTACCCTTATTTCAGAGCCATATCGAGCGAGCAGGACACCGAAGTCATGATGAACGGCAGGAAGGTCCTGATGTTCGGATCAAACAGCTATATGGGACTCACCAACCATCCCAAGGTGATAGAAGCCGCTGTCGAGGCAACCCGCAAATACGGCACCGGTCTGGCCGGAAGCCCGTTCCTCAACGGCACGCTGACCATCCACAAGGATCTGGAGGCGCGTCTGGCCGATTATGTCGGCAAGGAAGACGCGATGCTCTATTCCACCGGTTTCGGAGTGAACCTCGGAGTCGTCTCGACGCTCACGGGTCGTGAAGACTACGTGATCATCGACGAGCAGGACCATGCCTCGATCATCGAGGGGCGCCGCCTCTCGTTCTCGAACTATCTGAAATACCGCCACAACGACATGGCGTCGCTCGAGGCCCAGCTGCGCAAGTGCGACCCCGACAAGGTGAAGCTCATCGTGACCGACGGCGTCTTCTCGATGGAGGGCGACGTGGCCAACCTGCCCGAGATCACGCGTCTGGCCAAGCAATACAACGCCGCCGTGATGGTCGACGAGGCCCACGGCCTCGGAGTGTTCGGCGAGGGCGGCCGGGGCACGTGCTTCCACTTCGGCGTGCAGGACGACGTTGACCTCATCATGGGCACGTTCTCCAAGTCGCTCGCCTCGCTCGGCGGTTTCATCGCCACCGACAAGGTGATCACCAACTACCTGCGCCACCACTCGCGCTCGTATATCTTCACGGCGTCGATCACGCCCGCCTCGACGGCCGCCGTCAATGCCGCCCTCGACATCATCCTGGCCGAGCCCGAGCGTCAGCAGCACCTCTGGGAGATCACCCACTTCGCCCTCGACAACTTCCGCGCCATGGGCTGCGAGATCGGCAACACATCGACCCCGATCATCCCGCTCTTCATCCGCGACGACTACAAGACATTCCACGTCACCCGCGACCTGCTCGACGAGGGCGTGTTCGTCAACCCCGTCGTGACCCCGGCCGTGGCTCCGCACGACACGCTGATCCGCTACTCGCTCATGGCGACGCACACCCGCGAGCAGGTGGAACGCTCGCTCCACGCCATCGAGAAAGTCTTCAAAAAATACGACCTCCTCAAGAAATAACCCCCCTGCCGACGGCAAACAACCCATTATGGGCGGATCCAAACGGATTCCGCCTATTTTTTTGAAACTTTTTTGCCTCAGCTATTGCACATATTAGGAAAGCATATTAAATTCGCAGATAATTTCCCGCAGCTGAAAATGCGGTGGGAATAATGGCTAAAATTCAAATACAGGTTCTAAAATTCATCAAGATTAAAAATGGTATATAGGTTTAAACTTGTGAGCGACGAGGTGAGCAACTTCAGCCGCGAAATCGAAATCGACTCCGAGAACACGTTCCTGCAGCTGCGCAACGCGATTCTCGAGAGCGTCAACTACACCAAGGACGAGCTTGACTCTTTTTTCTTATGCAACGACGACTGGGAGCGTGAAGACGAGATCACGCTCGAGGACATGGGCACCCTCTCGAGCGACCAGGACCTCTGGCTGATGGAGAGCACCCCTCTCAGCGAGCTTATAGAAGACGAAGGCCAGAAGATTTCGTTCGTGTTCGACTACATGACCGAGCGCTCGTTCTTCATGGAGCTCAAGGAGATGATTCCCTCGCGTAGCCTCATCGAGCCCATCTGCACGTTGAAGAGGGGCAAGGCTCCCGAGCAGTTCATCGACATGAACGACTTCGACCGCAAGGTCGACACGAAGGCCTCGGCCATCCTCGAGGACATCGACATCGAGCCCATCGACGAGCGCGCGTTCAACGACGAGGAACTCGACAACGGTTTCGACATAATGAACCTCAATCCCTGACGGGCAACGTCTGACGACGACACGACACAACGGCCCGGCCGCCATCTGGCAGCCGGGCCGTTGTGTCGCCGTCCGTTCGGGCGGCAATCAGTGTTTCCCCTTGTCAGGACTTACGGGAATCATCCGCATCCATGTCCATATCCATATCGAAGTCGTCGTCATCATCATCGCCATGCCCGAAGAGACGTTCCCACAGCGACGGCTTCTTGCTTTCGGGAGGCCTGAAATGGACCGACATCTTGGGCTCCTTCTTATTGAAGAAGAGTATGTGCGACTGGAATACGAAAGCCACGTTGCGGTCAAACTCGAGCACCGCATAGAGACCCCGCTTGAGAAACCTCTTGAACGGGCTGAACTCCTCGATGTTGCCGACCACCACCTCGTCGCCCTCGACCCGGATCTGATGGTTGGGGTTCAGAAGCCTGATGAAGTAGGGGAGATTGAGCTCGGCCTCGTCCTTGCAGGGCTTGTTGTAGCTCTTGTATATATCTTTTATGACTGCTTCTGTTATCATGGAGGTTATATCTGAGCAAGTGGCGGTCAGTACGCTATGCGAATATGCAAAGTAGAAGAGAGAATGGAGCCGCGATATCGCGATGCGATGTCCGCCGGCCATCTACAGCCACTCGGTATTTCACTATTGTTAACAAAAAACATCGTGCATATGTTTGCGCTCACGACGCTATTTCGGGCGCGATTTTCGTTTTTTTTCTCGGCGCCTCCGATTTGAAGAGCAGAATCCCGGTGCGCCTGTCGGTGCCCGGGATTCTGTCTTGGGGTCGGGAATCGGCGCGGGGCGTCAGCCGAGGAAGCTGAGCAGTACGCCGGCGGCCACGGCCGAGCCGATCACGCCGGCCACGTTCGGGCCCATGGCGTGCATGAGCAGGTAGTTCGACGGGTCGTATTCGAGGCCGAGGTTGTTTGAGATGCGGGCGGCCATGGGCACGGCCGACACGCCTGCGTTGCCGATGAGGGGATTGATCTTCTTGCCGGGACGCAGGAAGAGGTTGAAGAGCTTCACCGAGAGCACGCCGGCGCTCGAGGCTATGATGAACGCCAGGAAACCGAGGCCGAAGATGATGAGTGTGTCGAAAGTGAGGAACTTGTCGGCCTGGGTCGAGGCTCCCACGGTGAGACCGAGCAGGATGGTGATGATGTCGGTCATGGCGTTGCTGGCTGTCTTGGCCAGGCGGGTCGTGACGCCGCTCTCGCGCAGCAGGTTGCCGAAGAAGAGCATGCCGAGCAGAGGTATGGCCGAGGGCACGACGAAGCAAGTGAGCACGACACCCACCACCGGGAAGATGATCTTCTCGGTCTGGCTCACGACGCGCGCGGGCTTCATCTTGATGAGGCGCTCGCTCTTGGTGGTGAAGAGGCGCATCAGCGGGGGCTGGATCAGCGGGATGAGGGCCATGTAGGAGTAGGCCGACACGGCCACGGCGCCGAGCAGGTTGGGGTTGAGCTTCGAAGTGGTGAAGATGGCCGTAGGGCCGTCGGCGCCGCCGATGATGGCCACACAGCCCGCCGACAGCGGGTCGAAGCCGCAGAGCAGGGCCAGCATGTAGGCTCCGAAGATGCCGAACTGCGCGCAGGCTCCGATGATCATCAGCTTGGGGTTGGCGAGCAGAGCCGAGAAGTCGGTCATCGCCCCGATGCCCAGGAATATGAGCGGCGGGTACCAGCCGCGCTCAACGCCGTTGTAGAGGATGTTGAGCACCGAGCCCTCCTCGTAGATGCCGATCTCCATTCCGGCCTGGAAAGGGATGTTGCCTATCAGCATGCCGAAGCCGATCGGCACGAGCAGCAGGGGCTCGAAATTCTTCTTGATGGCGAGCCAGACGAAAAACATGCCCACCGCAATCATCACCAGATTCTCCCACTCGCAGTTGTAGAATCCGGTGAATTTCCAGAAATCCTGGAGGGTCTGCGACATGAAGCCGCCGAAACTGTAGTCTCCGAGTAATATCATGACTGTCGCTGTTAGATGAAGACCGATATCACTCGATTATGATAAGGTCCGTGCCTTCGAGCACGGTGTCGCCTACGGAGACGAGAATCTCCTTCACGACGCCCTCTCGCGTGGTGCGGATGTCATTTTCCATTTTCATTGCTTCGAGCACTCCGACCTTGTCGCCGGTGCGGACAGTGTCGCCGACCTTGACGGTGATGCTCTGCACCGTGCCCGGCAGGGGGCTCTTGACTGCCTCGGCGTTGCCTCGGTCGATCTTGACGGGGCTCGGCTTGGTGGTGGGCTGGGCGGTGTTGTTGCCGTTGTTGGTATAGCCCGACTGGCTGAGCGCCGGCTTCTGGGGCGCCTTGCGGTCAAGCTCTACCTTGTAGGGCACTCCGTTCACCTCGACTGTGACCTCGTTGTCGGCGATGTCGCCGACGGCCACGGTGAACTTCATGCCGTTGATCTTATATTTATATTCTTTCATATTCTGCTGTCGGAAGTTGGGTAATGTTATTGATGTGACCTATGTCGCTGACGGTCGGCGTCTATCTGGCGCCCGCCTTGTGCGGGGCTTTCTGTTCGGGTCGGAATTCCGCCTTTGGGCTCTCGGGGACGTGGCGCATGTTGTAGATCTTCGAGTTCCACGGCGAGTAAGCCTTGCGCATGCGCTTGATGGTGAGGATGGTGTCCTCCATGTCGTGGCCCTGGCCCTGATGCTCGGCGAGCGCCATGCTGATGGCGGCGATGACCTCGCCCGAGTCGAGTTCGTCGTGGTGGTCTTCGGCCGTCGAGTGGTCGACTCCGTGGGCCTTGCGCTTGCGGCTCTTCTGCACGGCCGACGATATCTTGCCGAACACGAGGAAGAGCACGCTCAGGATGACGAGCGCCGAGAGCACGATGCACATGGCTATGATCGTGATGGCTCCGCCGTACTTGTCGTTCTCGGCCGCGTTGCGGGCTTTCTCGGCCTGCAGCATCTTGCGTGTCAGCTCGCTCTGCGGCACGTTGGTTTGCCCGGCGCTCTGCTCGGGCTGCTTCGGCACGACGACCTCGTCGACGGCGATCACCACCGTCTGACCGGCCGGCTCGCCCTGCGGAGAGTCAGGCGTGCCCGCCGGGGACTGCGCCCCGGCGAGCAGCGCCATGCTTAGCGCCGCGCTCAAAATTATAGATTTTCGCATTTTGAACGTGTGAGGGATATTTACAGAGGAATGTTGCCGTGTTTCTTGGCCGGGTTGGTCACCTTCTTGGTGGCGAGCATGTTGAGGGCCTTGATCACACGGAAGCGGGTGTTGCGCGGCTCGATGACGTCGTCGATGTAGCCGTACTTGGCCGCCTGGTAGGGGTTGGCGAAGAGGTCGCGGTACTCGTCTTCCTTGGCCTTGATGAAGGCCTTGGGGTCATCGGAGTTCTTGGCGTCCTTGGCGTAGAGCACGCCGACGGCGCCCTCGGCGCCCATCACGGCGATCTCGGCCGAAGGCCATGCGTAGTTCATATCGCCGCGCAGCTGCTTGCAGCTCATCACGATGTGGCTGCCGCCATAGCTCTTGCGCAGCGTCACCGTCACCTTGGGCACCGTGGCCTCGCCGTAGGCGTAGAGCAGCTTGGCGCCGTGCAGGATCACGCCGTTGTATTCCTGACCCGTGCCGGGCAGGAAGCCCGGTACGTCAACGAGCGTCACCAGCGGAATGTTGAAGGCGTCGCAGAAGCGCACGAAGCGAGCGCCCTTGCGCGAGGCGTTCGAGTCGAGAACGCCGGCGAGCACCTTGGGCTGGTTGGCCACGATGCCCACGGCCTGGCCGTTGAAGCGCGCGAAACCTATGATGATGTTCTTGGCATAGTCTTTCGACACCTCGAGGAACTCGCCGTTGTCGACCACGGCGCCGATCACCTCGTACATGTCGTAGCTCTGCTTCGGGTTGTCGGGGATGATGTCGTTGAGCTTGTCTTCGAGACGGTCGATGGGGTCCTTGCAGTCAACGAGCGGAGTCTCCTCGAGATTGTTCTGGGGGATGTAGCTCATGAGCTTGCGGATCAGCTGCAGCGTCTCCTCCTCGTTCTCGGCCGCGAAGTGCGTCACGCCGCTCTTGGTGGAGTGTACCGAAGCGCCGCCGAGCTGCTCCTGGCTGACGTCCTCGCCGGTGACGGTCTTGACCACCGACGGGCCGGTGAGGAACATGTAGCTCAGGCCCTTGGTCATGATGGTGAAGTCGGTCAGCGCTGGGCTGTAGACGGCGCCGCCGGCGCAGGGGCCCATGATGGCCGAGATCTGGGGAATCACACCCGAGGCCAGGATGTTGCGCTGGAATATCTCGGAATATCCGGCGAGGGCGTTGATGCCCTCCTGGATGCGCGCGCCGCCCGAGTCGTTAAGACCGATCACTGGCGCTCCCATCTTCATGGCGAGATCCATCACCTTGCAGATCTTGAGCGACATCGTCTCAGACAGCGAGCCGCCGAACACCGTGAAGTCCTGCGCGAACACGTATACCAGACGGCCCTCGATCGTGCCGAATCCCGTCACGACGCCGTCGCCGAGTATGTGCTTCTTGTCCTGGCCGAAATTCGTGCAGCGGTGTGTCACGAACATGTCGAGTTCCTCGAAGCTGCCTTCGTCAAGCAGCATGGCGATGCGCTCGCGAGCTGTGTACTTGCCGCGCGCGTGCTGTTTCTCGATAGCCTTCTCTCCGCCGCCGAGACGTGCCTGGGCGCGCTTTTCGATCAACTCGTTGATTTTCTCTTCCTGTTTGCTCATTTTTTATTATATTAGAATGGGTTGAGCCGGACGCGCGGCGCTTGGCGCGCCGCCGCCCGGCTTCATGAATGTTTTACTTCTCGGGATCCTCGCAGAGCTCGGTCAGAACCGCTTCGGTCGACTTCGGGTGGAGGAAGGCGATGTGGAGGCCGTCGGCTCCTTTGCGCGGCGCCTTGTCGATGACGCGGACACCCTTCTCCTGTACCTCGGCCAGAGCGTTGGCCACGCCGTCCTCGACTGCGAACGCCATATGGTGCATGCCGCCGCGGCCGCCGTTCTTCTCGATGAACTTGGCGATCGTGCTCTCCGGGCTCGTGGCCTCCAGAAGCTCGATCTTCGTGTCGCCGACCTTGAAGAAGGCGGTGGTCACCTTCTGGTCTTCCACGACTTCCTGCTTGTAGCATTTGAGACCCAGTACGTTCTCGTAATACTTGATAGCCTCTTCGAGATTCGGCACTGCGATGCCGATGTGCTCAATGTGTGAAATTTTCATTGATGTGTTAGTTTTAGGTTATTGCTTTCTGTTTTTGATTTTTTCGCGTGCCGTCGGCCTGTCGCGCGTCTGTCGGCGGCCACTGCCGGAGGCACTATTTCTCATTTTGACGCAAATTTACTAAATTTTTCGGAACTTATCCCTACTTTTCACCTTATTTTTCTTCGGCATCCCGTTTCGAGCTGTGCGTCCGGGGCGATTTTTGATGTTTTGTAGCAGTTTTGACCTATGATGGGTGTCTAAATTTGATTATGTCGCGAAAAATTTATAATTTTGCACGATAATGTGTGGCCGAACGTCCCGTGGGGCTCCGCTCCGCGTGTCGTCGTCGGCCGCGCCCGAACCAGAACCCGAATAAAAACACGAAAACAGAGATGAAAGTAACCCCGCTTATGATAGCCTCCATGGTGGGAGGCACAGTGGAGGGTGACGAAAATATAGAAATCACCGGTTTCGCCAAGATAGAGGAGGCTGAGCCCGGCCAAATCTCGTTCATAGCCAACCCCAAGTATGCACATTTCATAGACGAGACAAAGGCGTCGGTGCTTCTCGTTGACCGCACGATCGCGCGGCCCGAGGGCTCGTCGGTGACGCTGGTGCGCGTCGACGACCCGTATGTGGCGCTGGCCGACCTTCTCGCCGCCTTCCAGGCGCAGCGTCCGCGACCAGTGGGCGTCGAGCAGCCCTGCTTCATAGCCGAGGGTGTCGAGGTGCCCGAAGGGGCCTACATCGGGGCGTTCGCATACGTGGGCCGCGGCGTCAGGCTCGGCCGCAACGTGATGATATATCCCCAGGCATACGTCGGCGACGGCGTGACGCTTGGCGACGACGTCGTGATCCGGGCCGGAGTCCGCATCTACGAGGGCTGCGTGATAGGCGACAGATGCATCATCCACAGCGGGGCCGTGATCGGTGCCGACGGTTTCGGGTTCGCCCCCAAGGCCGACGGATCGTTCGAGAAGATCGCGCAGATCGGCAACGTCGTGCTCGAGGAGGACGTCGAGATCGGAGCCAACACCACCGTCGACCGCGCCACGTTCGGCTCGACCCGCATCGGCCGCGGCACGAAGCTCGACAACCTCATCCAGATAGCCCACAACGTCGAGCTCGGCGAGAACAACGTCTTCGCCGCCCAGACAGGCGTGGCAGGCTCGACACGCATCGGGTCGTACAACCGCGTCGGCGGACAGTGCGGTTTCGCGGGGCACATCCGCGTGGGCGACCGCAACGAGTTCGGCGCCCAGTCAGGAATCCCCAACAACGTCGGCGACGACAAGCGCCGCATCGGATACCCGGCCGTCGACGCCGCCAAGTTCGCAAGGACTCAGGTCTATCTCGGCCGCCTCGCCGAACTCTTCAACAAGAAATAAACCTCACAGCAACATAGACATGAAGCAACTGACCTTAAAGGATTCGTTCAAGGTGAGCGGCAAGGGGCTCCATTCGGGCCTCCATATCGACGCCGAGTTCAAACCCGCACCGGAGAATACCGGATACAAGTTCCGCCGCATCGACCTCGAGGGCGAGCCCGTGATCGACGCGATAGCCGAGAATGTGGTCGACACACGCCGCGGCACCGTGATCGGCAACCGCAAGGGCGACGTGGTGAGCACCATCGAGCACGCCATGGCCGCCCTCTACGCGGCCGGAATCGACAACTGCATCATCGACGTCAACGGCCCCGAGCTCCCCATCCTCGACGGCAGCGCCATCGAGTTCGTCAACGGCATCGAGCGCGTCGGAGTCGTCGAGCAGAACGCCGACAAGGATTTCTATATCATAAAGGAGAAGACGCAGTTCCGCGACGAGGAGACCGGCTCGACGCTCACCATCTATCCCGACGACGGTTTCAGCGTCGAGTGCATGGTGGAATACAATTCGTCGGTGCTCCCCAACCAGTTCGCCGTGCTCGACGACCTGGCCGAGTTCCGTCAGGAGGTGGCCAACGCCCGCACGTTCGTCTTCGTGCGCGAGATCGAGCAGCTGCTTGACGCCAACCTCATCAAGGGAGGCGACCTCGACAACGCCATCGTGATCTACGACGAGCCCATCTCGCAGGAGCGCATCGACCATATCTGCGATATCGTCAACGTGCCCCACATGAAGATCAACAAGATCGGCTACATCAATCCGAAGCCGCTGGCATGGGACAACGAGCCCGCGCGCCACAAGCTCATGGACCTCATCGGCGACCTCGCCCTGATCGGACGTCCCGTCAAGGGCAGGGTGGTGGCCATCCGCCCGGGCCACACCGTCAACAACAAGTTCACCCGCATGGTGCGCCACGAGGTGAAGCACACCGAGATCCAGGCCCCGGTCTACAACCCCAACCTCGCGCCCATCATCGACATCAACGGCATCCGAAACCTCATTCCGCACCGCTATCCCTTCCTGCTGATCGACAAGGTGATCGAGATCGACAAGAAGCACATCGTGGCCGTCAAGAACGTCACGGTCAACGAGCCCTTCTTCCAGGGCCACTTCCCCCAGGAGCCGGTGATGCCCGGCGTGCTGCAGGTCGAGGCAATGGCGCAGGCCGCCGGCGTGCTCGTGCTCAACTTCCTCGAGGAGCCCGAGAAGTATTCGACTTACTTCCTGAAAATCGACAACGTCAAGTTCCGCCAGAAGGTCGTGCCGGGCAACACGCTGCTGATGAACGTCTCGCTCACCACCGAGATCCGCCGCGGATGCGCCATGGTGAAGGGCTATTCGTTCGTCGGCGAGAAAGTGGTGTGCGAGGCCGAGTTCATGGCCCAGATCATCAAAAACAAATAAAATCCACCTCCCGATGAGCAATATGTATAATGTAAGTCCCGACGCCAAGATCGGCAATAACGTCAGCATCGGCGACTTCTCGACAATATATGAGAATGTGGAGATCGGCGACAACTGCACCATCTACGGCAACGTCACCATCTTCCCCGGAGCCCGCATCGGCTCAGGCGTCACCATCTTCCCGGGGGCTGTGATATCGGCCGTTCCCCAGGACCTCAAGTTCCGCGGAGAGGAGACTTTCGCCTACATCGGCGACGGCACGACCCTGCGCGAGTGCGTCACGGTGAACCGCGGCACGGCCGCCAAGGGCAAGACCGTGGTGGGCAGGAACTGCCTCATCATGGCCTACAACCACATCGCGCACGACTGCCGCATCGGCGACCGCGTCATCATGTCGAACGCCTGCCAGCTTGCGGGCGAGGTGCAGGTGGACGATGCCGCCGTGATCGGCGGCGGCAGCCTCATCCATCAGTTCTGCCACCTGGGCCGCAACATCATGCTGCAGGGCGGCGCGCTGGTCAACAAGGACATCCCGCCGTTCGTCAAGGCCGCCCGCGAGCCCATCTCGTATGTGGGCCTGAACTCCGTCGGACTGCACCGCAATCACTTCACCGACGAGGAGATCAAGCAGATCAGCGACATCTACCGCATCATCTACCTGAGCGACCTCAACGTGACCAACGCCGTGAAGATGATTCTCGAAACATTGCCGGAGTCCGAGTTCCGCACCGAGATCGTCGACTTCGTCACCAATTCCGGCCGGGGCATCATCCGCTCGGCAATCTGACCAACAATGATTAATGATAAATGATTAGGGGCATCCGCGCGGATGCCCCTAATCATTTATCATTTTTACTGGTAGTTTTCGTTTTCGTCGGGGCTGTGGCTGTCGTACCATACCTGCGCGAGGAACGGATTGACCTTCGCCTCGGCGTCGTAGCGCCATGGCGCCGGCAGACAGTCGGGACACCAGTGGCCCCCTTTCAGCACCGTGCGCGGACGCATCCGGAACCGATGGCCGAAGGCGCATTCCCATTCGAGCGGTGTGTCAAGGTCGCCCGGCTTCATCTCTTCGCTCAGACACCTGCCCCCTCTGAACTTCGCCGCGCCGCGCATGTCGTCGAGATCCAGCTCTGACTCCGGCTTGCTTTCGTCATACCCGTGCGACAGTCTGACGGGAGTCTCCGACGGCCGGGAGAGGTCGGTGTCTTTCCAACCGGGTATCGCCGCCTGCGCCTCGCGACTGCCGAAAAACGCCTTGATGCGCTGCTCGCAGTCGTCGCGCCTCAGCCAGTCGAGCGTGCCGAGGCCCCGGGTTTTCGCCACGCGGCGCATCGCCGCCTTAATCAGGAAGGCCGGGGCGAGCGGAGTCAGCGACATCCACCAGGGCATGCCGCGGCGCATACGCCTGAAGTATTCCTCGGCCGTGATATTCTCGCGGAACGGCACCAGCTCCTCCAGACGGTCGGAATCCTCATACCATTCGCCGTGGAAATTGCGCGTCGCGAACCAGCTCGTCTCGAACACACGCTCGGGCGGCGGGCATCCCAGCGAACGCAGCAGCAGGCTCTCGAACTCATAGTTGGTTAGCCGGAACCCGGCACCGCTGCCGATATTGTAGAACCCGCGCCAGAATCCCTCGTCGACGTCCCCCTCGCAGAGGTTGGCCATAAGGCGCGCCGAGTCCTCCACTGTGGCCCATTCGAGCACGCCCCGCAGCGGAACATGGAACGATATCGGGTCGGAACCGTTGAAGATAAGTCCTTTGTGCAGAATCCCCGATTGGCGCAGGCTCACCCAGCGGCGCAGCCCCGACTCGGCAAGAAGCCGCTCGGCCTTGATCTTGGATATGCTGTAACAGTCATAGACGGCGGCCATCACCGGGTCGCCCGTGCGGCCCCAGTGGTGAGGCTCGTGGCGCAGCGAGGTCTGGGCAACGCTGCCGATGTAGACGACCTTCACGTCGTCGCGGTCGTCGCGCGCCTTCACGGCGTCGATAATGTTGCGCATCGCACCGACATTGACCTGCAGTGTCTTCTCCGGGAAATGGTCGGCGAGAGGGGAGACCATGCCTCCGATGTGGAGCACATATTCCGCGTCGCCGAGAGCCTCCGCCACATCGCCGGGATTCATGAGGTCGCCCCACACGACAGTCATACCCCGCCGGATGTATGGCTTCAGAAGGCGCCGGTTTTTCTTGCTCGGTCGCGCGAGAAGCCTGATCTCGAAACGGTCGAGGCGATTGGAAAACTCCTTGACCGTCTCGAATCCCATCACGCCGGTCCCGCCGGTGATGAATACTTTTGTCTTTGCCATTTTCGGAGATTATATATGTTTTCTTATGCTGTCTATGTGCTCGCGATAACGGTCGTGTCTGCGCTGGCGCGGGCTTCTGTGTTTACGTTCTTTTTCAGGGGCAGGCCTGAGATGAAGGTCGGTGACGTCGAAATATCTCATGCCCAGCTGTCCGGTGGTGATGTCGATGCCGATCGTATCGCCCTTGTCGACGCGGCGGTAAGTCTTGCGCGGCACGTCGAGCGACCTGCGGCCCGCTCCCGGCACGTCGATGTCAATCCGGCACACCTTATAAGGAGGGCCCTGGACGTAGCTTCGGCGCCCGGTGCGCCGTGTCTGATGTCGGGTCTCCTGATAGACCCTCTCCACAGGCACTTCGACGCGGCTCCTGCCGTGGCCCGCGCCGGCCATGTTGACGGCGAGGACGACGCATGTCAGCATCGGCCATACGGAAAGAACCTGACAGACTAACGCGAGCGCGACGCTGTCGCTGCCCGTGAGCCATCGCCACAGTCCGCGCATCGGCAGACCGAGCGCGACCGTCATGACAAGCGTCACGGCCGCCGTTATCCAGCCCGGCGTCAGCAGCCCCTTGAAACAGTATATGCATCCTCCCGTCGAGAGCAATATAATGCCTATCAACGCGCCGAAAACAATGGCCCTCGCCGCATCACGTCCTTTTGACATAGAGATGAGTTTTAGTTTGAAAGTACAAAATTACACTTTTTTTCGATTCGATAGGAAAAGTAATCCGAATTTTGATTAACTTTGTTCCAAAAAGAAGAAAAACCATGAAATTCACCTATTGTCCCGACTGCGGCGCGCCGCTGAGCCGCCGTGACCTCGGCGACGACGCGGGAGTGCCCTGGTGCGACCGCTGCTCATCCCCCTGGTTTCCTGTCTTTCCCACTGCGATAATCGCTCTGGTCCATAACGACAGGGGAGAGGTGCTGCTGCTGCGCCAGAACTACATCTCGACGGAGTTCCGCAATCTCGTGTCGGGCTACATGATGCCGGGCGAGAACGCCGAGCAGTGCGCGCGGCGCGAGATCCTCGAGGAGACCGGGCTGCATGTCGACCGGCTCGAACTCGTGCTGACCTCCTGGTTCGAGAAGAAGCAGATGCTCATGATTGGATTTTTCGCCCATGTCTCCGAAACGGCGCTCCGGCTGTCGTCGGAAGTCGACGGTGCCGAATGGTGCGAGGCCCGGCGCGTGACCGACTTTCTGAGCACGCGGCCAGGTTCTACATCGAGGCTTCTGGCCGAGAGATTTCTCGCCCGAGAGGAGAAAAACGACGGCCTTACTTAAAAATTATTCGAAAAATTTGCAGAATTGTCAAAGATTGCTTTAATTTGCAACAGAAACAGACAGCGGTCCGCCAAGCGGGGATTGCATGTCGTCAGCATTATTAACCAATAACAGTTTTATCTATGAAGAAACCGTTACTTTTGTTGTCGGCGGCTGCTCTGGCAGCGACCGCAGCATTTGCGGCAGGCCCGCAGACAGTGACATTCTCGAAGTCCGGAGTCACTCCAGCGGCGATGCAGAACGCTCCCGCGAAAGCCGGCGGCGAGTCCGGTTCGATAGTCTACACAAAGGCAGGAGAACCGGCCAACATCTACGTGCTCAACAACATTCCGAACCGGGGTGTGATCTATCTCGCATTCGAGATGACGGTTGAGGATCAGGCTCCCTATATCGGAGCCCAGATTTCTGCAGTCAACGTCATGGCCGGATGCGGGAGCGGAAACGCCAATTTCCCGGTCTCGAAGGTCAATGTCTTCGTGACTGAGTCGGACAACACCGTTCCGACAAAGAAGACAGCAGGAACAATCAGCACCGAGCCCTACAGCGTGACCTCCATCGCTCTCAGTGAACCTTACACCATCACCGGCGAAAAGCCGATCTACATCGGCTATATGTTAGGATACTCCAATCCCCAATTCTATTTCTTACCATCGGACGAAATTCCGACGCCCGCGGGCGTCAACAATATGATGGTGTCGGTGGTAAACAAAGTGAGTGACGCTCCTTCATATGTCAACTACTCCGACCAGCAGCCCGGATCGCTCTGCCTGTCGTGCAACATCTCTGGCGACAACCTTCCCATGAACATCGCTCAGGCGACTACTGTGAAAGTCCCGGCTGTCATAGGTCTCGACGAGCCTTTCAGCTACGATGTCACCTTCAAGAACGTCGGGGCGAACGAGATCACTTCCGTCACAGTCAAGACGGAGTTCGCCGGCAAGAGCGTCGAGAACGATTTCACCATCAGCCCCGCGCTTGCTTCCGGTGAGGCGAAGACCGTCACCGTCACCGACCTTGTGAACAGCGAGCCCGGCGTCTACACGCTCAAGAGCAGCATCGTGAAGGCCAACGGCGTCGAGATTGCCAACCCCGCTGTCGCGGCAGGAAGCTTCGACTCGTACTCGGGCGTCATGGACCGTCGCGCCGTAATCGAGGAAGGCACCGGCACATGGTGCGGATGGTGTCCCCGCGGTATCGTGATGTTGGAATATATCAAGAATACGTATCCCGATTTCATCCGTATCGCTGTCCATAGCGGAGATGCGATGGCGGTAAGTGAATATTCGGCTATGCTTGGGGATTATATGCAAGGTCTCCCCGGCGCCGTGGTAAACCGTGAGTTCGATACACAGCTCGGTTACGGATACTCCGTAGCGCAACTCCATGAAGTTGCCGACGAGGCCTACAACTACATCACCTCAAGCAAGACTTACTGCGGATTCGAGGAACTGACGGCTTCCTGCCGCAGCGACTATAAGACTGCATATGTGAATGCGAAGGTTAAATTCGCCATCAATTCCGACACTCAGCATCTGATATCGTATGTCGTAGTGGAGGATGGTGTGACGCGTCCCAACGGAAAGCCCTACAGTCAAACAAACTATTACGCCGGAGGCAGCAACGGTGAGATGGACGGTTGGGAAAAGAAGCCAAAGGACGTCGAATGGATTTATGAGGATGTGGCGCGCTCCATCACGGGTTACCCCGGCATCCCTGGCTCGCTTCCCGAGCAGATTTCCGAAGGGATTTACGAGCACGGCGCTGAGATTCCCATCGACAAGGTTAAGGGCGACGACTTCCGCGTAATCGCTTTTATCGTCAACACCAAGACCGGTGTGATCGTCAACGCCGAGGAGATCTCTCTTAACAAGGTGACTTCGGTTGAGGGTATCGCAGACGACGCACGCGGCATCACGATCGAGGTGGTTGACGGCAACGTCATCGCCGAGGGCGCAAGCAACGTAGCCGTCTACACTCTCGACGGCCGCAACGCCGGCACGACCGGTCTTGCAAGCGGCGTATACATCGTCAAGGCCGACAACGTGACCCGCAAGGTGCTCGTGAAATAATCCCAAATAGACCAATACGACCCCTAATATTCCAAAGGGCGCGCCTCCGAGGCGCGCCCTTTTTCAATCCATACAATAATCGGCATCAGTCGCTGTTATGTATATGTGCGGCCGCCGTCTCAACGTGTCTGTCCGCGCGCATCAGGTCTCTCCATATAAGCCAAAAGAACCAAACCAATGCATCAGGGACTCCACTATAACATAGACCTGCCCGAAGATCTGTCGTCGATTCTCGAGCACGACTTCTGGATGCTCGAGAACATCGGCCCCGCCATGGTCCGCACTGTGACCGTGCCTGTGAAGTTCGCCGCCACGTCATGGGTGATTATCTTCAAGGGCACATGCCGGGCCGACATCAATCTTGTCTCGTATGACATCACGGCTCCGGCGCTCGTCTCCGTGAAGAGCATGCAGATCATGCAGCCAACATACGTCAGCTCCGACTTCAACGCCTCGGTGATCGTGACCTCCAAGCGGTTCAGCGAGAATCTCTTCATGTTTCTCAACAGTTCGCCTATCGCCGCGATCTCCAACCGCCATCCGGCCGTGGCCATACCGCCCGAATGCGTCGGATCGTTCCGCGAGTTCCTGCGCTCGACGCGCGAGATCATGGCCGACACCTCCAACCCGTACGGCATGCAGGCGCTGCTCTTCCAGATGCTGCTCTTCATCCACAAGGAGGGTTACAAATGCTACGAGCCGTATAAGGACGAGGTGATGTCGAAGCAGGGCCGCATGTCCGACCGCTTCCTCACACTCGTGCAGGAGCACTTCCGCAAGGAGAGATTTCTCGATTTCTACGCCGACCTTCTCGAGGTGACGCCCAAACACCTGTCGCGCACCATCAAGAAGCAGACCGGCTTCACGGCCGTCGACTGGATTGAGCGCTTCGTCATACTCGAGGCGAAGGTGCTGCTCAAGTCGTCGAACCTCAACATCCAGCAGATCGCCGACGAACTGAATTTCCCGTCGCAGTCGTTCTTCGGCAAATATTTCAAGAAGCTGACCGGAATGTCGCCCAAGGAATTCAGGAACTCGTGACCCCTAAGCAAAAAATCGCCGTGACGGGCGATTTTTTTATCTCCCTTTTTTCGATATTTTGCCAAATTTTCTTAACTTTGCACAACCTGTTCCCTGCAACGGCCGGGGAGCGCTTAAATCGAAATACCGAACATATGAAACCTGCACTTGCTTCCAAAAGCAAATATATAAAAATCCTGGCGCATATCGGGGCCCTTGTCACGGCCTCGGCCTGGGGCACATCGTTCCTAAGCACGAGAGTCCTGATGGAGACCGGCGGCATGACCCCGGTCGAAGTCTTCATCTACCGTTTCACGGCGGCATATCTGGTGCTGCTGCTCTTCACGTTCCGCAACATACGCTCGAACTCGTGGCGCGACGAGCTGACATTCCTGCTCTGCGGCATATGCTCGGGCTCGCTCTATTTCATAACGGAGAACTACGCCCTGCGGCTCACGACTACCGGCAACGTCTCGCTGCTCGCGTCGATATCGCCGATATTCACGACGATACTCGTGGCCGTGATGTACAGGCAGCGCATCCAGCCGGGCGTCATGATAGGTTCGGTGGTGTCGTTCATCGGAGCCGGCTGCATCATCTTCAGCCATGGCGAAAGCATCGAGTTCAGACCGGCCGGCGACCTGCTCGCCCTCACGGCCGCCTTCTCGTGGGCCGTCTACACGATGGCCATAAAGAGGGTGCTCCCGTTCTACAGCGGATTTTTCGTGACCCGCAAGCTCTTCTTCTACGGCGTTGTCTCAGCGCTGCCGCTTCTGTTGCTCCAACAGGAACCGTTCCATCTCGGCCTGCTCTTCGACCTGTCGGAACCGACCTACATCATGAACTTCCTCTTCCTCGTGCTGATGTGCTCGCTGATGGCATACGTGATCTGGAACGAGGTGATGCGCATCCTCGGCCCGGTGACGTCAAACAACTATCTCTATTTCCAGCCGATCGTCACGATGATCGCCGCCTATTTCCTTCTGGGCGAGAATGTCTACGCGCTCGGGTATGTAGGCTGCGCGCTGATCATCGGCGGACTCATATATTCCGACAAGTGCCCCGACGGGCGGATCACCCGATCGTAGGGTCGCGCCATGGCGCGACCGACGCCGGCGGCATGACGAGAACGAGGGTGTATCAAAATGAAGATTTTGGTGCATCCTCCATTTTTAAGTCTGCTGAGGATCGGATGAACTATAGGCGACCGAATTTAAGATAACAATCCAAAAAATTCAAACCTCAGGGAGTTCCGTCAGATAAAATCTTAAAAACAGGCCGAATGGAGGCATATATCCTCCGTTTTAGGCCTTTTTTGCTTTTTTAGAGCACATTTTCTTTAGATTGAAGGCAATGGCGAAGAAGGCAAAGTCCATATTGACCTTGTCCAGTCCGAAGTGCCGGAACCTCTTGTATGCCATATCGTATTTCATTTGGCCAAAAACGGCTTCCGGCTCGATGCATCTTCGTCCTCTGAGTCTGATGCCGTCCTCGGAAGTCAGCCGTTCATGGGCTTTTCGACGATATTCGTTGAGTCTGTGGTTGACTTCGATTATTCGATCGCCTTTTGCAGTGAAGCAACTTCCCCTCAGCGGACAGCCCTCGCATCGCATCGCCTTATACCGGGCGCTTTCGGAGACGTAGCCGCTTTCAGTTTTGGCATGTGTTGTCCCGACCCTCTCCATATGCTGTCCCATCGGGCATACATAATAGTCACCGTCGGCGTTGTAGTAGAGAGCCTGCACGGAGAACGGATTCGGCTCGTAGTGCATCCGCTGCTCGCGGTGGAACCAGTTGTATTTCACATAGGCCTCTATTCCGGCTTCTTCCATGAACCGGTAGTTCTCCTCCGAGCCGTATCCCGAGTCAGCGACTCCTGTGTTGGGCAGTCTGCCGTAACGGCTGTGGAAGGAGTTGTAGAAAGGTATCATCGTCAATGGGTCGCCCGGGGTCTGGAAAAGCCCGAAGTCAAGTATGAACTGGTTCTCCGTTCCGATCTGCAGGTTGTATCCCGGCTTTGTCTGACCGTTGTTCATGGCGTCCTCCTTCATCCGCATGAACGTGGCGTCATGGTCGGTCTTGGAATACGAGTTGCGCTCGCCCAGAATACGCAGTTTCTCGTCATACTCGCCGAGCTTGCCGGCGTGTTCCCTCAGTTGCCTTATCTGCTTCTTGCGTTCCTTGCGTTCCTCCTTTTGCCCATCGGTTCCCGGATTCGGTCCCTCTTCAAGACTGCGGTTCAGCTCATCGGCGATGTCCATAAGCTGCGCCGGGGTAAAACTCCGCCGGTTCTCTTCTTCTGCGTTCTCCTGTGCGATGGCATCGTCTATCTGATCGAGAAGCGCCTTTATCTTTTCAATAAGTCTTGCCCGGTTCTTTTCCGTGGACTTCCGCCATACAAAAGTATATTTGTTGGCCTTGGACTCAATCTTAGTGCCGTCGATGTATTCCACGTCCAGCGTGATGAAGCCTTTCTCGGCAAGCACGACCACCAACTGTGTGAATACCTGGTTGATCTCTTCCTTGACCCGGTTGCGGAAGCGGTTGATGGTGTTGAAGTCGGGCTGTTCGTAGCCGGCCAGCCATATGAAGTGGATGTCCCGTTTCAAGGCGGTCTCTATCTTGCGGCATGAATACAGGTTGTTCATATAGCCGTAGATGACGGCCTTGAGCATCATCCTGGGGTGATAGGGACTGCGGCCGCGCTCCTTATACAGTCTCTTGAAATTATTGAGTCGCAGATTGTCTATGACCGTGTCAACAACCCTTACAGGATCGTTTTCCGCAATATCTTTGTCCAGACGTTGCGGAAAAAGGATCATTTGTTTGGGATTGTAATCCCGAAAGTGTATCTTTGTAGACATTTAATTTCTTTTATACCACAAAGATACAAAATTTTTGTGATATGACAAAACCCCGGCTTGTGAAAGTCGGGGCTTTGTTTTATGTTTTTCAGCAGGTTACGAACTCAGATGAGAAGAGGGTGCATCAGAATTTTGATACACCCTCGTTCTGTCTTGTCACTGCGCCTGCTCCTCGAGTCTACTCCTCGGGAAGGGGCTGGAAGTCTTCCTTGCCGACGCCGCAGACGGGGCATACCCATGACTCGGGAATGTCTTCAAACGCGGTGCCCGGCTCGATGCCGCCTTCGGGATCCCCGATCTCGGGGTCGTAGATCCAGTCGCAGACTGTACAGATATACTTCTTCATAGTTCGCTTGTTATTTGGTTTTGTTTTCGTTTTAAGTAGGTGGTCAGATTAAACGCATACCAGATGCGCAGCTGTTTTGAGCCGATTTGGCTCTTGAACGAAGGAGTGATGCGGGCATCACGACTGAGAGAAAGAGCCGAAGCGGCCCAAAACAGCAAGCAGATGGTATGCGAGATATCTACAATTATTATTCTATCGGTTTAATCTGACCACCTACTTATTGTTCAACAACCGACCCCATCGAAATGTTTTGATCTCTTCCGGAGTCTCTCACGTCATTTTTTTGCACCTTCAATCGATTTTTATTTGGATATTACGGAACTGCTTGTTATCTTTGCACTGCATATCCGTGGCCGGCATCGGAAATGGATATCCGGAAGTCGCTAAACATTTTTCGAAAACCGTCCAGTCTTTAAAAAACGTTCACCCGGCTCCGTCGAAAATTGTTTAACGATTTATAATATATGTGATTATGGATATCCATGACTTCAGGAAGAAGGAAAAGCTAAAGCAGCGGCTTCACGCGCAGTTCTCGGCGTGGCTCGAGCAGCACGAAATGAAGCAGACGGCGGGCAGATTCCTCATTCTTGACAAGTGCGTCGACCAGCGTCCGCATTTCGGCATCCAGCATCTGTATGACGAGATCCGCGGCGAGCATCCGATCAGTCTGGCGTCTGTCTACAAGACGGTCGAGCTGCTGTGCGACTGCGGCGTCCTGCGCAAGCACCATCTGCGCGAGAAAGAGGCCGTCTACGAGATCGCCGGCGAGGAGCACCTGCACCTGATCTGTGTGCTATGTGGCGATGTCGCGGTGCTCGCGGCCGACAGGATGACCGAGTCGCAGAAGGCCCGCATGAGCGCCTTCGTCGCGGCGAGGGGTTACAGGTCGTTCAGCCCGTCGTATATCACGGCCAATGTCTACGGCATCTGCGGCGCGTGCCGGGCGAGAAGCTGATCACGGATGGCGTGCAATATCGAACACTTTTAACACTAATTTATTAAGAATAAACCTTAAATTAACTCAGAACCATGGCAAAAGTTAAACCATTCAGAGGTGTCCGCCCTCCGCGCGAGCTCGTGGAGGAGGTGGCTTCGCGCCCCTATGACGTGCTCAATTCCGAAGAGGCCCGCAAAGAGGCCGAAGGCAACGAGAAGAGCCTCTATCACATCATCAAGCCCGAGATCGACTTCGCTCCCGGTTTCGACGAGCATGACCCCGCCGTCTACGACAAGGCCGTGGAGAATTTCCGCAAGTTCCAGGAGAAGGGCTGGCTCGTCCAGGACAATAAGGAGAACTACTACATATACGCACAGACGATGGACGGCCGCACACAGTACGGCTTCGTGGTCGCCGCGTGGGTGCCCGACTATATGGAGGGACGCATCAAGAAGCATGAGCTCACCCGCCGCGACAAGGAGGAGGACCGCATGAAACACGTGCGCTGCAACAACGCCAACATCGAGCCCGTATTCTTCGCCTTCCCCGACAACGAGAAGCTCGAGGAGGTGATCCGCCGCGTCACCGCCGGCAAGCCCGAGTATGACTTCACGGCCCCCGACGGATTCGGACACACGCTCTGGGTGATCGACGACGAACCCACCATCGCCGAGATAACGGCCGAGTTCGACAAGATCCCGTCGCTCTACATAGCCGACGGCCATCACCGTTCGGCCGCCGCGGCACTCGTGGGCAACGAGAAGGCCCAGAACAACCCCAACCACCGCGGAGACGAGGAATACAACTACTTCATGGCCGTGGCGTTCCCCGCCTCGCACCTCAAGATCATCGACTACAACCGCGTGGTGCGCGACCTCAACGGCCTCACCCCCGAGCAGTTCCTGGCCCGCATCGCCGAGAACTTCGACGTCAAGGACATGGGCACCGAGATCTATCACCCCAACGCTCTGCACAACTTCTCACTCTATATGGGCGGCCGCTGGTATTCGCTCACGGCCAAGCCCGGAACATACAACGACAACGACCCGATCGGCGTGCTCGACGTCACCGTATCGTCCGACCTCATCCTGCGCGACATACTCGGCATCACCGACCTGCGCTCGGACAAGCGCATCGACTTCGTGGGCGGCATCCGCGGCCTCGAGGAGCTGAAGCGCCGCGTCGACAGCGGCGAGATGGCCATGGCCCTCGCGCTCTATCCTGTCACGATGGACCAGCTCATCGACATCGCCGACACGGGCAACATCATGCCTCCCAAGACCACCTGGTTCGAACCCAAGCTGCGTTCGGGCCTCGTGATCCACAAGCTCGATTGAATGAAAAGACTGATTAGAAATATAACACTTATGGTCGCGGGGGCTCTGATGCCTTCCGCGGCCTTTGCTTGTACGTCGGCCATCGTCGGCGCGTCGGCCAACCCCTCGGGGCGCCCGATTCTGTGGAAACACCGCGACACAAGCACCACCGACAACAAGGTGGAATACGTGGCGCCGACGGCCGACGGTTACGGCTATGTGGCGCTGTTCAACGCCGCCGACCGCGACCTGCGCGAGGCCTGGATGGGAATGAACGACGCCGGTTTCGCGGTGATGAACACCGCCTCCTACAACATCAAGGACGACCGCGTGCCGGCCAAGAAGATGGACAAGGAGGGAATCCTGATGACGCGCGCGCTGCGAACGTGCCGCACGGTCGACGACTTCCGCCGCCTGCTCGATTCCTATCCGCGCCCGATGGGCGTCGAGGCCAATTTCGGAGTTATCGACGCGACGGGAAACGGAGCCTTCTTCGAGACCAACAACCATTCCTATGTGTGCTACAGCCTCGCCGACGAGCCGTCGGGCGTGCTCGTGCGCACCAACTACAGCCATTCCGGCCGCGAAGGGGAGGGCTACGGACATGTGCGCGAGGCCAACGCCAACTGCATCCTTCAGCCCTATGCCGACGATGCCAGCGTCACCCCCGAGGTGCTGACCGAGGTGGTGAGCCGCACGTTCTATCACGACGGTATGCACCGCAACATGACGATGTCGGGCGAACGACGGCTTGCCGACAAAGACTATATCCCCCGCCACAAGTCGACCGCGACCATCGCCATAGAGGGCTGCGTGCCGGTGGAGTCCGTAGACTCGGTGACTCCCGGCTTCGTGGCCGGCGAATACATAATGTGGACCGGCATAGGGTATCCTCCCGTGGCCGAGATCCGGGCCGTGAGGTGCGCCGACGGGGGTGTGCCCGACGAACTGCGCGGCACGCTCCCCGGCGGTCATTCGCCTCTCGGCGACAAAGCGAAGGCGTTGCGCGACAGCGTGTTCACCGTCGAGGGCAAGGATAGGATATACATCGACATGTCGCGGCTATACAACAACGAAGGCACCGGACTGGCCCAGCAGGCGATCGACCGCAACCGGCTCGTCTACCGTCTTGAAAAACTGAAGCGCGATGGCGAATGACGAGTTGACCGGCACCGCCGTTGACGCCACTGTCGCTGCGCCCGGGATTCCGGCCGAGAGCCGCGTGTTCAGAATGGGGGCGGCCAATTTCATTTCGCATCTCATCTTCACATACGCCGGGCCATGGCTGCTCGCACTGTCGGCCACCGCGGTGGCGGGCGTGGCGTTCGGGATAGCGGTCGACATCCGCTGGTTCGTCGTCGGCATGATGATGGTCTTTCTGGTGATTCCGATGCTGATGGGGTTCATGTACTACTATTACGGACTACGACGCGGGTGTCTCGTGAACTCGGTGACGCACGCCGTTGTTGTCGATGATAAAGGCATAACGGTCAGGATGTTGTTCGAACAGCCCCGCGATGACGCGGACGACGCTGATGACCCGGACGGTATGGAAACGGCCGATAAGGGAAACGCCGACGGGGAGCGCCGTTATGTGGAGCGTCCCGAATTCTTTCCCTATTCCGACATGAAGCCATACCGGATAGGGATGAAGTCGGTCGTGATCCCGCTGCAAGGCAAGGACCCGGGGTTCCTCTGGATTCCTTTCGACGCGTTCGGCGAGACGGCGGTGCTGGAGGGGCTGCTCGATTACATCGGCCGGCGGGTGCCGCCCGCGAAGTCATGATAAAAGTCTGATTACTGATTTAAACTATGAGGATACTCAAGGACAACAACAGGAAATACTGCTTCATAATGGATATGGAGGTGCGCGACTACGAGCTCGACTGCGAGCAGATAGTTAACAACGCCAACTATCTGCATTATATGGAGCACACACGCCATAAGTTCTGCAAGGACGCAGGGCTTTCGTTCATAGAGATGCACAATCAGGGCATCGACGCCGTGGTGCGCAAGATCGAGGTGGAATACAAGACGTCGCTGCGCGGCGGCGACAGCTTCCTGAGCTGTCTGCGCCTGGAGCGCAAGGGGCCGAGGTTCATCTTCCATCAGGACATATTGAAATCGAACGGAGAGGTGTGCGCCGAGGGCATCGTGACCGTAGTCGTGCTGCGCGACGGCAAGCTGACGCGGGGCGACGAACTCGCCGCGGTCTTCTCACGCTACATACGCTGACGCGATGGATCAGGACATTGTCTACAAGATAGCCTTGTCGATGATCCCCGACATCACGGCCGACGTGGTGCGCTCGCTCGAAGCTAACGGCATCGGACTCGAGGATTTCTTCACGCTCAACATGCCCGAACTCGAGTCGCGGCTCGGGCTGGGACGCGGCGGCAGATTTCAGAACTCGAGCCGCGAGGAGGCGTTGTTCAGGGCGCGCAGCGAGCTTGAGTTCGTGCGGCGACATTCGATCAGGGTCCTTTTTCTGCTCGACGACGATTATCCGCCGTTGCTGCGCGAGATTCCGGATGCGCCGGTGACGCTCTACGTGCTCGGTAGGGCAGACCTCAGCGCGCAACCCGTCTTCAACGTGGTCGGCACGCGGAAGTGCACCGCCTACGGCACGTCTTTCTGCAACACTCTGATCACCGACCTGTCCGCATACTATCCGGGTGCGCTCGTCATAAGCGGTCTGGCATACGGCATCGACGCGGCGGCGCATATGGCCGCCCTGCAGAACGGTCTCGCCACCGTGGCCGTCATGGCCCATGGCCTCGACATGGTCTATCCCGCGTCTCACCGCGACCTCGCGCGCCGCATCATAGAGACCGGAGGCGCCCTCGTCTCGGAGTATCCTTCGGGCACTCGGCCGTTCCGCAACAACTTCCTGCAGCGCAACAGGATAGTCGCCGGTCTCTCCGAACTGACGTTCGTCGTCGAATCGGAAGTGAAGGGCGGCGCCATGAGCACTGCCAACCAGGCGTTCAGCTACAACCGCGAGGTGGTGGCCCTGCCGGGCCGATATTCAGACATCACGAGCGGCGGCTGCAACCGGCTCATTGCCAACTCCAAGGCGCATATATTCACGTCTGTGCCCGACCTGATGAACCTGATGGGGTGGCGCCTGCCGACGCTGACCATGAACAAGCCTCCGCAGAAAGTATTGTTCCCCGAGCTCGAGGGCGATCTCGCCCGGGTGTATGCCGTGCTGCGCCGCGCGGCCGGTCCGCTGGCAATCGACGAGATTCACGTGCGGACAGGCATGGCGATGCCCTCGCTCATGGCCGCGCTTACCGACCTTGAATTCGAGGGCATCGTGATGAAACTTCCCGGAGCGCGTTACGAATGCTCCTGACGGGCCGGCTCTGTCATATACGGTCGAGCACGGTCTCGACAAGCTTGCGCACGCGGGGCTTATAGTCGGTGTCGGCGTTGTTGGCCCGGCGTTCGGCTATGATGCAGCATACGGTCATGGCCTTGTGGCCGAGCAGCTTCGCCATGCCCTGGAGGCAGGCCGATTCCATCTCGAAGTTCGTGACGGGACGCCCGTCGTATCTGAAGCTCTCGATCTTGGCGTTCAGGTCCGGATCGGCGAGGCGCAGTCTCACCTGGCGCCCCTGCGGAGCGTAGAAGCCCACGGCGGCTATGGTGAAGCCCCGGCGCATGTCGTCGCGGCCGATGCGCTCCACGAGCTCGGGGTCGGCGTCAACAGTATAGGGCGCGGCCCATGTCTTGTTCCAGCGGGTGTGCTCGCAGAACTGGCGTTCGAACTCAAGGTCGCACACCTTGTCGCGGTCGGCGTAGAAGTTCAGTATGCCGTCGAATCCCGTTCCTTTCTCGGCGATGACGAAGTCGCCGATGTGCAGGTCTTCCTGCAGTGAGCCCGATGTGCCGACGCGGATGATGTTGAGCGTGCGGTGCTCCTCCTTGACCTTGCGGGTGTTGAAGTCGACGTTGGCCAGGGCGTCGAGCTCGGTCATCACGATCTCTATGTTGTCGGGGCCGATGCCGTGCGAGATTACCATGATCGGTTTGCCTCGGTATGTGCCGCCGATGGTGTGGAACTCGCGCGAGCTCACCTCGTAGTCGATCGAGTCGAAGAGCTTGGCCACCATCGTGACGCGGCCAGGATCGCCGACGAAGATGATGTTGTCGCGCAGGTGTTCCGGGCGCAGATGGATATGGAACGCCGAACCGTCGTCGTTGATGATAAGTTCGGAGGGAGGAATTATTCTTTCTTCTTTCATGATAAATAGATTTGATAACATATGTTGTCAGGGGGAGGGGAACCCCGCGAGAACGTCGCGGACTGATCCCGAAAACCGCCTTGAAATGGTGCTGAAACCCTCTCAGGAGGCTTTCCCTCTTCAAAATTAACAAAAAAATCAGGGAAAATGACCGATGGGGATAAAAAAATTGCCGAAAAATTTGCGGGATTCACAAAAAAGCAGTAATTTTGCACCGCTATCAGGAACGACCGAGGAAAGATGCCGGAGTGGTCGATCGGGGCGGTCTCGAAAACCGTTGTGCCTTTTAGGTACCGGGGGTTCGAATCCCTCTCTTTCCGCGAATGTACCCACGTACATCACCAGAAAAAGCCTGTAACTATCAAAGTTACAGGCTTTTATCTTACCAATCCTATTGTTAAGAATTGTTAATTGCGACAGTAAAACGACTCGAAAACGACCCTTTCAGACCCTATGACGTTGCATATCCGTTGCAAAAATCGTTGCAGAAACCGAAAATGCAACAGTAAAACTGCCATTTGCAACAGTGCCCCTCATAAGTATCTGAATAGTCGCAATTTAGTCGGACACAAGTCTTCGCCAGCCCGATTTTTAACCCGTAATTTTGCACATGGTACGATGTACCCGGAACCCGGGGACATTATCAAAGAGCAGAGACAATGAACCCTCTTCCGTTGCACTTTGAACTGTACCCGCAACATTGCACAATTCTCAAATCAAAAAGGTATGGTAAGAACCAATTACAAGACCTCCTTTTTCCTCAGGAAGAACGTGGTCAACAAGAACGGAGAGTCGGGAATTTTCCTCCGCCTCACCGTCAACAAGGAAGCAGCACAGATTTCTACCAAGGCAACCTGTGCAGTCGGCGACTGGGACACTGAGGCCGGCAAGATGAGAGGAAAGACGAAGAAGGCGAATCAGCTCAACGATTTCCTCGCAGAAATAAGAGCCGCCATCCTTTTCCATATTCAGGAAATGGAGCGGCGTGATGAGATAGTGACTCTCGAAAAGGTCAAGAACGCCTATCTTGGAATCTCAGCCCGAGCCGAGACTCTGATGGAGATTTTCAAGAAGTGGCTGGACAACGCTGAAAAACTCGTCGATGTAAGCAAGAGCCGGGAGACCTACCGCAAGTACGAGCGCGGCTACCGTCGCCTTCAGGAATTCATGAAGGAGACCTACAACATCACCGACATCGCCCTGCGCGAGCTTTCCTACGAATTTATCGTGGACTACGAGAGTTATCTCCGCCGCGTGTCAAAGTGCGGTGTGAACACTACGCCAAGTTCATTCAGACTCTCCGCATGATTGTTCTTTACGCCAAGAACAACGGCATGATATTCAAGGATCCGTTTCTCAACTACAAGGTCAAGAAGGAGGAAGTGGATCGTGGCTACCTGACCACTGACGAGCTTGACCGTATCGCCTCTAAGGTGATTCCGATTCCTCGTCTCGACCATGTGAGAGACATGTTCCTGTTCGCCTGCTTCACCGGACTGGCATATATCGATGTGGCGAATCTCATGGAGAGCGACATCAAGGAGGCGTTTGACGGGTCCAAATGGATTATGACCCACCGCCAGAAGACCGGCGTTGCTGTCAACGTGCCTCTTCTTGATTATCCCCTCGCGATAATCGAGAAGTACAAGGGACAATGTACTGACGGGCATGTTCTGCCTGTCATATCGAATCAGCGCACCAACAGTTATCTGAAAGAACTCGCCACTGTGTGCGGCATCGACAAGAACATTACGTTCCACCTCGCCCGCCATACCTTTGCCACAACGGTGACCCTCGCAAATGGTATGGCCATCGAGACGGTATCGAAGATGCTGGGTCATACCAATATCAAAACGACTCAAATATACGCCAGAATCACCAATGAGAAAATCAGGGCTGATATGTTGCGCCTTGCCTCGGCTCTTCCTGAAATCGGCAACATGACGGCAGAGGAGATTGATGAGGCAACAAAAAAGGCCAACTCTAAAAAGAGTAAGCCTTCTCACCCTGATCTGCTGTAAGAAACAAGGGTCAAGGGAAAAGCCCGTCGGACACGCCCCCAGTCGTGTCTGACGGGCTTTCCTTTTTACGTATTTTGTAGAGTTATATCATAGTGCTGCCGGGATAAGGTTTGATTCCTGTTCTGGTGCGGCGTCCGTCGCCGTCTTCATGCTTTCGCATCAGTTCGTTGAGACGCCATGCGGCCTCACTTATGTAGTACGTGCGGGAATGGATTTTGAATGTGTGGTCGTGGTAAGGACGCTTGTCCTTGCCCCTGCGTCCCTTCATTCGGCGCAGGGTCTGATAGCACTCCTCTTCGGTGAGTGCCATGCCGTATATCTCGCCATGATGGCTTACCAGCTCCGCGAGTGTGGCTTTCCCATTGTTGAAGCTGCCCATGAGATAGTCTCCGTAGATTTTCTCATAGAGGTCTGCCTTGGTGCCTGTCCACTTCATTTTTGACTCGCGCTTTGGTTCCTTCTTGGGAGGTGCCGAATCATTGACGGTAGTGCGTGAAGGAATATGAATGGCTATGCGGGAGCAATACTCCCTGATAATATCCGCCACGCCTTTCACAAGGTCAAGGGCCTTCTTCGCGATTGCGATTGTTTCTTTGGCGGCAACAGACGCTATGTGGATGAACGACTGGATTTCCACCTCGACCGCCAGAAGTGCAGTGCGTGCGTCAAGCCACTCCTCCGGCTGGATTTTGCATGTGGCTACTACCTCGGCTGCGAAAGTGTCGTATACGGAGTGTAGCGCCGAGTGGTCTCCGTTTTTAAGAGAAGATACAAATTGCGTTTGTAGTAAATTATTATTAATCATTTTTACTTGATTTAGTTGAACGTGGAATCGGCTGATTTTATCAACTGTTTCTGAGCTAAAAACCATAAACATACGCTTTTGGTTCGTGATGTCACCTTGCATAGCAGTGAATTAAATAGCAAAATGTGTTACCTAATTACCATTTTGTGTTTCCAATGTGTTACCTTAAATATGCAAAAAGTGTAACCCTACAATTTGGATATAAAGGCGTAAATTGCTAATTTTGCGTGGTATAAAAATATTACGCAAATTGCATTGATATTTTTTATTCGATTTTTCAAAAAATGGAAGAAATATTCAAAATATCCACAAACGAAGGGTGCGCTTCCGATTCATGGAGAGCACTTCTATTCAGTCCGACTCGCGATGGAGTTGATCTTTTACTGCATCATCTTCCATTCAAGACTGAATATGTAGACCCGTTCACTGATGAGCAGGAAGCAATGGAGGCATTGCTTTCGGGCAAATACCGTGTCCTTATTGCGGACATCACAATGTATGACACTGTTGGAAAAGAGTTGATTCAGATAGCCAGTGCAAATCATGACAAGATAAAGGCTTTTTGTGTAGCCCATTCAAGATACAGCACTGTGTCGGCGGACTCGTGGAAAGTTGGAAAGAACGGCTTCTTTTACCATATAGGCAGCGAACAAGATGCTTTTTCAGTTCCATTGATGAGCCTGTTCAGCCATGATTCATCGTTGAAATGGGTTGGAAATGTTAAAAGCGAGTTCATGAGCATGAGGAAGGAGATCAACGGCACTCCTGGTGAAGTGGTTCTGATAAAAGGTGCTCCGGGTACAGGAAAATACTGTCTGTCACAACTTGCTCATTCAAAAAGCAGCAGAAGCGCTTATCGTTTCCTTTTTGCAAACTGCAACAGTGATGATGAGGACGGCCATGTGATCTGGGGTAAGGCGGAGAAAGACTCGTTTAGAAACAATCTGAAGTCAATGTTTTCTGAAGCTGAAAAGGGCACGCTGTATTTTCATGAAATAGATAAACTTGATTATGAGGCTCAGGAGATTTTGGCAGATGTGCTTCTTTCAAGTCTTGCAACGAGAGCTCCAAAAGGAGAACGGAGATTCAACGGTCTGGTCATATGTTCCACAAGCAGTGTTCTGGAAAATCGGGTGGCAGACAAGACCTTTTCAGAGAATCTGTATAAAATAATCACTCGTCATGTGATGAACATACCTGGAAAAGGCGCGTGCGTTTGACCCCTTCGGGCACGCGGGATTTGACCCCTCG
>CAJTXU010000015.1 GCA_910584125.1 uncultured Muribaculaceae bacterium | reverse complement strand
TTGTTCTGAAAATTATTGAAGTTTAACCCCCTGTCGAAAATCGGGGAGTACTATAGGAACCACCTACACGCTAACCTGCACCACCGACGCAGGCATGGAGTTCGAAACAACAATCGAACCGTGACAACCGGAGATAATAGTATCGACACTTAAAAATCACATACCAATGAGAATTTGACAACAACACGCCGCTGTCGCCGCCGAAACAGATTCGGCGGCGACACCGATGGGCCTCTCAAGTTGACGCTTCTATCTGCAGAGGCCACAAGAAAAGAAAAAGAACGAAATCTAAAGCAACAAAACAACAACGAGATGAAAAGACTTATAACATACATGATCTTGTCGCTCGTATATGTACTGTCCTCTAAGGCTGATGTGAAATTCACCGGAGATGACGCATCCCAGCCTTTTCTTCCGGACAGCACGACCACAATCACATACATCGACAATTTCTCGATGAAGAACGTCGGCGAAGGCAAACGACTCGCCAAGCCAATCAAAAGTCGGGCGGAACGCACGTCGCCTCACGCTGCAAACATCAGGATTGAAAATCGGAATCAACAATTTAATATATTTCATCATGAATAAGAAACTATTTCTTCTTTTATTCCTGCTCACGGCGGCAATGGGATTGTGCCGTGCGCAAGGCGGCCAGTTGATTTCATCGACATGCATGGCCGACGGTGTGGAGTATGGTACGAATCTGCCCGTTCCCACCGCGTCTACGCTGACCTTCAAGACAATGGACGACGAAATAACAGGGTATTGGACTGTATCGTCCAAGGCCACTGACGGCACGAACGTCGTCATAGCGAAGTCTGACGAAAATATACCGTCAGCCGAATTTATCCTTGACACATCCTGTGTGAAATGGGACGAACTGTACGAAGCACGCTTTATAAAAACGGATTTCAAAAACCCGTCTGAAGAGGATTATACAGAGGTGGGCTATGGCCTTGAGGTGGATTTCATTTCAGCCTCGGGGCAAACCGACAATTTATATGTCATGTATTACATTCTGCCGCGACGGTTCCCGGGCAAACCGATAATCACCGGGATTCATTATACAAATGAGGAATATGAAACAGAAGACTGGTACCATGGGATTTTAACATTTGATGTATATTGTGAAAACGCCAATAGAATTGATGCCGACCTATATTATCTGGATGATAGACCCTATTTCACAATTGATGAGTGGAAAAACGAAACGGATAGTTTTTGCCCAGTAACTTTTGTTTTCGAAGAAGACGAATTTGTTGACGGGCATCTGACATACAATGAAGACCATTATTGGGGAGCGATCATTTGTATTCGAGGTTACAACAAATATGGTTTTGGAGTCTACGCCGCTCCGATTTTCACTTCCGACTACATAACCGACCCTGCTGCACTTGCACACCTTAAGGAGTGGCAAATTTCGGTATCAACCGACACTCCAACTTTTGAAGACCTGCGTATCGTGCGTAGCGGCGATTCGGTAGTGGCTGTCGCCGACGGCGACGCCGTGGTGACGCTGGAGGTGATAGGCATCGACGGCGCGAAGCGAGCGTCGGCCTCGGGCCGAGGCCAGGCCGTAGCCGACCTCACGCAGCTCTCCCCTGGCGCCTACGTGGTCCGCGCCTCGGACGGCACCAACGTCAAAACCCTAAAGGCAATGATTAATGAATGATTAATGATGAATTATTAGAGGCTCCGCGCGGAAATATCCAGCGCGGAGCCTCTTATCTTTAATCATTTATCATTTATCATTTATCATTGCCACTCAGGCTTTTCTGCCAGGCCCAGGCGTTGCGCATCGTCTCGTCGACGGGAACCTCGGCTTTCCAGCCGAGAACCTCGTTGGCCTTGCGGGGGTCGGCCCATATCTTCTCGATGTCGCCCTCGCGGCGCTGACCGATGCGGTGGGGTACCTTGACGCCCGTGGCCCGCTCGAACGACGCTATCAGCTCAAGCACCGACAAGCCGCGTCCCGTGCCCAGATTGAAGATCTCGACGGAGTCGGTCTCCGGATTGTCGAGCATCCGCTTCATGGCCGTGACGTGCGCGCGCGCCAGGTCCACGACGTCGATATAGTCACGGATGCACGACCCGTCGGGCGTGTCGTAGTCGTCGCCGAACACGGTGAGCTCCTTGCGGATGCCCGCCGCCGTCTGCGTCAGATAAGGCACGAGATTCTGCGGAACGCCCACCGGGAGTTCGCCGATGCGAGCCGACGGATGCGCCCCTATCGGGTTGAAATAGCGCAGGATGATGCTCTTGACCGGCGCGCCCGAACGCACATAGTCCTGTATTATCTCCTCTGAGATCTGCTTGGTGTTGCCGTAAGGCGACGTGGCCTCCTTGATCGGCGCCGTCTCATCGATCGGGTTGCGGTCGGGTTCGCCATAGACCGTGCAGCTCGACGAGAACACGATGCCCTTCACGCCGTTGGCCGGCATGAGCTCGAGCAGGTTTATGAGCGTGTTGAGGTTGTTGCGGTAATAGAGCAGCGGTTTGGCCACCGACTCCCCCACCGCCTTGGAGGCGGCGAAGTTGATGATGCCCTTTATGCCGGGATGCTCGGCGAAAAGACGGCTCAGCGTCTCGAAATCGGTGCAGTCGCCCTCGACGAACTCCGGGCGGACGCCCGTGATGGCCTCGATGCCGTCGAGCACCGAGCGGTCGGAGTTGGAGAGGTTGTCGATGATTACCACCTCGTAGCCGGCGTTCTGAAGCTCGACCGTGGTGTGGGAGCCGATATAGCCCGTGCCCCCGGTGACAAGAATCTTTTCTTTCATAACTGTCGTGTCTTTCGTGCGGTTAGAAGAGCGGCGTGGGATAGATGCCGGCGTCGACGAGCCGGCGGAACTGCGCCACGGTGGCGTCGCGGTCGGCGGCGTATGTAACGCCGAACCATTTCGAGGTCGTGGGCTCGACCTTGAGCGTTACCTCTCCGGCGTTGATGAGGTCGTTGACCACGCTCGGAATGTAGAATTCCGATTTCAGTTCGCCGCCATGCTCGGAGAGGAAGTCGACGAACGCCTTCTCGCTGTAGTCGAAATAGTCGGGGGTGAATCCCCACATGTTCATCGACACGCTGGCGTTCTCGGGGAAAGGCACGGTCTGGCCCTCGGCGTTGACCTGGACGAGGCGACCATCCTTGCGCTCGATGCCGTGGCACTCGGTGACGCCAGTGAGATAGCCCTCGCCGTTCACCTCACACAGGCCGCGCGACACGCCGCCGTTCTCGCTCAGCGTGTTCTCGATGTTGAATCCCACCATGCACCAGCGACCCTTCTCCCCCTCGACCGAGCGGAGGAAGTCGGCGAGCACACGGAAGCCGTCGGCTCCATAATAGTCGTCGGCGTTGATGACGCCGAACGGTTCGCGGATCACGTCCTTGCCCATCAGCACGGCGTGGCCCGTACCCCAGGGTTTCACACGCCCTTCGGCGGGTTTGAAGCCGGCGGGAAGGTTGTCGATGTCCTGGAACACCACCTCGACGGGCACGTGGCCCTCGTAGCGGGAGATGATCTTGTCGCGGAACTCCTGCTCGAAGTCATGTCGGATCACGAAGACGATCTTGCCGAAGCCGGCGCGCAGGGCGTCGAACACCGAATAGTCCATGATGGTCTCGCCCGACGGACCGAGTCCGTCAAGCTGTTTAAGGCCTCCGTAGCGGCTTCCCATTCCGGCCGCCAGTATGAATAACGTAGGTTTCATATATGTCTGATTTTATGTTTTCGTGTTGATGGAGCCGCGCCTCAGGCCGTCGGCTTGCGGTGCAGCAGTATGATGCATATCAGGAAATAGTCGAAGAGCACGAGCTTGGAGTTGCCGTTGGCCTCGATGTCCTCGCGGGCGCGGTCGGTGGCCGCGGCGAAGTCCTCGACGTTGCCGTGGTTGACGAAGGGCGAGAACCGTGTGGAGAACGCCTCCTCGTCGGGGGTCATCGACGTGAGCTGCGGCATCTTCATGTTGTAGATGAAGTTCTCGCGGATCATGCGCGACATGTATACGAGGAATCGCTTGATCTTCTCGCGGCCGAAGGCGGCCACCTGTTCGGAGGTTTGCCTGAGGGCGGCCACCTTCTTGGCGTAGGCCGAGCGCATCACGTTCTGGTAGATGGCGAGGAACTCCTCGTTCTCGCCGGTGTGAGAGCCGAACTCGTCGGCGAGAATCAGGCTGCCGTTGCAGAGTCGGGCGTAGCGGCGGGCCTGCTCGTCGGTGAAATGGAATTTCTCGTTGAGATAGCCTCGGATCTCGTCGTCGCTGAGGCGGCCGGTGTGGAATCTCTGCAGTCGAGAAAAGATGGTGGGCAGCACCTCAAGTTCGTTGTCGGAGACGAAGATGAACATCGTGCCCTCCGAGGGCTCCTCGATCACCTTGAGCAGTTTGTTGGCGGCCTGGAGCTGCATCCGCTCGGGCTGCCAGACGATGTAGATCTTGCGGGCAGAGGCGTAGGGAGGATAGGCGTCGGCGAGCACGAGCTCGTCGGCTTCGCGCACGTAGATGGAGGGCTGCGAGTTTCCGGCCTCGAGGATGGAGAGCCATTTCTCGGGGGGCATGGCGGGATGGTCGGAGAGCATCGTTCGCCAGAGGTCGGCGACGTCGGCCGACACGTAGCGCTTCATTTTCTCACTCTTGACGATAGGATAGACAAAGTGCAGGTCGGGATGCGAGAGCTCGCGGTGGAGGCGGCAGCTGCGGCATGAGCCGCAGGGCTCGCCGTCGCGCGGCGACTCGCAGTGCAGATATTGCGCGAAGGCACGGGCGAGCATCATCTTGCCCGAGCCGGCTGGGCCCGAGAGCATCATGGCGTGGGGCACGTGGCCCGACGCGACGAGCTCGCGCAGGTTGCGCTTCAAATCCTCATGTCCGGGAATATCGCTGAATCTCACTTTTCGAATGCGTTTGAATGCCGTGGCGGTTTCTATTGCAAAATTACATCTTTTTCGCCTAACGGCCAATTTTTCGCCCCGCAAAGTGTCATCTTCCGCTAAATTAGCGGCATCAGTAGCTTAGGTCTGAGGTCTTATGTCTGAGGTTTTAGGTCTGAAATATACTTTTCGGGCTTTTTTACGTTATTTATCTCAGAAATGAGTAAAGATAATGCAACAACCCCTGATGTGAGGCTGGGATATGTCGGGCTGTCGGCGCTTGTATTCGCCATGATGGTCGGTGCCGGCATCTTCAATATCCCGCAGAACATGGCCGTTTCCGCCGGTCCGACGGCCACTGTCATAGCCTGGGCGGTCACCGCCGCCGGAATGCTGACGCTCGTCATGACTTTCAGGATTCTCTCGCAACGCCAGCCGGAGCTGAACGCCGGCATGTATCTCTATGCGCGCCAGGGCTTCGGTATGTTCACCGGTTTTCTGTCGGCCTGGGGCTACTGGCTCTGCACTGCGTTCTCGAACGTGGCCTATGCCGTGATGCTTAACGACACGGTCGGTGCACTGTTCCCCTCTCTGCTCCGGCACGGATGGCCGACGGTGGTGTTCGGTTCGGCGCTTATATGGATCATCTTCTTCGTGGTCTCGGCCGGGATGCGCACGGCCAAAGTGCTCAACACGGCTCTGAGCGCGGTGAAGTTCGGCAGCATCGCGCTGATCGTCATCCTGCTCGGGGCTCATTTCAGCTTCGACACGTTCCGCGAGTCGCTGGCGGCGCCAGCAGGTGCTTCCGGCGTGGGCACGCAACCGGGTCTCGGCGCGCAGGTGAAAGACACTATGATGGTGACACTGTGGTGCTTCATCGGCATCGAGGGGGCGGTGATGATGTCGGCCCGCGCCCGACGCAGCCGCGACGTGGGGCGGGCAGGAACCACCGGTTTCTTCACGGCCTGGATTCTATATGTGCTGGTGTCGGTGCTGTGTTTCGGGGTGATGACGCGCGCGCGGCTCGCCGGGCTCGACGACCCTTCGGTGGCATACGTGCTGCGCGAATGTTGCGGACCGTGGGCCTACTGGCTCGTGATTGTCTCGGTTGTGCTGTCGCTGGGCGGAGGCTGGGTGGCATGGTCGCTCGTCTGCGCCGAGGTGCCGTACATGGCCTCGCGCTCCGGACTGCTGCCTCGGGAATTCAGGCGGCTGAACCGCCACGGCATTCCGACCGCGGGACTGCTGGCATCGAGCGTCATCATGCAGCTTTTCCTGCTGCTTGTGGTGTGGGCCGAGCATGTCTATCTGACGGCGCTCAACATCACGGGCATGATGATACTGCCCTCCTATCTGCTGTCGGGGCTGTATCTATGGAAGTCGTCGCGCGGCCGCCATCGCGCCGGAGTCCTGACAGGGGCGGTCTGTACGCTTTTCTGCGCCTGGATGATATACGCCGGGGGCATCGGCCTTTTCTTCGAGACGTCGATATTCTATGTCCTTGGCCTCGGGGTGTGGTTCCGCACGCTGCGACAGCACGACGCCCGCAGCCGGCTCTCGCTTCCGCCGGGCGTGCGCTCGCTCGTGCCGCTGACGCGCGGCGAGGTCGCCGGCATCGGCGCCCTGCTGCTCACCGCCGCCATCACGCTCTGCCTCCGCCTCGCAGAGTAATTATTTATGATAAATGATTAGGAGCTCCGCGGCGGTTGCTTCCGCGCGGAGCTCCTAATCATTAATAATTAATCATTTATCATTTACTTGTAGGTGTAGTCGATGTTGGGGGCCGTCGATTTGTAGGGGGGCATGATCATGCCGGTCTTCGAACCGATGAATGTCGGGTCGGAGATGTAGTAGGTCGCGCCTTCGTAGTCGTAACATGTGCCTTCCACGGGGTTGTCGAGCCGGACAGTCGCCGCCTCATGGCCCGGGAACGATATCAGCTGCGCCTCCTTGCCCAGCGCGTTCCAGAGGAAATAGGTGTAGAAGATGGCCCGGTCCTCGCAGTCGTTCTTCGGATAGTAAAGCGTCTCCTCGAGGAAGTAGGGCTTCTCGAATCCATGGTTGTCCTCGTCGGTGGCGTATTCGAACACCGAGTGCATGAATTCCAGCAGACGCGCCACCTTCTCGTCACCGTCGAGGCCTTCGAGCTGCGAACGCATCTGACCGATGAGCTTGCGGCGCAGTTCGGGCTGCACGTCGGAATTGGCGAAATCGCTCACGGGCATCTGCGGATAATGATACAGCACGGGCATAAGGTTCTCGTTGACCTCGCCAGTGAGATGGATAGGGCCGCACTCAAAGTCGAAACTACGCGGCTTCTCGGGCAGATTGAGTCTCCCGACCACAAGGTCCATGCGGCGACCCTTGTCGACGTCATCGGGCAGGCGGCAGGTCATGATGCTCTGCGGGCCGGCCTTTGCGAGGCTGAACCCTTCGGGCTCGAAGACGTAATATTTGCGGTCGCCGATCATCATGTAGGTGCGCGAGTAGATGGTCTGCTTGAAAGGAATCAGAAGCAGCGGCACACCCTCGCCCGTGACCGCGATGCGCGCGTCATAGCCCAGATTGGCAAGGAGATAATGCACGGCCGACATCCGCGACGTCGCGTCCGTGCCGGCGAACTTGGAGTCGATGTAGGAATTGATGAGCTGAAAGGTGAGATAATCGTTCAGCCCGAGTTCGGTGGCGAGAGAGGTGATGTGGGGCAGCAGACGGTCGGCCACTTCGGCTTCCTGCAGCTCGCGCCACTGGGCGGCGTAGTCGCTGTTGGCATAGAGGCGGTCGGTGATGCTGAAATCGACGCGCGGCACCTGCAGGGGAATCGTGAAGAAGTCGAAAGCGTCGGCGGCACGCGAATCGCGTCTGCCTTCCGGCTTGGGCGCGGGTTTATCTTCAGGCTTGGGAGCGGGCTTGGGAGCGGGCTTTACCTCCGGCTTGGGCGCGGGCTTAGACTCCGGCTTGAGCTCCGGAAGAGGTTCGGGCTTGACCTCGGGCCTGGGCTTCGGTTTAAGCTCGGGCACGGGTTCCGCCACAGGTTTCTTCTTGGGAATCTCGACACGAGGCACGGTGCGCGGCTTCGGCTTGTTGTCACGTTTCACGCCATTGAAACTCTCGTAGGCGTGCCACTCGCCGTTGAGAAAATCGGCGTAACGGTCGAGAAGGGTCTGACGGAAATCCTGATAGTCATGCAGGATTCCGCTGCGGAACTCCTCGAACGATTGTTTTTTCGACTGCCCGCCGTTGTTGCGGGACTGCGCGTACGCCGCCGGGCCCGCTGCCAGGGCGAGCGACATAAGGGCGTAAAGCGCCTTGCGGTTAATTGCCATTCGTGTCGGATATGATGGTTATCGGCGTCCGGCCCAGACCGGACCGGGCCGGACGCCGCTGTATGAACTGTGTTATGCTCTCACTCCTGGAAGCTCTCCTTGACGAAGCCGGCGATCTTGTCGGCGTGCTTCTGGGCGAGCTCGCTGTCTTTCATAGCGCTCTCGAGCGCGCGCTGGCGGGCCTTGGCCGCTGCGCTCTCGGCCACGATGAAATAAGAGCGGATCTCGAACGAGCCGTCGGGATTGGTGCGGATGATCGAATATGAAGGCTCCAGCTCGTTGCGGATCTCCTTTTCCACGAGGCGCTCATAGGCGGCGTAGAAATTGTCGAACTCGCCGGCGGGGTCGGCTCCGTTGGCGTTCATGTCGGCCACGACGCGGCCCTGGAGCGAGCTTCCGGCCTCCTGTGCATATGTGATGGCGGCGTTGTTGATGGCCATCTGCTTGCCGGTGTTCTTCGACTTCGTGCGCGTCGAGATGCCTTCCACCTCATGCCCGTCGTCGCCGAGCTCATTGAGACGGTCATAATGCTTGGCGAGCGAGAACTCGAGCGTGCGGCTGCCCAGGATCTCCCACTTGCCCTTCTTGTACTCCTTGAGCTTGGTCTTGAGCTCCTTGTTGCGTGCTTTTTCAAGGGCCTTGTTGGCGGCGTCGGCATATGCCGGGACGAGCAGCACGAGCGCCACGATGAATGCGATGATTTTCTTCATAACATCTGATTTTTGGTTAATGATATTGTTGTTGTGTGTTCGCTGGTTCCCCGGAATCATCTGCGCGGAGAAATCTCGAGGTTTATTGCCTTGACCCCCATCTTCGGGTCGTTGCGGCGCATGCGCATCAGCCACTTGGAGAAGTCGGCCGACGGCAGCGACGGCAGCCCGGCGTCGGCGCTCATGGCCGGACGCGAGTAGGGATTGGGCGAGAAGACCACATAGATGCGGTTGTATTCCGTCTCTTCGGGCGCGGTGAGGATCAGTTCCTCCTCGGGGCCGAACATCCCCTTGCCGAGACTTGAGTTGAAGAACGTGTACTCCTGATAGCGTTTCACCCGGACCTCGCTCTTTGGATCGCGAGGATAAGGGAGGAGGTTGTAGACTGTGCGGCTCTCGTCCTCGAGCCAGACGGTGAGATAGCCGTCGGTCGAGCCGAGGAAGTAGAGATACATGTCGTCGCCGTCGCGGAATCTCGTGTCGGCGTTGGCCGAGTGGATGCCGTTGCGCAGGGCCGTGGTCTCGAACGAGACGGCCTCGTTGGTGATGGCCCGCGCGGTCCCCTTGACGGTGCACGACACCACCATGTTGCTGTCGTTGTCGTAAGAGAACTCATAGCGGGGCTCCTCGGTGTCGCCGAGCCACTCGCCCTTGACCTCGGTCATCGAGACGGCGAGCACGTCGTTGGTCTCGCGGCCGGTGCGGATGCGGTCGGTCTGCACGATGTCCTGCGAGACGATCGTGCCGAACTCGCGTGCGAGCGCGTCGATGCGCGCCTGCTCGGCGGCGAGCTTCATGCATTCGACTTTCGAGTGGTGTCCGTTGTCGTAATAGGTCGCCTGTCCGGTCAGGGCGACGGCCTTGGGCGCTCCCCACGCCGTCGCGGCCGTCATGGCCGCGACGAGGCTGAGGAGGGTTCTTATCAGGGTCCGTGTCATATTCTTCTTATGCAATGATGGTCAGCGTCGCCCGACGGGTCAGGGACGCATCTTCTTGTTCTTCCATTCGGTGGCCAGACTGCCAGACACCTTGACCGACGGGGTCTGGCTCTTGCGGTTGACGGTGAGCGAGTTTTTCCTCACGTTCTCCTGCACGTAGTCGCTGAGTGCCTTGAGCGTGACATTGCCCTTGGTCTCCTGCAGCTTCTTGAGCAGGAAGTAGGTGAAGAGTCCGTGGTTCTTCTCGCGGTAGGGCATGGCGGTCTCCTGGTCGGAGGCGGCGGTGAGCACGAACATGCTGCCCTCCGGGTCGGCGGGGCGGGGTTTGAGCGCGACTCCGCGCGCCTCAGCCAGCATGCCGCCGTCGCGCGTGGCGCCGCTGAAGCAGGCGTCGAGGAAGACCATCACGTTCTCTGCGCGCATGTTCGACAGGTCGGTGTAGAGCTTCTTGAGCGGATAGCTGAGCTCGGTGTCGACTCCGTCGCCGTCGACGGGAAGCAGGTATGCGTCCTTGGTCGATTCGTCGGGAAATCCATGGCCGGCGTAGTAGAAGATCACGTCGACGCCGTCGCCGAGCACGCCCGTGAGCTGGCGCAGCTTGTTGACCGAACTGCGCATCTCGGCATACGTCGCGTCTCTCATGACGATGATCTGGCCCTCGGGCACGCCGAGCGTCTTCTGACAATACTCGGCGAAGGTCTCGCCGTCGTTGAGCGCGCTCTGCACGTGGGTGACGTTCTTATAGTTCTCGTTGGCCCATACGAGCGCGACGGTGTTCGAGGCCTTGCGCGTCGTGATGGGGATGTCGCGGTCGACGTCGCTCTTGGCCCTGAGCACGCGCGCCGACGCCGGTTCGCCGCCTCGGGCATATGACGTCTGCGACTGTCCGCCGCCCGAAGGCAGCGACTGCGAGGCGAGCAGCGACGAGAGGTCGGGGGCCTTCGAGACCTCGTAGTCGGCGGCCGCCTCGGCGGCGTACGAGTAGGTCTTGCCGCCGGGGGTGACGAAGTCGACCGACGCGATGCCGACGCGGTTGTCGCGTATGCAGAATTTAGGGTTGCGCAGCTGCACGTTGGCCCACGAGGCCTTGAACGCCTCGGCCTCCTTGTTGCCCAGCGGGACGCGGAGCACGATCGGGCCCATGGCCGAGTTGATTAGATAGCTCTCGTTGTCGACGTCGTAGGGCTCGAGCGATAGGTCGGAGATGCGGATGCGACCGGCGTACTGGCGCAGATACTCGGCCTCGGCTGCGCGCCAGAGGCGTTCGTATTCGGCATAAAGCTTCTCCTGGCTGACGCGCTTCTCGTAGTCCTCGCTCTTCTCGAACTCTCCGCGCTGGGCGAACTTGGCGAGCTCGCGGTCGGCGTACTCGCGGGCGAACTCGCTGAAGTCGGGCACGCTCGCCGACGATTCGCCTCCGGCCGCGGCGGCGCGGTCGTCGTAGGCTATGGCCTCGGGCATGCCGGCCACCGTGACGGGCTGCATTCCCAGCGCGGTGAGACGGCTGTTGAGACCGGATAGCCTGACGGTCTCGCCCAGGCATCCGTAGGTCATGGCCAGGGCCCTGAGATACTTCGGATTGGAGGGGTCGTTGTCGACCACGGCCTCAAGCTTGGAGGCGGCGCTGAGCAGATAGGCCTTCGACTGGCGCATCTTGCGCTTGGAGGCCTTGTCGTCGCTCTCGGTCAGCGCCTGGTTGTAGGCGTCGGCGCCGAGGTTGTAGTAGCAGAGCGCGAGGTGACGGTTGATGGCGACGCTCTCGGGATGCATCTCGTAGAGACGTGAATAGATGTCGAGCGCGCCGCTGTAGTTCCCCTCCCCCTCGAAGAGGGCAGCCTGCACGTTGAGGAGCTGCTCGTCGTCGGGGCGCATGAGCAGCGCGCGCTCCATGAGCGGGCGCATGCGGTCGTGGCGTCCGGCGTCGAGGCAGTCCTGCAGCGTGATCATCAATAGATTGTAGTTAGTGGGATAGCGGTTGACGGCCGCAGAGAGGCGTTCGATGCCCCGGGCCTGCTGGCCGGTGTTGATGCATGCCTGGCCGTAGAACATAGCCACCTGCTCGCGGTGGTCGTCGCCGTCGCCGTCGAGATACTCCTCGAAATAGTCGAGAGCGCGCTCGTAGTCGCCGCTGTTGTATGCGTTCGACGCCGCGCAGTATACCATCGACGGATAGAGCGCGGCGTTGGCGTTGCCGAACGGCATGGCGCTCATGTCGTCGCGCATACGAGTGTCGACGCAGGCGGTGGCGAACCGGTTCATGCCATCGCGGTCGCCGGCCGACGAGTAGAAGACCGCGCCGCGGATCAGCAGCGGGTCGAGGTCGAGCAGGATGCCCTTGAGGCGGGTGAGGTCGGATTCGTCGACGCGCGGTGTGGCCATGGCGTCGAGCACCTTGGCATGGACGTCGATCACCATCGGGAACAGGGTGCTCTCGGTGGTTCCGTCGTACTGCACGAACTTGAGATGCTTGTAGGCCTCGGCAGCTGTGTCGACACGCAGCGCGGCCAGGGCGAGCGCCACCGAGTCGGCGTATGCCACCGAGTCGATTTCGGCGACGGCGGTCACGTCGGGCGCGCCGGAGTCGGGCGCGGCTCCGGGAGCCTGGCCGCCGGCCACGAGGCTGAACGCCGCGGCCAAGACCGCTGCCGGGATGAGTATGATGAATTTTCCTTTCACTTTACGGTTGCGAAGATTGTCCTTGCCCCGGACCGGACGTCCGGCCCGGGGGCTGACGACGGTTATCAGAATGCGTCTACGAATGTGAACGCCGCCTTGATGCGGCGGAACTCGCTGCCCTTGTCGGTGCTGACGTTCACCTCATAGCGGTAGTCCTTGTTGAGGCCGGCGTATCCGTTGACCTTCTTGTCGAGGAAATCCTTGACGCCGAGCGCGCGTACGAAGGCGAGCTGACTGTTCTCCTTGATCGGCGTGCTGGAGTTGATGCTGATCGACGAGAGCTGGCCGTCGACGTAGACAGGCTCGTTGTCGAGGTTGCCGTACGACCCGTCGTAGGCGATGCCGCGCATGATCGGGGTGGCGTCGGCCGAGCCGGTGAGCGAGACGCGCACCTTCTTGCCGGCCTTGAGATACTGGGCGAGGTCGCCCTCGAAGGCCTTCTTGACAATCTCGAGCATCGAGCTTGCGGCGCCCGATTCCTCCACGTGGTACTTGCCGGGGCCGAAGTCCTCCTCGGCCGAGAAGCCGGGGGCGACGTCGTAGGTGAATGTCACCAGATAGTTGAGCACCTTGTTGCCGTCGGCGTCATATTCGGGCACGATGCGCGAGTCGACGGTGATGTTGGTGTGGTCGGAGATGACGTTGCGGCTCTTGGCCTCCTGCACGACCTTCTCGCGGAGTTCCTGGAGGCGGAGCTCCTCCATCTGCTGCTGCTGCAGGGCCTCGATCGAGATGGCGTCGTCGCTGTTCATGTAGTTCATTGTGGCGCGGGCCAGGTTGTCGAAGACGTATGTCTTGCCGTTGTTGCGGTTGGTCACCTTGGCGTAGACGATCTCGAAGCTGTCGTCGGGGTTGATGCCGAAGAGCACGTCGTCGAGCACGATGTCGGACGCCGAGCGGAAGGCCGTTACCTCGTTCTCGGGCACGGGCAGGAAAATCGTGGGCATTGTGTCGAAATTGACGGCGAGCACGCCGTTGGCGCGGTCGTACGAGCCGATGCTCACGGCGGCGCCGCCGAGCAGGTTGCCGGCCAGCTTGGTCGCGATCTCGTATTCGAACATGCGGCGCTTGTCGGCGCGGGTCTGGTCGGTGACACGGGCGCGGTATTCCTCGAGAGTCTCGCCGGGCATCATCTTAAGCCAGTCGGCCATAAGGGCGTCGACCTCGTCGTTGACCAGACGGTTGTAGTATGGCTTGAGGTTCATCAGTCGGCGCGCCTCGATGGAGTTGCCGAGCGTGTTGACCATCAGCGTGTAGTCGTTGGAGTCGAGTATGAAGTCGATGTCATGGATGGCTCCGCCGTCGAAGGTGAAGTCCTCGCGGTCGCTGTCGTTGAGCAGGTTGACGACCTGGATGAGGCCGTCGTTCTTCACCACGCCGACATACTTGCCGTCGAGGTTGTAGGCCATGGCGACGCCGTCGCCGAGGTCGTCGACCATCTTGCGCATGTCGAAGGTGCGGGTGGCGTAGATGGTCAGCACGCCGTCGTCGGTGAGCAGGGCCATGTCGGAGTTGTCGGGCGAGAAGGCTACGTCGGTGATGCGGGCGCCGGCGTTGATCTCCTTGCGGACGGTGCGGTTCTCAAGGTTGTAGACGATGCAGCGGTCGCCCTTGACGACGGCCAGGAAGAAGCCGTTGGGGCTGACTGACATGGCGTCGGGGATGAAGGGGGCGTTGGCCAGACGGGCCTCGGGCACGAGAGTGCGGCCGTTGCAGATGTAGATGGCGCGGTCGGTGGCCACGATCAGGCTGCGGGCGTCGGGCGTATAGACGGCCACAGAGGGGGTGCCGTATTTCTTGACGTCGAACTTGCTGCCGCGCGCCTCGTTGTCGATGGTCGAGTAGAGGGCGGCGGCCGACTTGCCCTTGCGGCCGTGCTCGACGACTATGTAGTTGAATCCCGCCGGATTGACCTCGAACGAGACTATGGTGTCCTTGCCGGCACTGTGGAGTTCGTCGCCGCGCATGGTGTTGATCTCGGTGCGGTTGCCGGTGTAGGTTGTCGACGAGTAAGGGCGCAGCATCAGGGGCTCCGACTTGCGGGGCATACGGTAGACGCCGCTCGTGTTGGCCGCGGCCTGAGGCGCGCTCAGGGCCGGAACGGCCGTGAGAGCCGTCGCGGCGGCCACAAGGAGTCCTGACAGGCAGATGTCTGTGATGTGTAAGTTCTGTTTCATGAGTTATTACGGTTATAGATATTTTTCGGTTTTTCGCTCAGAATGTCCGCATGAATACGGGCAGCTGGTCGTCGGCCCCGGCCTCGGCACCGGGCTCGGCGAGCAGGCGGTTCACCTCCTCGATGAGCCTGTCGAGCTCGAAGGTGCAGGGAGTCATGACGATGAAGTGGCGGTCGTTGGTCAGCGGCGTCAGCTGCTCGCGGGCCATGGTCTGCGAGGCGAGCAGCACATAGCAGCCGTCGGGCTGGCCGATGCTCGAGATTTCGACGCGCGGCCGGGGCTCGCTGGCGAACGAGAGGATGTTGAAATATACGGGGGTCGTGCCCAAGTTGGCCACGCGGACGGAGCAACCTTTGTCGCCGGCTTCGGAAATATCGAGCGCGAGGCCCTCGGGCGTCGGCTCGACCGTGTCGCCGCTCAGGCGCGACGCCACGTAGCGGGCCAGCGACTCGATGTCCATCTCGACGGCCCCCGCCTCGGGGTCATAGACGCAGAGCGAGCGGTTCACCACCCCCTGCTCCTTGTATATGCGCTTGCCGGAGGCCGACGTGCTTTTCGACAGGTTGAGCTTGCTGCCGAGGTTGTCGATCTTGCTCGTGGCCGACTGGCGCGCCTCGATGATGAGTTTCGTCACCGAAATCTGCCCGAAACGCACGGATTTGTATATGCGGTTGTCTGACGTGTTGAGCACCTCGGCCCATCCCCCTTCGGGAATCAGCAGCGCGTCGACCGGCTTGAGCGTCATGCCGGCCGTGGCGGCGGTCTTCTTGCCGCCGCTGAGCACTGTCACGCCGTCGGTGGCGCTGTGGAGGCGCAGATGCTGCGCCGCTGCGAGCTGAATGGTCATTGCCAGCGCCAGTATCAGTAGTTTAATGCGCATTTTGTAAAAGTTTTATTGGAGTTAATGCCCTGAGTTTCTCCACGGCCCATTCCACGCCGTTCCAGAGGTCGAGCGCGAACAGTCCGAAAGCCATCATCAGCAGCGTATGTGTGAAGTTGAATACCAGCGCGCGGTCGATATACTGCATGTATCCGAACACCACGGCGAAAGTCAGCACGAGTATCTGGAATATCCGCAGCGTCATGCCCCGCCATTTGTGGCGCGGGGGACAGAGCACGGCGAAGAGTATGAACACGAAGCAGCAGAGGGCCGCCGTGACGTGGTCGACCCAGGCCGGAATCACGAAGAGCCATTTGCGGTCGAGCACGCTCGAGAGCGAATAGGCATGTATCATCAGGCCCGAGACGTATGAGTTGACGGGCGTGGAGTGCATGTCGGCGGCGTCGGTCAGCGCGCCGAGCAGCACGATGCGGCCGTTGACGAGCTCGACGTTGTCGGCTATCTCGTCGATCGCTATAGTGCGGAACTGCCGGGAGGCGTAGTCGATCGTCTCGCGCGGATTGCCGCGGCGGCGAGTGTCGGCGGCGGCCTCGGGGTCGGCGATGCCGGCGATGGCCATGGCGAACGACGGCAACTGTCCGTCCGGCGTCGGGAAGTCCACGGCGTATTCGCGGATCGACGCGTTCTCGCGCTCGGCCGGCAGGTTGATCACTCCGTAGGTCAGCGACGGCATGGCGTCGTAGAAGAAGGGCTTGTCGGCCACCTCGAATGTACCGTCTCCCTTCTGCTCTATGCCGAGCGGCACGACGAGCCCGGCCGTGGCCAATATGGCCTCGATAAGCGTGGAGTCGTTCTCGCCGGGCTGCAGGAAGTTGATGTCCATGCCTATGGCCTTGGGCTCGCATATCGAGAGCGTCTGCAGACCTTCGGCTATCTGCTCGCGCCCCGCCAGACCGATGTCGACGATCACGATGCGGTCGTCGAGCTGACGCACCGGGCGCGCGTCGGCCACCTGGGTGTAGAGGTCGGTCATGCGGAAATCGCCGCGTTCGGGCGTGGAGAATATGCCCGACACAGAGGCCGAGAACGGAGTGGTGAGTATTAGCGAGAATATGAATCCGAGAGCCGTGACCCCGGCGGCCTTGGCGACCTTGCGGGCCAGTGAGGGACCGACGGTCTTGCCGCCTTTGTCGGGAGTTAGACCGTCACTGTCGGCAACAGCCTGAGAATCAATGCTTTGCGGCCGAATGGGGGGGGGTCAGACCGTCACGGCCGGCCTCCATGGAGACCGGCGACGAATGTCTGCTTTGACCGCGTTTCATCTCTCGGGAAGTTTAATAGTGGTTGTTAAAGCCCTGACAGTAGGGACTGTTGTTATCGTTGTGAATTACAAAATTAGTATAAATTTATTAATAAACAAAAAAAATATGCAATAAATTCAGTTTCAGTGGTGAAGGCGGGGCTGTGCCTCCGGGTGTCAACCCTCGATTTCCAGAAGCTCGAGATAGCGCATTTCGGCCGCGTCGAGTTCTTCTCCCACTTCGGAGAGTCTCTTGGCGGCGGCGGTGATGGCGTCGGCGTCGAGCGTCCCTGACGAGAGCGACGATTCGAGTTCCCCTTTCTCGGCGGTTAGCGCCTCGATGCGGCGTTCGGTCTCCTCCATCTCGCGGCGCTCCTTGAATGTCAGCTTCCTCTGGCCGTCGCGCTTGCGCCAGGTGTTGCCCGACGCGGGCGTGCCGCCGGCCTTTGCCGCGGCCTCGGCTTTCCGTTTCGCCTCGAGCTCGCGACGCTCTTTCTCCTCGACGGCAACGCAGTGGCGGTAGGTGGAATAGTCGCCGGGGAAGTCCCTGACGTCTCCGTCGCCGCGGAACACGAAGAGATGGTCGACGATCCGGTCGAGGAAGAAGCGGTCGTGGCTCACGACTATCACGCAGCCCTTGAACGAGGCGAGATAATCCTCGAGCACGGCGAGCGTCATGATGTCGAGGTCGTTGGTCGGCTCGTCGAGCACCAGGAAGTTGGGGCTGCGCATCAGCACGGTGGCCAGATAGAGGCGGCGTCGCTCGCCGCCGCTGAGGCGGGCTATGTATTTCTGCTGCGTCTCTGGCGTGAAGAGGAATTTCGAGAGGAACGCCGAGGCGGTCATCGTGGTCTTGTCGTCGATGCGCACGGTCTCGGCGATCTCGCGCACGGCATCGATCACCTTCTTGGAGTCGTCGAAGCCGGTCATGCCCTCCTGACTGTAGTATCCCCAGCGGACGGTCTGGCCGACGTCGAAATGCCCGGAGTCGGGCTGCATCTGCCCGAGCAGCAGCTTGATGAATGTCGACTTGCCGGCGCCGTTGTCGCCGACGATGCCTACCTTCTCATAGCGGGCGAAGGTGTAGCTCCAGTCGCGGAGTATCACCTTGTCGCCGAAGGCCTTGGAGACATTGACGGCCTCGAATATCTTCGAGCCGATATAGCTCGACTTGACGTCGAGCGAGACGTCGCGCGTGGAGAGGTCGGTGCGGCTTCGCGCCTCCAGGTCGTGGAAGCTGTCGATTCGGTATTTCGCTTTCGAGCCGCGGGCCTGCGGCTGGCGGCGCATCCATTCGAGCTCGGTGCGCAGCAGGTTCTTGACGCGCGCGAGCTCGGTGGCCATGGCCTCCTGACGCTCGGCCCGGCGCCGCAGGTAGTAGTCGTAGTTGCCGTCGTAGCTGTAGACCTGATGGCGGTCGATCTCGATGATGCGCGAGCACACCTTGTCGAGGAAGTAGCGGTCGTGCGTCACCATGAGCAACGTGACGCGCTGACGCGACAGGTAGTTCTCGAGCCATTCGATCATATCGATGTCGAGGTGGTTGGTCGGCTCGTCGAGTATCAGCATGTCGGGACCGGTGAGCAGCACGCGCGCCAGGGCGACACGCTTGGCCTGACCTCCCGAGAGATGCTCGAGGGGCATGTCGACGTCTGCGATGCGGAACTGCGTCAGCATCTGCCTCGCCAGGTCGGCGCCGTTCCAATGGTCGTCCGTGCCGGGCTCGGGCTCGGGCGTGGCATACTCGAGGGCTGTCATGCCGGGCGGCATAGGGGGCAGCTGCTCGAGATAGCCCACACGGATGCCGTTGCGATACACCACGTTGCCCGAATCGTAGTCTTCCTTGCCCGTGAGTATGTTGAGAAACGTCGTCTTGCCGTCTCCGTTGCGGGCCACGATGCCTATCTTGTCGCCCTCGTAGACGCCGAGAGTGACGTCCTCGAACAGCATCCTGTCGCCAAATGACTTCGTAAGCCCCTCAATCTGCAGATAACTCTCCATCCTGTTCTTGTTCAATTAGCGTGCGTCAGCACAGTTCGCGGAACAGCCCGTGCACGGGCAGCCGCATAAAACGATAAAGAGAGCGACAGGCGTTTCTGTCACTCTCTCTTGAGCCGCGAGTGGGACTCGAACCCACGACCTTTTCGTTACGAATGAAATGCTCTACCAACTGAGCTATTGCGGCTGACTGCCAACGGCGTCTCGGCGACAAAGCCCGCCGATTCCGTTTGCGACTGCAAAGTTAATAAAAAATTTTCACATTCCCATAATTTTTACGCTTTTTTCGTAAAAAAGCGAATTTTCACCCCTCCCTTCTAAAGCAGAGCCCGTTGGGAGTTGAATGCAAAGCCAGAAAGCGGAGCCCGTCAGGAGTTGAGGGCAAAGCCAGAAAGCGGAGCCCGTCGGGAGTTGAGGGCAAAGCCCGAAAGCGGAGCCCGTCGGGAGTTGAGGGCAAAGCCCGAAAGCGGAGCCCGTCGGGAGTTGAGGGCAAAGCCCGAAAGCGGAGCCCGTCGGGAGTTGAGGGCAAAGCCCGAAAGCGGAGCCCTACTCGTCGGGGGTGAACATCGGATCCCAGGCGGGAAGCTTCTCGGGCTTCTGCTTCAGAATCTCCAGCGTCGCGGCCGGGACATACTTCCGGTCGACGACGAGACGGAACATGTATTCGTCAAACCACCTGTCGCTCATGATGAGATGACCGCCGTTCGGGCCGTCGCCCCAGCTGTTCTCGACCATCCACTTGCGGGGACGCCCCTTGTCGTCGAGATCGACGGCCATTAGCGTCATGGCGTGCGACGACGCGCTCGCGAATGTCTTGATGCGCTGCGCCTTGTCCATACCAAATGTCGTGCCGAACAAAGACTCGTAGTCATAGTTGGCCGGGTCGAGGTATCCGCGGTCGCGGTCGAGCTGCTTGCCGACGTCGCACGAGAAATACATCATCGTGCTGTCTTTGATCGAGGCTATCGCCATCTGCTTAATCTCCTCGACTGGAAGATTGACATATGTCCAGTTCTGGCCGTCGTAGCTGTGGCGGTCGTAGTCGATCTCGTAGAGGCGGTGATATGGGCGCGTCGGGTCGTTCATCAGCATCACGTAGTTGTTCTTCAGGTCGTTGCCCGCATATTCGGCATAGAACGACTGCGGAGTGTAGCGACGCGTGTCGACCGCGTTGCCTTTCGAATCGCGGCGGGTCCACGTGAACTCCGTCGGGGGCTCCCCTATCGTCAGGGCGAGCATACGGTAGACGTCGCCGAGCATACGCTCCTTGGCGGCCTTCAGTTCGGCGGGCTTGCGACCGGCCGCGTGCATCCTACGCAGCTCAAGGCCGTACTCCCTAAGTTTGAGCGAGAGCAACTGGTTGAGACGACTTGTGTTCTCGGCCGAGAACGACTCGGCCATCACCTCCGCGGGCACGACGCCATACTTGCTGATGTTGTCGCTCAGGCCGGTATACTGACCGCCGTCACTGAGCGGATTGCGGAACAGCCATTCCACCATCTTGTCGTCGTCGGGACGTCCGGCGTAGTCGATCATGCCCTGAAGAAAGAGATTGCTCTTCTCGAGCTGGTCGAAGAAGAAGTTATAGGCCTGAGAGAGTTTCAGCTCGCCGAGGTCGTTGCGCGACATCATCTGCGAGCGCAGCACATTGAGGCCCGTGAAGAGCCAGCACCTGCCCGAACGCTTCTGGTCGGTGATGCCACGACTCTTGACCTTGTGCGAGAAGTTGTCGTCAAACGAAGCGCGGTTTTCCGAATTAAGAGCCAGGACGTCGATCGAGCTGCCAGCAAGCGCGTTGCGGAGAGCCTTGGCCGAAGCGTCCCTGTTATAGCCCGCCTTGAGGCGGCCGAGCATCTCGGGCGAGATACCGTCGGAAGCGTATCGCGTCTCCGCGTTGAGGGCGCAGACCGCAGCCACAAGCAGGGCCGCAAATATAATCAGTCGCTGTTTCATGATCGATGAGTTTGATTTTTCAGTTAACCCGTTTGGAATTCACCCACAAAAATAAGCAATTATTCCCAAATCTCCAAATCCCCGTCAAAGACCTTAGCGACCTTAATGACCTTAAACGCAGAAACCGCTTTCCATAGCCCAGGGTGTTTTCGAACCTCGTTGACGTGTTTATTGAATCTAACACCGTACAACCCCATGCCAATGGAAAGCGGTAAGCTTGACAAGTCAAAGAAACCGGTCCGACATCACGTCGTCCGATTCTGATTCTATGTTCAACTAACTAACATTGATACATGTTCCTTATGCATATTCGTATGAATCGATTTTAAATACAGAAAACAAAATTACATCAATAATCCGAAAATCGCAAATCCGAAAACCGCCCAAAATCGACCGAAAGCGAACGTAAATACACCCCGAATTATTATAAAAATTCGTGCGCTTTTTGTTCAATTTTTCCAGAAATCACTTTTCTAACAAATTTCAAACTCAGCCAGACATCCCTCCACCAGCCGAGACCTGTGCGCTTTTTTGTGCGCTTTTCGTTCAAAAATCTTACCGGACGATTACAAAATCTAACCAGGCATCTTGAACAAGGTTGATTTTAAGCGGTTTAAAATTGTAATTAGCATTAAAATCTAACCAATGATTACACAATCTTACTTTGCCCATATTTGGCACGGTATTTGCTTCGATTTTAGCCTCATTTTCGTAAATCAAAACACTCCCGTCACGGCTGCTAAAGTACAATCCACTTATCTCGATGCACCCGACGGAAGAGGAGATTCTTCTTCACGTTTATTAATCTTCGTTAATTCTTATTAACATTTTAAATTGTAAATCTCAGGCCTAACAACTGCATTTCCACCTCGGATTCGGCTACAGATCCGCTCATATCCGGGAGGGGGCAGCGCCAAAGTTCCGTCGAAGAGATCCGGCCTGTAGGGTCGCGGCCTGCCGCGACGTGCATCACCCTAAATCAGTCGCGACAGGTCGCGACCCTACGGCGACGTACATTACCCCTAATCAGTCGCGACAGGTCGCGACCCTACGGCGACCACATCTCCCGGACTGTCGCTACGGACAACCGTAGGACCAGTCAATCGATGAACGCCACGGAAGTTTGGCACTGTTCCATATCCGGCCCGCATATCCGCAGCGACCACGACAGCGAAGCAGAAACGACTCTCCCTTATCCTCCCCTTCCAACTAATCCTCTCTCCCTTCTCCTCCTCTCCACAGCACAATATAATATGGGAAGGGACAGACGCGCGCGTCTGTCCCTTCCCATATTATATTGTGAATTAGATCTGCAATCAAAGGGTCTTCTTGACCTCGACCTCCTCGAAGGCCTCGATGAGGTCGCCCTCACGGATGTCGTTGTAGCCCTGAACCGAAAGTCCACAGTCATAGCCGGAGGTGACCTCCTTGACGTCGTCCTTGAAACGCTTCAGCGATCCGAGTTCGCCGGTATAGATCACGATGCCGTCGCGGATCACGCGCACCTTCGAGGCGCGTTTGATCTTGCCGTCACGCACGATGGCTCCGGCGATTGTCCCGACTTTCGATATCTTGTAGGTCTGGAGCACTTCGGCCGTACCGATGATTTCCTCCTTGATTTCGGGCGAAAGCAGACCTTCCATAGCGTCCTTCACCTCCTCGATGGCCTTGTAGATCACCGAGTAGAGACGGATTTCGACGCCCTCTTTCTCGGCCTCGCGACGAGCCGCGGCCGACGGACGCACCTGGAAACCGATGATGATGGCATCGGAAGCGGCGGCAAGCGTGACGTCCGACTCGGAGATTGCACCCACACCCTTGTGGAGCACGTTGACCTGAATCTCGGGAGTCGAGAGCTTGAGAAGCGAATCCGACAGTGCCTCGACCGAACCGTCCACGTCGCCCTTGACGACGAGGTTGAGCTCGTGGAAGTCGTTGAGTGCGCGGCGACGGCCGAGCTCCTCGAGTCCGACACGCTTCTTGGTGCGCATATTGAGCTCACGCTGAAGCTGTTCGCGCTTCGACGCGATGTCGCGGGCCTCCTGCTCGGTAGGGAGCACATTGAATGTGTCGCCCGCCTGCGGGGCGCCGTTGAGGCCGAGTATCAGCACAGGCGTGCTGGGGCCGGCCTCGGTGACACGCTGGTTGCGCTCGTTGAACATCGCCTTGACCTTGCCGTAGTTGGTTCCGGCCAGAATCACGTCGCCGACGTGGAGCGTACCGTTCTGCACGAGTACGGTGGCCACATATCCGCGGCCCTTGTCGAGCGACGACTCGATCACCGAACCGATCGCGGCGCGGTCGGGGTTGGCGCGTAGTTCCAGAAGGTCAGCCTCGAGAAGAACCTTCTCCATGAGGTCCTCGACACCTATGCCCTTCTTGGCCGAGATGTCCTGCGACTGATACTTGCCGCCCCAGTCCTCGACGAGGTAATTCATATTGGCCAGCTCCTCCTTGATTTTGTCGGGGTTTGCGGCCGGCTTGTCTATCTTGTTGATCGCGAACACCATGGGGACACCCGCGGCCGAGGCATGGTTGATGGCCTCGATGGTCTGGGGCATCACGTCGTCGTCGGCGGCCACGATGATGATCGCGAGGTCGGTGACCTTCGCACCGCGGGCACGCATGGCGGTGAACGCCTCGTGACCCGGCGTGTCGAGGAACGTGATGCGGCGTCCGTTGGGCAGCGTCACGTTGTAGGCGCCGATATGCTGGGTGATACCGCCGGCCTCGCCGGCGATGACGTTGGCCTTGCGGATATAGTCGAGAAGCGAGGTCTTACCGTGGTCGACGTGTCCCATCACGGTGACGATCGGCGGACGCGGCAGGAGATCCTCCTCCTTGTCCTCGACGTTCTCGATGGCCTCGGTGACGTCGGCGCTGACGAACTCCGTCTCGAAACCGAACTCCTCGGCCACGATGTTGATGGTCTCGGCGTCGAGGCGCTGGTTGATCGACACCATCACGCCGAGGTTCATGCACGTCCCGATCACCTTGTTGACAGGCACATCCATCAGGTTGGCGAGGTCGTTGGCCGTCACGAACTCGGTGATCTTGAGCACCTTGCTCTCGGCAGCCTCGCGCTGGGCCTGTTCCTGCTCGCGGTGATGCATCTCCTCGCGCTTCTCCTTGCGGAACTTGACCGACTTCTTGGTGGTCTTGTTGGTGAGACGGGCCAGTGTCTCCTTCACCTGCTTCTGAACGTCCTCGTTGGAAATCTCGGGTTTCGCGCCGCGGCGGTCGCGTTTTCTGCCGCCGCGCTCGCCGCGGTTCTGGCCGCCCTGACCACCCTGACCGCCCTGGCGGTTCTGGCCGTCGCCCTGCTTCTTGCGGGAGTCGGCGCCGAAGCCGGGCTGCTGCGCGGCCTTGTCGATATCCACCTTCTCCTTTCCGATGCGCTTGCGTTTCTTGCGCTCGGCGTTCTCGGCGCGGCGCTCGTTCTTGCCTTTCTTCTTGGGGCGTGTGCTCTGGTTGATGGCCGAAAGGTCGATCTTGCCGACGACTTTCAGTTCGGGGCCCTGCACTCCGGTGCTGAGGCGGAAGGGCTTGTTGGCTTCGGGTTTCTTTTCGTCCTTGGCCGCGGTCGGTGCCGGGGCCGGCTTGGAATCCGTTGTCTTAGACTCTGGCATTACGCTCTCTGTTTTGTGTTGATCCTTCTGAGGTGCGGGCTTTGCCGGCGCGGGCTCCTTGGCGGATGCCTGGGGCTTGGCGGATGCCTGGGCCGGAGCATTGGCGGCGGGAGCCTCCTTGCTTGGCTCGGCCGGGGCGGCCGGGGCCGGCTGCTCCTTGGCGGGAGCGGCGGCCTCGGGCGCCGGCTTCGGGGCCGGGGCCGGTTTGGCTTCGTTCTTGGCCGGGGTCTCGGCCACGGCCTTGGCGGGCTCGGGCGCGGCGGCGCTCTTCTCTTCTACAGCAGGCGCAGGTTCAGTAGTTGCCTTGATTCCAGCCCCGGGGTTGTCGAGGTCGATCTTTCCGAGGATTCTCGGACCGGACGGACGCCGGGTGCCGACGCTTTCGACGCGGGCGCCCTTCTCCTTGCGGCCGCCACGGCGCGCGGTGATGTAGTGCTCAGCCTCGGCCTTGGCGGTCTTGTCGTTGCTGAACTCCTTGGTGAGCAAGTCGACGGCGTTCTGGTCGATGCGGGCGTTGGGTCCGCCCCCGTCGACCTCAATATTGTGTTTGCGCAGGAATTCCACCGCCGTGCTGACTCCCACGTTTAGATCTTTGGCTACTTTACTGATTTTTGTGCGCATATACTGTTGTTGGATTTTACTTGTTTTTAGTCCTCGAATTCGGCGCGAAGCACGTTGAGCACATTCTCCACGGTCTCGTCCTCGAGGTCAGCCTGATCGAGTACTTCGCGCGGAGCGTTGAGCACCGCCTTGGCCGTACCCAGGCCGAGGTCCTTGAGCGCCTCAATCACCCAGCCGTCGATCTCGTCGCGGAACTCGTCGAGGTAGATGTCTTCCTCACCCTCCTCGATGTCGCGGTAGACGTCGATCGTATATCCGGTGAGTTTCTGGGCGAGATAGATGTTGAGGCCGCCCTTGCCGATGGCGAGGCTCACCTCGTCGGGGTGCAGGAACACCTCGGCCTTCTTCTCCTCCTCGTTGAGGCGCATCGACGATATCTTGGCAGGCGAGAGCGCGCGCTGGATGTAGAGCTGCGGATTGGACGTGTAGCAAATCACGTCGATGTTCTCGTTGCGGAGCTCGCGCACGATGCCGTGGATGCGGCTGCCCTTGATGCCGACGCACGCGCCGACGGGGTCGATGCGCTCGTCATAGCTCTCGACAGCGATCTTGGCGCGCTCGCCAGGCTTGCGGGCCACGTCCTTGATGGTGATCAGGCCGTCGTGGATCTCGGGCACCTCCATCTCGAACAGACGGCGCAGGAACCTCGGATCAGTGCGCGAGATTATCACCTTCGGATTGTTGTTGGGGTTGTCGACGCGCTTCACGATGGCACGCACCGTGTCGCCCTTGTGGAAAAAGTCGCCCGGGATCTGCTCCTCCTTGGGGAGCACGAGCTCGTTCTGGTCCTCGTCGACGAGCAGCATCTCGCGCTTCCAGATCTGGTGCACCTCGGCGGTGACCACCTCGCCCTCTATCTCCTTGAACTTGGCATAGATGGCATCCTTCTGAAGCTCGAGGATCTTAGACTGGAGCGCCTGGCGCAGGTTGAGAATGGCGCGACGCCCGAATTTCTCGAAGAATATCTGCTTGGCCACTTCCTCGCCGATCTCGCACTCGGGGTCGATCTCGCGGGCCTCCGAAAGCGCGATCTGCTTGTCCTTGTTCTCCACCTCGCCGTCGGCCACGACCTCGAGATTCTGGTAGATCTCGCAGTCGCCCTTGTCGGGGTTCATGATGACGTCGAAGTTCTCGTCCGAGCCATACTGCTTGGCGAGCATGCTGCGGAACGACTCCTCGAGCACCGATATCAATGTCGTCTTGTCGATGCTCTTGAGCTCCTTGAACTCGGCGAACTGGTCGACCATATTTACTGTCTCTGCTTTTTTTGCCATAAGACTCTACAATCTATCTATTGTGATATGTTTGGTTTCCGGTCAGAACTCAAGCTCGTATCTCACCGACTTCACGTCGCCGTAGGCGAACGTCTCGGGGCGGGTCTCCTCCACCGGCTTCTTGACGCCCTCCTTGCGGACCTTCACGGTAGTCTCGACCGTGAACGCATCGTCGCCGGCGTCGGTCAGGACGCCGTGTAGCTTGCGGCCGTCGCGCGTCACGACCTCGACCTTGTTGCCCAGGTTCTTGCGATACTGCGCCGGCACCTTGAACGGAGACGTGAGTCCGGCCGAGCCGACTTCCAGCTCGTAATCCTCTTCGTCACGGGGGAAGGCTTCCTCTATCGCCTTCGACAACTCGACGCAATAGTCGATGTCGACGCTTCCGGTCGAGTCGATCTCGACCCGCACCACGTTGTCGCCGCTCACCGTCACGTCCACCGGAAAGTATTCCGTGCCTTCCAGCCGCTTCTCTATGAAGTCCTTGAGATTTTGCTTGTCTATCATCTGTCAATATAAAATTCGGAGGAGACGCATGTCCCCTCCGGAAATCTTTTGCAAAGATAATAAATTATTACGTCATTACACACTGTCTTGTTGCCCGACACCTCCGGGAATCTTCTAATTTACGCCCGATTTAACAATATTTATATATTTTTAACTACAAGAGGCAATCAAGCGGCAGGGATCAGGCGAGCTCGACATCCATTTCCTTGAGGAAACGCCCCAGAGCCGGGTTGGCTTCGATAGCCTTGGCCACGAACTCCTTGGGCGAAAGATATTTCACCACCTCCTTCTCTGGATTGAGGACGGCTTTGACGGTCACGAAGTCGTTGCGGAGCGCGTCGCGCAGGAAGCGGAGCATCTGAGGCATGGCACTTTCAAACGCCTGACGCTGAGCTGGATTGTCGACCATCGCCTCATATTCGGACTCGCCGATACGCTTCGGCTCGACCACTCTGATCGTGTTGGCGAGAATCACGTGTTCGGGCACCGAACGGGCGAATGCCTCCAGGGCGCGTTTGAAATCCTGATCGGTGAACGGCTCGCGGCGGCGTTCGAGCGAGCCTGCGGCGACAGTCGAGGTGTCGCGCATGCTGAACGAGTGGGGACGTCCCTGCCCGGCAGTCTGGGGCCGCGGCGCAGGGCGCGGCGCGACCGGAGCGACGGGGGGCGCCGGCGGCTGCGTGTGGAGGATCTGTCCGGCCACGACTTCCGCCTGCGCGACGGATGGAGTCGGCGCGGGCGAAGGGGCCGGCGCGGGCGACTGGGCAGACGGAGCAGGCGCGGGCGACTGGTTCGTGGCCCTTGGGGGCTCCGATGGATTCCGCAGGGCCACAGGGCGGTCGGGAGCGTCAAAAGGGGGCGTGGCGGGTTTCAGCAACTGACACAGGCGTATCAGCGTGAGCTCGACGAGAAGCTGCTTGTTGGAGGCCGTGCGGTAATCGCGATCGCAGTCGTTGAGCAGCTTCATCGCGGCGTAATACCACTGCAGGGGCAGCGAACGCGCCTGCTCCACAAGTCTTTGCGCCACGTCATCGGGCGATTCGAGCAACGAGACGGTGCGCGGGTCGGCCGACACCATGAGGTCGCGGACATGCTGCGCGAGGCTGTTGACGAAGAAGAGCGAATCGAAACCACGGTCGCGTATCTCCTTATATAACAGCAAGGCCTCGCCGGCGTCGCTCTTGGCGAACGTGTCGATGAGCCGGAAGAAATAGTCGTAGTCGAGCACATTGAGGTTGCTTATCGCCGCCTCGTAGGTCAGCTGGCCGTGCGACGAGGTCGCCACCTGATCGAAGATCGAGAGGGCGTCGCGCATCGCTCCGTCGGCCTTGCGGGCTATGACGCCGAGGGCCTTGCGGTCGGCGCTGATTCCCTCCTTTTCGGCCACGAAGGCGAGATGGTCGACCATGTCGTTGATCGTGATGCGCTTGAAGTCATATATCTGGCAGCGGCTCAGGATCGTCGGTATGACCTTGTGCTTCTCGGTCGTGGCGAGGATGAATATGGCGTATGACGGCGGTTCCTCGAGGGTCTTGAGGAAGGCGTTGAAGGCGGCCGGGGTCAGCATATGCACCTCGTCGATGATGAAGACTCGGTATTTCCCCACCTGCGGCGGGATGTTAACCTGCTCGTTGATGACGCGGATGTCGTCGACGCCGTTGTTGGACGCGGCGTCGAGCTCCATGAGGTTGAAGGAATTGCCGCGGTCGATCGACCGGCACGACTCGCACTCGCCGCATGCCTCGCCGTCGGGGGTCGGGCTGAGGCAGTTGATGGTGCGGGCGAAAATGCGGGCGCAGCTCGTCTTGCCGACCCCACGCGGGCCACAGAAGAGATAGGCGTGCGCGAGACGCCCCGAACCGATGGCGCCCTTGAGCGTATCGGTGAGATTTTTCTGGCCGACCACCGTGCTGAAAGTCGCCGGACGGTACTTGCGCGCGCTGACTATGTATTGTCCACTCATATAAGTCTGGAATTATGTCGGAAAGGCCGGCGGGAGCCGATTCGCGCCCCATAAGCCCTCCGTCAGCGCAAAGTTAGCAAAAAAAAAGCAACAATCCAAGTCTCGGCCTCCGCTTTCGGGCCTCCACTTTCGGCTGCCGCTTTCGGCTGCCGCTTTCGGGCTTTGCTATAAAAGGAAACTCGGCTTGAAAAGGGGGCTCAGCTTGAAAAGGGAAGCAGGGCCTTTTACTTTTTTGCCAAAAGGCTTGCAGATTCCAGCCTTTTGGTCTATTTTTGCCTCATGGCTCGAATATCAGGTTTCTATCACGACATTGACCCCTGGGAATTGCCTCCGTACTGGAAGGCTCCGGTCAAAAAGCATCGCCGCGCCCGCTTCAATGACTATACCGGCCGCAGGATCTATATGATCACCGTTGTGAAAGACGAGAAGACGCCGATCCTCTCTTCTCTCGCCGGCAATATCCGCGACACTTCCGACCCAGTCCGCGTCGTCCTTACCCCGACCGGCGAGATGGTCAACCGGTGCGTCTCGGCGATTCCTTCGAAATTCCCACACTGCTCGATCATCGACAGGGTCGTGATGCCCGACCACGTGCATTTCATAATCTTCGTCAGACAGAAGACCGACATCCATCTCGGCACGATAATCGGGCGGTTCACCGGCGACTGCACGCGCGGGTTCGCTGAGATGCTCGGCCTCGACGACGCCATCGTGAAGCCTCCCTTTTTCGAACCGGGATACGATGACCAGATCCTATACCGCAAAGGTGGATTGGAAGTGATGAAAAACTATGTCCGCGACAATCCGAGGAGACTCGCCTTGCGCCGCTCTGACCCCAAGCTCTTCAACCGCTCGCTGATCATTACCGCCGACGGCGAGAGACTGCACGCCTACGGCAATATGTTCCTGCTGAAAAACGCCGACCGACGCGCCGTCAGGCTGTCGCGTAAATTCTCGGCGGAAAAGACCGCGCAGCTCCACGACCTCTGGCAGGAGACCTGCCGCAACGGCGGAGTGCTTGTGTCTCCGTTCATCAGCCCGGCCGAGAAGGAGGTGCGCGACATGGCCATCCGGGAGGGCGCGCCTATAATACTCGTGGCGCCGCAGGGCTTCAGGATGCGCGAGCATGCCAAAGGCCGGGCCTTCGATCTCTGCGCCGAGGGGCGTCTGCTGGTGATCAGCCGTCCGGGCGTCTACGCCGGCACCGGCGTCCTGACCCGCCGGGAGTGCCTGGAGATGAACGATCTCGCTTCGACGATAGCCGAGACCGACTACAACAGCCTTCTCTTCCGGAGGGAAGACTTCATCGGGCTGTAGGGGCTGCCGCTTTCGGGCTGCGCCCTCAACTCCCGACGGGGCTCCGCTTTCGGGCTGCGCCCTCAACTCCCGACGGGGGACCGGCGTTATAGTTGCAGAGCGGGGCGTTCCCGCCCGTTTCGCTTCAAGGTTATGATCATCGACATTCTGCTTTTTCTTGCCGGACTCGCGCTTCTCGTGGCGGGCGGCAACTACCTCACCGACGGCGCCGGGGCCATAGCGCGCCGTCGGCATCATGCTGACGGTCTGCTACGCCGGATACATGGCATACCTCGTCTGCAGGTAGATTTTCCGGGCGTAGATGCCGATGATTCGCCGATTTTTGCTAACTTTGTGCAAAAATCACGAATATGCACTATTTCCTCAATATAGGCTCCAATCTCGGGAACCGCAAGCTCAACATCAGCCGCGCGCTACGTGCCCTCGAGGAGAGCTTCGGATATTTCGAAGTCTCGCGCATGGTCGAATCGCGGCCATGGGGATTCGTATCCGACAACACGTTCGCCAACGTGGCCGTGATGGTGATCTCCGACAAGCAACCCGAAGAGGTGCTCGCCACCGTCCTTGACATCGAGCGCCGCCTCGGCTCGGGCAGCCACCGCGACGCCTGCGGCGGCTATGCCGACAGGCTCATCGACATCGACATCATGGCCTGCGACGAGACCGAGGTCCGCACGCCGGAGCTGACAATCCCGCATCCGCACCTCGCCGAGCGGAGATTCTTTCTCGAACCTTTCGCCGAACTCGCACCCAGATGGAGGCATCCCGTCACCGGCCTCACCTGCGCCGAAATGCTCGACACGCTGCCCGCCGGCGACAACCAACCGACATAATCCAATCTAACCGATAACACCATGAGACAGATTCTGACCATCGCGGCGCTTGCCGCCGCAGCCGTCACAGCCTCGGCCGACTCTCCCCGCTGGCTGCGCAACACCTCGGTGTCGCCCGACGGCTCAACCATCGCCTTCACATACAAGGGCGATGTGTTCTCCGTGCCGGCCACGGGCGGAAACGCGACCCAGCTCACCGCGGGCAACGCCTACGACACGGCCCCCGTCTGGAGCCCCGACTCCAGAACTATCGTCTTCGCCTCCGACCGCGAGGGCAGCCGCGACCTCTACGCCGTCGACGCCCGCGGCGGAACCCCGCGCCGGCTCACCACCTCGTCGGGCTCGGAGCTCCCGATAGCCTTCATCGACCCGGCCACCGTGATCTTCTCCTCGTCCGACGCCCCCTCGCGCGAGACCTCGCGCCACCCGTCGCGACTCACACGCACATATAAGATAGACATCACACGCCCCGGAGCACGCCCCGAACTATTCCTCTCCATGCCGATCGGCGCCGCTTCCGTCGCCTCCGACGGCCGGATCATCTACCAGGACAAGAAGGGCCTCGAAGACATATACCGCAAGCACGAACGCTCGTCGGGAACGTCCGACATCTGGATCTACGACAAGGGCAGCTTCAAGAAACTCACCACCTTCAACGGCCACGACCTCAACCCCGTCTGGAAAGCCGACGGCAAGGGATACTGGTATGTCAGCGAGGAGTCGGGCACGCTCAACGTCTATTCCGGAGCCGAAGGCGCCAAGCCCGTGCAGCTCACATCGTTCGAGCGTCACCCGGTGCGCTCGCTCTCGGCCTCGCGCGATGGACTGCTCGTGTTCAGCTGGGACGGCGACATCTACACAATGCGCGAAGGAGCGCAGCCTGCCAAGCTCAATGTCAACGTCAACGCCGACCAATATGTCAGGGACGCCGTCAAGTCGTTCGAGAACGGCGACGCATCCTATATGGCCGTGTCGCCCGACGGCAAGGAGGTCGCATTCGTGCTGCGCGGCGAGGTATACGTGACCGACACCAAATACAAGACCACACGCCGCATCACCGACACCCCCGCCCAGGAGAGGGTCGTGTCGTTCTCGCCCGACGGCCGCAAACTCGTCTACGACTCCGACCGCGACGGACAGTGGCAGCTCTTCACGGCCGAGATCAAGAACCCGGCCGAGAAGCGTTTCGCATACGCCACCGAGATTGTCGAGACGCCTCTCTACAAGGGCAAAGGTGTGGCCCAGCAGCCAGCCTTCTCGCCCGACGGCAAGAAGGTAGCCTTCCTTGAAGACCGCACCACGCTCAAGGTCATCGACCTCAAGACGAAGCAGACCGTCACGGCGCTCGACGGGAAATACAACTACTCCTACACCGACGGCGACGTGCCGTTCGAATGGAGCCCCGACAGCCAGTGGCTGCTGATAACCTACATCGGCGACGGCGGATGGAACAACACCGACATCGCCGCCGTCAAGGCCGACGGCTCGAAGGTCGTGGACCTCACCGAGAGCGGCTATGCCGACGGCAACCCCAAGTGGACGCTCGGCGGCCGCGCCGTGACATACGAAACAGGCCGCTACGGCATGAAGAGCCACGGCTCATGGGGCAACACGTCCGACGTCGTGCTCATGGCCCTCGACTCCGAGGCCTGGGACGAGCTCAACGCCACCGAGGAGGAGGCCGAGCTCCGCGAGGAGGCCGAGAAGCAGAAGAAGGAGGCCGAGGCCGACAAGAAGGATAAAAAGGACAAGAAAGACAAGAAGGCCGACAAAGAGAGCGTCAAGCCCGTCAGCCTCGACTTCGACAACCGCCGCCACCGCATGGCGCGCCTGACGCCCGGCAGCAACTTCATCGGCGACTACTACCTCTCGCCCAAGGGCGACAAGCTCTACTACACGGCCGGAGCCACCGAGGGCGGCCGCCATCTCTACGTGCGCGACCTGCGCAAGGACGAGTCGAAGGTGCTCGTCAAGAGCGTCAGCGGCTCGCTCGTGCCAGACGCCAAGGGCGAGAACCTCTTCGTGATCGGCGCCAAAGGGATGCAGAAGGTCGACCTCGCAAAGGGCGACGCCGAACCGATCACCTTCGACGCCCCCTACGACCGCAGCGCGTCGGCCGAGCGCGAGTACATCTACGACCACGCCATGCGTCAGGTGGCCGACAAGTTCTATGACGTCAACATCCACGGCGTCGACTGGGACTACTACGGCAAGCACTACCGCGAGTTCCTGCCCTATATCGACAACGGCGAGGATTTCGCCATCCTGCTCAGCGAGGTGCTCGGCGAGCTCAACGCCTCGCATACGGGCGCGCGCCATTACGGCGACGGCCCGAAATACTCCACGGCGTCGCTCGGTGCCTTCTTCGACCCCGCCTTCACCGGCGACGGCCTGAAAGTCACCGAAGTAGTGGGCGGCTCGCCTTTAGGCGTGAAGACAGCCGACGTGCGCCCCGGCGACGTGATCCTCTCGATCGACGGCCGCCGCATCGAGGCCGGCAAGGACTATTACCCGCTGCTCGAAGGCAAGGCCGGACGCAAGGCCCTGCTTGAGATCGCCCGCGTGTCGGGCAAACGCGACACGGTGAGCGTCAAGCCAATATCGACGGGAGCGTTCAACCGTCTGCTCTACAAGAGATGGGTGGAGCGCAACGAGGCCTTCGTCGACTCGATCTCGGGCGGACGCGTGGCATACGTCCATGTCGAGGGCATGGACGCCCCCAGCTTCAGCGCGGTCTATGAGCGGTTGCTCGGCAAATACCGCAACGCCGACGCCGTGGTGGTCGACACCCGCTGGAACGGCGGAGGCTGGCTCCACAACGACCTGGCCCTGCTGCTCAGCGGCCGCCACTATGTAGATTTCAAGCCCCGCGGCCAGTACATCGGCTCCGAACCCTTCTCGCAATGGACCAAGCCGTCGGTGATGCTCGTCAACGAAAGCAACTACAGCGACGCCCACGGCTCGCCCTACACCTACAAGACACTCGGCATCGGCAAACTTGTGGGCGCCCCCGTGCCCGGCACGATGACCGCCGTATGGTGGGAGACACAGATCGACCCGTCGCTCGTGTTCGGCATCCCGCAGGTGACATGCGTCGACCTCAACGGCAACGCGCTTGAGAACGTGCAGCTCAATCCGGACATCGAGGTGTATAACGACCCGGCCGACGAGCTCGCGGGCCACGACGCCCAGCTTGAGGCCGCCGTCAAGGCCCTGCTCAAGAAATAAGCCCCCTTAAGACCCGAAATGGCGCGGCATCCCGACGGACGCCGCGCCATTCGTGTGTTAAATATGAGGGCGGAAGTGTTAAAAACGTGTTGTAAAACATTTTATCATAATTTTTCCGAACTTTATCAAGACAGGCGCGGTTATGTAGATATAATTGATCAGACCGGAAACAATTGAGCTCCTGAATCAGCGCACAACACTCAAATCACTTGAAAAATGAAACACTTAGGACGGTACATACTGACCATTGCGATATTGCTCGCCGCGCTGGCGACGGCCAGGGGCGACAACACGTTCTCGACCATGACCGCAGCTGAGATCTCGGCGTTGCTCGACCGGATTCCGGCGGCGGCAGACGCCGGCCCGCAGGCCGTGCCCGCGAAGGGCACCGTGATGCCCGCCGACAGCATGACCCCGCTCCCCGTCGATGTCACGGCGCTCGAGATGCTCACCAAGGTCTATGGCTGCATCAGTCCCAGGGTGTCGAAACACGAGTGCGTCGACAGCTCGCGCCGGATCATACGCCTCACCCCGCTTGACGACAACGGCACGCTCTGGCTCGATACGGACGGCGGCTACCGCCTCAACTACTACGGCCTTGTGCCCGACGTGAGCGCTATGGCCCGCTTCGACGGCGACAACGAGAGTCTGAGTGATTTCGGTTATTTCTTTCTCTTTCCTTATGCCGGCTCCTCGCGGCGCGACGGCATGAAGAAACAGACGGATTTCTGCGGCACGCTGCTCCAGGAAATGGCCGACATGGGCCTTCCGATGGACCTCAACACCGCGACCGACGACCTCTTCGAGGCCGTGGGCGACTATCAGGGGAGTCTTGTCGACGTCAGGTTGCTTGACGACCGCAACAGCGACGGCTCGGGGCGTTACATCCTGATCCTCAGCGTCGAGCCCAATGCCTTCACGGCAGCCGACGATGTTGCCGCGCTCTGACAATTTCCATTATCAAATTATTCAACCTTAAAAGGGGCCGTCCGCACCGATGCGGACGGCCCCTTGCCGTCTTCCGGGCGGCTTCGCGCTCAGATTATGATTTTCTCCGACTTGCCGCCGCGCACGCGGATGTAGACTCCACGGGGCAGCGAGGCGGCGCCGACACGGCGCCCGGCGAGGTCGTAGTATTCATACTCGCATCCGTCGCCTTCGCCGATGACGGAATCGATGCCGGTCACTATGCCGTCATGGTTGGACGCGGTCACAAGCTTGCCGGTATCGTACACGGCATATTTGGCCCCGGCCACCGGCGCGCCGGCGAACACCCTGTGCTTCTCCGGAATCACGGCATACATGCGCACCTGATGGTCGACGGTGACGGGATTCGCGCTCTCGGCCTTGTGGCTCAGGAAGCCTTGGATAAGCTCCTGGGAGACTCCCGAACCGGAGGGAAGCGAGGACTCGTCGCCTCCGTAGGCATCCATGCCGAACTTCTGCTCGTATTCGCCGGCATTGTTGACGTTCACCCACGCGCGGTAGCCATGCACGGTGAATCCGTCGCTGTCGCCGTCACGAGCGGAGCCGTCGACCCCCTCGGCGTTCCACCGGATATACGTGCCGTAACCGATCTTGCCGTCGCGGTCGTCTCCGGTCTTGGCGATGACCGACTCGACGATTCTCACGGTCGGGGAGGCCGGCATCACGACGCGGCGGTTGCCGTAGGTGTTGCCGTCGTTGTAGACCAGCGTCAGCGACACATGCTCGCCCTCGGCCACTTCGCAGAGAAGATCCACGACGGGCTTCTCTCCGTTGTCTGATGGTATCGTGCCGAGAGACACTGGCTTGCCGTCGGCTCCGAGGGCGCTCAGCTCGAACGAGCCGGTGGCCGTGCGCACCACGCGGGCGATGGTCTTGTTCTTCTGTTCGGGGGCCGTTATGATATACTCCTTGATGTTGGGATTCGAACGGACGCCGACTTTCACCACGGGGAGCGTGGCGGGCAGGAGATGCGCCGCGTCACGGTCGGCCGCCACCTCGCCGTCGGTGTAGGGACGGAATCCTGTCTGGATCTCACGCACAGGCACATTCACCTGCACCATATTGGAGACCGTCGGCTGATTGTCGCCGCTCTCGTCGTGTACGCTGACCGCCGAGTGAAAGAATTCGACGTAGTAGCCGTAGTCCGACGGCTGTTTGCCCTCCTTGGTGTCGGCCGTGAAGACGTCGGTGAATTCCGCCAGTACTCCATGGTTGGCGTCCACGGCCCTCACGAACTCCTCGCCGTCGAGATTCCTGTCATTTAGATTGAACGGAGACTTGAAGCGTGTCGTCTCGCTCGGCCTGCCGTCGGGATATACGATTTCGGCGGTGTAGACATACTGATTAAATTGGTCGGTCTCTTCGCTCACGACCTCCATGTAGGCCACGTCATACGGCTTGCCGTCGGCGTTGGCGTCGAGGACCGTGCGGCGCAGCACGAACAGAGATCCGTCGCCGTCGCGGTCCTTGACGCGGAGGTGCTTGCGGCGGAGCATATATGCGTCGCGGTCGTTCTTGTCAAGCAGACTTATGGGGTTGGAGTAGTTGTTGCGCTCGTTGACATCATCATACTCGGACTTGCCGTGGCCGCCTATGCGGACCTCGATATCCGATGTCGACGGGGCCGCCATAGGAATCGTGGCGCTCACCACATTCGACTCGGTGAACTCGAAGTCCGAGCCCCAGCGGCGCCCCTTGATTATATACCGTACGTCGTAGGCGATTGATTTCATGGGTTCCTTGATGTGGACCACGACCTCCTTGTCTTTCGACACGAGCGAGCAGCCGTCGTCAAGAAGCTGCGAGTCCTGCATACTCTCATCGAGCAATATATCGGATGTGGGCACAGGGTCGGGCTCGATCACACCGTTCACCACCCGGTAGACCAGGAAGCGCTCGGCGACATTCGACTTCGACACCTCCTTGTAAGTGGATTCCCACTCCACCTTGACCCATGCCGACTTGAGGTCGGGATCCGCGCGGGGAGCCTCCTTGATGGCCGCGTTGATCTTGCTGAAGAACACGAAAGGCATGTGGTCCGTGTCATAATATGTGTACCACTCGTATTTCTGTTCGGGACTTGAATGATTGACCCGTGAGTCGCCCATGAACCTCCAGTCGGGCAGATAGAAAAGAATATTGACCTGATGGTTGTCATTGATTCCCTGCTCCGACATCGCAATCAGATGGTTCTGTCGCAACACAGAGGAACAGTTGTGGTCTACCGGGAACTGCTCCCCGCTGTTCATACGGTCGTAAGCTCCGAATATCGGGCCGTTGTTCGACGGGCTGAACTCCTCGAACATCATATATAACGGCTCGAAGCCGGAGGGTTTGTTGGACGGCACACGGTTGCAGCCTTTGGTCACGATGAAAAACCGGTTGAGCGATCCGACATAGTTGAAGAGATAGCCCGGATTTTCGGAGCCGTCATTTGTGTCGATATAGAGTTGGTTGGTGAGCACCTGGACGGATTTCATGAGCCGTATACGCTGCTCGGCAGTCCGGTTGGGATCGAACACATAGTCATCGACCATCTCCACAAGAAGGGCGGTGGCGCCTTCCTTAGGGGTCTGGACCTTCATATCGGCCGGCATATTGAACGGAGCCTCAGTGCAAGGCGCGTACTTCACATCTGGGTCGCGCATTTCGTCTATCACCGCACCTGGAAGGCCGTATGCCTTGTCGCGGATGAAGCCAGGTACGGCGGGATTGGTGTAGACCTCCGAGAAGAGGGCCACTATCTGCTCGTAGCAGTCGGCCTTGTCGGCAAGTGTCGACGTGCGGACACGCCCCGAGGAATCTTTCCACTCGTAGGTAATCGCAGAGTAGTCGATGCCCTGCTGAGGTCTGTCAGGCAGGTTGGCGGCCGACATCACGGCGCCGGTGGCCAGGAGCGAAACGGCCAGCATAAGTCGCTTCACCCCGTCGAGGGTTGGCATTTTTCGTTTCATTGTTATTATCGCGTTGGTTCTCGGTGCAAAATTACTATCGGGCGAGCCACGCCGACAAATTCTTTATGAATCTTTCATAATAATTCACATTTTTTCAATTGATATTTTGCACTTCTTTAGTAATATGTGTATGGATAAAGGCCGCCACCGACGACAGGGCCGTAATTTTGCGGCAAAAAATGCTGATCAGAATTCCTCTTGACGACCGCAACCATGTCCGCACGCCGATCTATCCCGAGGCTCCCGACGTGCCCGATACACCCGACGTGCCCGATACGCCGGCGTTCGAGCTGCCCGAGGCCCGCTGGGCCCTGACCTCGCGGATACCCTCCGCCTACGCTTCGTCGCGGTATTCACACCCGGTGACGCCGGTCAACATCAGCGTGCCCGACGGCGACACAGCCACCGTCACGGGCTGGCTGGGCAACGCCACCGGCAACGCCGCGAGCGAGACTCTCGTCAAGCGCATGACCACGGCGGTCACCGGCGCGATGACATCCTATTTCACCGCCTGCGCCCGCGAGGCGCTCTTCACGCGCCCTTTCCGCATCGGATACGCGCTGAGGCTGGCCGACGGGACACATGCCGCCCCGCGCGCGGCCAGACTCCTGCTTCCATCCACCGCCGCGCCGCTGATGATCGTCCGCGAGCCACGCATGTCGGGCAACACGCTGCAGACCCTCACCGAGATTGTCAACAACCCGATGAAGCTGACGGTATCGCTCGACCCGTTCACGCTGCCCGACGACTTCGCCCCGCGCGTCACCCACCTCGACTTCTACGCCACGCGGCAATGCGACGTGCTTACGGGCGACGAGCAGGTCACCGCCATCAGGTCGTCGCAATATTTCGGCGAGAATGTAAACGTGTGGAGCTACCGACGTATGTCGGAAGACCTCGTGCGCGAGGCGGCTATGGCCGACACGGCCTTCCGCATCATCGGCTCGGTGCCTGTGGCCAAGGCGACCGCGGGGATATCCTCGCTCGAGCTCCCCTCCGAACTCAAGAACCTGAGCGACTGGAACAACTACCCGGCGCTCGGGGCCGACGACACCGCCGATCCCGACGATCCCGACAATCCGTCGAGGCCATATACCCATGTCGTCATCTCGACCGCGCCGCTCGACCTGGGGCTTCCCGAGACGCACAAACGCATTCGGGGCCTGACCGTGAGGGGAGTCTTCCCACGCTGCCACGGCATGTCGCCGGCGGAGAAGAGGGAGAGCGACCAGTCGCTGAAGGTGAGCCTCTACGGCTCGCACCATCGCGAGCGCTGGCATCTGCTCGCGCGAAGCGCCGGGCCCCACATACGGCTGCTGCGCGCCGTGCGTTACCGCTGGCTGCGAGTCGAGATCATCGCTCCGAGGGAGTCAGAGATCGAGACCCTTGTTTTCGAAGTGAGCCGAGGCTGACGCGCGCGAACGCGTCGATGAAGCTTCCCGGCGTGGCGTTGAGCACCTCTACGCCGCGCCGTTCCACATATGCCTTAACGTTGAAATAGCTGCGGAACGCGATGGCGTAGTTCTCATACACCTCGTGGAGCCTGACGTTCTTGAAAATCTCTTCGGCGCGGCGCAGCTCCTTGTCGTCGTCCTTATAGAAGTGGGGCTGCACCGACACCACGCAGTTGCGCTCGGTGACCCAGAGCGTCTTGCTCCAGTTGTGGTCGGCGCCGATCAGCACAATCCGCCTGAAGCCCTCGCGCACGGCCGACATTATCGACGGAATCAGCACGTTCCGGGGCCTCGGCATCGCGAGGCCGGAGTCATACAGTGGATGCATCAGCACCTCGAACCCCTCGGCGGGAGTGAGATTGTAATACTTCACCGTGACGTTGGCCGGAAGCCGGCGCACCTCCTCCATGCGGCGCGCCGTGGCCGGCAGGAAAAGCGTCATCTCCCAGTCGACGCGGCCAAGCGCCTCCCATAGCGCGGGTACCTTGCCTGTCTTCTCCTTGAGGAAGAAGGCTATGTCGGCGAGTATGTAATATTGCGGCCGCAGCGTACGGAATTCGGGGGCGAGAGCCGAGAGGTTCACGGCCAGCCGGGGATACGACAGCAGCACGTCCATGTCGTGCTCCATGGCGTAGCGCAGCGACGGACCGTTGCCCATGATGATGATTGTGTCGCGGTTCTCGCGCGAGCGGGGCGAGGGGCGGCGCGACATTAGCGCCACCTTTATGAACGAGGCGAGCGTGGCGCCCGTCTTAGACGCCGCCTGCCTGATCCTGTCAAGCGTCTTCATATGGATAGTCTTTGTCTGTTCTCGCTATCACGGCGAGAGTGTCGTGGAATTCAATGCCAGTCTCACGCACGACCTTGGCATTGTCGAGCGTAAGTGTTCGCGACACCGGCTCGAGCGCATCGGCCGACAGGGTCTCCTGCACGATCGGCAGCCAGCGGAAAGCGCGGTAAACCGTGCGCGCCCACTTCTCAGGCATCGTGGTCATGCGCTTCTGGGAGCCGGCGTTGGCGGTCATGGCCTCGGCGAGCGCGAGCCAGGTATGCGCGCGGCCGTCGGAGACGTTGAATATGCCGGGATGTCCGGCGAGCGCGACCATGGCTTTCGCCACATCATATGCGGTGACGGCCGACAGCTTCGCGCCGTTGCCGCGGATGTGGACGTAATGGCCACGCACCACACGGTTGAACAGCCGCAGCATCGGACCGGACATTCCCTTGCCGAACATCGGCGCGGGACGCACCACCGTGAGCGTTACCCCGCGGGCCTCGGCCCACTCGGTGAGCATACGCTCACAACGGAGACAAGCACGCCCCGCGTCGCTACGCGCGAACGTCGGCCGTGTCTCGTCGACCCCCTCGCCGGCGTCGGGGCTGTAGACCTGCCACGAACTGAGATAGACAAGGTTGACGGGCGGGGCCGCCTCGATCTCCGACAGCAGCCGGCGTGTCACGTCGGCATCGGCCTCACCGTCTTCCTCACAGAGAAACAGCGTCGGCCGCGACGGCACGTCGCCGCCGCGCAGGCGTTCCAGCACGTATCGTCCGGCCATCGTATCGCCGCCGGCCACTCTCCACAGTCCCTCATTGCCTTCGATGATTTCCACGTCTTTGCATTTAGACTGCAAAAATAACTCTTATTTCACAAACAAGCAAATACCACCACCCCTTAAAGACCTTAGAGACCTTAGAGACCTTAAAATTATTCCGCCCCGACATAAACTTTTTGGGCCGTTGTCTGCGTTAATAGTGAGGTTAAAACACAAATCATACATATCAATACAGTTATGAAAATTTACGAAAAACTTGCATCGGCCATCAACGACCAGATCAATTTCGAGTTCACATCGGCCTATCTCTATCTCTCGCTCTCCAACTTCTGGCGCGAGAAGGGCCGCACGGGCGTGGCGAACTGGTTCCGCATCCAGGCCCGGGAAGAGGTGGCTCACGCCGAGATCTTCATGAACTACGTCCACGACCGCGACGGCGTGGTGCGCCTCGGCGCGATCGAACAGGTGAAGCAGGAATGGTCGTCGCTCGAGGAGGCGTTCGCCGACACGCTCGCTCACGAGCAGGAGGTCACCAAGCGCATCTACGCCCTCTATGACCTGGCCGAGGCGGAGAAAGACTACGCAACACGCCAGATGCTCAACTGGTATATCGCCGAGCAGGTCGAGGAGGAGGCTTCCGTCCAGGAAATCCTCGACAACCTCAGCCTCGTGGGCCAGGACGGCACAGGCATCCTGCAGATAGACCGCGAGCTGGGCGCCCGCACTTTCACCGCCCCGCAGCCCAGATGACCCGACCGCAAGTCTAAATTTTAGTTAACGGACCGCTTATTAAAGAAATTTTTCCTTAAAAAGCGGTCCGTTTGAATAAAATTTAGTAAATTTGCACCGTGAAACCCGAGAGGGTGTGTTTATACTACAGGTAGGCCTTTGTAAGGCCATGACTTAAAGCTTAAAACAAAACACAAAATATAAACCCAATTTTTTAACAATCGAATCTATGGCAACATTAGATCTGTCCCAGTACGGCATCAAGGATGTGAAGAAAATCATTCACAATCCTTCCTACGACGATCTCTACAAAGCAGAGCTCGACCCGAGCCTCGAAGGCTACGAGAAAGGCATCCTCACCGACCTCGGCGCTGTCGATGTCTTCACCGGCGAATACACCGGCCGCTCGCCCAAGGACAAATATCTCGTCAAGGACGAGGTGACGGAAGACACCGTATGGTGGACAACCGACGAATATAAGAACGACAACAAGCCCATCTCGACCAAGGTATGGGACGAGCTGCGCGAGAAGGCTGTCAGCGAGCTGAGCGACAAGACCCTCTATGTCGTTGACTGCTACTGCGGCGCCAACAAGAGCACCCGCATATGCGTCCGCTTCATCATGGAGGTGGCATGGCAGGCTCACTTCGTGACCAACATGTTCATCCGCCCCACCGAGGAGGAGCTCAAGGACTTCACCCCCGACTTCGTGGTCTTCAACGCCTCGAAGGCTAAATGCGAGAACTACAAGGAGCTCGGCCTCCACTCGGAGACCGTCGTGGCCTTCAACATCAAGCAGCGCGAGCAGGTGATCATCAACACCTGGTACGGTGGCGAGATGAAGAAGGGCATGTTCTCGATGATGAACTACTTCAACCCCCTGCGCGGCATCGCCTCGATGCACTGCTCGGCCAACACCAACATGGAGGAGACCTCGACGGCCATCTTCTTCGGCCTCTCCGGCACAGGCAAGACAACCCTCTCGACCGACCCGAAGCGCAAGCTCATCGGCGACGACGAGCACGGCTGGGACGACGAGGGCGTCTTCAACTACGAGGGCGGCTGCTACGCCAAGGTCATCAACCTCTCCAAGGAGAACGAGCCTGACATCTACGGCGCCATCACACGCGACGCCCTGCTCGAGAACGTCACCGTGAAGGCCGACGGCGTCTGCGACTTCGCCGACAAGAGCGTGACGGAGAACACCCGCGTGTCCTACCCCATCTACCACATCAAGAACATCGTAAAGCCCGTATCGAAAGGCCCCGCCGCAAAGCAGGTGATCTTCCTCTCGGCCGACGCTTTCGGAGTTCTTCCTCCCGTAGCTATCCTCAACCACGAGCAGGCTCAGTACTACTTCCTGAGCGGCTTCACCGCCAAGCTCGCCGGCACAGAGCGCGGCATCACTGAGCCGACCCCCACGTTCTCGGCTTGCTTCGGCCAGGCGTTCCTCTCGCTCCACCCCGTGAAATACGCCGAGGAGCTCGTCAAGAAGATGCAGGCCAACGGCGCGAAGGCTTACCTCGTGAACACCGGCTGGAACGGCACGGGCAAGCGCATCTCGATTCCCGACACGCGTGGCATCATCGACGACATCCTCAACGGTGACATCGAGAAGGCTCCCACAAAGGTACTCCCCTACTTCGACTTCGTAATCCCCACTGAGCTGCCCGGCGTCAACACCGGCATCCTCGACCCCCGCGACACTTACGCCGATCCCAAGGAGTGGGACGAGAAGGCCAAGAAGCTCGCCGAGATGTTCATCGCGAACTTCAAGAAGTTCGAGAGCAACCCGCTCGGCAAGAAACTCGCCGAGGCCGGCCCGAAACTCTGATCGTTTCATACGAAAATCTTCATACCGACGGCTTCCCCTCGCGGGGAGGCCGTCGCACGTCTTAACCAAACCTCTTCGGCCACAGCGGCGCAAGAGGTGCGATGACCTAAATTTTTGACTGAAAAGATTTGAAAGATTTTGAAATGGGGTTGCAAATACGGCGTCAATGCGTTATATTTGCAGGGACAACCGGCGGCGCTTCACGCATCGGCCTATAAGCAGCACTGTTATGGATGAAATCGCAAGATACCCTATCGGAATACAGACATTCTCGGAAATCCGGGAAATGGGAATGATTTATGTGGACAAGACCGCCCTTGTCCATAGACTTGTCAACAATTACAAATACGTGTTCCTGTCGAGACCGAGACGTTTCGGCAAGAGCCTGCTGCTGTCTACCATCAAGGCTTATCTCGAAGGTCGGAAGGAGCTGTTCGATGGCCTGGCGATTGATAGACTTGAAACGAAATGGGAGACACATCCCGTGCTTATGCTCAGCCTGGCAAGATACGACGCAGACCAGGAGGGTAGTCTGGAGAAAATTCTGAACACTCATCTGACGCGATGGGAACATGAATATGGATTGGCTGAAACTTCCGACACTGTCTCCGAGAGGTTTCACAACGTCATTCTCTCGGCCTACGAGAAGACAGGCAAGAGAGTGGTAATTCTTATCGACGAGTATGACGCCCCGATTGTCAGCAACTTACACGACGAGGAGAAGCAAGACGATATGCGGTCTCTGCTGAAATCGGTCTATACCAGTCTCAAGGACTGCGACGCCTACATCAGGTTCGCGATGCTGACAGGAGTGTCCCGGTTCAGCAAGATGACTGTGTTCAGCGGCCTCAACAATCTGAAGGACATATCGCTCGATGACCGTTATGCCGAAATCTGCGGAATAACCACCGACGAAATGCGGAAAAATTTCACAACAGGCATCGACAGTCTCGCCGCGAGACTCAAGACCGACCGTGAGGGTGCGATCGAGATATTGAAAGCAAACTACGCCGGATACCATTTCACAGAGGAGTGCCCCGACATCTACAACCCGTTCAGCCTGCTCAACGCCCTCGACGAGAGCAAGCTCAATTACTACTGGGCCGACACAGGCACACCCTCTTTCCTCGTGAAGCTCATCAAAAGACGGAATCTATTCCTGCCGGAGTTCTTCAACGAATCAGTCGAAGAACGTCAGCTGGCGGCCAGCGACATATACCGCATGTCTCCGACGGCTTTGCTGTTCCAGACAGGTTACCTCACCATCAAGAAAGTCCCGGAACTTTTCGTTTTCAAGCTCGGAGTCCCGAACAAAGAGGTGCGCGACAGCCTTTTCCATGTCATGGCCGACATATATTTCGGAGATGACGGGGCGGTCGGCGACAGTAACATCCGCCAGTTGAGGGACTGCTTCAGGCGCGGCGACGTCGACGGCGCCATGCGCCGGCTGAAGGCTTTCCTGGCGAGCATCCCGTATGACCTTTCCCATGACAGGCACGAGATCTATTTCGAGAACAACCTCTACATCATCTTCTCGCTCGTCGGCGTGGAGGCCAACACCGAATGGCGCACCTCCGGCGGACGGATCGACGTCGTGGTGCGCGTGCCACGGTTCATCTACGTCATGGAGCTGAAACTCGACCATCCCGTCACCGAGGCCCTCGGCCAGATCGAGCGCAAGGACTACGGCCGACAGTTCGAGTTCGACGGCCGCCCGGTCATCCGCCTCGGCATCGAGTTCTCCCGGAAGACCCGAAACATCGTCAGCTGGCAAGTCTCGGAAACCGAATGACAACGCCGCAATTTCGCCCGGAATGACGAAATTGCGGATTTTTTTTGCTGACGTGAGCAAAAATTGCTAATTTTGCATAAATTATGCGGTTTACGCCCGCATCGCGCGGGTCGCTGCCGCCTCGTCATCGTAAATTTGCGACATGAACATCTCTTATAAATGGCTTAAACGCTACATTGATTTCGATTTAAGCCCCAAGGATCTGGCCGCCGTGCTGACATCGGTAGGTCTGGAATGCGACACTGTCGAAGAGGTTGAGAGCATCCGCGGCGGCCTTCGCGGCGTGGTGATCGGCAAGGTGCTCACCTGCGAGCCCCATCCCGACTCCGACCATCTTCACGTCACCACCGTCGACCTCGGAGGCGACAAACCCGAGCAGATTGTCTGCGGTGCCCCTAACGTGGCCGCCGGGCAGACCGTCGTGGTCGCCACCGTCGGCACAATCCTCTATGACGGCGACAAGGAAATAAAGATCAAGAAATCGAAGATACGCGGAGTCGAGTCGATGGGCATGATATGCGCCGAAGACGAACTCGGTCTCGGAGCGAGCCACGAGGGCATCATCGTGATTCCCGAAGAAGTAAGGCCCGGCACTCCGGCCGCCGAATATTTCAACGTCGAAAGCGACTGGTGTCTCGAAGTCGAGCTCACGCCCAACCGCGTGGACGCGGCGAGCCATTATGGCGTGGCTCGCGACCTCAAGGCAAAGCAGTGGTGCGACATAGCGCTCGGTGACGACCGCCGCGAACTGCCCGAAATCACCACCCCCGACGTGTCGGCCTTCGCGCCCGACCGCACCGACGGCGCCGCCACAATCACGGTCGACGACCGTCAAGGTTGCCCCCGCTATTCGGGAGTCACCATCCGCGGCGTCAAGGTGGCCGAATCGCCCGAATGGCTCAAGGCCCTGCTCGTCAGCGCCGGCCAGCGCCCCATCAACAACATCGTCGACATCACCAACTTCGTGCTGCTCGGCATAGGCCAACCACTGCACTGCTTCGATCTCGACAAGGTGAAGGGCGAACATATCATCGTGCGCACATGCCCCGAAGGCACCGCGTTCACGACCCTCGACGGCGTGGAGCGCAAACTCTCCGAGGCCGACCTGATGATCTGCGACGCCGAGAAGCCGATGTGCATCGCCGGCGTATTCGGAGGCCTCGACTCGGGCGTCACCGAAGAGACCAGCTCCGTTTTCATCGAGAGCGCCTATTTCAACCCGACACGCGTGCGCCGCACGGCCCGCCGCCACGGCCTCTCGACCGACGCCTCGTTCCGCTACGAACGCGGCACGGACCCCAACATCACGGTCTATGCCGCCCGCCTCGCCGCCCTGCTCATCCGCGAGCTCGCCGGAGGCGAGATTTGCGGTGACGTCGCCGACATCTACCCCGAGCCCGTGGCCCCCGCGGAGTTCGACTTCTCGCTCGACTACTGCAGCCGTCTCATCGGCAAGGCCCTGCCGCGCGAACTCGTGGTCTGCATCCTCCGCGCCCTCGAGATCGGCGTCGAGGAGACAGCCGACCCCGACAAGCTGCATCTCCGCGTGCCTACCTACAGGGTCGATGTCTACCGCCCATGCGACGTGGTCGAGGAGATTCTCCGCATATACGGATACAACAACGTCGAGATATACACCGAGGCCCACATCAACCTCTCGCAGCGCGGCGACGCCGACTTCTCATACGACCTGCAGCAGCTCGTCTCCGAACAGCTCACCGGCTGCGGTTTCAACGAAATACTCAACAACTCGCTCAGTTCGCAGTCGTACTACTCGGAATCAGAGCTCCTGCCTCTCGCCAACTGCGTCACACTGATGAATCCCCTCAGCGGCGACCTGTCGGTGCTGCGTCAGACACTCCTCTACGGCGGCCTCGAATCTGTGGCACACAACGTCAACCGCAAGGCCGTCGACCTGAAATTCTATGAGTTCGGAAATGTCTATTCCCGCGACCCGCAGAAAGAGCCGACCGCCGAGAAGCCTCTGGCGTCTTACAGCGAACGCGCCGCGCTCGGCATCTGGATGACAGGCGACAAGACCCCGGCGTCATGGAACACCAAGGCAGCCGAGGCAACGGTCTATGACCTCAAGGCCGCCGTGGAAAACATCTTCCGCCGTCTGGGCGTCAACGCCGCCGAGCTTCAGAGCCGCCAGGGCAACGACGAAATCTTCTCGGCCAAACTCGACATCGACTCGCGCTCGGGCAAGCACATCGCGACACTCGGACTCGTGCGCCACGCCCTGCTCAAGAAATTCGACATCGCCCAGGACGTCGCCTATGCCGAAATCGACTGGAACGCCCTCTACAAGCTCACGGCCCGTCGCCGGGTGACGTTCACCGAGATTCCGCGCACGCAGCCCGTGGAGCGCGACCTCGCGCTGCTCGTCGACAAGAGCGTCAGGTTCGCCGACATCGAGGCCGCAATTCGCGGCGCCGAGAAGCGCCTGCTCCGCGACGTGCGCCTCTTCGACGTCTACGAGGGCAAGAACCTGCCCGAAGGCAAGAAGAGCTACGCCGTGTCGATGACACTCCAGGACAACGAGAAGACCCTCAACGACAAGCAGATCGAAGCCGTCATGGCCAAGATCATCAAGGCCGTGCGCAACCTCGGAGCCGAACTCAGATAAGAAAACAAGTAATAAACAATAATCCCGATTTAATCCGATTTAACCCGATTCATCCCGATTTATCGCGATTCGTCCCGATTTATCCAGATTCATCGCGATTTGTCCCGATCAGTCATTATCATCCATTATCGATGGGAAGAGCATTTGAATACCGTAAGGCCCGCAAGCTCAAACGCTGGGGCAACATGAGCCGCACGTTCACACGTATCGGCAAGGAGATAACCATAGCCGCCAAGGCCGGCGGCCCGGATCCCGACACCAACCCGCGCCTGCGCGCACTCATGCAGAACGCCAAGGCTGCCAACATGCCCAAGGACACCGTGGAGCGCGCCATCAAGAAGGCGACCGAGAAGGACGCCGGCGACTACAAGGAGATCGTATACGAAGGATACGGCCCCCACGGCATCGCCATCGTGGTCGAGACTGCCACCGACAACAACCAGCGCACCGTTGCCAACGTCCGCAGCTATTTCAACAAGCACGGCGGCTCGCTCGGCACCCAGGGCTCCCTCTCGTTCCTTTTCGACCATAAGAGCGTTTTCCACATCAAGCCTATGGACGGAGCCGAGACCGAAGAGCTCGAACTCGACCTCATGGATTTCGAAGCAGAGCTTGAAGCGGAGGCCGAAGCCGAAGACTGGCTCATCTACGGAGCGTTCGACCAGTTCTCGAACATCCAGAAGTATCTCGAGGACAAAGGGTTCGAGATCATTTCGTCGGAGTTCGAACGCATCCCGACCGACTACAAGGAGGTCACGCCCGAACAGCGCGAGGCCATCGAGAAACTGCTCGACAAGTTCGAGGAAGACGAGGACGTGCAGAACGTCTTCCACAACATGAAGGAAGACGAATGAATATAAGTAAGAAGTAATAAGTAATAAGTAAAATGGGCTCCGCCGTCAAACGCGGAGCCCATTTTACTTCTTACTTCCTACTTATTACTTCTTAAGTTCTACTTATTACTTGAAAAAGGGGCTCCGCTGCGAAAAGCGGAGCCCCATATTACTTCTTACTTATAACTTCTTACTTATTTCAGAACATCGCCTTTACGGTCTTCGCGCCGTCGGCTGTCTGAACCTTCACGATGTACGTGCCCTGTGCGAGACCGGTCTCAATCATGCTGCCGGCGGGAACGGCATCGTATGCCACGCGGCCTTCCATGTCGTATACCGTCACACGCGAAGCGTTGCCGGAGATGAGGATGCGGCCGCCGCGGAATGCCTTCACGTTGACGTCAGCGTCGATGGCGACGCCCTGGATGCCGTTATAGGCACCGTATGCGGGGATCACGTATGTGTAGAAGTTGGCGCCAGCGGGATCCCAGAGGTTCTGAGCCGCTGTGACGACTACGCTGAAGTCGGAATTAACGAGAGGAGAGCCGGTGCAATCCACATTCTCCTCGATATATGTCTCGCCTGTCTCCATGTCATACATCTCGATGTCGTGGCAAAGGTTGGCCTTTACCCAATCGGCAGTCTCGGCGTTCTTCTGCTCATAATATTCGACGAGTGTGACCGGGGTGCGCGCTCCGGGGGCATAGACCATCGCGCGGCGGGGCGACATCGATCCCTCCTGGAAACCGACCATCGAGCCGTCTGCCGTTACGCATGCCACGGCCACGTTCTCATCGGGATATATATCGACAGTGTTGTCCTCGATGTTGAACACCACGGGAGCGTAGGAGTTGGAGAAGCCCAACCACGACGTGGGATCGTCGATCTGGTTCATGATCGTGGATACGGCGGTCTTGCCGTCGGGAGTAAGCTTGACATTGTTGAACACGATGCTCTTTGCGTTCACAGTCGCCTGCTCGAACACAGTGTAGTAGGCTGTGAATTTCGCCTGCCACTCTTCCTGAGCAACCTGATAGGCCGCGAGGGCCGCCTCATACGCTGCTTTCTGTTCGGGGCTCATGAAGTCCGTCATCTCGGGATACTGGGCATCATAGTTGCCGGCTGCGATCTCCTCATAATAAGCGTCGACCGCCGCCTGATATGCGGCCCGTTGCTCCTCGGTGAGGTAGTCGTTGGCGTCGGGGCCCGCGGGGCACTCACCCGGATCCTCGGGGAACGTCACGTTGTCGGGATTCACGAGGCGATTGAACTCCGTATTGTACGACCACTGGTTGTCGTCACCCAGAGTGTAGAATATGAGGCTTATGTAGCCGCCGGAATAGTCATATACCTGACCTACGACAGTCTTGCCGTCATCGCTGATCGCCATTGCGGTGACATAGGTCGGAACGCGTCCCGAAAAATCCTTTTCAGGATAAGGAAGCACGACGGCGTCACCATAGGTGCCGTCAGACTTGAGGTCCCAGACAGCGGGCACCTGCATGGGAGTCGGTATGTCATCAATCGACATCTTCGCCATGCCGACATTTCCGCAGATACGCGTGCCGTCAGCCGTGATGCCTTCGGCACAGCTCGTGAATTCGGGGTGAGGAGTGTTCAGATCCACCCATTCGCCTTCCTGGTAATATGCGGCGCGGCCATCTATGCCGCTTCCCACTATCACTCCGGCAGAGGAAAACGCGTTGCCCTGACCGAGCGAATATGAGTCAACTGTTCCGTTGCCCTCGAATTCGGTCTTCTGGCCTGTCTCCAGATTCACGATCGTGAATGTTGTCTCTGTGGCCGACACCATTGTCTTTCCATCAGGAGAAATTCCGACGGAATAGAGTTCGTCATAGATTTGGGGTTCTACAGCAAAGGCTGCGGAGGCCATCATAGCTGTAGCGCTCAGAAGTAAGATTTTCTTCATAAAAAAGCTGTTTTTGGTTTGAAAAATATCGTTGTCTGACAAGTCATAATATTACAAAAATATGCGACCCATCAATCATGGGCCAAAGGTAGCAATTTTTCGGGCAAATATCAAATTTTTATAGAGAATTTTTAAAAAATTCACATTTTCCCCGACCTTAAAGACCTTAGTGATCTTAATGACCTTAATGAACTTAATGACCTTAAAGAGGAGCGATGTCCTCGAAGAGCCGCCACGACGGAGCCTCGCGGTATGCGCCCACCGACCCCGCGGGCACGAGCAGGCGGCAACGGCGGTACATCTGCGGTTCGTTGGCCTCGAAGAGCGTGCTGCTGCAGTCGAACACCGGAGGCTCCGCCGACGGGACCGTGACGCTCTCAAGGCTGTGGCAGCCGCTGAAGATGAGTTCTCCGAGCATATCGCGCCGCGCCGGCAGCACGGCACGCTTCAGCGAGACGCATTCGGAGAATGCATACGACTCGAGCTCCGTGACTCCAGCCGGCACCGCAACCTCCTCGAGACTGCCGCAGAACGAGAATACATTCGAGCCGATATGCCTGACCTTGGCCGGGATATGGATCGAGCGCAGCGACCCGCAATAGGCGAAGGCATGGCTCTGGATGTCTGTGAGCGTGGAGGGCAGCGTGACGTCGCGCAGCGAGGCGCACCACGCGAAGGCATATCGCGGCAGACGCATCAGCCCGCGCCCGAAAGTCACGCTCACAAGGGCGCCGCATTCGCGGAACGCCCCTTCGCCGAGCGACCTGAGCGACCCGGGCAGCTCGACGTCGCGCAGCCGCGAGCATCCCATGAAGGCATAAGGCCCGATCTCGCGCAGCACGCAGGGAGACTCGAACACAACGCGGTTGAAGTCATCGCGGTCGGCGAAGGCCTCCGGACCGATGCCTGTGGTGCCGGCCGGCACGACAAGCACCGAGTCGCGCACCTCGGGCCGGGCGGCCGACACCGTCGCCGCCCACAGCGACACGAGCGCGGCGACGAGCGCCGCTGTCAACGTCCTTCTCATTTTTTCGCGGCTGGTTCGTTTACGGTTTCCGTGACGCGCGCCGGCTGACGGTCGGGAGGCAGGATGTCACGCTCGTCGACACTGTCGACGCTCACCACCTGTATCTTCGAGTCGCCGCGCCAGGGCATGGCCGTGTGATACACCTTATAGGTGACACGCACGGGCCGGTTGGCTATCTGCATCTCGGCCAGACGGGCCGCCACCGACGGGTTGTTGGACGAGAACACGAAGTCGCCGTCATAGACCCGCGTGGTGTCCATCAGGTTCTTGTAAGGCAGCAGCACGCCCTCGTAGGTCTTTATCACGTCGCCACGCTTGTCGATCGACTCCACATAGCCGTACTGGGTGGCGTCGACCACATAGGCGCTGAACGTCATGACGTACCCGCCCCACACGATGCCGACGACAATGGCGACGGCCGCCAGCACGCACCAGAACTTCCAGTGGCTGCGGCCCGACGGCCTCAGATGCTCGAAATCATCTTCGGGCTCTTCCCAGTAGCGCGGGTCATCCGGCTTCAGGCGCGGTTTCTTCTCGGGCTTCGGTTTCTCCTCGGGCACGTCGGTGTCCTCGAAGTAATCGACTTTCTCGTTTTCGTCATATATGCTCATATTCCATTCATTGTTTGATGATTGATGAGGGATCCTGTTTGTCGCCGTGTGTCCGGCGGCGTCCGGTCAGTGAGATGTATGCCATGGTGTAGACGCCGAGGATGATCAGCATCACCGTCTGCCCCGACCATTGCAGCATTGAGAAGGCAGTGCCCTGCGCGTCGTCGATGCCATAGACGGCCAGGCCGAACATCACGGCGATGTTCCACGGGCCGAGACCGCCGTTGGAGGGCACCGCCATGCCGATCGAGCTGAGCACGAACGCCACCAGGCAGGGCACGAGGCCGAAGGCCAGCGACGGCTCGGCGCAGAGCTGCCGCGTGAAGGGGAAGGCGAAGAACGCGACATAGAGCTGCGTGTAGTAGCAGCCCCATATCGCGACCGAATAGAGCGCGAACCTCCCCTTGCCGCGCATTCGGCCCAGCGACGCGAAACCGCGCCACATCTCGCGGATCCAGCCGAGGGCCTTCTCCACGGGGGGATACGTGCGGTAGAAGCGGACCACCGCCCACACCAGCGCGCAGGCGCCTAACAGCACAACCCAGGTCCACGGGCTGCCCAACGTGGCCACAATCCCCTCGCCCACAGGATACTTCACGAGGAACGCCCTGATGGCCGGAGCCGCCACCACGAAGGCGAGCAGCGTCATCGAGAGCACCATCACGGCGTCGGTGAGGCGGTCGGCAACCATCGAGCCGACCACCTCGGTGAACGACTTGTGCTCCAGGCGGGAGATGTAGGTGCAGCGCCACACCTCGCCGAGCCTCGGGAAGACGAGATTGAGGGCGTAGGTGCCGAATATCGAGCATACCAGAGCCATCAGCGGCGGATAGATGCCGAGGCTGTTGAGCTGGATGCGCCACCGCAGGGCGCGCAGCACGTGGCTCACCACGCTCAGCCCCATGGCCGCCAGTATCCACCAGTAGTCGACGCCGTGGGTCACTATGCCCCACATCTCGGCGAAATCCACCTTGCGGAACATGTAGCACACCAGCAGCACCGTGAACGCCAGCGGCAGCAGCCATCTCAGCGCGTATGACAATATGGTCTTAAGTCTGTTTTCTTTCATCTTCGACATGGCGCGCCCGCCGGGGGCGCTCCGGTTACGGTCAGAGCAGAAACTCCACCTCCTTGAAAGCGTACGATGCCGAGCATCCGTTGTCGGCGTCGAATATCGTTATGAGGCCTTCGGGGGCGACGTCGGTGATGACGCCGGCGAATGTCTCGCCCGTGTCACGGCGGCGGAACGGATGCGGATGCCCGTCGCCACGCCACAGCCGCCGCTTGAACTCGGCATGCAGCTCGCGGCGTCCTTCGGCCGTCGAGGCCTGCCCGAGCCTACGCTCCAGCCGCGAACCCACGGCCACGGCCGCGCGGCTCACGTCGGTCTCGCGGCCGGTGAGCTGCACGAGCGACACCGGATTGGGGGCATCGCTACGGAACTCTCCCTGGTTCAGATTGATGCCGACACCTATACGCGAATGGCCTATCTCGGTGCTCGTCACGGAATGCTCTATCAGTATGCCGGCGATCTTGCCGTCGCCGACATAGACGTCGTTGGGCCATTTCACCAGAGCCTCCACTCCGCAATCGGCGAGGAAGTCGGCGACTGCCAGGGCCGTCGCCTCGCTTATGGCGAACTGCTCGCGCGGGGCCATGCCGTGCGGGCGGTGCAGCAGCGTGAACGTCAGATTCATGCCCGGCTCGGACTCCCACGAGTTGCCGCGCTGTCCGCGGCCCGCGGTCTGGCGGCCGGTCATCACCATCGTGTCGTCGGCCAGTTCGTCGGCGTGGAGCGCGACGTAGCTATTGGTCGAATCGGTCTCTTCAAGCAGCAGATAGTCCATGGTCTCAGTCTTCAAAGGTTATTTTCCTCGTGCCGTCGGCCTCCACAGAGATGCCGACATGCAGTGTGTCGTCGGGCAGAAACCCGTCTACGTTCTCCGGCCACTCCATCATGCAGAGCGCACCGGAGTCGAAATACTCGTCGAGGCCGAGGTCGGCGGCCTTCTCGGGGCTGTCGATGCGGTAGAAATCGAAGTGATACACCGCGCGGCCTTCACCGTCACGATATTCGTTGATTATGCTGAACGTCGGCGAGTTCACGTCGTCGTCAACGCCCAGCTCGCGGCACACCGCCGAGATGAACGTGGTCTTCCCGGCCCCCATCGGCGCATCGAAGGCAATATGCCTCCTGCCGGCCGCCGCGGCGATGAATTCGCGCGCCGCCTGCCCGATTCCGGCCTCTGTCGCTACTGTTATTTCCATAAGATGCCTCCTATTTTCAATCTTTATTTTGACTCGGAATGCAAATTTAGCGATTTTTTGATTAAATTTGCCTTTAAAAACCATTTTATGCCGTTATAACTCAAAAAAACCATATAAAACAATGGGAAAAGTCATGATAATCGGCGCCGGAGGCGTGGGAACAGTCGTTGCCCACAAGTGCGCCATGCACCCTGAAGTATTCTCCGAGATAGTGCTCGCCTCGCGCACGAAGTCGAAATGCGACGCCATCGCCGACAAGGTCGAGGCCAAGGTCGGAGGCAAACGCATAACGACCGACCGGGTCGACGCCGACAGCGTCGCCGAGCTCTGCGAGCTCTTCGGCCGCCACCGTCCCGAGCTGGTGATCAACGTCGCCCTCCCCTATCAGGACCTCACCATCATGGAGGCCTGCCTCGAATGCGGCGTCAACTATCTCGACACCGCCAACTACGAGCCCAAGGACGAGGCTCATTTCGAATACTCGTGGCAGTGGGCATACCGCGAGCGCTTCGAGAAAGCCGGACTGACGGCCATACTCGGCTGCGGCTTCGACCCCGGAGTGTCGGCCATATTCACGGCCTACGCCGCCAAGCACCACTTCTCGGAGATGCGCTATCTCGACATCGTGGACTGCAACGCCGGCAACCACGGCAAGGCGTTCGCCACCAACTTCAACCCTGAGATCAACATCCGCGAAATCACACAGAAGGGCCGCTACTGGCAGGACGGCAAGTGGGTCGAGACCGATAACCTCGAGGTGCACCGCCCGCTCAACTACCCCAACATCGGCGAGCGCGAGAGCTACCTGCTCTACCACGAGGAGCTTGAGAGCCTCGTGCAGAACTTCCCCACGATACGCCGCGCGCGCTTCTGGATGACGTTCGGCCAGGAATACCTGACCCACCTGCGCGTGATCCAGGACATAGGCATGGCCCGCATCGACCCGGTGAACTACAATGGCCAGGAGATCATCCCCATCCAGTTCCTCAAGGCCGTGCTGCCAGACCCCGGCACGCTGGGCGAGAACTACACAGGCGAGACCTCGATCGGATGCCGCATCGCCGGACTCGACAAGGAAGGCAAGGAGTCGACCTATTACATCTACAACAACTGCTCGCATCAGGAGGCATACCGCGAGACTGGCGCGCAGGCCGTCAGCTACACAACGGGCGTGCCCGCGATGGTGGGCGCCATGATGTTCATGACCGGCAAGTGGGTCATGCCCGGCGTGCACAACGTCGAGGAGTTCGATCCCGACCCGTTCCTGGCGACGCTGGCCGAGAACGGCCTGCCATGGAACGTAATCGTGGACGGAGACCTTGAGTTTGACGACTAATCCTCAACCGTTGATCATGAAGACACTAACATTCACACTCGCGGCGGCGGGCCTCGGTCTGGCCGCCGTGGCCGCCACGATGCCGGCCCCCGGCTCGATATCGACATCCGGCAGCTCGACGCTGATCGGCACGCGCAACGGCACAGTGGCCGTGACGCCCCTGACGCCCGACATCTTCAAGGTGTCGCGCATCCCGGCCGGCGAGCACTCGTTCAGCTTCCCCCGCTCGCAGAGCTCCGTGCTCGTGTCCTCCACCGACGGCATCGTTTGGGCCGCCACCCCGACAGAAGTGATATTCCAGTCGGCCACGACGACCGTCAAGGTCGACCGCGCCACGGGCCACACCATCTTCCTCAACGCCGAGGGCGACACGATTCTGAGCGAGGCCGGAGGCGTCGACAATACCCGTCCGCTCAAGCGCGTCTCGCTGCGCAACGGCATGGCCCAGAACCTCTACGGCGCCGGCGAGCGCGGACATTCGCTCCGTCTCAACGGCGACACGCTCGTGATGTTCAACCGCCAGAACTACGGCTACACCGGCTCCGACCCGCGCATCTCGCAGATGGGCATCACGGTTCCCTGGTTCGTCTCCGACGCCGGATACGGCGTGCTCTTCGACGACTACAACCGCGCAAAGCTCGTGCTGGGACGCGACTCGATTGTCTACGAATCGGAGACGCCCAAGCCGCTGTCGTATTATTTCGTCAACGGCGAGGGGACGCTCGAAGGGGCCACAGCCCGATACACCCAGCTCACAGGCCGCCAGCAGCTGCCGCCGTTCTGGGCGCTGGGCTATATCACCTCGCGCTACGGCTACCACAACGAGCAGGAGGCTCTCGGAGCCATCGACTCGCTCAAGCAGCGCGGATACCCGGTCGACGGCATCGTGTTCGACCTCTACTGGTATGGCAAGGAGACCGACATGGGTCGCCTCGAATGGAACAAGACGCAGTTTCCCGACCATCGCCGCATGCTTGATTCGCTACGCAACATGGGCGTGCATACGGTGCTGATCAACCAGCCCTACATCAACAAGATAGGGGCCATCGACAACTACAATATGCTCGGCGAGGCCGGCATGCTGGTCCGCGACTCGGCGGGCAACGTCCATGACGTCACCACATGGGTGGGCGACGCCGGAATGTTCGACATGTCCAACCCGCTGACGCGCAAGTGGCTCTGGAACCGCCTCAAGGGCCTCACGGCCGAAGGCGTCTCGGGCTGGTGGGGCGACCTCGGCGAACCCGAGGTGCACCCGCTCACGATCGTGCACGCCAACGGCGAGACAGCCTCGCAGTATCACAACGTCTACGGCAACCAATGGTCGGAGACAATCTACAACGGCATGCGCGAGGACTTCCCCGACATGCGTCCGCTGCTGATGATGCGCGGCGGCACGGCCGGCCTGCAGCGATACAGCGTCTTCCCATGGACCACCGACGTGTCGCGCAGCTGGGGCGGTTTCGAGCCCCAGGTGGCGCTGATGCTCAACTCTGGTCTCTCCGGACTCGGATACATGGGTTCGGACGTGGGCGGATTCGCGGTCGACGAGAAGGACCCCTATCAGCCCGAGCTCTACGTGCGCTGGCTGCAGATGGGCGCGTTCTCGCCTATGCTCCGCACGCACGCGCAACTGAAGCCCGAGCCCTACCACTACCCGCAGCAGGACGCCATCATCAAGAAGTTCATCAAGCAGCGTTACGAGTGGCTTCCCTACAACTACACGCTGGCCTACGAGAACACGGCCGACGGTCTTCCGCTGGCGCGTCCCATCAACTTCCACTCCGAGAGCGGCACGGTCGACGCCAACAACACCGACGAATACCTCTGGGGTTCGGAGGTGCTCGTGGCACCTGTCTTCAAGAAGGGGGCACGCACACGCAAGGTGACGTTCCCGACCGGAGCGACATGGGTCAACTGGAACAACCCGGCGCAGAGCTTCAAAGGGGGCACAACTGCCACCGTGGCCGCTCCGCTCGACCAGCTGCCGATGTTCGTCAAGGCAGGCAGCTTCATCCCGCAGTACACGCTTCCGATCGAGAATGTCGAGCAGTATGACCCGGCGTTCCTGACGGTTAAATACTTCCCGTCGCCCGACTCGTCGTCGTTCACGATGTTCGACGACGACCGCAAGAGTCCGACATCGCTTTCCGACGGCGATTACCAGCTGACGACGTTCACGGCTGTGCCTCAGGGACGCCGGCTCGAGATCAACGTCGAGGCCGAGGGCGCTTACAAGGGTATGCCCGAGAGCCGCGTGATAACGCTTGTGATTCCTGGCATAGCGCGCCCGTCGAAGGTGGCGGTCGACGGCCAGACGCTCCTCGAGGTGTCCACGCCCAAGGCCATACGCAACTCCGCATGGACCTACGACGCGGCCACGCGGACGCTCACCGTCGGCTTCGGCTTCTCCTACAAGCCGCTCCAGCTCATCATCAACTGACCCCCCACCCTCAATAATCAGGACGCGGCGATGCCCCCACCGGGACATCGCCGCGTCAACTTTGGGGCGGGTTCGCGTGTTGTATCGTTGTCAATGTCTGACTATAAGCGGGGCCAGGGCTTCTGTCCCCCGGCCGCAGGCAATTTCAAATATCAATTACCTGTTTTAAAACTTACGATTATGAAGAACGGTGTTTTATTTCAGTATTTCGAATGGAATCTTCCGGCAGACTCTCAGTTATGGAACCAGCTCGCGCGCGACGCCTCCCACCTCGCGGAGATAGGCGTGTCGGCCGTCTGGATTCCACCGGCCTACAAGGGCAGCGGCATCGAGGATGTCGGCTATGCGGTCTATGACCTCTACGATTTCGGCGAGTTCGACCAGAAGGGGACAGTCCCCACCAAATACGGCACGCGCGCCGAACTCGAGAATGCGATCCGGGCCCTGCACGACAACGGCATCGAGGTGATCCTCGACACAGTGCTCAACCACCGAATGAACGGCGACGCCCCCGAGCGATTCATGGCCCAGCCCGTCGACTCCGGCGACCGTCTGAAGGATATCGGCGAGCCGCGCGAGATCGAGGCCTTCACCGACTTCGAGTTCAAGGGCCGCGGCGACAAGTATTCTCCTTTCAAATGGCACTGGCAGCATTTCGCAGGCGTCGACTACGACAACCTTACCGGCGACAAGTGCATCTTCCGCATCATCGGCCCGGGCAAAGGCTGGAGCCAGGGTGTCGACAAGGAGAACGGCAACTACGATTACCTGATGGGCAACGATGTCGACGTCAACAATCCCGAGGTTGCCGACGAACTGCTCAACTGGGGCCGGTGGACCCTCGACTCGTTCGGCTTCGACGGCTTCCGCATGGACGCCGTCAAGCACATCGACAATCCGTTCACCAAGCGTTTCCTTGAGGAAATGCGCGGCCACACTGGCCGAGACCTCTACTATGTGAGCGAATACTGGAGCAAGGACCCCGAAGCGCTCGGAGGCTTCATCGAGGCCACCGGCGGCGTGACCGACCTCTTCGACGTGCCGCTGCATTTCAATTTCTTCGACGCCGCGCAGCAGGGCGACAAGTACGACATGCGACACCTGCTCGACGGCTCGCTGGCTCAGAGCGACGCGACGCACGCGGTGACCTTCGTCGACAACCATGACTCGCAGCCGGGCGGCGGTCTCGCCTCGAACGTCGACGACTGGTTCAAGCCCCTGGCCTACGGCCTCATCCTGCTGATGCGCGAGGGATATCCCGTCATATTCTACGGCGACTACTACTCGGTGAGCCGCAAGGCGCATGACGGCGATGCCGACGACAAGGTCGAGACCGACAACGCCGGCGACGAACTCGTGCGCGACGCCTCGCCCCACCGCCGCATCATAGACCTGCTGCTCGAGGTGCGCCGCCGCTTCGCCTTCGGCGACCAGACGCTCGTCTTCGACCATCCCAACACGGTGGCGCTCGTGCGCCACGGCGACGCCGAGCATCCCGGTTCGGGCCTGGTGCTGCTGCTCGCCAACGGAGATGCCGGCACCAAGCACATCTGCCTTGGCAAGGAGCACGCCGGCGAGACATGGCGCGAGTTCACCGGCAGCATCCACGACACGCTCACGCTCGACGCCGACGGCTGCGCCGACTTCCGCGTCGACGGCCGCAACCTCGCCGTCTGGGTCCCCGCCGACGCTTGAACCGCAGTTTGACTCCCATCACAACAACCGGCAGGCCAGAGAATTGTCCTCAATTCTCTGACCTGCCGCCTTATGTCTGTTTCACAATGAGACCCAAAAGAATGCGCGGGAAAGACATGGACCGTGAACGTCATGCCCGAGTCGGAATATTATTCCGGCACATTCCGGCTCTGGATTGACAGGCCTGACAAGGCGAGCTTCTCAATCGGCTTCCGTCCCCTGGAGACAATGGCCGAAGGCTGGAACGAGGTGCATTACGCCCCCTCCACGGAGTCGTCGCTCAGAGTGTCATCGACTTATATCCAGGATGAGATCGTAGCCATCGAGCAAGACGGCGTGCCGGTTGAGGTGCAGCCTTACAGCACCGAGCTCACGCTGAGCGAAGGAATAGACAACACGTCGGCACAGGTTACTGCGGTAAGAGATTATGTGAAACCTGTTGATTTCTCCAGCAGTCTCTCCGTGCTCCCCTGCACTCGTATCGATTTTGAAAGTGTCGACGGGAAAGAGTTCTTCATAAAGGTGTGCGACTTGGGTACGGAAAAGGTGACCTCGAAGACGGTCTTCATAAATGGTGACACCGACATCGTGCTCACATCGGTCGACAACAGCGTCGACGGCATACTGACTGATTCAGACGGCGAGTCTGCGGTCTATAGCCTACAGGGCATCAAGGTGGGGATAAGCAGCGACATGTCGGGCCTTCCCGCAGATGTCTATATCGTCAACGGCCGAAAGTTTACTGTCAGATAATCCAGCCCTTTCATCAGAAACACTCTCCCGCCGGAATCTCAACTTCCGGCGCGAGATTTTTCTCAACGCAAGTATTCTCAATTCCCTCTTTTTTAATGCGAATCCAATTATTATGTTTTACAACATGATTTTTTATGTTTAAATTTCCGTTAAAAATTATTAATTTCGCACTTGTGTTTAAGAAGGGACTGCATTGGTTGCGGCCCAAATTCAATATTTTATCATTATCATTTATCCTTACATGTTAACTAAACAATTAGCCATGACACTTATGGTGTTGTCGGCGGCGTGCCCAGCTTTAGCAGACGGGCATAGCGCCACCATATCGACATCGCCATCGCCGGCAATTTCGACCAAGGCGCTTGAAGTGAAGATTCAGACCCGCGACATGGGCTCTGAGGTGTATTGCTACACATGGTGTGAAAGTGTGAACGGAGGAAAGAAATCGCCGTTCTCATGGAATGAAGCCAACAACGAAAAATTCCGCATGGGCGGAAGCGGCGGCTCCTACACCATCAGTATTCCCGACATTCAGGCATTTTATGGCCTGTCCGACAGTGAGATTACCGGGCTTACCAAGCTCGGGTTCATAGCCAAGACCAAGAACGGCCAGCAGACTCAGGACCTCTTTGTGGATGTGGAGCAGGGTCGACGCGATGTCTACGGCGGTGGCGAGGGAACCAAGGAGAGCCCATACATCCTCTCCACTTCGGCCCACCTCTCCCAGTTCTCAACTGACTCCCGCGACTGGGCGTCCGACGTCTTCGTGCGTCTTGATGCCGATATCGACGCATCAGCACTGACGACCCCCATAGGAAGCGTCGGCAACCCCTATAAGGGCCATTTCGACGGTGCGGGCCACAGCCTGACAAATCTCAATCTCACCGATAACTCGTATGGCTCAGCCTGCGGACTCTTCGCCGCTACAAACGGCGCCGAAATCATAAATCTCGGAGTGATTAACGCCAATGTGTCGGGCGTGAACCATGTGGGCATACTCGTGGGCAAGACCGTGAACACAAGAATCGAGCGCTGTTTCGCCACAGGCGAGGTGGCCGGAAGGTCGATATGTGTGGGTGGACTTGTGGGCGAGAATATCGCCTCCACCATCACCGACTGCTATGCGGGCGTGAAGGTGGACAATGCCGACGACTATGCCACCGGAGGCATCGTGGGCAAAAACTCGGGCACCGTGCGCAACGTGTATGCCACCGGCGAAATCCACGGCAAGGATTATGTGGGAGGTATCGTGGGCGCCAATTATGGGACCATACGTAATTCAGTGGCCATCAACGGCAGGGTAAGCGGAATGCATGACTATACGGCACGCTTCGGCGGCAACAACAACGCCCGCAATCAATCTGACAACAATCATAGCTGGGACAAAATCGCCACAGGCGAATCCCTCCACGGAGATCATGCCTCACAGCATTCCGCCTCCTATCTTGCAGACTTCACATCGTTCAGCTCCATCACCAACTGGGACTTCGACAACGTGTGGGAATGGATTACGGAGGGCAAGAAACGCTACCCGGCTCTGCGCGGCCTTGGCAATCAGGAATACATTCTTCCCTCGTCGCTGTATGACATCGTAACCGGTGTTGAGGATCTGGCCGATGACGGCGATTTCCGCATCAATGTCGGCCCGAATCCATTCGTGGAGTACGTAGGCGTGGCTTCGTCGGCGCCCCTACGCAGCGTATCGCTCTACTCGCTCGGAGGCGCGCTGATACTGACGGCCGACTGCAACGGCGGCTGCGAGGCCACAGTATCGGCCGGCGCCCTCAGTGCCGGCATATACCTGCTTAACGTGGTCACCGCCGATGGTCGCAGCTATTCGTTCAAAGTCAACAAGAAGTAATAACCGGATTTCCACAAATAAGACAACAATGACACATATTTGTAAACTTCGCACTCTGTGGGCTGCAATGGTACTTCTCGCAGCGTCCGGAGTCAACGGCATGGCCGCGACCGATGCCACCCTCAATCGCCTTGAGGTTAAAGTGGGAGGAGTCAACGTGATTCCCGACTTCAATCCGGCCACAAGAAACTATGAAATCGAACTCGGCGAGGATGCCGCTTCCATAGCCACTTTCTCGGCGGCCCCGGCATCCAAGGATGCCACGGTGGATATCTCCATCAACGGCACGACATATTCCAACCATACGCTCGGATCGTTGCAGGGTGGGGAGAATGTGATCACCTATACCGTAAGGAACGGCGGTGAGACCGCGGTCTACACAATCTCGCTGAAGACTCCTCAGGTGGTGCGTCAGGACTATTTCACCTGGAAGAACGCCAACATTTATTTCGTGCTGACCGACCGTTTCCACAACGGCGACACCTCCAACGACGAGAGCTACCACCGCCATAAGACGGCAGGGGGCTCAGATGTGGCGACATTCCACGGCGGCGACATCAAGGGCCTCACCGAAAAGCTCGATTATCTCGACGATCTTGGTGTGAACGCAATCTGGATCACCGCTCCTTACGAGCAGATGCACGGTTGGACCGGGGGCAAGAACGATGCCTTCGCCCACTACGCATTCCACGGCTATTACACGCTCGACTGGACCTACATGGACCGCAATATGGGCACAATCGAGGATATGCGCAATTTCGTGACCGAGGCGCACCGCCGCGGAATACGTGTCGTGATGGACATTGTGCTCAACCATACCGGATACTGCACACTCGACGACTGTCTCGACTATGACTTCGGCAATGTCAACGGCACGGCTTCGGCCGGCTGGCTCCCCTCGAGCGACAAATTCACGATGTGGGGTGACAACGACGTAAGCTTCAACGCCGACACACAAGGTAAATGGGGCGACTGGTGGGGCTCGTGGGTAAGAGCCTTCGGTGACCGTTCGTGGGGCACATCGGCAGGCTATGTGGTGCCCGGAAGCGACGACAGGACCATGTCGCTGGCCGGACTGCCCGACGTAGTGACCGAGCGCACACAGTCTGTCGATATCCCCGCCTTCCTGCAGCGCAAGTGGGACAGAGAGAAGGGAGGCGACTACGACAACTACCGTCTGCCCAACATCGACGACTGGCGTATCAGCGGCAAGGGTGCTCCCGCCGACTACATCATCAATTGGCTCGCCGCATGGGTGGAATACTTCGGAATCGACGGATTCCGTTGTGACACCGCCAAGCACGTGGAGCTTTCTCGCTGGAATCAGCTCAAAAACGCTTGTAAGAGCGCCCTTGAGGCATGGCGCCGCAGCGACCGCGCCGATGAATATGCCAAAAACTGGACCAATGATTTCTGGATGACCGGGGAATGCTTCGGATGGAGTCATGGCGATACGGGCTACTTCAATCAGGGCGGCTTCGACTCGATGATCAACTTTGCCTTCAATGGCACGGAGGGTGGTTCGGGCCGTACGCCGTCGGTAGACGATTGGGAATATTATTCCGGTTTCTGCAACGGCGTCAACGGTCATGAGGTGCTCAATTATGTTTCGAGTCACGACACCGGCCTGCATCGTCCCGGCGACCAGAAGAATGTGGCGACCATGCTGCTTCTCTGCCCCGGAGGCGCCCAGATATTTTACGGCGACGAGACGTCGCGCCCGACTGTCGACGGCAAGGGTGACGCAGGTATGGCCACCCGCGGCGACTTCAACTGGGATGCCGTAGGCAACGACGTGAATCTGCACTGGCAGAAGATCGGTCAGTTCCGCCGCCGCAATCCGGCCGTAGGAGCCGGAGTTCAGTCTAATCTCGGCAGCGATACTTACGGTCGTAAATTCTCGGAAAACGGATTCAGCAACTCCGTGATTATCCGTCTCAACACGCGGTCCGGCCAGACCTACACGATAAATACCGGTGATCTTTTTGCCGACGGCACGAAGGTGATGGACGGCTACAATATGAGCAATACGGCTGTGGTAAGCGGTGGCAGCGTCACGATGGCAGCATCGGGCCCGGTGCTCCTCATCGAGGAATACGGCACGTTCGGCGGACCGACACCTCCCGAGCCTCCGACACCCCCCGTGCCCTCAAAGCCCGTGGTTACAGCCAACCCGGCCGACGGCACCTCGTTTACCGACAATGTCACGGTGACACTCTCCGTGACTCCCGCCACCGATATCTACTATACCGTAGACGGCTCAACTCCTTCTGCGGCTTCAGCGCGCTACAGCTCGCCGCTGACTTTCAGCCAGACCACAACGCTGCGCACATATGCCGCAAATCAGAGTGGAACCGAACTGAAGAGCTTCACCTATACCAAAAAGCAGGGTGAGGAACCGGACGACAAGTGCTTTGTCTACTTCGTCAACGACAAAAACTGGAACGTGAAGGTATGGGCATGGAACAACACCGAGAACTGCTGTGCCAACGGCACATGGCCCGGCGACGCGATGACCGAGAAGAACGGTGTGCTCTATTGGGAAGCTCCCAAGGGCAAGGTGCCCACCCAGATCATTTTCAGCAATAATGGAGGAGAGAAGGCCGGAGGCAATCTTGAGTACGTCAACGGCCATACCTATAAATCCGACGGCAGCCACAGCCTGGTAGCCTACGGTCCGCAGAAACCTGTGGTATCCGTAAGTCCTGACGGCGGCAAGGTCATGGGCTCCGGCATCATCACCGTGACCATAGGCAATGAAGCCACTTCGATTTCCGGTTCTTTCAACAATAAGAACGTTACGCTCGGCAATGGCACCACCACTCTTAAGGTGAGCGACTATCTCGCCGAAAACGAGAGCGGAACGTTTACCATCACCGCATCCAACAGCGTCGGCACGGCCAACTACAGCAGTACGTTCACCCGCGACGATTCACAGCCCGTCTATACCTTTACCGGCGACTGGCGCGAACTCTCCATCTATCAGATAATGGTGGGTTCTTTCCAGCATGGCGACGGCGGTGCGTCAGGATATGGCGACATGTGGGGCCCTGAAGGACACCGCAAGAACGGTAACCTCCGCGGCATCATCAACTCGCTCGACTATATAAAGGATCTCGGCATGAACGCCATCTGGATGACACCTATATTCGACTCCACCAACGGACAGGGTGGCGAGAAGCTTCAGGCCACCGGATATTTCTGCACCAATTATTTCAAGATAGACCCCAAATTCGGCACGGAAGATGAATTCGATGAACTCGTCAGGAAGGCCCATGAGAAGGGCATCTATGTGATTCTCGACGGCGTGTTCGGCCATCACGGCGGTGTGAACCAGGCTTCGCCCGACGGTAATTGGATATCCACACAAAACAACACTCCCAACGTGCGCGGCTCTGAATCGGGCAATATACAGTTCCCCGGCTCGCTTGAATACTTCAAGGAAGTTGTTCGCTACTGGATGAACCGCGGCGTCGACGGCTGGCGTCTTGACCAGTGCTATCAGGTTTATCAGGGCGGACACAACTACTGGTATGATCTCCGCAAGGAGGTGGAGGCCGTGGCGCAGGAGCGCAGGAACCGCGGCGAACAGTGGGGCACACTCGGCTATATGGTAGGCGAGGACTGGACATCTGCAGGCAGAATCACAACCACTCAGCAGGATGGCCTCAAGAGTGTGATGGACTTCGACGGCAAGGACAATCTCGTTAATCTCGGCGATGGCGTAGGTTCAATAGGTTGGTTCCTCTCAAACGACGCCGCCGCACGCGGCTATAAAGATCCCGGCGTGAATCCCACAATCTTCCTCAGCAACCATGACACCTCGCGTGTAGGCGACTTCGTCGACATCAACAGCCGGCCCCGCGAACTCATGACACGCCATGCCGCGGTGGCCGCATATTCGGGTCCGACATGCACATATTATGGTGACGAGATCGGCGACAAGAGCGGCAACGGCAACGCCGACAACAAGGCGCGCACGTCAGGACGCATCTCCGGCTTCAATCAGAACGAGCAGATGGTGCACGACTACGTGGCCAAGGTGTTCAAGGCCCGTGCCGAAAATCCGGCTCTGTGGCGCGGCACTGTGCAGCGACAGGAAGGCACCCAGTATGAGATTATCACCAAGACTGACAATCAGACCGGAAACAAAGTGGTGGTGATCTTCTCCGAGATTGACACCAACATATCGATTGGAGGAACGGGCGTAGACCTCATCAACGGCGGCAACGTCAGCGGCAGCGTCAACGTGAAGGCATGGGAACCCGCCTTCATCCGCATCAACTGATAATATTCGTCCCTTAGGTGTAAAGAAACGAGTTTCCAATCGCCAATCGCACCCCCATAAACACAAACTGGGCGGCTCTTTTCCAAGGGCCGCCCCGTTTTGCCTTCAACGCCAGTTTATCAAAACAAGCCCCGCATCAAAGGAATCTTAGGGAAAAATCTGTAGTACCCACGACGCTGACAAAAAATTCTTGGCTCTTACCGGAGTAAATATTGCCCTTCTTAATGAAATTCTTCCTTGGTTTGAGGAGGAGCACAACCATTATCTGCGCTACCATGACATAACAGGCAAGAGGCGCAGCGGCAAACGCGCCGGTGCAATCTATGCCAATTCCCCTTTGCCAACGGTGGTAGCAATGCCGTGGACATCTCCTTTACAGGCGCGCAGAGAGCCGCGACGCCGCCACACGGCGTTAAGAATATATAGAAACACCCAATTTCGCACTTTGGGGTGTAAAATTGGGTGTAGATGTTGTAATTCGCTGTTTATCAGCATTATTTGCGGAGAGGACGAGACATGAACTATTTATAAAATAGAATATCATCACAGCTCAAATTTTGCATTATACCTATTGATTATTAGAGCATTATACCGCATAAGCCGTAAATTAAAATAAATTGGATTATCCTTGATTGTATGGAGATTTGTATGTAATTTTGTATGGTTAAAATGTAATATCACCAACAAACGCTCTATCATGGACAAATACAAGCATAGGATAAATTTCCGAATTGAAAAGAGGAAAGGCAAGAGCGATTCCGATGAGATGCCCATTAACGCCGACATCACTTTTGGTGGTAAACGAGTATGGTACTATATTGGCTATCGACTTCAACCATCCAAATGGGATTCAGAAGCGCAAAGAGTCAAAAGAAATAATTTTAATGCGGATGGTGTATCTGCCTCGGAAATCAATACTCGCATAGCTAAGGTCGAAGTAGCCATACATGAAGCTTTCAATCAACTCGAACTGGAGGGAGAGGAAGTTTCTCCTGCCATAATCAAAGAAAAAGTCAAAGGGATCCTTAACGAGGAAAAGTCTTCCCGGCTTACTGTCGCAGAGGTGTATCAGTTATTGATTGACGAAAGGGAAAAGGAGATTAAGGAAACTCCTGCAACCGCCCAATGGAGCAAAGGAACACTTACAAAGCATAAGACTATGCTCCGTCATCTGAAAGAATTTAGAAGTGGTGTCTATTTTGAAGACATCAACGATGAATTTCTGGCGAAGTTTGAACTGGCTCTTATAGCCAAAGGGCTATCCAACAACTATACCCACAAGTCGATGATGGATATAAAGACATTCCTTAATTGGGCTACGAAAAAGGGGTATAACAAAAATAATGCCTATCAAGCATACCAGCAGCGTTTCCGTGACGAAACTAAAGCAGACAGTACGGTCAACCTCTACGCCCTAACCCCTGAGGAACTTCAATCCATTATGATCTTTCCGACGGGTAGAAAGGCTATTGACAGGACAAGAAATGTATTTGTCTTCGCTTGTTACACCGGACTTAGGTTTTCTGATGTAATGAATCTACGGTGGGTATCTGTCTCCGCGATGGCGCATTGACATGATTGCATAGTCTGAGTACCTTTGC
>CAJTXU010000014.1 GCA_910584125.1 uncultured Muribaculaceae bacterium | reverse complement strand
TAATAAGATACGCGCGCACGCATAATATAAACATTAAATTTACTTAATCTCTATTTCAAATAAAGGTGTAAAATTAACATCATTTAACATTACAAGAGCCCAATCTCCTGATTAGCTCACTGTTCCGCCCGGGGAGCAGCGCGGTGTCAGGGTGGATTTTCCGCCTCTTTTTTTGGCGGTCTCCGCAATTTTAGATAAATTTGCATACGGCCGCGCCTCGACATTCACAGATACTCTGAAAGCCACGACGGTCAGGCCCCAAACAGCCCGCGCATACGATGGAAATGCTATACCAATACCTATGGAAGTACCGGCTTCTGCCCGACGGAATCAAGACCGACGACGGCAGGAGCATCGACATCCTGTATCAGGGGCGGCACAACACCGACGCGGGGCCTGACTTCTCCGGCGCGCGCCTGCGCATCGGCGGCCAGGAATGGGCCGGCAATGTCGAGGTCCACGTCAAGGCCTCCGACTGGTTCCGCCACGGCCACGACACCGACCCGGCTTACAGCAACGTCATCCTCCACGTGGTGGGAGTCAACGACACCCGCGTGCCCGATTCGCGCGGAGGTTTCATCCCCCAGACCGTCGCCACATTCCCCGATTCGTTCATGAGGCTCTACGCCCGGCTGGCCGAGAAGATCCGCGCCGTGGAGTGCGAGGACATCGTTGGTTCGCTGCCGCCGCTCACTGTCACGGGCTGGCTCGAGTCGCTCTCGGTGGAGCGTATGCAGGTCAAGGCCCGGCGCATCATCGACCTCGTGAAGTACGTCGAAGGCGACTGGGAGCGCGCATGCTTCATCACGCTGGCCCGCGCGCTCGGTTTCTCGCTCAACGCCGAACCGCTCGAGATGCTCGCCCGCTCCGTGCCGCTCACCGTGCTCTCCAAGCATTCGGACGACATCTTCCAGCTCGAGGCCCTGCTGTTCGGTCAGGCCGGAATGCTCGACACCTCGATCCACATCTTCGACGAATATTACCAGCGGCTCTGCCGCGAATATTTCTTCCTGGCCCGCAAATACGGCCTGCGTCCCATGCGCCGCGACATCTGGAAGTTCAACCGTACGCGTCCGCAGAATTTCCCCACGCGCCGCGTGGCCACGCTCGCCCGCTCGCTCTCGGGCGGATTCTCGCTGCTGTCACGGATCCTCGACCCGGCGTGCGACTCGGAATCAGCTCCGGAGCTGTTCGACTGGAAGACTGACGGGTACTGGGACTCGCACCTCGACTTCGACCGCCCCGGCACGCGCCTCCCCTCGGCGCTGTCGGAAAGCAATGTCGCGCTGCTCGTCATCAATCTCGTGGCCCCGATGCTCTACGCCTACGGTGCCGCCCACGGAGACCCCGAAATGGCCGAGCGGGGCCTTGACATCTGGCACGACCTCGACGCCGAGAACAACACCTATATCCGCCAGTGGCGGCACGCCGGCATAAGATGCGAAACCGCCTCGGACTCCCAGGCCCTGATCCATCTCCGCAAGGAATACTGCGACCGCAACCGATGCCTCGAATGCCGATTCGGCCACGCCCTGCTCCGAGCATCGTCCCGCCGGCCCTCTCCCTGCCCTCCGACCGCCGTTTTTTAATGCCCGCACCAGATTTATATCCGCGTTTATGACCGATTTTTGGCAATTGTTTGTTAACTTTGCAACATGAACCGCAACAGAAGAAACATCCGCGAAGACCGCATAGCCGATTTTCCCAACCGGAGCGACGAGAGATGCCCGCTTATGGATTTCATAAGACGCTGTCTGCCCGACGCCCCGCGCAACGACATAAAGAAATGGCTCAGATACGGCCATGTGGCCGTCGAAGGCGCCGTCACCACTGCTTTCGACGCCCCCGTGCCGCCGGGGCAGAAGGTGACCATCAATTTCACCCGCCCGATACCGGTGTTCAAACATCCGCGCATCCAGCTTGTTTATGAAGATGACGACGTGCTCGTCATCAACAAGGGATACGGACTGCTGTCGGTGGCTGCCGCCGGCAAGAAGCGCGACGAGAACGCATATGACATTATGCGCGATTATGTCAAGAGGGTCGACCCGCGCAACAAGCTGTGGGTGGTACACCGCCTCGACCGCCACACCACCGGCCTGATGATGTTCGCCAAGAGCGAGCGCGCCAACGACGTGCTGCGCCACAACTGGAACAACATCATCCTCGAGCGCCTCTATGTGGCTGTGCTCGAGGGCGAGCTGGAGCAGGACAAGGGGTTCGTCAAGAGCCGCCTGACCGAGAACTCGCAGTTCGTGGTCTACTCGACCGACGTGCCGGGAGAGGGGCGCCTCGCCGTGACGCACTATGAGGTGATAGGCCGCGGCAACGGTTACACGCTGGCGAATTTCTCGCTCGACACCGGGCGCAAGAACCAGATACGCGTGCATGCCTCCGAGATGGGCCACCCGATCGCCGGCGACCGCAAGTATGGCGCGCAGACAAGCCCGATCCACCGGCTGGCGCTGCATGCCCGCACACTCCGCTTCGCCCACCCCGTCACGAAAAAGGACATGAATTTCCAGACACCCGTGCCCCGTGAGTTCGCCGGCGTGATCAGAGGAAGAAAAAAATCTTTATAATGAAACTTGACACTTCGTCATATTACCCCAAGTCGCCGCTCGACGACGAGGAGTTTCCCGAAAGCTCAGAGGTCTCCGAGAACTCCGAGGTCTCCGAGAGCTCCGAGAGCTCCGAGTACTCCGAGCCCGCCGGCCCTTCCGGCCCCGTCGGTCAGGCCGTGACCAACATCAGCCATCTGCTCTCCTGGCTGCTCGTTCCGCTCATGATGCCGGTCTACGGCACGCTGCTGGCGTTCGGGCTCTCGATCCTGGCCTTCACCGGCATGGGCGTGCGCATCGCCTTCGTCGGCGTGGTCTTCGCGTTCAATGTGTTGATTCCGTCGCTGGCGGTCATCATACTGAAACGCATGGGGTTTGTGCGCGACATCGGCCTCAACGACCGCGACGAGCGGCTCGTTCCCTACCTGATATGCATCACTGGCCTTGTTGGCACGGCGCTCTTCATGTCATACAAGGGAGCTCCGGAATGGCTCGTGATGTTCTATTACGGCGGCGCCGCGGCCGGACTGGTCGAGGTGGTGATCAACCGCTGGTGGAAGATCTCTGTCCACTCGGCCGGCATCGCGGGACTCGTGGCCATGCAGCTCCATCTGCTGCTGTATGACTACTCGCTTCCATCGACGTTCGCGTGGCTGCTTGTGGCCGTGGCTCTCGCCGGGATGCTCGGTTCGGCGCGCATCTGGCTCGGCCGCCACACTCTGGGACAGGTCCTGGCCGGATACGCCGTCGGCTTCTGCGCCGTCTATTTCCTTATGATGATAAGGGCTTAAGGTCCTTAAGGTCGCTAAGGTCTTTAAGGTCTTTAAGGTCTCTAAGGTCTCTAAGGTCGCCAAGATCTTTAAGGTCGCTAAGGCTGAGCCCGGACGGCTCTAATCATTTATCATTAATCATTAATCATTCACGTAAGTGTTCCCATACAACTATAGCCGGCGCGCGTCGCGCGCCGTCGGTGTCGCCGACGAGACGATAGGCGGCGACGCCCCGATCCTGATCCAGTCGATGACCAATACACCGACCCTCGACACCGAGGCCTCGGCCCGACAGGCCAAGGCCATCGCCGATGCCGGAGGCCGGCTTGTGCGCCTCACCACGCAGGGCGTGCGCGAGGCCGCAAACCTGAAGGCTATCCGCGAGGCTATGAGCGTCCTCGGATGCCGCGTGCCGCTCTCGGCTGACGTGCATTTCAACCCCAAGGCAGCCTTCGAGGCCGCCGCGACTGCCGACAAGGTGCGCATCAACCCCGGCAATTTCGTCGATGCGGCGCGCACGTTCCGCAAGCTGGAGTTCACCGACGACGAATATGCCGCAGAGATCGAGCGCATACGCCGCTCGCTGGTGCCGTTCCTGGAATTATGCCGCGAGCACGGCACAGCCGTGCGTCTCGGTGTGAACCATGGTTCGCTTTCCGACCGCATCATGAGCCGTTACGGCGACACTCCGGCCGGTATGGTGGAGTCGGTGATGGAGTATCTGCGCATCGCCCGCGAGGTGGATTTCAACGACATCGTGATCTCGATCAAGGCCTCCAACACGGTGGTGATGGTCGAGACGGTGCGTCTTCTTGCCCGCGAACTGGAGAAGGAGGGGATGAGCTATCCCCTTCATCTCGGCGTCACGGAGGCCGGAGACGCCGAGGACGGCCGCATCAAGAGCGCCGTCGGTATCGGTGCGCTGCTCCATGAGGGTCTGGGCGACACTATACGCGTGTCGCTCAGCGAACCGCCTGAAAACGAGATTCCTGTCGCGCTTCTGCTGCGCGATCATGTCTCCGCGCGTGCCGCCGCGCCGCATGTCGCCGCCCCGGAGAACGTACTTCCCGGCGAGTCGCGCTCTTACGCCGACTCTTCGCTGCCGCACAAGGAGTTCCGCATCGATTCTCCGCTCGAATTGGGACGCTTGGCGGCTGACATAGACCGCTATGTGGCCGAGGGGGGACGCCAGCCGGTACTGATGACCATACGCTATGACTGCGGTTCGCTCGACGAACTGCGGGTGCGCGCCGGGGCCGACTTCGGAGCGTTGCTCCTGTCGGGGTATGGTGACGACATACAGGTGGAGGCACCCGCCTTCGACGAAGAGACACTCCGCCGTCTCGCCGACGATATAATGCAGGCGGCCCGCCGCCGGTTCTACAAGACGGAGTTCATCGCCTGCCCGAGTTGCGGGCGCACGCTGTTCGACCTGCAGGCCACCCTGCGCGAAGTGAAGGAAGCCGTATCGAAACTCGGCATCAAGGGACTGAAAATCGGAGTGATGGGGTGCATAGTCAACGGTCCCGGCGAGATGGCCGACGCCGACTACGGCTACGTCGGCGCGGGACCCGGCCGCGTCAGCATATACCGGGGCAAACAGCTCGTCACGAAGAATATACCGGCCGAAGAGGCACTCCCCGCCCTCCTCGACCTGATCAAATCCGAAAAAATTAATAAGTAAAAAAGGAAGAAGTAAAATTAAGTAATAAGTAGAAAGGAAGAAGTAAAATTAAGTAATAAGTAAGAAGTAATACGGGCAATGTGAGAACATCATGTGAGGGCACGTATTACTTCTTACTTCTTACTTCTTACTTCTTACTTTACTTCTTACTTCTTACTTATAACTTATTACTTACCATTGAGTCTCCATATCCCGATGACCATCTTCGTGCCTTGGAAACCGGTGTTGTCGGTCACGACATGCGACTCGACCGACATCTGCTCGTTGTCGGAAAAGGCGTAAAGCCTGTAGGTGCCATCGGCATGATCCTTCACGAGAATGGGCTCGCCGAGCCCCAGGCTCGTCACGACATACTTCTCCAGTTCGGCGGCCGGAAGGTCGCCGACATCCGTTGTGGAGATCACGGCGTCATTCGCAGAGACCACGTTGACATTCCACGCGCCCGGCGTACCGTCGACGTCGGTATACAGCGGACGGCCCACCCCATCGGTAAGCACGCCCGTATAACTGTAAGTCGCCGAGTCAAGAGGCTCGCCCACGCGAATCGCGTCGGCGATGCTGCCCAGCGTCATGGCGATATCGTTGTCGGCATGGAAATCCTGCTGCGACGCCGAGAACACCGAATCCGAGTCCTTCCCCGCCGCATCTTTGCCGCCGTTGGCGCCGCCACACGCGGCCATAGCCACAAGGGCGGCTATCGCGCTGCCCCACAGAGCTTTCCTATTATAAAAGTTCTTTATCACAACCTAAATAACAAAAATCTCCGCAAAGGTATCGAATTATTTTGAAAAAGCACAAAAAAACTTAATAAAAGTTAACCCCACCCCCTATAAAAGCGCCCGCGCGCAGGCATAAGCGGACCCGCAGAGTATTCGCCGGTCATCCTTGATCCGGATATCGAGCTTATGCAGACGGATAAAGTCTGCTAAACCTCGCGCAGTTCCCTGACCAAGCCGTACGCCGGTGACGACAGTTTCCTTTAGGGCATCGTTTCAACTGAGATGGGCCAGGTGGAAACATAGTCTTCCGCCATTACAGCAAATGGTGGAAGACAATATGTTTTGACAAATCGGGACCTTCGTAGGTCAGAAACCCCACGTCATGGTCAACCCACCCTCTTCCGAATGCAACGGCCGGATCCTGATGTGTGGGCACTCCGGATCCGTGGCATTAAGATTCCAATGATAGTAGCAGAATTCAGGCTCATCCTTCTCACCATCAATCTCCGGCTCCCCGTAAAATTCACTTATTCTACTTACCAACATTTTGACGGCCTTTCTATCGTGTCTGCTTGTGATGAAAATAAAGCCCTTGTTCAGGCCAAACTTAACCCCGGCAAACTCCACGACAGCACTCCGGAATTCCCCTTCAGCCATATGAATCGTGTCTATTTTCAAAATGCCATTCGCTTCAAGTGTTTTGATAATTGCGATTGCACATCCGGAAGCAGTGACACCGAAAATTGATACGCTCTTATTCATGGGAATCGAATTCCTTAAGGGTCCCCGATACCCGTTATTTTCACGACCCGGGGCCGAATCAGCTGTTTCCACACGCACGGAATCTGAGTCGCCCGAACCGTTGACACGTCCCGCAGACGAACCTCCGGCCAGCGCACCGCACATACCCAGCACCACCATCACCATCTTCAATAATTTTCCAATCATACGAGCTGTTTACACATGATGACGTAATTGCCATCACTACTATTATGAACATGAATATTTCGGTAGTTTCAATCTGCAAGACCGGCGTCATTGATAAAGTAGAATCAACTGTTCCATCTTTGTTCTGTCATACCCCATATCGTTAGCGATGTTGAACAACAGATCAAATGCCTCCTGTTTACCTGTTGATTTAATAAGGTCATAACAGGATAGGAGCAAGAACTCCTTGGCCTTAACTGGTTTTATGGTGAGTACGATGTCGAGCAGGGCATCTGCATCTGAATACTTTGACATAATCTTAGATAAAAACAATGGCGAATCCGGCAATCCATAAAATAACGCAGATTGTTTGAGCAGCATTATCGAGGCATCCTCCGTAAGATTACTATTGTACCCACAAAAGAATGATATCATACACATTGCGGCTTCCCGCTGTGGGAGTGTAAGTTGAGCCTGGATATCTTCCAGACTTTCCAACTGCTGATCGGCATGAATTTCTACATCGGCCTGATTGTTGTCAGAAATAGACCCAACCACCACCTCCTGTGTTCGAGTCTCCACCTTTGTAAGGTTTTCCGTCTTTATCGGGTCACTTTCAGTATTCTGTTTTCGTTTATTAGCTCTATCCAGGAGAAACGCACCCAGACCAATCCAGAATAAAGGTCCAAAGACACTATTACCCTTTAGTGCAGCCCCGAAGAAACTGATTATCCCGATTATTAAACATATCCAGCCTGCCGTTCTCATTTATCTTGATTTTTATCCGGATTACTCTCGATTTTCTTGGAACATGCTACTGCAATGATTCCAATGAGAAGGTTGAACAACGACAGACCGAAAGCTCGGCCAAATCCGATTTTTCTCGTACTTCCCCATTTCCCGACGAGTAGCGCCAGAGAAATGGCAATAATGAATAAAAAAGCTTGTTCCATATGTTTGGTTAGATGTTTTTCCTTTAATGATAAGTCGATAGGAAAGGTTAACAACCTTTGTAAAAAAATTCATGAAATCTTCAACAATTCTTTTTTGAACTGTCTAAATTCCTCAGACTTCATGTCCACATTCTTAAGAATCGTATTAAAATCAGACTCATTTAAGTTTGGATTGTCAAAACTTCTGATCAAAAAAGAGTCCGTAATATCATCACCCGACAAAGTATGTCCATTCCTGACAATTTCATTTCTCATAAATGAATAAGCTCTTGTGCATGTTGGGCATATCTTCAAGAGCTTCTTGCATAAACCGACATTGGGATTGCCAATCTTATCATTGTTTTTTATCTCTAAAAGATACAGTTTTTTGTCAATCGCTCTTTTCTCTTCTCCCTCTGTAGAGAGTGTCAGTATTTGAAATAGGGTATCGGCAGTTTCTTCAAAATTGCCCATTTCATAGTTTGCGCGAGCCTTCACATACATGGTTTCCAGACAGTTCTTCCTACGGGAAAGAACAAGATCTGCATAACCGACCGCCTCTTCATACTTATTGCCATACAGACATAGGACACTATTGAGAAAATGACAGGTTATATTACAGTCTTTAATTAGTGGAAAACCGGCTGCTACACCTATTAGATTATCGTCATCAAGCATTACATCAAACATTTGTTTTGCAAGTAAAGCAGCATTGCGATAATCTTTGAGCCGGACTTTAGAAAGAGCCATATTTAACAAATCGAAAGAAGCCTGATCATACTCCTTTTGTGCGATATGTTTATAAATCTTTTTTCCGGATTCCAATTCATCTTTAATCATTACGACATCATTGAAGGAATTGGAGAATGCCTTGATTTCCGGATTAACTGTAACATGATGGGCCTTCAGACTGTGGCTTAGAGTCAAGCCTTCAATAGAGCGCATTCTGCTTATCGCCACATATGCCTGTCCGGCAGCGAATGTCCCCCATGAAAGGTCAAAATGCATACGGTCAAAGGTCATACCTTGTGAGCGATGAATTGTTATTGCCCAAGCCAATTTAATAGGGAATTGACTATATGACCCTACTGCCTGTGATTCAATCCGGCGAGTTTCACGATTATATACCCTCTCATAGCTTTCCCATGTGGCACGTACAACTCTAACCATTTTACCATTTTCTAATTGTACTTGGATAACATCATCTTCGAGACTTATGACTTTTGCTATTGTCCCATTGGCACATTTTGCCGCATAGTCGTTCCGGCAGAAAATGACTTGTGCACCAATTTTTAATCTTAAATGTTCCGGTGCCTGACAATCTTTAGATTGAAACTCATCTGATTTGATACCTTCATATACAACTTCATCTCCTTCCAATGAGTTGAGCTTTTCTTCATTAATACGTTCTGCTTTTTTGTTAAATCCTGTTAGAATAACGGAATAATCACCAATATCGTCAGATGATGATACACGCTCATTGAGGATGTCAAGTTCCTCCTGTCCAATTTCTCCAATTCGCATTTTATTCAGTATCTCGACAAACGTATTGTCAGTTTGCCGGTATACTTTCTTAAATTCAATTTTAGGCAGGTTCATTCGTTTCAGGACGTTGGCTTTGTAAAAGAAAGGCGTTCCAACACCATACAAATCACTGAGCATTTCATCATCAACAGTTCCTCTCTTGACCACCGGGGGCAGTTGAAACAGATCTCCTACAAATATAATTTGTTTCCCTCCGAATGGCATATTATTATGGAATGCCAAGCGCAGATATCTGTCCATTCCATCTACCATATCACATCGCAACATCGAAGCCTCATCTACGATGATTGTATCAACATGCTTGAGTAATTTCTCATTAGAGAATGATACTTGCAATTTGGTATGAGGGCCAATGACCTCCATAGGAAATCCGAAAAATGAATGTACCGTTTGTCCTCCGGCGGCAATCGCGGCTATACCAGTGGGAGCCAATACTACAAAGTTCTTTTGAATTTCCTTTTGAATACGCTGAATGAATGTCGTTTTACCTGTCCCGGCTTTGCCGGTAATAAAAAGGCAACGACTTGTGTTTGCAACAAGGTCATAAGCCAACTGTTGCTCATGATTGTCATTGTCTGCAGGTATGGTAATTGGATTGCTCATAAATCAGTTCATTTGCAATGGTCTGTCTCTTTATGACGCAAACCATAGAAAGGTTAACAGTAACGAGCAAAAAAATAAGATGCACTCTTTACGATGCACCTTATTTCAGGATAGACTTAATCTTCTTTGAGAGCTCCTTGCCATTCATCAAAACCATGCCTCATACCGAGATAAACCCAAGTGATACCATCTTCATCTTCAAAATCACAAGGATTACCAATTGAATCAAAACATGTTGAAGAAATAACATTCATATCTTCAATAATATTAAATTCAGCAATACCACAACATGCTTCATTACATCATTTTAATCGCAAGGTGGAGTTCAATGCAAATAAGTGAATTTTGTCTGAAAATTCCAAATAAATCAGTCTAAAATCACAAAAGCTCCCCAATAAAATGGATCCTCATAGCCTAATGATATTATATGAGACTGAGCTAATTTAAGACTCTCTCGAGTACTGCATCCTTTAAGAAGTGCATCATAAAATGCCTGCATAAATAATGAAGTTGTATAATCTGGCACATCCCAAAGAGAAATCATAATTTGATTACAGCCTGCACTCCTAAAAGCGTTAGTGAGTCCATATACTACACCATTAATATTATTAATATCACCAAGCCCGCTAGAGCAAGAAGACAATACCGTTAAATAGATATTGGTTAAGTCCAAATGAGATATTTCTTCTGCTGTCAAAACACCATCATCCCCATTGGCAGCTCCATTCTTTAACGATTCATTACACCCTGAAAACAGCAACCCGGTATTCGACAAAACTGTGCCTAATTTTGATATTTTCTTTTCCTCAGAAAGCTGAGAAATGTCTTTAAATGAGTAATTAGGTAATAAGAAAGAATGGGTTGATATATGTAATATTGTAGAATTTGGATATTTAACATTCTTTAGCCGTGACTCATTTGCATCTTGACCATAATACTTATTATATTTAATATTATGTTTATTACACAATGAGGCTATACTATCTATTTCAGTTTGAGTGAAAGGTAAAAAATTGAAACCCTTTCTTAATTCATTAGGAACATCTGATAGATAAACCCAAGTATTCTTCTGGTTAGAAACAGTTTGTGATTTAGCAAGACATTCATAGTCCATTCCACCATATATATCTACTCTATTAAACCGATTGTTATGCTTCTTTTTTAATTTGTATTCGAGTATATCAGCAGTAGAAATCATAGGAATAACATCAAACAAATCATCTAAAGTCTTGTTATGATATGGGATTGCACCATAGTTGAATTGCGCAAAACTATTAGAGCCTGAAATATAAATTCGTTTATAATCCTTTATATATGGGTGTAGAATACTTACTAATTCAGTCAATGGACTTCCTGGCTTATAGAAATTGTTAATTATCAATGGATTATCATTCCTATACCCTAAAATCTTATTTACTACCAACGAATCAATTTCTACTATTTTCGGTTTGTTGAAATTACTAGATAAAAGGACAACTTCATTACTATGAGGAATAAACTCTATTGCAACCTCATTATCATTCAGACATTCCACAATCTGATGCCATTTTATTTCCTTTTTACCACTTTTGGAGGAATGCCAATCAAGGAAATTCTTACTTGTTAACACATAATTATATGCTTGCTCCGCTCTATCAGGAATATTCAAGCCACGACCAAAACCATTGATAAGGACAGAATACCATGTCATAAAATCTGTCCAAATATTTTCTTCGTCAACACTATTCACATCAAAATAAGTATCCGACAAAAAACTTTGTCCCAAATCAATAAGAGAATGCCATAATTCTTCCGCCTCAGCATAACCTAAAGCAGCAGTCCATATAGAGGATTCAACAACATAATCTCTATATTTTTCAACAAATTCCTTTTTATTTCTGAATTGATTTGCTTTTGTAAATTTAATAATATGTTGTTTTATTCGTAGAATGTCATCATCAACTATATGATGACCTATGGAATCATTAATAGTTATTATTTCATTAAGAATTTGATTTGCAGAATGATAATCCGCAACATTCAATTTCGAAATTATATGCTGAAATCTTAACTCGTAATACTCTTTATCAGCAGGTGAATAAGTCTTGTCGACATAATATAATCCTGTCTGAATAATTTCGTCAATCTGATTACATTTATTTTGCATATTAAGAGAATAAACATACATCAAATACATCCATGCAGTATTTTGATATCTTTCACGGATGTCAGAGGAGATATCATTCAACCTTGCACCCAGACGGCATATCTGCTCCCAATCATCAGATGCGCTGGCGATTCCGATATATCGAGCTAATAAATCAATTGCAATATCATTAAGCAATTCATGTTCGCAATTCAATGATAAATACTGATCATAGTTTTGCTTAGCGGTGGCTATGTCACCGGTAGATTGAGCATTTACACCATTGACATACAAATCATAACAATGTTGGATTGTATTATAAGTCATGCTATCAATTGGCAATTCATCAGTTCTCAAGTCACAAGCCTTCACATTAAAGCCAAGTGACAAAAACAAAAAATAACCGAGTAATATAAAAATACGACATATTGTATTCATTGTATTCATTGTATTCATTGTATTCATTGTATTCATTGTATTTTATTCAACAAATCGACAACGTTAATAATCACGACATCGGAAAAGCCCTTTTCATTCATTTGTTTCAAAAGCTGTTTCGCTTTCTCCTTTTCATAGTCTTCAAGATAGCCTATGGCAAGATACCATCCAATATATGGAGCATAGTCTGTATAATCATTATATGTTTCTTCATTGGATATTTCCCATAATTCGGAGAGTCGCTTTGTTGTGGATGGCAATTCTTTGCGTTCAACCACGTTTCCAAATAATGTCTGGAGTTCTGTTTCAATAGTTGAATCTTTGTCGCCTCGAACTAATGTTTCTATTGGTAAGGCCGTAGCATATCTCATGCCAAGGCGCGTTGTGTCATAGTAATCATATCCTTTGTAACCCACAAATAGCAATACAGCCACTGACGCAGCTACTGAAAGCCACATAATAGGCTTTCTAAAAATAATTCTCGGCGGACGAAGCAAATATTTTATTTTTGCTTCCGGTGCATTCTTTAATTCTTGAATAAGCTCATAATCGGCCTGAGCCATGCCCTTGACAAGTCTGGCCTGAGCAATTGCGTCTTGCTTCAATTGATCATCAGATTCAATGTCAGCAAGAAATTTTATTTCTTCTTCAGGACACATCTGACCTTTTAGATATAGCGCAATACGCTCATCACGGTCAATATTGGATTGTATATTGTTTTCCATACGATCAATCTTAAAAAATCTTATGAAGCATCTCCGTAAATCGTTTTTTGAATTTGTCACAGCAGCGATATTTAGTTACCTTCACTGTGTTCTCGTTAGAATATCCATATAGTTCAGCTAAATCCTTCATTGAAAGGCCGTCTCGATAGTATCCCCATAAAAGTTCATTACATGGGGATGGTAAATCTTTTACTATCTCCCTGACAAGAGCCTCCTTTTTCTCTGTAGGGACATCATCGTTATCAAATGACAACACGTTACTTATCTTACTTTCGAGAAATGTGGTAGATTTTTGTATCTCGACATCAACAGGCGAATGGATATATTTACCTTTTATGCGTAATAACTCCATTGCCTTATTTCTACATATAGCCATAAAATATGTAGAGACGGAGGAGGTTAAATTGTCAAGTTTCCCTTCCTGCACATTCTGGTATAGTATGATAAAGGAATCTTGAAAAATATCTTCACAGTCATCCATTGAGATCGTGAAGTTATTTTGAAGATAAGTGATAGCTCTGTCTCTCTGAGATTTAACAAAGGCATCCAACGTCGTATTAGAATACTTACCCATAAATTTTGTCCTCTGTGCTATTCACTGAATTCTATAACCGGATTTTGTCGGACCAGCCGTAAATCTTTGGACATAAGTGCTATGACTGCTTCATACCATCGTCCTCTCCAAGCAATTTTATTGTCTGATTGCAGCACTTTATTTGTATAATAAGAAAGAGAGCCATAGTATTTACCATTGCATTTGATTTCATTGTTCACTTGATATGAACGGCACGCTTCTATTATACAAATACCACTCATATTGTTGGATTTTTCGACTCTGATTCTCCCTCTCTTATCAATTTTAGGCACAAATCTTAATCCTCTTTCAGAAAATCCGCTATTAGTTCCTCGTACAAATACTGAATCTTCAACTTCTTCTCCACGATATGAAGTTCCGGCGTGACAAGCATCTATAACTACAGTTAAAAAGCCCTTACGACCAATTTTAGTACGTATCGTTCGGAACAGGCGATTTAGTTCATCGTCGGTGATATGGTTTTCTCCCTTGTACAGACCTTTGACATAAACCTTTTGAGCATCAACCGGTATAATGGCCTCATCCCATCCATCCGGTTCATCACCGTCCAAATCCTCGACAGGCTGTCCATGACATGAGAAATGTAAATATACAATATCCCCGGACTTACATGATGAACTGAATTTGGAAAGTTGTTTACGTATATTTGCTGCTGTTGCTTGTCTATTAATTAAGGATGTGACCTTAAAACCAAGTTTTCGCAATGTCGGCGATAATAAAACTACGTCATTAGCTCCGTGAATATTTTCCCAATAATCGGAAGCATGTTCTATGGTTGATTGGTAATCAGATATACCAACCAAGAAAGCTCGTTGATTTTGCGCATACAAAACATCGGAGCCTATCGACACCAGACTAATCAAAACGATTTGTCCAAGAATCGCCAATACGTTGTTTCCCAAACAATTCATCTTTAGTACAACGTTATTTTACGTAACTTATTTCATCAATCCAAAACACGTCGTTGACAAAGTCGCGAAGAAAATTTCCTTCAGTCCTTAAGGGTGCCGATGGGTACGATAAGGACACCGTCTTCGCGCCGGTATGCGTATTCTCCAACAGCCGTAAGAACCATCAGAAAGGAGAGAGTTTTCATTTTGTCTGTATCAATTTTTGCCGATAGTGCCTTTAGCGTTTTCGCTCCCTCTTCAATGAGTCTGTCCCCGCCGAGTTTTATCTCGATAAGACCGTACCGTCCATTGCGCAGGTGTATGACAGCATCACACTCGAGGCCGTTTTTATCTCTGTAATGGTAGACTTTACCATCGTTCGCATCAGCATACACACGCAGATCGCGCATGCACAGCGTTTCAAAAACAAGCCCAAACGTGTTCAAGTCGTTGACAAGGTCATTCGGTCCGAGTCCGAGAGCAGCGGTGGCTATGGAGGGGTCGATGAAATATCGGGTATCGGAACTCCGGATTGCAGTCTTGGAGCGCCGGTTGGGATTCCACGCCTCCACATCCTCCACTACAAAAATTCTTTTCAGAGCCTTTATGTATGACGCAATCGTATCGGTATCAAAACTTTCGCCCTCATTTGACGAGAGGTCTTGCTTAATTACCGACAGAGTCGCCTGAGTACCCTGATGGCGGGCGTATGAGCGCAACAGTCGATGCACTCTTGAGGGCTCGCGCTCCACGCCGTCCGATTTCTGGATATCGCGATGCTCCACCGCATCGACATAATCGAAAGCCTGGTCGAGCGCAATCTCATCGTCCATGCCCAACGAAAGCGGCCAGCCGCCCCGGCAGCATAGGAACGCCATTTGAGTCAAGTCTATACCGGACTTGCCTCAAATGCCCGAAGCATTGTCGAATAGAGCTTTGATTGAAACGTCTCCCGAGGATTCCCCTGATTCCCAAAGAGACATCGGCCGCATCTTAAGCCACCCAAATCGCCCGGTTCCGCTATGGATTACATCAGTCATATCCGCAGGAACACAGGAACCGGTGAGGATATAAAGGCCGAGCGACGAACTATGGTCTGCGCTGAACCGAATCGCATCCCACAACAAGGACGCAACCTGCCATTCATCCAAAAGTCTCGGTTTTTCGCCCTCCAACAGGAGCGACGGTTTAAGCCGCGACAGTTCGATGTTTTGTTTGACTTTACCTGGTTCGGAGACATAAAGGACGCTTCGAGCAATCTGCTCGGCTGTGGTTGTCTTGCCACACCATTTAGGGCCCTCAATCAGAACCGCGCCCTTGCCCTACAATTTGCGCGCGAGCAAACGGTCTGCGATTCTCGGCCTATAGGTTTCAATCTTTGTCATATGCCTGAATAATTTTCAGCAAAATTACAAAATAAATTTGAATCTCAAACAAGTCCAACCACTTTATTCGTCAATTTGGCGCATTTACGTTCGGTAGTTTGGCGCATTTACGTTCGGTAGTTTGGCGCATTTACGTTCGGCAGTTTGGCGCAATTTCATTCTGCAGTTTGGCGCAAGCGATTACGTCAGTACTTTATGGGGTTGCCACATGTATCTCGCTCACAGATTGTTGGGCAGCCGAAACGGACCGCCCGTCCATGCTGGGACGCGCGCCATGCCGCCAAAAAGCCAATATCTGAGCCTGCGACCTTAATGACCCTAGAGACCTTAGACTCACTCCTTCCGCAGTGGCAGGAACGTGAACCAGCGGGAGGGGTCGAAGCGCGGCAGCGCCATCAGCTGGACGTCGGCGCGACGGTCGCTCAGCGTCTCCTCGGCGTTGCCTACCGTCAGACCGCGCGCCGCGAGCGCCTCGCGCGTCTCGCGCAGCGCGATCGCCGGCGTGTTGTTGTCCTTGCTGAGATGGCAGAGGAAGATGTATTTCAGTTCCGGGCGGATTATCTCGCTCAGGAACGCCGCGGCATCTCGGTTGTCCAGATGACCGTTGTCCGAACGGATACGGGCTTTCAGATATTCGGGATACCGGCCCAGGCGCAGCATGTCGGAGTCATAGTTCGACTCTATCACCAGATAGTTCGCCAGACCCATATAGTGGCGCGCACGGTCGGAGACGCTGCCCAGGTCGGTGGCCAGCACGAAATTATGGCCGGCATACTCTATCGAGAAACCCATGTTGTCCGAGCCGTCATGGGGCACGTCGAACGCCGTGATCTCCATGTCGGCCACCTTGAACGGTATCTCCTTGAATATCGGTGTGTGGTATTCCTTGATGCGCTTCGAGATGCTGTGACGCCGCAGCAGGCCGTTGAGCACGCGCGGCGTGCAGTAGAGCGTCAGGTGACGGTTCTCGCGCAGTAGCGCGTAACTGAACCGCACATGGTCGCTGTGGTCGTGGGTGAGTATCAGTGCCTTGACCTTGCGCATCGACACACCGTGCTCGCGCAGCGTGTCGGCTATGCGGTCGGCGCGTATGCCGGCGTCGATTATCACGCCGCCGCTGTCGTTGCCGACATAGCAGCTGTTTCCGCTCGAGCCCGAGCCGAACGAGATGTAATGCAGGCGCCCCGACGGGGCCTTGGCCGCTCGGAGGTCGGCCGCGTCGAGCTCGAACTCCGAACCGGCAGCACCGGAAGGACGTGTCGACGGACGCCCGGGCGCGGACGCAGGTTCGTCGTCCCACTCCTCGAAAGGAAGGCGGGGCTGAGATCCGAATTTGATTTTTCTTGAGTTTTTCATAAGTACTCGCCGCTTGCTAACGGCCGTCACGGTGCATCAGAAAGATTGCCGGACGTTTGTCGTAGTCATATTCTTCTTTTTTCCATCGTGAGGCAGGGAGGGTGCGGATCGACTCCTTGTCGGGGTCGGTGATGTCGCAGGCCACGCAGAGCATCGTGTCGGGCCTGAGGTTCGAGGCGAGAAAGCGCAGAAGACGGTTGTTGCGGTAGGGGGTCTCGATGAATATCTGGGTCTGGCCGCGGCGCGCGCAGATGCCTTCGAGTTCGCGGACGGCGCGCAGACGCTCGTCGTCCTTGACGGGCAGATAGCCGTTGAACGCGAATCCCTGGCCGTTGAAGCCCGAGGCCATCAGCGAGAGCAGGATGCTCGAGGGCCCCACGAGCGGCACGACGGGCAGACCCTCGCGCTGGGCGATCGCCACGACGTCGGCGCCCGGGTCGGCAACGGCCGGACAACCGGCCTCACTCATCACGCCCACGGGCTCGCCGCGCCGCAGCGCGTCGAGAAATCCCGGCACAGCCCGCGGGTCGGTGTGGCCGTTGAGCTCGTGAAAGGTGCAGTCGTCGATCGGGAACGTCGGGTCCCAATGCCGCAGGCAGCGGCGGGCGGTTCGCAGATTCTCCACGACAAACGTCCGTATACCCTTGACTATATGAAGATTGCCCGCGGGTATCGTCATCTCCGACGTGCCCGCGCATATCTCCACCGGTATCAGATATAGCGCCGCCTTCATTTGCATATACAAAATTAATAAAATTTATTCGTATGTGCAAACTTTCGCACATGGTGTGCGCACCGGCGCGCCGATTTGGATTATTACGCATTTTTCACTACTTTTGCAGTTATCAAAGTAATAAGTAAGTGGTCAAATTAAATGCATATCAGATGCGAAGCTATTTTTGAGCATATTGGGCTGCGGAGTGAGGGAGCATAGCGAGCTATGCGACCGAACGACAAAGCCTAAGATGCCAAAAAGAGCGAGCAGATGATATGCAAGATTAAAATCATCACTTACTATCGGTTTAATTTGAACACTTACTTAAGTATTAAGTAATAAGTAATACGGTCAGTCTGTAAATAATTAATCAGAGGCTGTTTACCCTTGGTTGCCAGAATATCCCGTTTTACTTATTCCTTATTACTTACATAAGCTTATGACTACGGAGTTATCACAGGAATTCGTTTCGCGCGTCCGCACGCTGCCTGGCGTTGACGCCGACGCGCTCGTCACTGCGCTCAATACGGCGCCGTCGGTGAGCGTCAGGCTCAACCGCCGCAAACTCACCGACGCGTCGCGGCTCGGCTACGGCGCGCTGGAGCCCGTAAAATGGTGCGCCAACGGTTTTTATCTCGCCGAGCGTCCGAAGTTCACGCTCAACCCGCTGCTTCACGCCGGGGCTTTCTATGTGCAGGACGCTTCGTCGATGATCCACGAGACGATTGTGGGGCGCCTCGCGGAACTGCACGGCCTGCCGGCGTCGCCGCTCGTGCTCGATCTCTGCGCCGCACCGGGAGGCAAGACGACGTCAATGATCAATGCCCTGCCAGACGGGGCTTTCGTCGTTGCAAACGAGGTCATGCCCCAGCGGGCCCGGATCCTGCGCGAGAACCTGCTCAAATGGGGATATCCCGACATCATGGTCACCAACTCCCCCGCTCCGCGCCTGGCGGCTGCCGGAGCGGTGTTCGACATCGTGGCGGTCGACGCCCCCTGCTCGGGCGAGGGCATGATGCGCAAGGACGAGGAGGCACGCACGCAGTGGTCGCCGGGTCTGGTCCGACAATGCGCCGCCCTGCAGCGCGAGATTCTTACCTCTGCGGTCGAGGCGTTGCGCCCCGGCGGTTTTCTGATTTATTCCACCTGCACTTTCAACGCCGACGAGAACGAGTGCAACGTCGAGTGGCTCGCCGCCGGGATGGGCCTCGAACCTATCGACCTGCGTCTGCCGGCGGAATGGGGCATCGGCTCCCAGCTCGGTTCGGACATTCCGGCCCTGCGCTTCATGCCGCACATCACGCGCGGCGAGGGTCTCTTCGCAGCCGTGCTCCGCAAACCGGGCGGACCGGCGACGCCGGCCCACGGCCGCGCCCTCGACTCGCTGCGCAAGTCGGCGCGGGTGATCCTCGACGGCATTCCCGAAACCAACATGAAGGGCAAGATAGAGATTCCGGCCTCGGAGTGGACGCTTTCCACGCGCTTCCCCCGCGACAGGTTCCCGGAGGCGGACCTCGACCTCGACACTGCCCTGCGCTATCTGCGCCACGAGGCGATCACGCTCCCTGCCGACACGCCGCGCGGTTTTGTGACGGTGACCTACCAGGGCCTCCCGCTCGGTTTTGTGAAGAACATCGGCAACCGCGCCAACAACCTATACCCCGCCGAATGGCGGATCCGCAACCTATGAGCAAGACAAAAACAGCTGATATTGAGCGCGAATCATTCCCCGTGACGGGGATGATGTGCGCCGTCTGCGCCGGAACGGTGCAGAAGACCCTCTCCTCGCTTCCGGGCGTGGAGTCGGCCGAGGTGAATTTCGCCACGGCGTCGGCAACCGTGACGTGGCACCCGTCGGAGACGTCGCCCGACATGATGCGCCGCGCACTCGACGCCGCGGGCTACGGTCTGATCGCCGAGAGCGACGAGGCCCGCGCCGTGGCCGCCAAGGAGAAGGCCGACGCGCGCGAGTACGCCGCGATGAAACGCCGCGTGGCCGCGGCCTGGGCATTGTCGGTGCCGCTCGCCGCGCTCTGCATGATGCACGTCCATTTCCCGGCCGAGGGCTGGATATATATGGCCATGACTCTGGTGGTGATGGCCTGGTGCGGAGCCGGCTTCTACCGCCGGGGATTCCGATCGCTCGCCGCCGGAGCGCCGACGATGGACACGCTTGTGGCCGTCTCGACGTCGGTGAGTTTCCTTTTCTCGCTGGTCAACACGGCATTCCCGTCGCTGATGGAGTCGTTGGGGCTCTCGGCCGACCTGTATTACGAGGGGGCGGCGATGATCGTCACGTTCGTGCTGACCGGAAAACTGATGGAGATGCGCTCGCGGCGCAATACGGGCGCGGCACTGAAGGCACTGATGGGCCTGCAGCCGGCCACGGCGATGGTCGTCGCCGACGACGGTTCGATGTCCGAGACTCCGGTGGCCGACATCCGGCCCGGTATGTCGGTGGCGGTGCGCCCCGGCGAACGGGTGCCGGTGGACGGCACTGTCTCGGCCGGGGTATCGGCGGTCGACGAGAGTATGCTCACCGGCGAACCGCAGGCTGTCGAGAAACAGGCGGGCGACCGCGTCACGGCCGGTACGCTCAACGGAAACGGCACGCTGACCGTGGCCGTCACGGGCGTAGGGGCCGACACGGAACTCGCCCGGATCGTCCGCTCGGTGCGCGACGCCCAAGGCTCGAAGGCACCGGTCCAGAAACTCGTGGACCGCATCAGCGCATGGTTCGTGCCGGCGGTCATGGCGGTCTCGGTGCTGACTTTCCTTGTGTGGTGGCTCGCCGCGGGCGACGCTGCCACAGGTCTCGTCTGCGCGGTGTCGGTGCTGGTGATCGCATGCCCCTGCGCCCTCGGCCTCGCCACTCCGACGGCCGTGATGGTCGGCATCGGCCGTGGCGCGCGCGAGGGCATCCTCGTCAAGGACGCCACGGCGCTCGAACTCCTGGACCGCACCGACACCGTGGTGCTCGACAAGACGGGCACCATCACCTCCGGCCATCCGCGCGTCACACAGTCCGTTTGGGCCGAAAACATAAGTGACGCAGTCCGCGAGCGGCTGGCGGCCGTGGCATACGGCGGCGAACTGAAATCGACGCATCCGCTGGCCAAGGCGCTCTGCGACTGGTTCGAGGCGCACGGCGTGACTCCCGCGACGCCCGACGAGTTCGAATATGTGCCGGGCAAGGGAATGACGCTCTCTTGCGGCGGCCGACGGTATGAAATCGGTTCGGCGGCGTTGCTGGGCAATGGCGGCGACGACGCTCTTCCGGCCCGGCCCGTGGCCGACTGGACCGAGGCGGGCGACGGCATCGTTGCACTCGCCGAAGATGGGCGGGCGGTGGCCGCGTTCCGCGTGGCCGACACGCTGCAGCCCGGCATCCCCGACACTATCAAGTCGATACAGGCCTCCGGCCGCGAGGTCATACTGCTCACGGGCGACCGCGAGGCGGCGGCGCGTCACGTCGCCGCCCAGGCCGGAATCTCGCAAGTGATAGCCCAGACAATGCCCGGCGACAAGTTCAACGTCATCAAGCGTCTGCGGGGGCAGGGCAAGACCGTGGCTATGGCCGGAGACGGCATCAACGACGCAGAGGCTCTGGCCGAGGCCGACGTATCGGTGGCCATGGGCGGCGGCAGCGACATCGCCATCGAGGTGGCGCAGCTCACTCTCGTGTCGGGACATCTCTCGGCTCTGCCCGAGGCGTTCCGGCTGTCCCGAAAAACTTTGACGATCATACGCGAGAATCTTTTCTGGGCGTTTGTTTACAATGTAGCGGGGATACCTCTCGCCGCCGGCGCACTGGCCTGGGCCGGTTTCACGCTGACCCCCATGTTCGCCTCGGCGGCCATGGCCCTCTCGTCGGTGTGCGTGGTGTCTAACTCGCTCAGAATAAAAACAAGTAAGTAAAAAGTAAAAAGTAATAAGTAATAAGTAATAAGTAATAAGTAATAAGTAATAAGTAATAAGTAATACGTTATAAGTAGTAAGTAGTAAGTAGTAAGTAATATTATCAATAACAATCATGTATTACTTCTTACTTCTTACTTCTTACTTCTTACTTAATACTTCTTACTTCTTACTTTTAATCAGGAATTATGAAATTCAAGACTAACGCCAAGTGCGAAGGCTGCAAGGCAGCCATCATCAATGCGGTAAGCGCAAAGTTTCCCGACGCTCGCTGGGACATGGACCTCACGACAGCCGACAAGGTGCTTGAGGCGCACGGTATCCCCGAGGACGCCGACACGGCCGCCCAGGTGGTCAAGACTATCGAGGAGACCGGTTTCAAGGGCTCGTGGATAACGCAATGACCTCCGGCTGGGACGACCGCACGCGGCTGCTCGTCGGCGACGACGGCGCGGCCCGCCTCGATGCGGCCCGCGTATTGGTGGCGGGCGTCGGCGGCGTGGGCGGCTATGCGGCCGAGATGCTGGCCCGAACGGGCGTGGGACACCTCACTCTGGTCGATTCCGACAATGTGGCCGTGTCGAACATCAACCGCCAGCTGATAGCGACGACCCGTACCGTCGGTCGTCCGAAAGTCGACCTCTTCATGGTCCGATTCAAGGAAATCAATCCGGCGATCAGCGTCTCGCCGTTGTTGGAATACATCACTCCCGACAACGTGGAGCGGCTGTTGGCGCCGGGCTTCGATTTCGTGATAGACGCGATCGACACGGTGGCGCCGAAGGTCGCGCTGCTCTCCCATTGTCTGCGCCACCGCATCCCCGTAGTGTCGTCGATGGGCGCCGGTGGCAGACTGCATCCCGAGCGCGTCGGATATTTCGACCTGTGGGAGACGCGCGAGGACGGTCTGGCCCGCGCCGTGCGCCAGCGGCTCAAGCAGGCCGGTCTGCGCCGACCGCTGAAGACGGTGGCGAGCACCGAGGCTCCCCGCCGCGCGTCGGTGATCGAGCTCGACGAGCGCAACAAGCGCAGCTCATACGGCACGGTGGCGCCCGTACCGGCCGCGTTCGGCATACTGCTGGCAAGTCATGTAATCAACAAACTCATTGAAAATGCTTGAGATACGAAATATTTTCAAGTCCTACGGCAACCTGCGCGTACTCGACGACGTGTCGCTCTCGGTGAGCGAGAAGGAGATTGTGACCATCGTCGGACCGAGCGGCGCGGGCAAGACCACGCTGCTGCAGATAGCCGGAACGCTCGACCGGCCAGACTCGGGCCGCGTGATTTACGACGGCGTCGATGTCGGCGGGATGAAAGACCGCCGGTTGTCGGAGTTCCGCAACCGCCAGATAGGCTTCATCTTCCAGTTTCATCAGCTGATGCCGGAGTTCACGGCGTTGGAGAACGCGGCGATGCCGGCCCTGATAGCGGGCGACTCGCGCAAGGCGGCATTCGCTAAGGCCGAGGAACTGTTGGGGCTGCTCGGGCTCGGCGACCGTCTGCGCCACAAGCCGTCGGAGATGTCTGGCGGCGAGCGTCAGCGCACGGCGATAGCCCGCGCGCTGGTGAACAGCCCGCGCGTCGTCTTCGCCGACGAACCGACGGGAAGTCTCGACTCGCGCAACCGCGACGAGATACGCCGGCTGATCGCCGACCTGCGCGACAGGCTCGGCCAGACCTTCGTGGTGGTGACGCACGACCCGACTGTGGCCGCTATCGCCGACCGCGTCGTCAACATGGCCGACGGCCGCATCGTGACCCCGCCGCCCGCCTGCTGACCGCCGCCCGCCAACTTTTCTGCCGCCGTTATGGAAATCTCGGAAATTTTACCTACCTTTGCGATTATAATTTTTCAAAACATCATGTTTTGAAAAATTATAATCGCAAAGCCGGCCCCCGCCTAAACTTCCGGCTTAGGTTGTGTGATTAAAGCCTGCGGCTTTCATCCACCGAAACCCAAATCTCCAAAAACCTAACCGCTATATGGACTTCATCGACCGCCAACGTGAGATATCAAGAATACAGCGGGCCTTGCACGCCCCCGACAGCCGTTTTATCGTGATATACGGCCGGCGCCGCCTCGGAAAATCGACCCTGATCAAAAGAGCGCTCGGCGACCGCGACGTCTATTTCGAGGCCGACCTCAACGAGGAGGCGATCCAGCGCTCTCTTCTCGTCAACGCCATTCGCATGACCTATCCTGAACTCGCCGACGCGCGTTACGAATCGTGGGATAGCCTCCTTACACACTTCAATCGCGTCTGCGACGCCAACTCCACGCTTTGCCTCGATGAATTCCCTTATCTCGTAAAGAAAAATCCGGCTCTTCCATCCGTTATACAGAGACTGCTCGACTCGGGCGACCTGCGTTTCAACCTCATCATCTGCGGTTCGTCGCAACGTATGATGGAACGGCTCGTGCTCGGGGCCAGCGAACCGCTTTACGGCCGCGCCAACGAAAAGATATGCCTCGGCCCCATCGCGTTGCCATGGTGGCAGGAGGCCGCCGGACTCGACCCGCGCCGTGCCATAGAGGAATATTCGGTATGGGGCGGCGTGCCCCGATACTGGAAACTCCGCGAAGACTATGCCGACCTGTGGGAGGCCGTGGAATCGCTCATATTCGACGAGCACGGCATTCTGGCCGACGAACCGAGCGCGCTCTTCATGGACGACCTCAGCGAGGTCGCTCCCTATTCGTCAATCATGACTGCCCTCGGTTCGGGACACCGCCGGTTTTCGAGTCTGGCCGACGCGGTGGGCCGCAAGGTCACCGAACTCAGCGTCCCTCTGAAGAACCTCGCGCAGATGTCGTACGTCCGCCGCGAAGTTCCTTATGGCGAGGACCCTGAGAAAAGCCGCAAGACCCTCTATACCTTCGCCGACCCCTTCATGGCTTTCTATTACAGATTCGTGGCGCCCAACAAGTCATATCTTGCCATGGGTCGCTTCGGCAGGATACTCGACATGGTGCGCACCGGTTTCAACATGCACGTCGGCGCGATTTGGGAGCGGCTCTGCGCCGGGGCCGTGTCGCTCAACAGTCTCGACGGTGCCGAGTGGGGCGTGGCCTCCCGATGGTGGGGCAACGTCGCTGCGACCGACGCAGAGGGGAGGCGCCGCTCGGAGGAAATCGAGCTTGATGTCGTGACGCAAAGTCTGGACGGATCGCGCCTGCTCGTCGGCGAATGCAAATGGAACAAAGCCGACTATGCCGACCGTCTGCTTCGCGCGCTCAAAGCAAAGGTAGCGAATATACGTCAGTTCGAAGGCAGACGCATCACCTACGTCCTGTTCCTTCGCGAGCGCCCCGCCGACGGCAGCACGCCCGACGGCTGCCTCATCCTCTATCCCGACGACATCATCCGCATGCTTCCCCGATAACCCACAGGGTCGAATTCGACAAGCTGACAAACCGTGCGTCCCGAGACGACACAACGCGCGTCCCAGCATGGAGAGGCATACGTCTCCGGGCATCCAACAATCTGTGTGCAAGAAACATATGACCACTTCATGCCCGTCCGACAAAACGTGCACATGACGAATATGATTGCTCCATAGCAAAGGCATCTTGTGTGTAGCCGTTGGTATGACACCGACGGCACGAAGCGCAACATCGGTGTCATACCAACGGTAGGCGAGTGAAAAATACGTGTCGGCGACGACACCTTGTTGCACTCCCCGAACTCATATTCCAAAAAACCAAGTTGCAATCCCGTCAATCCAAACCAACTTTTGACTTGGCGACTATAACACCAAGACTGAAAACGCCTATCGCATGCAGTTTTGACGTTTGACATATCTGGGGCAGCGGCTTAGTCGCGTGGAATCTATGAATGTAACAGTAGTCCCATCCGGACTAAAACTCGGCGCTTGGCGACTGCGTAGCCACTGGGGATGGCGACTGTCCCAGTCGCCGTGGTATGTGCTCGCGAAAGCGAGCACTCCTGTTGTCATAACTAAACAAACATGACATCTGATTATCCATGCTCGCTATCGCGAGCCTCCTCCCGGCGACTGGGACAGTCGCCATCCCCGGTGGGCTCACGCAGTCGGCAGAATAAGTTGGCTTTGGAATGAAATTGTGCTTAATGGCGTCCGTGTGGATTCGGTAATTTATTTTCGATAATTCCCGCTTAGCCGACCAACCGAGTTGCTTCTGTTCCTCTTCCTTCAGACGCTGGAACTCCTCAATCAGATATAATTTGAATGGGACACTTATAGCAGAACCGACCTCAAAAACGATATCCATGTGGGCAAATGTGCCTCCATAACGTTTTTTTACAATTATTCCAATAGCATTGGTTTTTTCAACCCATTCAAAACACTCAGCACAAACGATAGTAATCCGGCACCCATTCTAAAGTGGTCAAATTCGACCACTTTAAAATCAGGATTATGAATAATTTCCCATGTTCCAAGGAACTCAATAGTGTATCGTGTCCTTATCTAGTTCCTTATAACATCTGCGGCTCTGCCGTCTACGCTCTTTGCCGTTGCCATGTCGTTGAGTGAGATATAATCCTCTCCCTCGACTCCAAGAACTGCTATGTCTATATTTTGAACAATAATTTTAGCCATAAACTGTATTTATCTTGAAACTGTTCAAACCCGCCTGATTCTTAATTATGGCGAATTCGCCATAATTAAAATCGGGGTTATAAACCTTTCTCCCATATTCCAACCATTTAGTCATTTATGCCGAAATGGTCCTTGTTGGCTCAAACGCTGAGTGACAAATAGATGCATTTAGGATGGGGCTTGGGAAGATTTCATCGGAACGCGCAACAGACAGGAACGCAATAACAACCGGTGCAATTCGTTATCATATTGAATGTAATTCTCTAATTATGAACAGATACGTTTTGTTTTTGATGGCGACGCTGCTGTCGTTCGGGCTGTTCGGCTGCGGTGATGACGACGATGAAGATATGACGCCGATTGTCTTGGACCTTTTAGGCGGGACGTGGGAGGTCGTCTCGCAAGGCGACCAGGACATATTCCACTGGGAGGAAATCCTCGACATCTCATCATCTCAAATCCATGAAGGATACGGTGGATATCAGGGAAGCATCGACACGTATTTCCTGACATCCGACGGAAGCCAGAGGCATGACCGGACATTCACCTGGACCTGTCTTGAAGTGGAGAACTACCAGCCTCTTCTGGACGTCGTGCATCAAGGCGACCTCGACGGCGACGACGCCTCCGCAGGGAATTACCACTACAAGATCATCAAACTGACTCCGACGCATATGTGGTGGGAGACGACCTCAACCGGACGCGACAACATCATCAAGTTCAAACGCCGCGACGACATCCGGACTGAATAATATCCCTCTTCCAATACAGTTTGCCGATTAAAGACGACAATACTTCTATCGCTCCCTGAGATAATCTGTAATTTTTTCGACTGCTTCCTTAAGAGGCTCAAGATCTGAGTTGACGACGTCAAAAACAAAGTCAGCGTCAATATTGAAATAGCCATGAGCTATATGGTCTCTCATTCCCATTATGTTCTTCCATGGTATCTCCGGGCATACCACACGTAGCAATTGACTTTCAGTGCGTTTGTCTATTTTCTTGACTCCTTCTCCGATAGCCTCAAGTAACATGCATACTGCCGCAAGAGTTCTCATCCCATCAGACGATGTCACGAAGTCGTCTCCTGATTTTATTTCACGCGACCATTCCTTGATATTGTCTATGGCCTCACGGATCTGAGACAGCGTATCCGACACTATTTCCTTATCGTATGACATATATCGCGTCTTTTTCTATGCGTGACAGGAAAAACGGCCGGAGATTCCGATGACGGCGAATCAGGTCAACCGGACTTCCGAACAGTTCCTCAAGAAATGCTTTCAGTCCGAGCACAAGGCTCATCCTCGCAGGCATATCGACGCATACATCCACATCGCTGTCCGGCCCGTTGTCACCTCTCGCCACCGAGCCGAATATACATAAAGACCGCACTCCGAAATTCTCACATATATAATGTGAGGATTCCCGCAATCTGTCTATGCATTGCTGTCGTGTACACATATCTCCATCTTTATCCGACTGCAAATTTAATACAAAAATCACTATTTACAAAAGTTTCCCGCCTTATAACTCATACTTATGCCTGAGGCGCCCGGTCTGCCAACCCGCTCCTTATAGGGAGTCTTATATTTATCTTATATTTTTCCGGCGGCACATAAAGTTTGTCGGCCGAAAATTTGCCAGTCTCGCGGATTTTGCCTATATTCGCATTCCAAAGCAAAAACCGTGGCTTGCCGCGTATGCTTCATAAGCAATTCAAACAAACGAATAGTCAAAACCCTTAAAAACTCACATCAAAATGGCAAATCCTGAGAACAATCAGAACCAGAACCAGCTTCAGATCCAGCTCCGTCCCGAAATGGCCGACGGCAAATATACCAACCTCGCGATGATCGGCCACAACCCGAGCGAGTTCCTCATCGACTTCATCTTCGCCGCCCCCGGCATGCCCCAGGCCCCCGTGGTGAGCCGCGTCATCATGAGCCCCGAGAACGCCAAGAAGCTCCTCTTCGCCCTCACCGACAACATCAAGAAATACGAGTCGCAGTTTGGCGAGATCGCTCCCCGTCCCGGCAAGGTAGGCAACAACTGATAACCCCCCGTCCCCGTGATGAAAGAACATTCGCTTGAGCTCTACAACACGCTGAGCCGCACCAAACAGCTCTTCACGCCCGTCCAGCCGGGCCACGTCGGCATGTACGTCTGCGGGCCCACCGTCTACGGCGACGCCCACCTCGGCCATGCCCGCCCGGCCATCACGTTCGACGTCCTGTTCAGATACCTCACCTGGCTCGGCTACAAGGTGCGCTACGTGCGCAACATCACCGACGTCGGCCATCTCGAGCACGACGCCGACGAAGGCGAGGACAAGATCGCGAAGAAAGCCCGGCTCGAACAGCTCGAGCCGATGGAAGTCGTGCAGCACTACCTCAACCGCTACCACCGCGACATGGAAGCCCTCAACGTGCTGCCCCCCTCGATCGAGCCCCACGCCTCGGGCCATATCATCGAGCAGATCGAGTATATAAAGAAGATACTCGAGTCAGGCTACGCCTACGAGAGCTGCGGATCGGTATATTTCGACGTCACCAAATACAACGCCGACCACCGATACGGCAAGCTCTCGGGCCGAAACATCGACGACCTGCTCAACACCACCCGAGAGCTCGACGGCCAGCACGAGAAACGCAACCCGCTCGACTTCGCCCTCTGGAAGAAGGCAGCCCCCGAGCACATCATGCACTGGCCCTCGCCCTGGAGCGAAGGCTTCCCCGGCTGGCACCTCGAATGTTCCACAATGGGACGCAAATATCTGGGCGACACCTTCGACATCCACGGCGGAGGCATGGACCTCATGTTCCCCCACCACGAGTGCGAGATCGCCCAGAGCGTCGCCGCGCAAGGCCATGACGCCGTGCGCTACTGGCTGCACAACAACATGATAACCATCGCCGGCAAGAAGATGGGCAAGAGCTACAACAACTTCATCACGCTCGAGCAATTCTTCGCCGGCGACCACCCGCTGCTGACACAGGCATACGCCCCGATGGTGATCCGCTTCTTCATCCTCCAGGCGCAGTACCGCAGCACGGTCGACTTCAGCAACGAGGCCCTGCAGGCCGCCGAGAAGGCCCTGCAGAAGATGCAGGACGCCTACGCTCGCCTGCAAAGCCTTAAGCCGGCCGATGCCTCCACAGTCGAAGTGCCCGACTACCTGAAGATGTGCCGCGAAGCCCTCGACGACGACCTCAACACGCCGATGGTGATCGCCCACCTCTTCGACGCCGCCAAGATCATCAACTCCGCAACCGACGGCAACGCCCGCCTCACGCAGGCCGACATCGACCGTCTCAAAGAGACGTTCGACACGATGCTCGGCCAGATCCTGGGCATACGCCTCGGCGCAGCGGCAGAGGCCGGCGCCGACCTCAAGCCCTACGAAGGCGCCGTCGACCTGCTGATGGAGATCCGCGCCAACGCCAAGAGCAACAAAGACTGGACGACCTCCGACCTGATCCGCGACAAGCTCGCCGCCCTCGGCTTCAACGTCAAGGACACCAAGAACGGCGTCGAGTGGTCCCTCAAATAACCCCGACAGAACACACCGCTCGCCGGATATAACCCAGCAGCGAAATACCCCACAGGCGGGGCGGACAACCATCGTCCGCCCCGCCTTGGTGTCTCTAATAAAATTTACAGGAGAAAAAGTTCTAATTAATCCGCTTAAAAATTTGTTTTGTTAAATAAAATTTATTACCTTTGCCAAATGTTAATGATTTAAGCAAAAAGCTAAACTTTCATAGTAATGACAAGACGGCTTTACAAGCAAACAGCCATCCATAAATTACTGACTAATACCAAACTAACTCATCATGAAGAGAATTGCAATATTAATGATGGCCTTGCTGTCCATAATGGCATTCAGTCAGGCCAAGACCCAAAGTAAAGACAACGTCCCCGAATATCAGATTTCAGGTACAGGAGAAACCGCGGCCCAAGGGACTTACATGGTCAAGGTATCCGTTTTAGTGAAAAAAGCCAAAGATGTCTCCGACGATGTCATCAGCAGATGCGCTGTGCATGGAGTTCTGTTCAAAGGGTTCAGCAATCAGAACACACGTCAGACGCAGAAGCCTCTGGCAGGAAGTCCGTCGGCAGAAGCGAGTCACGCCGACTACTTCGAAAGTTTCTTCCGTCCTGGAGGAGCCGCAGCGAGCTACGCGGACGTCATAGGGACTTCAAGGACCACTACAAAAAGCGGCAAACTGTACAAGGTGACAACAGTCGTATCTGTAAATAAAGACCAGCTGAGAAAAGATCTCGAGGACGCTGGTGTCATTAAGGGGCTGAACTCCATCTTCTGAAAATTCTGCAGACCCTACATCTCAAATCCGGCAGAACAACCAAATTCAATCGACAATGAGAAAGAAAATCATATCAGCTGCAGTGGCTTTATTTGCGGCCATTTCCTGTGCCTGGGGACAGAACGTTCCCGAGGGAGTCATATTGCCTCCTGTAGGCAAGGACAAGGAACTAACAAACTACAACGAGTCGGAAACCGGTTTTTGGATTTCAGGTCAGGTTAACGGAGGTTACTCCCTATTCATCAATGACGGGAATTCCCCCTATACGGAAATCAATGTGACAGGTGGATACAGGATGAGCCAATACCTGAGGTTCGGAGTTGGCTTCGGAGGACGTTTTTATTTCAACAGCAGCCATATTCGAAACAACAGCATCAAATGGAGTTTCCCGATATACGCCAATGTCAGAGGCAACATCATCGACGACACTTACAGGACAGTCGTTCCGTACTATTCGCTTGACATCGGCGGAGCCATACAAGACGGCTTCTTCTGGAGGCCAACCATAGGCATTCGTGTTGGACAAAGGCGCTCCGCGTTCCTTCTGGGCATCTCTTATATGGGACAGAATATAAAATACGTGGACACGAAAAACAAATACGCCTCTTTTCTCGGCCTGACATTGGGCTACGAATACTGACCACGAAACAACTATCATGACCAAACTCGACTAATTATGAAAAAAGAACTTGCTTGGATTTTCACTGCGACAATGATGCTGATGTTCGCCACAGGATGTAAGACTCCTAAAAGCATCGACTCGACGTATGCGTACAATAGCTTTGAGACCCAATGTCTGGGCACTGATCTCGATGGCTCTCAGACATTGCGAGCCTGGGGAAAAGGCAGAGACAAGGCCCAAGCAATAGAACAGGCCCGTAAGAATGCAGTACGAGACGTGATATTCAAAGGCATCGTTTCAGGAACGGGCGAATGCAACAAGAAGCCGCTTCTGAACGAAGTGAATGCGGCAGAAAAGTATGAGGCTTATTTCGACCGTTTCTTCGCCGACGGTGGCATATATAAGTCATTCACTTCACTGGGCGACGAGAAAAGGCTCTCTCAGCAAAAAAGCGCCGACAATTCTATGGATAATTACGGTGTGGTCGTAAGGGTTAACAGGGCGGCTCTCAGACAGAGACTAATTGATGACGGCGTCTTGAAACAATAAAAGCACAAGTCGCGACGAGTCTATATGCCGAAATCGCACCGACACCCTTCGATGTGAGAGCGCGATGGATGTCATCTCCTCATTGTCATAATATTCAAGGTCGGTCCAAGGGCCAACCCAAAACTTTAGGGCAGGCATAAAGCCATTTGTCTTGCTTTTACTGTCGAGCGATATAACTCGCGGTATTCGATTGGCGAATCCATCTACAAAAATCAGATCTTAAACTAATAACATTTGCTTAATTTGATGATACTCAGAACTCTAAAAATGGTTCTTCTTCTGGCGACGACCCTCCTCCCGGTGTCAATGTCAGGACAAGCGAAAAAACCGACGATAATGGCGGTCCCAGATCTTGCATGGTGCAAGGCCAATGGATACGTGACTACAACCAATTATCAAGGACGCACACTTACGACTCCTGACTATGAGAAAGCTCTCATGGAAAATTTCGATTTAGTCAGTGTCCTCACCAAACTCAACGAACTTATGGCCGACCGCGGATTTCCTATGCGAGATTTATCTTCAATGGTCGGAGACCTGAACCGTGCTGAGATTGAAGATGAGATGACCGTAAGCACAACATCAGGGGCAGAAATAGGAGAAACAGCCCTTGAACGGCTTCAACGCAGGGCGAAGGCGGACATCATGGTCAATGTGGGATGGAGAATCAACTCTACCGGGCCCAAGAAATCAGTCACTTATCTTCTTAAAGGCGTAGACGCCTATACCAACGACGCTATTGCTTCTGCCGAAGGAACGGGGAATCCGTCCTTTTCCGCCGAAGTGCCAGTCCTTATTGAAGAGGCGGTCATAGGAAAAATGGACCAATTCCTATCTCAGTTGCAGCGTCATTTCGATGATATGGCTGCCAATGGAAGGAGTGTCAGCATACAGCTGCAGGTTTTCGACAACGGAAGCGGGCTTTCATTCGAAGAGGAATACGGCGGCGAGGAACTTGCCGAAATCATCGACGGGTGGATGAACGACAACACAGTCGAGCACAGATATTCACTCGAAGATTCTTCTGAAAATTTTATGAAATTTTCAGGAGTGAGGATTCCTCTATATAATGAAAAAGGCCGACCTATGGACGCAAGGATGTTTGCAAGGAAGTTGCAAAAATTCCTTCAGGGCACACCTTACAACATAACATCCAAAATCAAAGCGGGTGGCGGCCTCGGCCGCGCGACTCTGGTCCTGGGTGAAAAATGACATCCGTCTTACAATCATAAAATCATGACATCATGAAGGTATTATTCAATACATTGGTGCTCTGCGCTTTTTGTGCTTTATTGCCTACGGGCGCTTCCGCATATTCCAACGGATGCGAGCTATTCATGCAGGTTTCCGTAGAAGATTCCGGCGATGCGCCGTCACAGCTTTCCGATATGCTTGAAGACCGTCTTACGAGAGCCTTGAACAGCAACGGAGTGATGGCGGACCAGGGATACGGGCAGATGATACTGACCGGAAAGTTCACAGATTTGTACAAAGAACAAGGAGCAGGCTCCCCTCCACAGATTGCGGTCCACACGACTCTTACACTTTCCATCGGGGATGTCGCCCAAGGGGCGGTGTTCGCGACCCAGTCCTTCGATTTAAGGGGAGTCGGCACAAGCGAGCAAAGAGCTTATATCAATGCGCTCAAGAGCTTGTCGCCAAGATCAAAGGCTTTTGAAGACTTTGTGTCGAGCGCGACAGCGAAAACAATCGCCTATTTCGACAGAAACTATTCCTCTATTCTTGCCAAGGCAGAACGGGCGGCATCTATGAAGGATTTCGAACAGGCGTTATACTACAGCACTTTCATCCCGCAGTGCTGCAGCGGATATCCGCAGGCACAGGCCGCAACCTTGAGATACTACAAGCAGTATATCGATTACGACGGACTGAATCTCCTCAGGGAGGCCAAGGCGCAGTTCGCTTTGTCTCCGAACGCGGAAGGTGCGGCAAAAGCATACGCGCTTCTGTCTCAGATCAATCCCGACTCTTCGGCGTATTCCGAATCCGTCAGATTCGCCGATGAGGTCAAGCGTCAGACCAAAGTCGAATATGATTTCGAAGTCCACAAAAAATACGAGGACAATATCCAGATGGAAAAACAGCGGATCAACGCCGCCAAAGAAATCGGAGTTGCCTACGGACGCGGTCAGAAAAACAGCACTACCAATATCCTCTGGAGATAATACAGACGAGGATTGATCCATAGAACACCATAAAAAGCTCAATATGAAAAAACAATTGCTCACATTGCTATGCATGTTGACGGCCACGTCATTATGTATGGCGGAACTCCACATCATCCAGGAGAAGGAGAAATTCGGCTATGCCGATGAAACAGGAAATGTGGTCATCAAACCACAATACACAAAAGCCACGTTCTTTGAAAACGGAATGGCTAAAGTCTGCAAAGGCGACAAATGGGGATATATAGATGAGACCGGCAAACCAGTTATCGCAATCGAATACGACGAAATCGACGAGTTCAACGACAATGGAATCGCACTTGTCAAAAAAGGAAAAAAGAAAGGATATATCCGTAAGGACGGATCGATTATGATCAAACCCGAATTCAACTTCATTGGAGCCATCAATGAAAAGGGTTATGTCTGGGTCGCTAAAGGAAAGACTCTGGAAAATTCCATGAAGGGCCTGTTTCTCAACGACAAAATGATACTTCCCGTAAAGTACAGGGAATTCGGTTTTTACCAGAAGACAGACAGTATCGATTATGGTGACGGCAACATATTCGTGAGCGCACAGGCTACCGAAATGACCAAAAACATGTCCAGACTTTCCCTCTCGGACATCCCTTATATCTGGACTGACGTCATGTTCAAGCGCGGTATCGTAGACCTCGAGGGCAATGTCGTGGTCAAGAATGTCGCCTACGCCATGGGAGCACCTGTCCAGGACCGCGTAGCGATGTGCCAGTTCGCAAAAAAGAAGAATAAGTACAATTATATGACCTTCAATGGTAAAGGAGGCCAGAAGTTATTCAAGAACGACATAGAGAAAGCCATAACCGAAGAAGACCCGAACCACGCCGTGAATCCTTTCTTCGATGGAGTTGCGAAAATATGCCTGTCAAACAGACAAGCATATCTAATCGATCTTGACGGATACAAGATATCGGATGATTATACTGAAATCCACACCCTTACGGGCAAAGGCTTCATAGCGGTCAACAATGGCTCCTATAATTTGCTTGACTCAAAAGGCAAAAATGTAGGCGCATCCGATTATTCCAGAATCGTCGCGCCGTTCGACAATAATTTCTCTGCGCTTGCAGCCTGCAATAAAGAGGGTAAATACGGTTTCATTGACTTGTCAGGTAAGGAAATCTGCCCCTTCGTCTATGACGATGCCACCACATTCTGCTATGGCAACGGTTATGTCAAATCAAAGGGCAAATGGGGAGTAATCGACAACAAAATGAATTTCAAAGCCCAGCCAAGATGGGCCGATATCATGGTTGCCACCAATGACAACATCCAATATGTCTGGGTTAAGAATCAGCAGGATTCGAAATGGAACTGCCTTAAGCTTGGAGATGATTGCCTCGTATCGGGAATGAACTTTGTCGAAGTATCGCCATTCTCGGCTGAAGGGAACTCCATAGTCAAGACCGATGAAAACTTTGCGGTGGTCAATACAGGCGGAGCTATGGTGATTCCGGCACGATTCTCCTCGCCTGAGGTTTGCGCAATGGCTCTCGAATATCTCAAATCCTCGGGCAAAGCCTCTATGTCGGAAGCGGATGCATATAGATTCAACATCTATAATCATCCCGATCGCCATAAATTCAAACTTAATCAGAACATTGACTCAAACATGTGGGACTTCTGACACCACATCCAACTGTATCAACTGTAAATAACAAACATACCAAGCTTCCGATAAGAAAGCCTAAAACATATATATATGATTTCGTTTTCAAAAAAACACATTCTGCTGTCCGTTTGCGCCTGTATGCTGGCCTCCACATCAGCGATAAACGCAGAAGAAGTGGATACACAATACCGACGCAGTTCGCTTTACAGCGTTCTTGTGTCTCGTACTGACCAGAACATGTACGACCGAATTCAGGAGCAATATCTCCAGATTCCGGTACCGGCTCAATACAATGACCATAACCTGAGCATCCGCATAGTCAACGTAGACAAAAAAGGAGAATACAAAGACAGCGTTCAGCAATGGATTGACGACAATCAGATTGCGTCCAGGATGGTCGCAAAATGGTTCGACCGCGACATCCTCTCGGGTGATTGTTCGCTTGACCTTATCAAGCAAAGGGGGCTGTATAATGCCACAGAACTTGACAAGGAACTCGCGTCAAGGTCCGCCCGCGGTAAGGCAATCCTTGAGGACGCGGGAGAGGAACTTATAGGCAACACATTTCTCATCGTCAATGAAGCCCACTACATTGACAACGCGAAACGCAGCAAGAACGTAGCCACAGGTCTCAGGATTTTCGGTGCGGTAGCCGGAGCTTTCCTCGGTAGCGGCATCAGCGACCTCTTCGATTCTTTCGGCGATATTGCTGAGACATTCAAGGGTTTCCGAGTAAAGATACACACGCGTCTCTACCAGCTGGTTTGGAATGATGAGACTTCATCTCAGTTCTACGAGCAGATGTATACTTCTACCGACAGCCATGACGTCTCAAAAGCAAGATCGTTCGAAAACAACCGAGACAAGTTCAAGCTTGTTTACGTCGGGGAGGTGGAATCCGCAGGATCTCAAAACTCTTTCCTTGGAATCAGTGAGGAACACCCGGAGATTATGATCCGCAAGGCTTGCTGTCGCGCAATCGACGACAATATTGCCGATCTCCAGAGAAACTTCGAACAGTTCAGAGTCAAATCCCCTATCAAAGGAATCGAAGGAAGTGAAGTGAAAGTCGCCATCGGCATGAAGGAGGGTATCAACAAATCGTCAGAATATGAAGTCCTCGAACCGCAGGAGAAAAACGGCAAAATCGAGTATAAACGAGTCGGTGTGATCGTTCCTGTGGAAGACAAGATTTGGGACAATCGATTCATGGCTTACGAAGAGGGTGCAGTCGGCTCAGATCTTGATGCAACTACGTTTAAAGTCAAATCCGGCAAGGTTGAGGATCCGGGCTTATTTGTACGACAGATAAAATAAAATATGTATTTGTCCGCTATCGGGGCGGATTATACATGTGTAGTTAAATATAGCCGCCCGGATATGGGCGGCTATTCTTATATCTTATCTCCCGTTTTCGCAATGGCGTGGAATCGGGATTTTTTATGGCGGATGTCGGAAAAAATCGGCCTTTATGCTTTTATTATTAATTTTTTTGGTTAATTTTGTAAGATATTACGGCCGATGCCTTTGAACGGGGCTGAGGACGGACCTTGATTTCCAGAAAAACTCAAGATGCCATAACGCTATCGTGACTTGTTTTTGGACTTTTCAACCGATAACCAACAACTGCCGACGCAGATGAGTATGTCTCCTGCCGACGCTGACAACTATAACAACTGCCGACGCAGATAACTTGTAACTACCGAATTAGCCTATGCATGCGGCTGAACATCGATCCAAACGGTCTCTCCGGGGACTCTTACGTCTGATGACTGCGGTCATGGCGGCTCTGTGGCTCTGCGCGCTCCCGGTCCACGGCCAGCTTTCTCATGAGCCCAACCGACATATCGTCGTGCTCATCGATGCCGACCCTGCCATTACCTATCGTCATCTTCTCGATAATGGTTCTTCGCTGCCGGCCCAGATCTCGACGTTCCTTAAGGACCACGGACTCTATAAGGAGGGGGATTTCCTGACCGTAGCCAGCTACTCATTCAATCTGGCCGAGAACGGGGGCAGGAATTTCAACACATTCGTCACTATACCCAAGGGCTTCGACGGCAAGCCTCTGGCCTGGATACAACCCAAGCGATCCAATCCGCTTGGCGTAATGGCGACCGACTGGGCGTCAATCTCGGACGGCCAGCATATCGCCAAGCAACCGGCCGGGGCTGCCCGCGGCTCGCTCAACTCGATGCGCCTCTTCTTCACGATGAAGGCCGTGTCGGGCGCCGACCCGAACCATGAGGCCAACTCCCTCTATATCGTGACGATAAGCGACGACCTGCACCAGGGCAACGACAATATCGCCGGCGAGTTCCGCACGCTATTCAGCATCAGCGACATGAGCAAGCCGTCGAAGACGAAGCTCGAGAACGAGGCCCGGCGGTTCAGCGGCGAGGTGAAGAGAAACTTCTCGTTCATCGACTCGGACACCAAGGTCATCGCCACCGGAGCCTTCACCAACGGCACTGCTTTCCCATATCAGATCAAGGTGACGGAGGTGAGGCCCACCCGCGAGCCGTCGATCCAGAACATTCTCCATCTGCCGGCCATGCCGGAGCTGAAGCGTGTGCGCGGAGGTTACAGCCTGAACATCAAGGACCCGCAGGTCGACTCCACCTACACGCTCGAGAAGCTTGAGCTGACCCTTGTCTCCGGCCGCGACACCACGACCCACACCGCCCTCGGCGGCAAGGGGCTCGAGGTGACCATCCCCTTCTCGATGGCTTCGGCCAGGCAGCCCGAGGCTACCCTGCGCGCATGGGTGCGCCTCAACGACGGCATATACAACTCGCTGGTGCTGAGTCCCTACAGCGACGACAACCCGGGGCTCGTCATGTCGCAGCGCCTCATGCCCCGCGAGGAAGCCAAGATATTCGGCGTGCTCAAGGTCAGCGATGCGTTCTGGCCGCCGTTCATCAAAAGCTACGACACGCTCGTCACCATCTACACCATTCTGCTGACTTTCATCCTCACGATAGCAATCCTGGTCTTCGGCTACATCGCCCTCAAGAAGATAGGCACTTATGAACCCAAGGACAAGGATATCCGGCTCAGACACCTCTGAAAGCCCCGACAGACACAAACCAACGAAAAGAACACCAACACCATGGATAAAGAGATCATAAAGGAAAGAATAATCATCGACCTCGAGGAGGGGCGCAGAAGTCTTGTGCCCGTCTCCAAGAACCTTTTCATCGATTTTCCGCCTCGCTCGTCCGACGGCGTCTTCGGGTCGCTGGTCAGCAAGCTGGCCATGGGCCGGACGCGCAAGAACCTGAAGATCAATGTCAGGAATCTATCGATCTCCCGCGATCTTATTCTTGCCAAAGGCAAGAAGATTGACGACCTGTTCAGCCTGCATCTCAATTCGGAGGAGATTCCAGTCAGCGCCCTCCCCCATGACTTTATCCTCGACAAGCAAAAGACCGCCTTCCAGATTTATTTCTATCCGGAGCACATAGCTGACTGCCGTCGCCGCCAGCAGTCGAAAGACCCTGACACCTTCAAGGTCACGGGCGAGGTGTTCATCACCAACGCCAAGGACGAGGAGCTTGACAGCGAACGGTTTGAGATAAGCATCGAGCTTAAGCAGCTGGCTCCCGAATTCCAGATAGAGGTCGGCGGCCCCAAGGGTGGGCGCATCATGTACAACAGCGTCCGCACCGGCGACTACGTACCTGTCGGCGACCTGCGCATCACCAATCCCAAGAAACTCGAGCGCTCGCCCAAGGTGAACTTCGAGGGCCACGTCTCGGTGATAGGACCCGACGGCAAGGCGCTGGAGGACATCGAGATCGACGGCGACGTGTCGCGTCCGCGCCTGAAGATCCGCAACAGCAACGACGGCAACATCTTCGTCAAGGGGCTGCTGTCTGAATTCAAGCCCGTCAACGGCCAGCTGATGCACGTTCCGTCGCGGCACGAGATCCTCATGGACTTCGCAGGCATCCTGAATCCGCTGGTGCCTTATGACAAATACACTGTCAAGGTCGACGGCTTCTGGACGCTCGACTACGACACGGACGTGAGATATCCGGTCAGCGCGAGCCGCGAGTTCCGGCTGATGAAGGACATGCAGGGCACCGAACTGAGGGTGTCGGTCAACAACAGGCCGGCCGCCAACAGCCGCCGCAACACCCTCGAGACCTTCCGCTTCCTGCCGGGAGGCGCCTTCTGCGGAGAGGCCGAGATCGACCTGGTGAACATCGCCACCGACTCCTCGCGCGGCGGCACGCTACGCATCTGCCGCCCCCGCATAGTCTCCACACTCGACATCGACGGCGCCATGCTCTATGACGCCAAACGCCATTCGGTCGAGATCAACGACATCGTGACGCTCGACGGCGACGCCTACGAGGAACTCTGCGAAACGGGCCACCTCGACATCCCCAACGGCTCCGGAGCCGCGACCAAGTTCAACGTCCGCTTCAACCCGTCGAAAATATTCTCCACAAGCCCCGCGGGCATGTATGACTTCGGAGCCACGACCACCGTCGAGTTCGACTATTACGAGAACGCCGACGGCTCTGACTGGGCCGACGCTGAGCGCAAGACGTTCAAGGTGATACTCGGCTGGAACCTCTCGCTGCTGCCATTCCCCGAATGGCTGGGCCTCGACTACGGCTCGAGCGCGATCGTCTGCATGTACGGCGACTCGCTGGTCGACCTCTCCGGGCAACGCGCCAGGATATTCGCACTTGAGAAAGACCGCAAGACCTGGGGACTCGCCTCCGAAGCCGGACAGGCGGGCTCGAAGTTCATCTCGTCCGACCTGCTGTTCAACAGCGTCACCAACCGGACCGAAGGGGTCTCGATGCTCTGCTCCGAGCAGGAGAACCCCGGGCCGTACAGCCAGTTGGCCCTCTGCCTGGCGCCGACCTACGAGCTGATGCGCACCAACTACGAGCGCAACCTGCCATGCCTCAAGCTTCTCGTCGGCAACACCAGCCTGCCCGAGAACGCCGACTATGACGCATATACCTATCACCGCATCGACGACAACGGCAACGTGACGCAGACGTCAATCAGCGATGCCCGCAGAAATGAGGAAGACAACTCGCTGTCGAATATCCAGACCCTCTTCGACGAGGCCTACAAGATCGTGTTCAGATACTATCTCGACAAACAGATCAGCGAGATCGACCGCGTGAACCGCGTGGTGCTCACCTACCCCAACTCGTATACCCCCGAGCATCTCAAGGTGCTCGAGAAGATAGCTGTCAGCACGTTCCGCAACATCCGCCCCGGCTACCTGCGGTTCGTCTCCGAGAGCGACGCCGTGGCCGCCTACTACATGGAGCACTGGAAGGACTACAATCCCACCGGCGACATGAAGAAGACCGAAAACATCCTGGTCTACGACATGGGGGCCGGAACGCTCGACCTCACATATCTGACCAAGACCTACGACCACGCCTCCGACACGTATACCCTCGAGATCAAGGGCAAGCTCGGCATCAGCAAGGCCGGAAACTACCTCGACTTCGTCCTGGCAAAGTTCATCGACCCGATGCTGGCCAAGACCTCGCGCCCCAAGGGCGCCAACGCCGACAAGACCGTGCGCGGACGTCTCGACCTCAAGGAGAAGGTCAAGACGGAGGTCAAGCCGATGCTGAGCGGCGACCCCAGCAAAACAATCACCTACGACGGCCGGGTGATCGAGATCGCCGACATCCTCAACAGCCGGAACCTACAGCAATATCTCTCGGAGTGCACCGACGGCGTGCTCGAGCGTCTTAAGAACTACATAGGCGCTGACCTCGTGGTCGACACCGTGATTCTGTCTGGCCGCAGCTGCCGTCTGCTGCCGCTGCAGAAAGCCCTGCGCAACGCCATGCGCGCCGTGCGGCCCTCCACACCGGCGGGCATCAATTTCCACGACCTTGCCCTGCGGGGCGATGAAGACCGCCAGAAGACCGCCGTCGTAGAGGGCGCCGTCACGCTGGCCGGATCATACAGCGACCCGAGCTCGCATGTCCGCATCCGCTCGCGCAGGCTCTTCGCCTCGTTCGGCGTGGCCTACACCACTCTCGGGGGCGAACTCCACTATGTCGAGCTCGCCAATCACGCCGACATGCCCTCAAGCGACGAGAAAGGCTCGCGCAAGTTCACCGAGGCCACCCTGCTCAACATGACCCACACCAAGGAACTGATACTCATCCAGAGCTACCTCTCGGAGGCCGACACTCTGAGCCGCTATCGCAACAGCGACTTCGAATACATCACCGAGATGTCGCGCTTCAACATCGAGGCTTACGCGGGCCACAACGAACTGACCGTCTGCATAGGCATCGACCGCAACAACCGCGTCTCGCTCTATGTCAACGGCAACCCCGCCCAAGGCAAGGCCCCCAAGGGCATTGACCTCAACAACGAAATAACAAAACAAAGCATATGGCCGGCCACCATCTGAGCCATGTCGCAAGCTAAAGCAATAAAATGGGAAACAACAAAAAAGGAAACAGAAAGGCCGACGGCAGACGCCCCAACGCCGCCGCCAGCCGCAATGATGGCCGCGACAGACAGGGCCGCGACGATTCGCGTGCGGCTGAACGTCAGAACAAGCCGACCGCGCGCCGCGACAATCGCGACAGGCGCGAAGCGGAGACGGAGCAGCCGAAACTCTCTTTCTGGGCTCGTCTGTTCGGAGGCGGCAAGAAGAAATCCGACAGCAGCATCGACCAAACAACAATGGACGCGTATCGCGCATCCGCACAGGAAATAATACAGAAGATGGAACCGGACTCTGACCTCGGAAAGCTGTCGGCCGCCGACCTAATGGGTCTGCTGCTCGACAAACTCAATTCGGCATACGAAACGGCACCCGCACAGCCGGCTGCGGAAACAATCATCGCACAGCCGACAGCGGAAGCAACCGTGACAGCCGTCTCGGAAGCAACCGTGACAGCCTTGTCGGAAGTCCCCGTCGATATGGTCGCAAGAAGCGACTACGACGCCCTCTCGGCACAACTCCAGAAACTTGACGCGGATTTGCAGGAAGCAGACCTCGTGCATAAACGGGAAAAAGTAGATTGGGAAAAGGAAAAGAAAGACCTCGAAGCCCAAATCCAAGGATTCAAGGAAGCCACCGAGGCCACCGAGGCCACCCAAGCCACAGCAGCTACAGAAGCTACCCAAGCTACCGACCTTAAAGACCTTAAAGACCTTAAAGACCTTAACGCAAGCCTCAACGCCGAGCTGGATTCTTTAAAAGAAAAGCTCTCCCAGGCCGAAACTAAGAATAAGAATCTTCAGGATCAGGCAGATAAAGACAAGGGTCTACTGGACAAGGCCAAAGAGCAGCTGAAGGCCATGCCGACGCTTGAGGCAAAAGTCAACGAGGCTGAAAAAGCACGCGCCGGAGTCGAAGCCGAAAGAGACAATCTGAGCAATGAAGCCGGGGATCTCCGAAACAAACTCAAATCAGCGGAGAAGACACTCGAATCGGCCAGAAATGCACGCGACACAGCCATAACCGAACTCCAATCGGCAAGAAAAGAACTCGACAAGGCAACGCTGGAGATTGAGAATCTCAACCAATATATCACAACCCTCAACACCGAGATCGAGACTCTGAAGGATTCCGACACCGGAAAACTTCAGGCGAAGATCGGCACTCTCAATTCTGAAAAAGACTCCCTCAATCAGACGATTGAAGACCTAAAGAACACTCATAAGTCAAAAATTAAGGAGAAACAAGACGAGATTGACGCGAAGCAGTCCGAGATCAACACTCTCAACGAAACAATAACAGAGAAAAAAGGCAAGATCGCCGAACTCAACGGCAAAATTGAGGAAATCAACGCGACTGTCGCCGGTCTCAACGAAAAGGTTGCCGAAAAGAAGCAGGAAATCGAAGGAAAGAACTCGGAAATCTCCGACCTCAATAAAGCCGCGAAACTCCAGAAGAAAGCGTATGACGATCTTGCCGCCGAGAAGAAGGACCTCGATGATAGAATCTCGAAACAGGAAACCTCTATTAATGAGAAGGAGAAGACCATCGCTTCGAAGGATGCGGAAATCAAGGAACTCAATTCCAAGGTTGACGGTCTGAACGCTTCGGTCAAGAACCTGGAGGACACTGTCGCCGGCAAAGAGAAGGAAATCGAGAAGGGCATCGAGACAATCGCCGCAAAGGATGAGGAACTGAAAGCCTCCGCCGCCGAAATCTCGAAGAGCCTCGAAGAGGCAGCGAAGAGAGTTAACGGATGCGCCGACCAGGTCATGAAGCTTCTCGACGAGGGAGGTTACGAAATCGGATTCGGCGAGATGGCCGACACCTGCGAGGAAGACGAGGCGACCACGCGCAAGTATTTCGGACGCGTCGCCAAGGGCATCAGCGACATCGACGTCCAGCCGATGCGCAACACGTCGGAATATATGGAGGCTGTGTCGAAGGTGATTGAAGCGGACCTCGAGCAGGGCATGGAGGGCATCATACTGCCGTTGGCCCGCACCTGCGCCTACGCGCGCTTGCCATTCATGCGGGACAACCGGGGAGAAGACAACATGCGTCTCGACGGCGCGAAACTGACGAGAATCGCATCGGGCCTCAACTCCCTGCTCGCACAGGTAGGCATCGAGCTTATCGTGCCCGTGCCGTTCGCCGACAAGATCGACGAGGGCGACTACGAGGACGGTCAGGGCAACGTGCCCAACCTCGACTACATCTGCCCGAACTCGCGCTCACACCTCGACGGCGTTGACCGCGAAGACATTTCCGACGTCGTGACCGACATAATCAGCGTCGGATACCGCAAGGGCGACAAGACAGTAAAAGCAGTGGTACTCAAATAAAACGACAAGACAATGAAGAAACCAGCAATATTCATCCTCGCCGCCGCGGCACTCATCGCCGTGGCAATCGCATCTGTCTCATTGAACTCATGCGGCGGAGGCTCGAAATCGGACGATGATGACGACACCGTTGTCGGACAGTCATCGGCAAAGGAAGAGTCCGACCAACAGCCCGAACAGGTCAACGTCGTTATCGACAAGTCGGCCAGCATGAAGGGATACTTCAACAAGGGCGAGATGACTCCGCTTCTCAACACCATCTCCGAGATAGCCAACTCAGGCAAGAAGGAGGGCAGCGTGAGATTTTACGAAGGCAACGCCATCTCCAACTATGCAAGCGCACTGCAGGGAGCAGCGGGCTTCGGCAAGGACACAGATATGAAGGCCATATTGGAAAAACTTCTCACCGAGGCTGACACAGTACCCGTTGCGTTCATCACCGACGGCATCGTCAGCTCCAAAGGAGGCAGCGACGACTTCTCGCAGATGAGAATGGAGATCAAGAGGCTTCTGGAGAAAGCCGATCTCGGTTATGTGGTCTATCGCATCAACTCCCCATACAAAGGCAGCTATTGGATCGAGCAGAGCAGACTCAAGAATTACCACAGCGAAAACATCTCGGTGGTGAACCGTCCGCTCTTCGTCATTCTGATGGGTCCCAAGAAAGAAATCAGATATCTCCGGCTATTCAACCCAATCAAGGAGAAGTTCGAGGCCATGGCGTTCAATACCCACGACAACCACGAGAATCTCACGATGTACTACTCCGACAACAACGTATTCAAGGAAGAGGATGGCAAATATACGAAAGTCGGCTCTGTCGAGAAATACGAGTTCGGATTCCAGTTCCCTAAATGCCTGAGAGATAGAATCGAAAAGCTCTCGCCCGAGAACGCGAAACTCACGCTCAACGGCACCAAGCTTAAGAAATGGACCGTCAAGCTCCAGCCGGGCTCGGACAACATCGCGTTGCTCTACATACCGAACAAAGGCCCCAACGAAAGCGAGCCTTTCGACGAGGAGGCCATGAAAGAGGACGAAAGCGAACTTGAGCTCGAGTTCGAGACCGCCGACTTCAACAGTTGGAACGCATACCACAGCGACAACGACAGTACAATCGCCACAGACATCAACGAGCAGGCGAAGACGTTCGGTCTCAAGTATTTGATCGAGGCCTTCCGCGACGCTCAGGACAACGAGGAGGTGAAGGTCTCCTTCAAATTCACCAACGAATAAAAATAAGTAATAAGTTAAAAGTAAGAAGTAAAACGTCAAAAGTAAAAAGTCAAAAGTAAGAAGTAAGAAGTAAAACGCGAGGCTTTCGGGAATCAACAGCCAATCTAAATCTGTTTCGCATAAGCCCGTATTACTTATTACTTAATACTTCTTACTTAGAACAGATTACTTAATACTTCTTACTTAGAAATGAATCATCAACATAAAAACATAACATCATGGAATTCTTCAAATTTCTATTTTTCTGGGTGGCCGGCACCGACGCATACGCCAAAGACGGCCTCGGATTCCACAAGGAGTTCTTCGTAAACAACGGAGGTTTTCTCTACGGCTTCCTGATCGCGCTGCTGATCGGCCTCGTGATATGTACCATCTTCTACTTCGGCATGTGCAACAACTTCTCGCTGGCCAAGGTGCGCAACTGGTGGATCTGCCTCATCGTCACGGCAATCGCCACCTTCTTCGTCAGCGACCTCGTGGTGATCGGCGGTAACGGCTCGAAGGCTGCCACGACTTTCTACCACAGCAACACCGAGTGGGTGAAGGAACACCGCAAGTCGCCCAACGTCAAGGACTACACCGCCAAGAAAGTGAAGATCGAGCAGAAGCTCAAGAAATGGAGCGACGTACGCTTCCCATTCGACACGACATGCGCCATCTACGGCATCGTCTTCTACGTTGTCGGCACGTGCGTCTTCAAGGGATTCTCGAAATATGGCGTGAAAATTCCATGGTAATCATCTGAAACTACAGACGACAATATGAGCAGATTATTCATATTCGGCATCGGAGGCACGGGCTCGCGAGTGATCCGCGCCTTCCAGATGCTGCAGTCGGCGAATGTCGGAGACTTTCCGGCCGACACCGAGATCTTCCCCATCATCATCGACTACGATGTGAACAACGGCGACAAGAAGCGCACCATGAAGGCCCTCGAACTCTATGATAAAGTAAACAAGGGCATCTACAACCGCTCGGTCTATGACGACAAGCATCCCGACAACGGATTCTTCTCGACCAAGATCCTGCAGATGAAGGATGCGCTGAAAGACGGCAAGAGCACCTACAACCTCCAGTACGCCCCCGATTCGGACAGCAAGAAATATTGCGACAGCATAGCGCTCGACGCTATGAACGGCGAGCTGAAGCCCACGCAGAATCTACTCAACATGCTCTACAACACCGATGTGGAGCAGGAGTTCGCCGAGCTTTATATCGACACGACCGTCGGCTTCAGAGGCAACCCCAACATCGGCAGCGTCATGCTCGAGCAGCTGAACCAGACCCCCGAATTCAAGGAGTTCAACAGACTCTGCAACAGTGACACAGACAAAGTGGTCATCGTCGGTTCTCTCTTCGGAGGCACCGGCTCGTCGGGCATCCCGGTGCTGGTCAACGCCATCCGCAACAACCCGAGAACCCAGGTGAACAGCGTCAAGATATCGACCATCCTAGTTTGCCCGTATTTCAAGATCGGGGCGCCGAAGAAAGGCGAGGAGTCCGAGGGTGTCATCGACGACAAGATCTTCGAATCGAAGACCAAAGCGGCCCTGCATTTCTACAAGCAGTCGCTCAACGACAAGATTGACGCCATCTATTACATGGGCGACTCGTGCAAGAGCGACGTCGACCATAACATCGGCAAGGAGAAGCAGAAGAATCCAGCCAACATCATCGAGCTCGTTTCGGCTCTCGCCATATGTCATTTCCAGAAGACACCTTCCGGACAGATGAAACGCGGCGATGAGTGGAAATACGGTCTCAACGACAACGCGTCTGCCGCCGTTGCTACGAACGCCGACGGCGCGAGAAGCGCGAACGAACTCGACTTTTCGATGTTCGCCACCGAAAACTACCCGGACATCCGCAAACTCGTTGCCTACGTGCTGGCCAACAGGATCATCAACGAGTATATCCTGAAAAACAACAAGGAGTCGCAGCACCATACGTATTTCGAGTTGCCGGGATTCCACCTCGCCGCCGCGAACCGCTCGGACGCCCAGAAGAGGTTCCACGACGTCCTTAGCGAGTTCACCTCCTATTTCGGATATTTCGAGGAGTGGATGCGTGAACTCGAGATGGGTTCGGGCCACCGTGTAGCGGGATTCGACTTCGAAAGCCGCGAAATCTGCGACATGGTGAAATTCCATGAGTTCCGCAAGACAAGCAGGAATATCATAGGCAAGGAAGTAACGAATCCGACCCTCTTCCCGAAGGACGTTTTCGCCGAATGGGCCGCCAACTTCAAGGCCGACCATATGGTCGAAGGCAAGTCGAACGACCTTGTCTCGGGCGAGACACTGGAATACGCTTTCTTCCGTTCGCTTTACAAGGCGTGCGAAACAATAGTCAACGAAAAGTTCGTGCTCAAATAAATCCGCATTGACATGGCACAAAAGACATTAACAATCGAACAGCAGTCGAATGTCGTCAATGGCTTCAAGAAAGAGCCCATGAACATAACCGGCATTCCCGAGGGCGCGAACGTCGACGGCAACCTGCTGCACAAACTCGGCACATCGATTCCCACTCCCTTCGCAAGGCTCCATCTTTTCGACTCGGCCTTCAAAGAGGTGGTCGACAACCAGATAACAGACTCGGGCAACAACTATTTCAAGCTTGTCAGCCTCGCGCTCGACATGCTCGAGTTCCTCTATCTCAACGGCGACAGCTCGAATCTCGTTGTCGAGAAATGGGATGTCGACAAGCAGGTGGACGCCCTGAAAAATTCCGGAAACAAAAAACTCGAGAAGTTCGGCGAGGCCATAGAAAGCGCATGGCGGAACGGCGGTTACGAGGGCAACGGCATCTATATGTTCAAATATGGCTCGGACTACATCGGCGGCACCTCCCCGCTGTCGCTGGTGTTCACCAATCCGAATCTGCGCACCACGTTCCCGGGACTTTCGAACGACCATCTGCTCTTCGACTCATCGACGGCCATCGGCCTGATTGACCGCGACGAGGAATTCCGCGTCTACCTGTATAAGCTGTATCTGTCCAATACAGGCGTGTTCGGCACGAACATGAGGCAGTACATCACCGACACGATGTCGATTGATACGCAGGAAAACAAAGAGATAAAGGAAGATATCAACAGGTTCACGTCCCTCTCGCCGGCCGACATGGTCAGGGAGATGACGCACCCGACCGATGGCTCGCAAAGCCTCACCACGATGAAGGACGGAAAAATCGACCTGTCGATCTCCCTTCAGAACGGCCAACTGACCATGCTCGTCAAAGACCTGAGCAATGTTTCGTTCAAGACGAGCTACCGTCTCAAGCCGACCTGCGACCACTACAAGACATACACCCGCGACGGTGCCACATACACCATGGCAACGCCGCTCGCCCTCAACGACCAGGGAATCGGCTCGTCATATGTCAACACAAGCCGCTGGATCAGCGGCTCGCTCCCCCTTTCCGACCGCAACGTTCCCGTGCCCGACCGCAAGCTGCCGCGCACCGAGATCATGCATCCCTACGTGATGGCATCCGATTTCCTCGCCGATAAACTCGTCCAGGTGGGCTACAACATCCAGAAGGGCAAGTTCCACACCGGTCTCGAGCAGAACACCTCGTTCCTCGTGCCCCTGAAACGCGAGTTCTTCAAATACTTCAAGCCCGAGGATATCAAGGGCATGCTGAGCGTCGACGAACAGAAAGACCATCTGGGCCGCGTCACCAACGTCCACGTGACGCTGATGCTGCCTCTTGAGGGGAACCGCCGGATTCCGTTCGAGAAAGACTACAGCGAGGAGAACGGCGACATCGTGCGCGCGTTCGAGGGCACCGACTCTTTCAACCTCGGCATATTCCCCTTCTTCGTGGAGACCAACGCCCCCGACCATCATTACAAAGTGATGGCCGTGCATACCACCAGCAATCTCCGGCTCTCGTTCCTCGACAGCGCCAAGCCCTCCGAAGCGTTCCAGCTCAAGGACAACGCCGGCGTCGGAGAGTATGAGGTCGACGAGCGCACGCAGAAGAACGAGCATGAGACCTACAGCTCGAAACACTACGACATAACCAAGGTGTTCGACGTCATCGAGATCGAGGTCACGGCGTCGGGACGCACAGGCACAGGTGTCGTTCTGCCCGCCATGCGGAAAATCGACAGCCAGAACCCTGGCAGGTCGTTCACGTTCGGCGTCGACTTCGGCACGACCAACACCCAGATCGCCTACTCTTCGTCGGCCGGGAACAATATCCGGACTTTCAGCATAGGCATGAACGGCGGAGCCGACGACGAGGTGCAGATGGTATATCTCAACGACCATGACGTCAAGGACGGCAGACATCTGACCGACTATGGTTTCGGTCTGTTCGAGGTGATGAAGGACGCCGCGGCCCGCGAGTTCCTGACTCCCGAGCTTAAGGAGTCCGACTTCCCGATGCGGACGGCGATATGCGAGGTCGACAACCTCGCCCATGTGACGCCGCGCATGTTCGGGGCCCTGAACATCGGCTTCAACTACTCCAAGGAGCTCACCGAGGGCATCGGCAAGAACCGCTACAAGACCGAGCTCAAGTGGGACTACACCGACAACCGCGCGCACGACCGCATCGAGGTCTTCTTCGAGGAGCTGCTGTGGCTGATGCGCAACAAGTCGCTGCTCAACAACGGCGGCCGCGACATCAACGTCGTCGTGACATATCCGCAGGCCATGAGCGGCATGGTCGAGAGGGATTTCAAGGACGCATGGTATGCCGCCGCGGACAACATCGGTCTGCGCCGCGACCATATCAACTTCCAGCTCGAGAGCATCGCCCCCTACTATTCGTTCAGCCGCAGGCAGGGCCTGGCCGACGTCTATCTCAACATGGACATCGGCGGCGGCTCGACCGACATCCTCTATCACGACCCCGTGACGGGAGGCGAGAAACTCACCCTCTCCGTTCTCTTCGCCGCCAACGACATCTGGGGCGACGGCTGCAGCCCGCTGCTCGTGGGAGGCAACAACGGATATATCCGCACATATGAGAAGAGCGCGTACTACGCCGCACTCTCCGACCTGCAGAAGGACAACTACCGCAAGGTTAAGGAGAACTCGCACAAATCGAGCGACATAATCAACTATCTCTTCAAGAACGACAAGGATTATAAGTTCACCCGCGCGGTGAAAGGCTCGAAACTGGCCCTGCTGCCGATCATGCACTTCTCGGCGCTCGTATACTACATGGCCCATCTCGTGGAGTCGTTCGAACTGAAGCCGGTATGCACCCTGACCTTCACCGGAATGGGAAGCACCTACCTGCGTATGCTGGGCGACGAGAGCCAGCTCGCCCAGCTCGCCAACGCCATCGTCGACAGCGCCAACGAGCATCCCCGCGACAACAGCTCGAATCTGGATATAATCTTCGCCGACGAGCCTAAGAAGGTCACGGCCGAGGGCGCCGTGATCATCAGCAACGCGACCGCCCTGCAGGTCGATATCCTCAAGCCGGAACGCGGGCTCTGCTATGGCGTCGAGGACGAGATCGGAGGCGAGACACGCGTCACGACCGCCGACATCCGCGACAACACGCAGAAAGAGAAGGTGCTCGCCGTCTACGACCGTATTGCCGACATGCTTGTCAACGACGACCGCGTGAGAGGCATACTCTCGAACATGGGTCTCGACGAGGCCGTGAACGCAATCCCCAGCGCCGCCGAGCTCAAGAAAATCTTCTCCAACAGTTTCGGCGCCTATCAGCAGATCTACACCCGCAAGCACAAGGCAGACGCCGACAAGACCAAGGTGGCCGAGAGCCTCTTCTTCTGGCCGCTGAAGGACGGTCTGTTCCAGCTCGGAATCGAAATCTCCAAATAAAAAAGACGTTTATGAACAACATCATAAAGATTCTCATCGTCGCCGTGGCCTCGGCATGGGCAATGCCCATGCCGGCGGCTCCGGCCGACAAGAACAAGGACACCGACCCCGCATGGATGGCCAACCATGCCAAAGGCGATACCGCCAAGACGGACGCGAACGCCGTCGCCCCCCTGCCCGACGACACCCTGCCGAAAGAGAAAGTCGTTGCTGTAGATGACGCGGGCTCCGAAGCCGACACCACGACGGCAGCCACCGACGAGGAACAGGGAGAGGAGAAGGCCGAGAAAAAAGAGACGGCTTCCGCCCTCTGGTATCTGGCCCTCATCTGGCTCATCGTGCTGACCGCCGGAATGGCATACGTGTTCTACACAGTCTACAAGCGTCTCGAAAACCACAGCAAGGCCCTGCATAAATTCAAGGACGACCAGGCCCGGGTCGCAGCCTCCGTAAACGGCGGCTCATCAGCGTTCGACGCCCGTCTGAAGGATATGGAGGGGACGCTTGCCTCGCTGCGTACTGAAAACGACAGACTGAAAACCAAGGTATCCTCGCTTGAATCGGCGGTCAAGGACCTTACCGCCGGAGGCCGCACGGTTTCGGGCACGCACAACACGGGACGCCAGAGCACCGGCCCACAGCTGCGCAAAGCTACTGACAGCGACGAGGAGACCTACTATGTCGACACGCTCAACATCGGCGGCGACGGCACCCTCACGATTCCGCTCCAGATCCTCAAGGAGCAGAATTCAGGCGAGCTGTTCATGGTCAAGGCCAACCTCGAGAAGGGAACGGCCACCTACACCATCAATCCCAAGGCCGCCAATCTGATGGGCCAGGTCACGAAGCTCCAGAAGTTCTGCGACGGTCTGGCGGTGGTGCGCGGCAGCAACATCACCGTGGAGACTCCCGGCAAACTGAGCCGCGAGGGCTACGACCTGAAGGTGATCAACAAACTTATCGTCAAATCAGAATAATCAGAACGCCATGAACGAACGACAGACAAAGGCGCTCAACGATCTCTATATGGCCACCGTGGAGGTGCTGAACGCATTCGCGCCCGAGATGGTCACCGCCGAGATGCGCCGCGAGACAGTGGCGCGTATGCTCGACAATTTCCTGTCGGGTATGAATGCCGGGGGGACCATCATGGGCGGAAACACCGGAGGTGGCAATCGACCCGACGAGCCTAAAAGACCCGAGCCGCAACCCGGTCCTAAGCCCGATCCAGAGCCTGGACCCAAACCGAAGCCCGAGCCGCCTCAGCCCGAGGGCGAGGTGAGATATGCCCAGGCACCCGTCGGCGCCGCCTTCAAGCGTCTCAAGGACGCCGACGCGCGCGCCGAGATCCTGCAGTCGGACCCCGAGGCGGTCTTCTTCTACAAGTTCTACATCACCGACGAATCGGGATGTTTCGAGATCGCGCCTCTCGACGGCATGCAGGTCAAGGAACTGATAGCCCGCGCCTCGGAGCTTCTCGACGGAGTGGCCGAGGTCGTGCCCGAAAGCGAGAAGGCCGACACCGCCACGCGTGTCGTCACCGTGCAGCGCGGCGAGGTGGTCAAGAACGGCAGATCGTGGGAGATCACGCGCCCGGCCAGAATCAAATATGTTTCATGACAACTCATTGAAAATGAAAAAAGCAACTCTCATTCTGTTGGCCGCGGCCGCCATAGCCGCGGCCACTGCAGCGCTCAATTCGTGTGGCGGAGGCGGCGAAGGCGAGAATTACATAGTGGAGGACGTGGAGGGCAACACCCTCATCATGACCACCGGACTGCGCGTCAAGATGCTCGGCATCAAGGACGGCTCCAAGCAGGCCGAGCAGTTTGTGCGCAACAACTGCATCGGCGAGGAGGTCATCCTCGTCCAGGATCAGGACGGCGAGGAAATCGAGGACGTCGACTCCGAGGTCCACAGATATGTCATACGCCCCGAAAAGGACGACGTCTGCCTCAACACGCAGATCATCGACCAATACCGCATGGATGTCTGGAGCCCGGAATTCGTCACCGACTCGCTCGACAACTACCTCGCGCTGGTCAAGAAAGACAAATCCGTGACGGAGATTCCCGACCTGGCCCTCTACATGAAGCAGCGCACCTTCCTCATCGAGGTGCCCGGCGGCATAGGCACCGGTTTCTTCATCAACGACCAGGGCCTCGCCGTCACCAACAACCATGTCCTCGCCGACGCCAACGGAGTCGTATGGCTCTACAGCGACGATCCCGACGACGCCAAGGTCTACACCACCAAGCGCCGCGGCATCAAGCGCGTCGACTGGACCAACCCGACGCTCGACATCACTATCTTCACCGTCGATCTCGACAAGGACGAGGAAGTGCCCTATTTCAATCTCGCCGACCGACATGCCAAGCAGGGCGACTATTGCGCGACCCTCGGCAACCCGCACGGTCTTACGGCCTCGTTCAGCGGCGGTGGCCAGGTGGCCGCCTATCGCGAGGATCCGTATGAGAACCGAGGCGTGACCGTGATGCAGTACACCATCCCGACCAACGGCGGAAACAGCGGCGGCCCCGTCTGTCTGCCCAACGGCCTGGTATATGCCGTCCATGAGATGGGCGACAAGACGATGCAGAACACCAACTACGGCATCGACATCCTGCATGTCCGCGAAGTACTCGACCGCGAAGGACTGAAATACGGTGGTAAATAACTTCGTAGCTTCGGCGATATATCAGAAATGTTTTCGTGGCCTCCGTTTCGACGCGAGGTCACGGAAATATTCTTTTGACGTGTCGTTCTCGGCCGAGGACGCCTCGGAGATCATACTGAGGTGCGACCGCGCCGGCCATGCCGTCTATGAAGATGAAATCGGTCGGTTTCTCGACCAGACGGTCTGCTACACCCCCGTCTATGACGAATGGCGCCGACTCCCGCTTGACGCCGTCATGCCGGGTGAATGCGTTTCGGTGCGCGGTCATGAAGCGGGCGGGGAGAAGACCGAGGCCGAGCTTCTCAAGCTCACCGAAGGGCGTTGGCTCGCGCTGCTGAAGGACCCGTTGCGACAGACGCCTCCCCTACCGCTCGGCATCGTCGACATTCCGGAGAGCTATGAACTGAATGACAGCGATCCGCTCGAACTCGCGAGACGCGCGATTGTCCCCGACCTGATCAGGATAGAACTCCCTTCACCGTTCCACCGGGCCATAGACCGTGTGGCCCTGAATATGGAATATATCTCACGCGGTCCGGGCAACATCCTGCGGCTGTACAACGAGCTTATCGACCGGCATACGCGCCGCCGAATCGACGGTGACACGGAGGGCACGATGGACCTTGTCGCATCCTACGGGGTCTCGACGTTCGTGTTGCGCAAACTGTTGGACTATATGACGCTTTACGATGAATATTGACGAGATACGCGAAGAGATCGCCTTCCGCATGGATGTGGACCGCGACGCCCGGTTCGATCCGCTGAACGCGCTGAGCCGGACGCGCCACGCGTCGGTGGCGGAACGCAACGGCTGGCAGGGCGTGACGATCGAGGGCGCAGGGACTCCGTGCGTCGCCGTGCCCCCTGTCTACGACAACGTCCGCATCGTCGACGCCGGCAGCTGCCTGGTGGCGGAGGTGTCGATCTGCGACAGGCACGGAGCCTGGATCATCGACGACAATCCACGCGAGGTCGTGCCATGCGAATACGACGGCGTGGAGACCGACCCGCTGTGGGGAGGACTGCTGTTCAGGGCCGGGGAATGCGAAGGCCTTTACGGCATCCCGATGAAGCGGGAGATTTTCGCGTGCCGCTACGCCGAGGTGTCGCTCAACGCGATGACGAGGTTCATCTGGGCCCGCAAACCCGGGGGGACGTTCATCACCTTCGACTCCGAGACGGGCGACATCAACACATTGCCGGGCGCGACACGCGTTTTCGAGACCGACGGCGGGGTGCTCTATGCCGACCAGGACAATTACGTGCATCTCGTCAACGCCGCGGGACTCCCCGACCCGCTCGGGTTCAGACGCATGGTGATAGCCTCGTCCGGCCGACTGAGGCTGCGCAATTCGAGGGTCCCGACCGAAAGCGTATGCGACGCCTCCGGCTACATAATCAACCTATGACTATGAGACCTGACGTCCACATAATCAACCTATGATTTTTGTAACAAATTGAAATTTTCCGACTTATGATAACAGTATCATCATTGATAGGCGCCGCCGTTCAGTGCATAATAGGCTGGCTTCTGATCGACCGCGTACCGGCGTGGCTCAACATCCGAGGCGTCGTGGCCACGATCCTCAAGGTTCTCGGCGTGATCATCATCATCTCCGCCCTCCTCTCGCTGATATAGCACAGAGTCCGATGATCACCAGCCCCAGTAGGGATTGAAGTAGTACCCGCCGCCGGAAGAGTACTTGTTCTGCGTCACGGAGATGCGGAGTTCCTGACCGCCGCCGGTGACCACCACCTCGCACTCGCGCCGCTCGCTTTCGTCATTCTTGTCGAAGTCGAGCTTTATGCGGTCGCCTTCTCGCTCGACGTCGAGCCAGTACGAGGTCGAGCGGCAACTCCAGTCGTGCGGTCCGGTGATTGTGATGTATGAGGTGTGTTCGCTGCCGCCTGCGGTGAGACTCGTCTGGCTGGCACGCAACGCCGCCTCCTGATTGAGGCCGACCATCAGTGTCTTGTTGCCGTTGCGCAATACGACGTAGTCCGAGCGCCGGTCACCATGATTCTCGTCGACCGTCCACACCAGATAGTTCTCTTCTCTGAAAGCGGAGCCCCACCCTTCGGGGCCTTGTTCTATCCGCCAGCCTTCCTGGCCGCCGATGGCATATCTGAACGTCCCGCCTCCTGGCGGGACGTCCTGTACAGAGGGCGTCGCAACGAACGCCCCGCTTTCCTGCACCAGCACGACACGGCACGACTTCCTGCCGTTGCCGATCCGGATGGTGTCGCGACGCTCGAAATCATTGTTTTCCGACGCCGAGCAGACCAGATAGTCTCCCTGCTTGCTGAGATATACCCACGATCTGGGTGTGCTCTGGACTTCCCAGCCCCCGGGTCCTTCGACATGAAAACGGACCTCACCCCCTTCCGATTCAAGTGTTAGAGCCGAAGGGGTGACCTTATAGTCGCGGTTGAGCCACCAGACCGCCAGAGCGATCCCACCGCCGACCACGAGCGTGCCGGCGACGATGGACAGCGTCACCGCGAGGCGGTTCCCCCTCTTTTTCTTTCCGGACGCAACCCGCGGATCATCCTTCAACAGGGTAGGGTCAAACGGCGGAGGCACCGCCCCCGGATTATGACCGGACGGCACAGGAATATTGCCTGACGGCATCGGATTTTGTCCTGACGGAACCGGCAGCTTAGACAGGTCGTTGTTCATACGTTTCTGGTGTTAGGAATCAAATGTCGAGAAGCGGCAAAGCGCTTGTTCCTGCAAAGGTAACAAATTATTCCGAAACTCCCGCAATCCGGCAAAATAAATTGCAGGACTTCACGCACCGGGGCCAGATCCATTCTATATGCGCATTGATTGTTCGAAGCCACTTATGAACAAACGCACATCGTTATGCGTTAAAATTGCTTAAAATGTTTAATGGTATCTTGAATTGAATAAATGATTTTATAATTTTGTAGAAGAATCCACGCCGAATAATGCCGGAGGTGGGTTCTTCATTTTGGAAGAGCGTTTACAGATGCGCGTTCTTGTCCCATAGGAATTCTCGCAAAATTTCACCACGACAGGAAAGCCGCAGCCGTAGATGCCTATGGGTATGTATCCATATGTTCTGCCGGTGACGGCAGGGCATTGTCATACACATCGGCGTGGGTTTCTCGGTTGCTTGTCTTTCGTGGTAGGCAATGCGAGAAGCCTCTGTGGGAGAGACAGGCACCGGTAAGATTCTCCACGCTTTTTCATTTGTCAACCAACGCCTTCGGAGAATCAGGTTACGGCTTCGCAGGCCGACTGACATGAACAATAAACTATACAATTGAGGAGAAGTGCCGTTGGCATCGGTTATTCTGTCATTTGACGCATTATTTCGGTGTCGGGCCAGTAACCCCAGGACTCCACAATCTTTCCGTCGGAGACTCTGAAGTTCTCGATTGCCTCGAATTCTATATGCCTCCCTGTGGGCGCGATTCCCATGCATTCGCCGGTGTGGATGCCTTGAAACCGTATTCGCGCGGATGCCATGTCTCCCGACCCTGATATGTCGAGAATCTTGACGTTCAGCTCCGAAAACTGACCGGCCACCGTTTTCAGAATAGCGACTGCGTCGGCATTGCCTCTCGCGTTTGCCGGACTGTGATCGATGTAGTCGTCCGCCACACATTCCATTATGAATCCATAGTTCTTTTTGGTATATCCTTCTTCAAAAAACCTTGCGACCAACTCTGAAGGACTGAAAACCTGCGACTCGCATAAGACTGCTATGCCGTCCAGATAACTCGGGAATGAAATGCCGCCGTCGATGACTGTGGCCTTCCGGCCTGTGACAAGTTCGGTAAGGACTGTGCCGTCGGGGAAGAAGGGAGCCACAGCAATGGGGCGTCCGGACCCGGCTTTCACATGAATGACGACCCTGTCATCACCTGCCTGACGGAAGACGGTATGGTTATCGATTATTGTCTGACGGCCCCGGGCTATGGCCGGATGGTCGCGGCGCATGCGGCCAAGGCGCGACACATGGGCCAACAGTGTGGTGTCAATGTCATTCCAGTTCATGTCGGAACGGAAGGCCTGGTTGCTATCTACGTTATATCTTGCGTCACTCAGTCTGCGGCCTGTCTCGTCGCCGTAGAAGAGCTGTACCGCACCCGGCGCGAGCAGAAGTGTCGTGACGCAGTCGGCCATATTATCCATGTCGGCGTCGCGATGGTAGGAGTTGTTGAGATAGCTGAAAGGATGCCAGCCTGAATGCGCGGCAAGACTGTCGGCATAAGTCTGCCAGGTGTAGACGATACCGTCCAGGTCACCATGCTTCGGGAAGTGGAAGTTGACAAGACTCGAGAATCCTGCGGCGGCATATTCCGGCTTGTAGTCGATCGAGGCGTTGTCGTAGTCGCCGGTCATGTAGAATCGGTCGGTCCATTTCGAGGCCGGGTCGTCGGGATGTGCTTCCCTCCAGCGGCCGAGTGCTGCGTCGCAGGCTTCGTTCAGCTCTTTCCAGCGATTGAGACGGACGTTCTCGACTATGTCACAGCGGAAGCCGTCGATGCCGAATTCCTCGACCCATGACGATATCCAGGCGATGACGTATTGCATCGGCGACCAGTCGCGGTCCTTGCGCAGTCCGCGAGCGGAGGGATTGACCCACGCGTCGTTGCTCTTCCCCTCCCCTTTCCACTTGCGCTTCAGGAAGTCGGGAATCTTCACCGGCGTGTCGCTTTCATCCTTGAAGTCGGGCATCCCGTAGAGTGTCGCCTCCAAAGGATCACTTTCGTCCCAGTCTTCGTCCGGCATACGTATCCATCCTCGGTCATACCACCCTTTCCAGCCGAGCCTTCCGGCGAAAAAGTCGTCGAAATTCCATTCAGGGATATGCCGGGCGGCCTCCCGCGCGGTGAGGCCGGTATCGGCGAACCCGTATTGCACGGCGTCGAGCAGAGTGGGATAACCGGGGTCGTTGAGGTTGGCGCCGAGCATGACACGTATGCCTTGGGAATGCAACGTGTCGACAAGTTCGCGAAACTCGTCGGCAGTGCCGTAGTTCCTGTCTATCTGCGTGTAGTCAAGCGGATAATAGCCGTGGTAACCATAATGCGGGAAGTCATTGACAGGGCCCGAGCCCGACATCCAGCCATGTATCTGTTCGTAAACGTCGGTCATCCACACCACATCGACGCCGAGGTCGGTGAAGTATCCCTCGCGTGCCTTCGCGAGCATTCCCTTGAAGTCGCCTCCATGGAATGTCGCGGCATTCAGGCGTTCGCTGCCATAGTCGGTGATGCGGCCGTAGTTGACGTCGTTGGCGGTATCGCCGTTTGCAAAGCGGTCGGTTATCACGAAATAGACGGTCGCCCCGTCCCAGGAGAAAGGTCTGGCGGTGGCTGCCGATACCATTGCCGCACCGCCAAGCGCCATAGTCAGAAGAGTGCTTTTTACATTCATTGCATGATTTTTTCCGCAAAGTTAATGTAATGACACGCCTCTGTCAATAGTCAAAAATAACCATGACGCAACCGCTTCACCTCCCGGTTACAGGAGCCGCATGGCTTTGGCTGCCGTTATAGCCTCCACGCTGTTGCCGACACTCAGCTTGGAGATGATGTTCTGCCGGTGCCGGTTGACCGTGTTGACGCTGATGCCGAGCGCAGCCGCTATCTGCTTGCTCGCGCGGCCCTGCTGGATGAGACGCATTATCTGCTTTTCCCTTTCGGTCAGGATGTGCCGGCGTCCGGCCTCGAACGAGAGCGATGAGATCTCGCCGGTCGCGCTGTCGACGATGCGCGGAGTTATTCCTTCGTCTCCATGCTGCTCGGGGGCAAGGTCATAAAGGCAGAGTATCAGCCAAATCTTGCCCCGGGGCGATAACCGGGCCACCCGGGTACTGTTGTCGATATATCTGTAAGCGCCCGCGCGGTCTTTCATCCTCAGGCAGCACGTGGCGCGGGTGTGCATCCTGCCTTCGGGATCCATGGCGCCGACTCTCTTGAAATATTCATATTCGAGCATTCTCTTGTCGACGAGGTCTTCGGGATGGATGCGGTTGTATATCACGTCCTCATCGCTTGAATCTGCCGTCACACATGAAGGAGTGCGATCGGAAAAGCCCATCAGCTCGCCGAATCGTCCCGAATATATGTAACACCGGTCGCACGACGCATCGGTTATGACCGCACAGGCGTCGGTCGCCTTCACGACAGCTGCCGCCATCTCCCTCACCTCGGTGAGACCGGCCGAAGGAAGCAGCTCGAGCCCGAGACGCTGGGCGGAATATATGTCGTTGAGTTCCTTTCGAAGTATGTCCATATCATCAGTTTACACGCAGTGCAAATTTACAACAAAAACCGCTCTATTCAAAACGGACGGGCTATATTGCTGACATTCTTCGGCCCGAAAACGCAGAGAGCGGCTGCCCGGGAATTCCGGGCAACCGCTCTAATCAGATTCTCACGTATTTGCGTGCGGTCAGCGAATCACGGTCTTATGGGCCGAGCCACCCTGGCGCACTATCACGATCCGGCCTTTCTCCGGATTTTCGATGCGGACACCCTGCAGGCTGTAGTATTCCACCGGGACGTCAATCTCCGATTCTATCTCGGATTATACCATATCCATGGTTCTGGCGATTTCGCTTCTCTTAGCTGGGAAAGGTCTCGAAAGTCGGGAATCAATTATGATAAACACTTTATACCAATATGTCAATTAAAACTTGCTTCAGCTACCTGTCAATCCACAAAACACGGGAATCGCGTTGACATAGGTAACCGTGACAAAGGTAATACTAATTTCGGAAAATACAAAATATTTACAAAAAAAATTTTTTTCTTCAAGGATTGGTCTTGAAAACAGTTCCGATTAAAGAATAGGAGCGCGTTGCCTGAAATATCAGGCAACGCGCTCTAACTGACATAACGTCCAGGCAGTTGACGGGGACGTCTTATCGGGATTATGCTCAAATCAGCGGATGACGACCTTGCTTCGGCGCCCTCCAACCGTAAGGACGTAGACGCCCTTGTCGGCCCTGACGGCAGTCGTGACTCCTGCCTTGACGGTTCCGCGGCGGCATACCCGGCCCGAGAGGTCGGTCAGCATCACCATGGCGTCTTCAGAGGCCACAATCTCGATTCCGCCGGGAATCATGCGGAAGGCCGTGGCGTCAGTATCGGCTGCGGATATTGCGCCGACATTACCTGTGGTGACGCCGCGCTCGTCCGACGGCAGGCTGTGCGTGCCGTCGGCGTCGTAGGCCGTCACGGTGTAGTAGTAGCGGGTCTGGGGCTGCAGACCCGTCACGCCGTGCACCTGGACGTCGCCGCAGTCGAAGGCGTGCAGTCCGCCGACGTAGAGGGGTTCGAACGACGCATCGTGGTCGAGCGTGAAGTCGTCGACATATACCGAGCCGTCCGAGACGCGGTGGAACACGAGGCGCAGCTGGCGCGAGCCGTCGGGAAGAAGCGCCGTGGCGCCCTCGCCGCCGAGTGTCACAACGGTGCCTCCGGCCTCCTTGACGAGCGGCTTGATCTCATACACGGGGGTCCAGACACCGTTGACCATGTTCTCGATCGCGAGCGAGGACTCGTCGTCGGTCGAGTTGGCGCGATACCAGAACGAGAAGGAGTTGATGCCGCCGGGATAGTCGGCTGTGACGACGCGCTCGTTGTCGTACATCATCTGCAGCGAGGGGCGGGCGGCTCCGAAGTAGCCGCTCACGGCTCCGAGACGGGTGGCCGTCGTCTCCCATCCCTCGGGCAGGACGATGCCGTCGGTGAAGTCGGCAGTCTCGCGCACGGGGTCGATGACACGCTTGGTGTAGACGTCGATCAGATAGCCGGTGGCCTCGGCCAGAGGCGCCCAGCGGGCCTCGAATCCGTCGGACTTGATGTTGGTGGCGTCGAGGGTCTCGGGGGCGATCATGTCGAGTGTCGGAGGCAGCGTGGTCACGAACATGGCTTCCGAATCATACGATGTCCTCTCGCCGTCGCTCGAACGCACCTTATAGGAATATAGGGTTGAAGGCTTGAGACCGTCGACGGCAAGCGATGTGGAGTTCTGGACCGTACGGGTCATGAACGGAGTCTCCGCTCCGCCCTCGCAGACATCCACCTCATATATGGACAGTCCGGGCACGAGCTGCCAGTTGGCCGTGAACGACACGGGGGTCACGTCGGTCGCCTCGGAAAGTACAGGAATTTCAAGGGCGTCTCCGCCACCCTTGACACGGAAAGTGATCAGGCCGTCTACCTCCGCGATGTCGGTCACCGGCATATCGGGGTCGATGCCGATCCAAGTCTTCATCGGAGGATTGGATTCGGCGGTGAACCGATGCACATTGCCTGTGCCCGGGAAGGGGTCGCCGGCGCGTGTGGCGGTGCCGTATATGCCGTCGGCTTCGACGAGGTCGAAATTCTGATGGGCCGCCACGTTGTTGATGTGGTTCGCGTTCCAGAGCTCGGCGTCATAGTCCACATGCCACACCAGCATGCCGTGGCCGGGCAGATGCGCGTCCCAGCCGGAGTTCTGGCGGTTCTCGAACAGGAAGAACTCCCCGTCCTTGTCGGTCTGGATCGACACCGCCTCGTTTGAATCGAGGATAGGATTGAGCACGACGTTTTGGGGACCCGAGAGGCGATGTGGATTCAGCCATCCCAGACAATAGCGCTCGAAAGAGTTATAGGCCGGCGGCGTGCGGCTCTCGTTGTTGTATGAGCCCATATCCATCACGTCCCAGGCGCCGGGCGAGACATCGCGGTTTGACAGCAGCGTCGGGTAATGGTCCATGAGGCCGAGCACATGGCTGTATTCGTGCACGAACGTGCCGATGCCTGTCAATAGGGTGCCGGAAGTGCCCTTAAGCTCGTTCGAGCAGGCGTATTTGTCGATCTTGACGCCATCGAACGTCAGGTCGAGGTTATACATCGACCAGAGTTCGGCCGAATGGGGCCAGATGGTCCAGGAGGGGGCGCCTTCGTTCTCGCCGTAGCCGGCATAGAATATGAAGATGTTGTCGACGAATCCGTCGCCGTCATTGTCATATTCCGAGAAGTCGAGGTCCGGGTATGCCTCGCGCATGGCCACGGCTCCGTCGTAAGCCATCATCCAGCCCTGCACATCGTAGGCATTGGCCGACGATTGTCCGTAATGAGGCTCATTGTATGGCAGCGTGACGGGTCCGAAGACCTCGAAATCGGGCTGGAAAGCCCCATTGGAGTTATCGCGGAAAAAGTCGAGGGCGCTTCCGGTGCCTCCGTTTTCGGAATAACCGGGCTCACTCACCATCTTACGGAATGCCTCGTGGACATCAGGAGTCGAGAACTTGACATCCTGGAACTCCACGAGCAGCACAATCGATTTAGGCTGTCCCTGCGTGGGATAGGACGTGACGAGTTCGCCGGGAATCCTCTGCGGAGCGCGCCGGCGTGCGGAACCGATGTTGCGGCTCTGCATCCGGGCCATTGCGGAGCGCACGGCGTCACGGTCGATGCCTTCGGCGAAAGCCTTCTCGCCGGCGGTACGGACTGCCGGATCGGAAGCCCTGACGTCGCCCGCCCTGACAGTCCCGTCGGAGTCGGCCACGGCATAACGTAATGCGCCTGCGGCGTCCGAAAGCAACAGATGGCCGTCGGTCGTCTCATAGCAATGGAAATGCTCGTCGCCGATTATTCTGACCTCGACGGTCGAGCCGTCGGGCTGAGTGTATACATGTATGCCGGGTTTCGCAGGCACAGCCCACGCCCCTGCGCAGAGGAGCGTGAGCGTTGCCGCGGTTGCGAAGCCCCGGCCGAGGCTTTCTCTTATATTCATTTCACAAGAAGTTTGTATGACTTGTTGCCTACGGTGACGATATATACGCCTCCGCATACATCAAACACGTCGTGGCCTGTCGAGACGATGCGGAAGAGCAATCTTCCCTCAACGTCGCAGACTGCTACCGACATCGATGCGGCTCCGTCGACCACGATGCGCGACTCGCGCGCCGTGACGCTGACGCCGTCGCCGTTCACGCCGGCGATGCCGTCGGGTTTGATCTCAACCGATACAGGCTCGGAGAGGATTGACTCGCCGTCGTCATAGACCGCGCTGACACGATACTCGTGCGTCTCGCCGTCATGGACGTCGCTGTCGCTGTATGCAGTCTCGCCGATCTCGTCTTTGAGCACCTCACCGTTGCGGTAGAGCTTATAGCCGTAGAGCATCACTGTCGGCTGGGCCGGGATGTACTCTATGTCGTCGAGCATGAGGCCGAACTGGCCGGCCGATGTGCAGCGGATGGCGAAATAGCGCGCGCCGTCGGGAAGGGTGTATTCCATGCGCGACCATTCCGACGAGCGGACGGTCACCTTCTTCAGCAGGACGAAGTCCTCAGGGTCGTTGCCCGAGGTTGAATAGAGCACTTCATACTTCTCGCTATCGTAGTAGGGGTTGAGCACACGCGCCTGGAACGAGATGGTCTGTTCGGCGCCGAGCAGCTGCGGAGATATCAGCCAGTCGTCGTTGCTCGAAGCCGAGGATGTGAAGGCCACGAGGCACTTCTCGCCCGAATAAGCCTTGCACAGTTCGGTGACGTAAGCCTTGCCGGGGTTGAACACGATGTATGCCTGGGGCAGACCCACATTAGGCCACGAATACGTGACGCCGGTCTGCGAGTTCTGAATTCCGCCGATTGTGGTGCCGCCGTCGGCATCGACGAGCTTCCAGTCGCCGATATTGTCGATGGCCCAGTCGGCATAGCTCTCGAAGTCGTCCTTGACCGGGAACGCACGCGGATACTGCTTGGCCTCGCTCCATGTCAGCTTGACGCTGCTGGTCCTGAAATCGTAAGCCCCGACGAGGTCGGTGACATAGGGCACGTTAGGCACAACGAGTTTAACCAGACGGGCCACCTCCGACGCGAACGTCTCGCCGTCGGCCTCGGCCTCCAGGACAGCCTTGATCTCAAGAGTCTCGTTGTCGGCTCCGTTGAGCTCGGGCTCATAGGTGAACTCTACGGGGACTGTGGCCTCGCCGGCGATGTCGACGGTCTGGCTCGAGACCTCTGTCTCGCCCGCATAGAATGTCACCTTGACGTCGGTCATGTCGTTGATGCCGTTGTTGCGCAGATTGGCCACGTATATGTTTTCGCGGCCACGGACACAGTTGGAGGGACCCTCGAGCGATGCCACACGCGGATCGTATGCGAGTTTCGTTCCGTCGATGCGGATGTCGTCTACAAGCACGGGGAAATCACCGTAATGGAAAGCCCTGAACACGAGCGACGCCCTGTCGCAGTCGGCAAAAGCGGAGAGGTCTACAGTCATCATCTGCCAGCCGTATTCGTCAGCTGAGCACTGATAAGTCTGGGGCAGCATCTCGACATCCGCCTCGACGCCGTCGATCTCGCGCACCACACCGACCTCTACACGGCAGCCGTCTGCCTGCGGACCGCAATAGAGCATGAATGTCATGACCGGATTGTGACGCGATGTGAGGTTGATACGGGGGCTGAGCCATGTGCCGTCGGAACCTGTCCGCATCATGGTATAGCCTACATAGGGAGCGATGCGAGTGTTGCCTATATAGCCGCTCTCGCCGGGCTGCCATGCCGTTACGGGCGTCGAGATCCATGGCGATGTCTGCATCTCGTAGAAGTTGGATTCGGCGATGGGGAGGTCATACGCGTCGCCTACCGAAACGGCCACGCCTTTCTCAGCCGCCTGGCCTCCGCTGGTGACAGGCACGATATAGTATGTCACTCTGGCCTGTTTCGCACCGGGGAAGAGTTCCATTACGGACGTATGCGTATACTTGGTGTCACGGACGTCCTGCGCCACGGGCACGCGGCCGACTCCGTCGGCACGGTAGATGTCATAGCTTATCTCCTCGGGGTCGAGCACAGAACCGTCGGCCGCGGGATATCCCTCGGGGTAACTCCATGAGAGCTCCACGTCCCGGCTGCTGTTGACGGTGCGTGCCGTCACGTTCTCGACGGGCACGGGTATAGCCGCACGGGTATTGACGTCGACATTGGTCTCGAGACCCTGGCCGTCGGCGTTAGTTGCCGTCACATAGTAGTGGTTGAGGCCGAACACTGCCTCTTCATCCTCAAGCACGACGTTCTCGCCGGGGACGGGATTCTCAATCACCTTGACGGCACGTGTCGAGCCAATACGATAGAGAGTCACGGCCGTCAGGCTGCTTATGTCACGTCCGCGCGTATCGGAAGTCGGAGCCTTGACGGTGATCACCGACTTACGGTCGACGGTGGCCGTGGTCACGATCTCGGGTGCGGCCGGGATCGTCGACGGGCCGTACTCGCTCACGATGATGTTGTCGATCTGACAATGGTCGCGTCCGGCGTTCTGCAGATGCAATCCGACACGGTTGTCACCCTGGTCGGCGACGAAGAATCCATGGTAGGACGTCGGGGTCTTGGCCACCTCGCCTTCCATGCGGAAGAACTCGCGCTTCATGCCCTCCTGCGTGGCGGCGTCACCGACCGATGCAGTCAGGGTCTGGTAGGTTGTCTCGCTGGCGAAACCCTGCGAGTCGAAATCAAGACGGTATACCTTGTCCTGCTCCAGGGCGAGAGTCGGCGTTATGAGCCATGCGTCGGCCGACGCCGCCACGTCATAGTCGAGCCAGTAGATGGCCGAGCGGTTCTGGGGATAATACATCCAGGCGTTTCCTTGGGGCGAAGCCACGCCGTTGACGCTGATGGTGGTGTAGGAAAGGAACGCCATCGCGTCATCGAACGACTCGCGGTATCTGATCGGGTGGGGCTGTCCGATAGGCATCGTCTGCGAGTAGGCGGGGTTGCCCTCGCCGTTGGCGCTCTCGGCGCGGACTTCATACTGGGTGACGCCCATCTTGCGGTCGACGACGTCGGTGAACTGTGTATCGGTCAGACCCTGGGCCACGGTGACCATCTCGGGGCGGCGCACCACCTTGTAGGTGATGTTCTCCAGGTCGCAGCGGCCTCCGTTGGCCGTTACGGTCGGAGCCGTCCAGGTGATGGTGGCGGAGGCGCCGTCGGACGGAGTAGTCACGTTGATGTCGCCGGGCGCGGCGGGAACATCCTTGCCGCCCCATACGTCGGTATAGGCTGCGACACTGCGGCGTCCCTCGCTGTCATAGCAATACACCTTGACCGGATTCATACGGTCTTCCTCAAGACGGATGATGTTGCTCTGCACCGCGTCGCCAGCGTTCTTGCCCTCGATGGTCTGCGAAAGTGTGCCGTTGACGTAGATCTCGGCCTTGACAGTACCTGTGAGCGGAGTGCGGTTATAGCACTCGGTCGGGATGGTGAACGTCACGCGGCCGCGGGTGTCGTTGTTATACGAGAACCCGAGGTCGGTTACGCCTGCCGGAGCCTGAGGATGGCTGTCCTTTATGAAAAGACAGGACAACACCTCGTTGCCCTCGAACCTCTTGATCGAGGTCGCCGATCCGGTGTTGACATCCACCTTATACAGATGCGAGCTGTATGTGCGGCTCATGTCCGGATTGACAATGAACGACACGGACGCCACATACATGCTTCCGTCGCGGTAGTCGATGACCGCGCCCGCATAGTCGCTTCCCGAAATGAAACCCATGTCGGTGCCGACAACCTGCGTCGCGCCGGTCTGCTTGTCGATCTTGAGCAGACGGGCGTTGCGCTCATTGTCGAGGCGCTCCATACCGTAAAGCTGTCCGTTCTGGTCAAAAGCCATGGCCGGCACGAAATGATCGCCGTCAATATAGGCCACGTGCGTGAACTCTCCGCTCTCGAGGTTGACCTTACGCAACGCATAGCGTCTGTCGGCCGCGCCGCTCTCGTCAAAGGTCCTCGAGAACGCATACATGGTCGACGTCGTATAGTCGTATGCCATACAGTATGCGTCTGTCAGCGTCGGGGCCGTATGTCCCGACATGTTCACGCTCTGCCACGTCTCGGTGTCGATGGTGTTGAACGTATTCTGTATCTTATCCTTATAGGCAGTCTCGACTCCGTTTATATAATAGAACATTCCCTCGGCATACGCACCGCCGCCCGTCACCAGACGCACATCGCGTATCATGCCTTCCTCCTTGCAGGAGGGATCGCTGCTGTTGTCGAACGAATAGATGCCCACTTTCCTGGACTGTCCCCAGGAATCGCTGCTTTCTATGGCGCCGTAGAATGTCACAGTCTCATCCGCATCGGCCTCTCCGGCACGCTGCGGACTCTGCTGCGGAATGAATCCGGGCACGCCCATTGTGGCGTATGCCGCGAATCCGGCCGCCACTGCGGCCCCCGCTGAAATCAAAATGTTTTTTAGTCTCATATAGTTAGTTAAATTCAAGGTTAGCCTTGTCTTTGGTTTGATTCGATCTGTATGTATGTTATCTGTTTTGTCTGTCATCGTGACCGAAAAGACATGCATATCCACCTCATTCCTATAGAGGATATGCATGTCTTTTAGTCAATGGGTTGTATGTTTATCGTACAACGAGCTTCTTGCCGTTCACTATGTAGAGGCCGGCAGGCAGACGGTTGCCCTCCTTGACCTCGACGCGGAGACCGTCGACGGTGAATATCACGGTATCGCCATCGATATTGTCGAGGATGCCCTCAACTCCGTCGCCATCCTTCTTCTCGAGTGTTATCTCGAGATACACTTCCGAATCACCGAGTTCGAATGTGGTGGTATAGTCCTTGTAGTCATTTGAGGTGATTTCGACCGTGAAGGTCTTGCCCATGTTGGCCTCGGTGGGAATTGCTGCATAATATGCGCCCTGTTCCCAGTCCTCGACTTCCGCTTCATAATCATCGGAGAAAATTCTTACATTCGCGCCCTCTACACCGACAGCCTCGCTGTTCTTGACATCAAGAACGACTTCCGTGACGGCGACCTCAGCCGCGGCAAGCACATAGGTCTCGTTGATGTCGCGGTTGAGCGTTACATTGAATGTCTGCGTCTGGTATCCCTCGCATGTGATTTCGACCGGAATCTCGCGGTCGGCGGCATCCTTGGCCTTCATCGATGTGCTGAAGACGCCGTTCTCGCCGGTCAGGGCAGTGCCGTCGAAGACTACGATTGCGTCGGCGAGGAAGTCGCCGCCTTTGTTCTTGACGGTCGCGGTGTAGGTGTAGACAAGTTCAGTCAGAGTGAAATTGCACACATTGTTCGCATTTGGCGTGATCTCTGTGACCTGTTTTGTCTCGGATCCGTAATAGTCTGTCTCCACTTCAATGGTCGCGGAGCCCTTGAGGTCGTTGCGGGCGAACGAGTAGAAACCTTCGGCGTTGGTGTCGATGTTGGCCGCCGGAACGGTTGCCGCGCCGATTGTGAGCGATACATGCGCGCCGGAAATAGCTTTGCCCTCGGTGTCGGTGACTGTTCCGGAGATTACGGTCATACCCGTCGGGATAAGTGTGACGGAACGGTTCACGTCATTGCCGTTGAAGACGACTGTCCCGGTAGCCACGTCATATCCGTCGGCTGTTACGGTCCAGGTGTACTCATTGTCTTTCAGATCGCCGGCGCGCTTGTTGCGCAGCACGTAGACGCCGGTGTTGCCTGATTCGTAGACCTTGACGTTAGCAAGATTCTCTCCGTCGATTATTACTTCGGCACCGTTGACCGCCTGATTCCAGGTATCCTTCACCGTAAGATTGAACGACACGAGCTTGGCCTCGATATAAGGATTGAAAATACGCACCTTATCGGCATTGAGATAGCTCTCGCGCACGCTGACAGTGCTGGTATAGTCCTTGTAATATTCGGCCTGCATCTTAAGTGTATAAGTCTTCTCCTCGGCGGGAATGGCAATCCTGTAGTTACCTTCGGAATCGCTTGTGGTTTCGCCGACAAGTTCATCTCCGAAATAGAGCTGCATTGCCACCCCGGGGACATGTTGATAATTGGAATTCTGCACATATCCGCCGAGATACCATTTCACTGCGGAAAGAGTGATGGGATCGACAGTGACATCGGCGCCGCTTACAGTCACCGAAGCGGTAGCATTCTCGTAACCGGACTTGGAGGCAACGAGGTCGTAGGTTCCGTCAGCGAGACCGGGGATGGTGTACTTGCCTTCGGCGTCCGTAACCGCGCCTGCGCTGCCCACAGCGACATTGGCATCTGCGACAGGCGCGCCGGCCTCGTCAACCACAGTTCCGGAAACCGTATATGTCACAGCCGCTCCCTCGTAGGTGTTGGAGACACTGAGAATCATTGTTTGGGTGACCACTGAGAACGCATAGTAGCCATCCTCCGGAAGGGTGAAGGTACTTTCCGTCCATTCGTCCTGACCAAGAGTGAGGGTCTCGTTCACGATTTTCTCTCCAAGGGTGAAGGAATCGCCGTTCTTATCAGCTTTCCATATGTAGAGCTCCGTGGCCGTGACATCGTTCGCCTTCTTCATCTTAAACGTGACGGATCCGCCATGCGCATAGAGAGGCTGATATCTGTCGCCCATCCAGTCTACACCGACACCTGATTTAAGCACCTGCGTATCCCCGTCTTTTACTATCTGGAAAGCCCAGCCGCTACTCGGAGCATACCATCCGTCCGGCAGATAAGTAGCATAGTTGCTGGAATTTACCCAACCGCTCCCGGTCGGTTCAGCCTTGTCGAACGTCCAGACGTCCGTAGTCGCGCTTGCACTCAGGCAGGTGAATGCAAACAGCACACTGAAGATTTTCAACAGTAGTTTTGTTTTCATACGCTGTTATTGTATTGATGTTATTTGTTTCTGTATCAATCGCTGACGTCATTGTATCAACATCAGCTTGTCTTTCTCTTTCTTGAAAAAGAAAGCGTCACGCCTGATATCAAAAATACGCTGAAGTCTGAAATCATTTGAGCAGCTTTCCTGTTCCAAATATCGCAAAATTACAAATAATTTA